>JAZKFQ010000005.1:0-144374 GCA_040386375.1 Pseudomonadota bacterium
GTCGGACGTGCGCGGAGCGGGCTTTCTGCGCATAACCGCGGACGAACCTAAATACAGCGCCGTGATCCGCTCGCGCTCATGCCCCACGGCCGCCGAGATGGCCAACCTGGCCGCTCGATCCAGTCCAAGACGGGGAGCGGCGGGCGGAAAAGAAAAAAGCCACCGGGGTTAGCGGTGGCTTTCTGTGGCTTTCCCAGCAGTTCCGGGTAGGCGGGTTTTTAGGCGGGTGTGCGAAGTGAATCGTGCGCTAACCCCAGTAAAACGTGAATTCCTGGCGGAGAGAGCGGGACACTCCGTTTTCGGGGGTGTCTTCCCCTGTGTATAAGGTGAAATACGGCCTTTAGATGTGGTAAGAGAATGTGGTAATGTGAATCCCTGTCCGGGAGTCATATGAGCCACATCGAAAGACGCGCCAACCTGTTCTATGCCGTGCTGACCGTCCCCCCTGATGTGCGCCACATCATCGGGAAGCTGCGGTTTGTTAAGTCAACTGAGACCGGCAGCAGGCTAGAGGCCGGCATTCGTGCTGCGATGCTGGTGGCAGGCTGGAAGGCCGAGATCAGCAAGGCAAGGGGCACCCTACCGGATGCCAAGGCGACCTTCTGGGAGAGCCTGCGGCGGGACTACATCAACGCCCAAGACGAGGGCACCCAGACGGCAATCGAGGACCTCGCCAAAGCTGAGGCCCTCAAGATGGCAGATCAGGCCGAGGGGTCTGTGATGTACCGGGCCACCATCGGTGTCCTGCCCATGCCCATCCAGTTGGCCCCACTGGTGGAAGACTGGAAGGCATCCCTGAGGCTTGCCCAGAAGACCATCGACCAGCAGCACCGGGACGTTAAGGCCATGGCTGCTCAGTTCGGCACCATCGGTGCGCTGCAGCCGCAGAAGATCAAGGCATGGACTGACCTCCTCATTGCGGGGGGCGCCTCCCAGGCCACCCTAGAACGCATGATGGGCGGCTGCCGCTCCCTCTGGCGCTACCTGCAGGACTCCGGGACCATCCCTGTGGATACCCCCGATCCATTCGTGGGGTCGTTCAGGCTGGCGAAGAAGACAGCCAAGAAGGTGACGGTTCAGCGGCAAGCCTTCACCCCGGCAGACCTCGCCAAGGTGTACGGGGCTGCAGTGGGGCAGGGTGACCAGCCACTGGCCGACCTTGTGGCCCTGGGCGCCTACACCGGGGCACGGATCGAGGAACTGTGTTCCCTGAAGGTGGTGGACTGCGCCGATGGCCTGCTGCGGATCACCGATTCCAAGACCGATGCAGGCATCCGGGAGGTGCCCGCCCATCCGGCCCTAATGGGGCTGCTGCAGCGCCTGAGCAGGGCGGCCACCGATGGTTACCTGATCCCATCGACAGCGGGTGGCAAGTATGGGGTCCGGTCCGATCCGCTGTCCAAGCGGTTTGGGCGCCTGAAGACTGCCCTTGGATTCAGTCCCGGACATGTCTTCCACTCGATCCGCAAGACGGTAGCCACCCAGTTGGAACAGGCCGGGGTGGCTGAGGGGGTGGCTGCTGATCTGCTGGGGCATGAGAAGGCCACCATGAGTTATGGGCTCTACAGCAGCGGCAGCAGCACTCCGCAGAAGTTGGCGGCAATTTCTAAGGTGACCTACCCGTCACAACTGCAGCGCCCTTAGGAGGAACTGCTACCCTTGCTGGATGGGCATTTTGATCTTCAAGCGTGGCAACAACACGCGTTCATCAAGGCTGTACATGAACGATGACAAGACGTTCACGTATGAGAGTGAGGCTGAGGGTTGGGCTATCGGCCGGTCAGAGGATACCGAAGAGACGATATCTGCTGACGTGGCTAAGGAGCGTTGGCCCCAGTACGCCGACAAGATTGACGAGGCGCTCAGTCGCGACTAGTACCAGAGACCTCGCATGGGTGGCGCATCATGTGCTCTTGTGTGCCGTCTAGCCATCGCAGGCCGAACTCGCGGACGCCGGCTCAAGTCCGAATCGGTCAATCGAACTGCCATCCACCGACTGCCTCGGCGAGAAGTCGAGGCATCACGAAGACCACACACGAGGTGACCAGATGCCTGCGATCTATGACGGTCTCATCTTCAGGACTGCCCTGGATGCCCAGTGGGCCGGATTCTTCGACCTGGCCGGCTGGAGCTGGCACTACAACCCCAAGCCCATCGGGAACTGGGTGCCAGAGTTCCGAGTGACCTTCCCGTGCCGTCATTCAGAGTGCAGCGGCAGCCATTCACTGGCAGTTGCCGTAGTTCCAATGGCTGACCTGGAGGGCCTTGGGGGGCACCCGGCATTGCGCTTTGCGTATGGACTCGGGGCTGACGAGAAGCCCATAGGTGTGGATGCAGGGGCGCTGTTCGGATCAACGCCGGACGCCACTACCTGGGAGATGTCCCACGGCGCTGGAGGCGGGCCCGCCAACGTGCCCTTCTGGGTGGACGAAGCGGCTGGCTATTGGCATCAGGCCCGAAGTCTGGTCACGGTTCTGGATTGACGGGTCGGACAAGGTTTTGCCGAAAAAATGCCTGCGCCCATAAGCGCGTGCGCCCTTGCGACTTTCCCCCCGGTACTCCCCCCGCGCCGCCAGATCGACAGCAGGCCGCCCCCACCGCCTGCAGTGCTGCCTGGGTGACCGCCGGGCCCCATCCCTTCCCGACTGCTGCACCTGACTGGGTGCCGCCATCTGGGTGCCCACCTTCGGGGGTGTCCCCGGGTGCCATTCGGCCCCTTTGCTGCCGCCTCTTGCTTGCCTGACTACACACGTACTACACTACGGGTCTGTAGTCACCAGAGGGAAGACATGACCAAGCACCCCACCACCAAGGCCGTCTCGTACCTGAGGGTCTCGACCGAGCGGCAGGGCAAGTCGGGCCTTGGGCTTGAGGCTCAACGGGAAGCAGTGGCCCGCTACCTGGGCGCCAGTGGGCTGACCCTGGTGCAGGAGTTTGAGGAGGTCGAGACGGGCAAGGGCAGCGATGCACTCGACAAGCGCCCCAAGCTGAAGGCAGCGATAGCCCTAGCGAAGAAGCAGAAGGCAGTGCTGGTCATTGCCAAGCTCGACCGGCTGGCCCGCAATGTCCACTTCATCTCTGGCCTGATGGAGCAGAAGGTGGAGTTCCGGTGCTGTGACTTCCCCTCTGCGGACCGGACCATGCTGCACATCTACGCGACGATGGCAGAGGCAGAGGGCCACAGGATCAGCCTGCGGATCCGGGATGCCTTGGCAGCCAAGAAGGCCCGAGGGGAATCGGTGGGCAACCCTGGCAGCCTGAAGCCCATGAATGGCACCCGTGCTGCCGCTGCTGCCGAGTTCGCCGCCAAGCTGCGCCCCACTATCGAGGCATTCCAGGCAAGGGACCTAACGCAGCGGGCCATCGTGGATGAGTTGAATGCCGTGGGCATCAAGACAGCCCAGGGGGGCGAGTGGGGCCTGATCCAGTTGCAGCGGGTTGTCAGCCGCTGGGCACCGGCAGCACAGTAACTGTCGGGACGCACCACCGATACCTAAGGGGGCCGCATGGCCCCTTTCTGCTTTCTGGACGGGATGCCGTCAACCCCAATGCCTCAGGAAGGCCCCTAGCGGCCCCGTGGCTGGCCTGTAGGTATCTCGGCAGGGGGTAGGGTGCATGGGGTGGTTTGGAAGGCTGCAGCGGTAGTGCGGGGGATACCCCCGTTTTAGCGCCTAAACCCACCGAAAGGGTCAATGTCGCTCCGGCTGGGTGCAAGGATTTGAGGGGTTAAGTCGTTGTCACGTAACGAGTTTTTGAAAGCCTCACCATAGGAGAACGAGCCGACCCTGAGTTCCCAGGCAATGGGGGTTCCAGATCGGCGTTCTCACGCCCATTCATGGTGTGGAGATCAGCCGCTGTCTCTGGGCATCTGTTCACCGATTTCGCCAATTTTCAAGAAGGACCCAACATGGAATCCACACGCAACCGAGACAAACTGATGTTGAGGCGCGCCCCGGGTGAGACTGCGACGGTCGTACTGCAGTTTCCGAAGCCCGATGCAGACCGCCTGAGGTCCACTGCTGCCGCTATCCAGTTCGAGGGACGACTCACACCTTTGTCATTGTTCGCCCGGCGGTCTGTCGCGGTGTATCTAGACGCGCTCGATGATGCCCGCATCAACGAACCAGACCGCTACAAAGGTGAGTTGGCAACACTAAGAGGAATGCTTACGGCAACCCGTCGGCCAGCCAGGAAGCGCAAGGCACCGGCAGCCTGACTGCACAGTAATGCGGGTACCTCCGCAGCACCCCACCAGAGCCGCCACCGAGCGGCTTTTTTCATGCCTGAACGGAAACTATGAACACCCCCAAGGTTCACGATAACCGCCGTGTGCTGTCCTTCATGGATCAGTTTGACGGAATAAATGAAGCCTGCCACGCCTTCCCAGTTATTGACGACCTCTTCACAGGCGCACTGATGCTGGCCACACCCGGACGAATGGCTACCCGCACACTATCCCGAAAGATCCTGTTCATGCTCTTGACCAACTGCCCCAGCATTAGCACTCAGGCCGTCCATGCTGTGACGCGGGGGATTTACTCCGAGACCCAGGCCAAGCGATACACCCAACTTGCCCGGTTGATCAGCAAGGCAATTGGTCCATGGATGGACATCCATCCTGGGGACATCGACTCATACACCGGCACTCGGGCAGAGCAAAGAGTCATTGATTCATCGTACCGGGCGGATCTTCTACAGGCTGCCGCACAGTCAACCCTTTGGGCTGGTGGTGGCGGTGGTCTTGTGAATATGGCCCCTATAAGCCAAGAAGGCCAGGACCGAGCATGGCGAAGGCTCTTCAACTAGGTGGAATCAAAAAGCTCCCCTAATAGAAGGGTCCAGAGGCTGAGACCTTAAAAGCTCCCCTAACAGGAGACCCCATAGTCCACCGCCCGATGTGCTGCAGTGTCTGCCAAGGGGATAGACCACGATGTTGATCTCCAAGCAGATATCTCACTTGGTCTATGTCTTGGTGATCCATCCCAAAGGGACAGATGAAGTATACCCTTGGGTGTCCCAGTTCATGGCAGGCCAAGGCACGCCTTCAGTATGCACTTGGTGCAAAACATAACCGGCACCACGCAGGAGTATTACCTTGACGCCCATTCCCTTCATCATCCCCTGTATTACTCAAAGTGGTGCAGCCCATCCGGGGTATTTCCACGGGCACCTACAGACGCACATCACTCTGTGTCTGGCAGTGGTCTCGTATCCTCAAGGGGCAACTCACCGGCCGATCCAAAGCGCGCTCATCACTTTCCGCCGCAACCCACCTAAGGCCCCCAACCTCGTCTTGGGTGGTCCCTAGATCCATCCACAGAAGCCACTGGATATTTGTGGCTGAACTGTGCTTTCATTTCTCTGGTGCCACCCGAACTGCTAAGCGCATCTGGGTACCGTCAATTAGGTCCAAAATCATGTATACCGTCATCCAAGCTACTACCCCACCGGTCACCAACCAATCGACGATTGGGAGTCCAAAAGCCCGTGCTGCAACGCCCCGTCCGGGCTGTCCTGAGGCCCTCCGCCGGGGTCAGCAGGCCAGACAAGTACGGATTGCCGAATGGGCCACCCTCGACCTCCGGCAAACCTGGCAGGATGAAGCATTCATGCGGGGGCATCTGCGAGCCGCAGGGATTCGCATCGCTTCAGACCTAGAGCCCGCAACCCGTCCACGGATTCGTTCACTACTTCGGGCAGCCGGCGTTAGCGCAGCTGAGGCCCGAAACAGCGTTCTGGGGGATACCCCGCGCCCGCTCGGGGACTTCTTAACCATGAACCCACGTCTGCCGCTTTGGGCTGCCGTCGCGTTGATCCTAGAGGCCAGCGGTCGGCTCAGCGATTGACTAGCAGCGGCTTCACTTGGTGCCAGATGCGATGGTCCAATAGGTGGTTCGGCTTTTTCGCTATCCAGCGAGATTGCCGGGCACCCGCAGAGTGCTTGCGTCCCTCAGCATCACAGGTTGGAACCTCCTCAAAATCCGACGCACGAGGAGGCCCCAGGCCACTAGAGACGCAGGCATACTTGCTCCGAGCGCAACCACTACACAGCACCGGAGGGATAGCATGCCGATGGACTACAAGCAGTACCAGGAAGAGGTCAAGGCTGACATCGCCAAAATTCTGGCTGACGCCAGTTGTCAGCCAATTCTGTTTGTGGGGTCTGGGTTTACGAGGCGCTACGCCGCTGGCCCGAGTTGGGAAGAACTGCTGACCCTGCTGGCTAAGAGCTGCCCCCTCATTGATAAGGAGTTTGCCTACTATAAGCAGACATATGGGGGCGACCTTAAGAAGATTGGGTCAGTGTTTGCGGACCAGTACCGCGAGTGGGCCTGGGGCAAGGGTAAAGTGAACTTTCCGGTCGAGTATTTTTCCGCCGACGCACCCAGCGATATCTTCATCAAGCACACCATCTCTGAACTTCTTAAGAACCTCGGGCCAGACGCCTCTGGATCGTATGGCTCGGCTGAGTTGGATGCCGAAATCGAAGCTTTGAAGAACATTAGTGCGCATGCTATCGTCACGACTAACTACGACGAGGTGATAGAGCCGTTGTTCACTGACTACAAGCGAGTCGTTGGTCAAAAGGTTATGCGTGAGCCCTACCTTTCAATCGGCGAGATCTTTAAGATTCATGGATGCCGAACCGAGCCAAACTCAATCATCATCAGTGAGGAAGACTACAAGCGATTTGAGGAAGACCACAAATACCTGAGCGCGAAGCTGTTGACGTACTTCGTAGAGCACCCACTGATATTCATTGGCTACCGCGCAGACGATCCCAACATCAAAGCAATTCTTTACGACGTGCATCGAATGGTGAAGGCCGATGCGGAACTGGTACCGAATATTTATATCCTGCAGTGGAATCCAATGCTGACTGCCGAATCCTTTCCCGCTCGGGACCACGTCATCTCGGTGGCGGCTGATGTCAACGTGCGTATCAAAAGCATTACTGCTTCTTCGTTTGAGTGGGTCTTCAAAGCATTTGGCACCGCCGGCAACCTGGAGAAGATTAACACCAAGCTGTTGCGTTCACTGATGGCCCGTTCTGTAGAACTGGTTCGGTCGAATATTCCGAAGAAGCACGTAAACATCAATTTCGAACAACTTGCACATGCTGTTGAGAGTGGTGAGCACTTCGCCAAGCTGTTTGGTGTTACATCGCTCGCCGACCCATCCAAGGTCAATCTTGACTACAAGTACGCTGCCACGGGCGTTGGCCAGCAGTTGGGCTTCAATACTTGGCACGAAGTGAGGAAGATCATTGCCGCAATAAAAGCCGATAAGGGCTACGACATCACCGAAGATGACAATAAGTACCACATCGCCCTAAAGCTTGGCCATAAGTCCCCGCAACTTACGCACAGGTACACGGAGGCTGCCGTTGACCTGTTCCGAAAGGTCATTAAAGGCGAGCCCTACGAACTCGACACCGGTGCCGTTAATGTGGACAAAGCGGCAGTCGCAGCGGCAACAAAGGGAGCATAGGGGAAAAGTCCATGACGATGCGAACCTTTGATTATTACAGGTGTCCGAACTGCGGGCACCGCGGTTACACGAGGCTTTCGGAGAACGACCAGCCATATTCGGATAGCTGGGAACGGCTTGAAGTGTTCGACCTAGCGACCCGGCCTCGGCGGCCTGACGAGCCAGGGTATCCAGGCGAGAAGTACGCATGCCCAAAGTGTGGGGCGGACATGCTGGACACTGCCGAGCGGTAGGAAATGCTTCCGACCCCGCAGGCCACGACCGGCTGGGCTGAAGTCGTAGCTCCAACTCGGTAACGGAGAGGGTCTTTGGGCCGCCTACAGGTAGGTGTAGGGCAACATCACGGCATGCCGGCCCGGGCCCCAACATTCCCGGTTGCCACCCCCTCGGACTGCGTAAGCGAGGGCAGGCAAGTTCATGCCCGAGGTGTCCCGCTGGGTGTGGACGTCCAGGTCGAGGGTGGCCCGTGCAGGACACCTCTTGGGCGCCGTGCCTGCCACGAATAACAACTGAATGGGACTGCAGCCAGCCATCAAGACCCTCGCGGTCATCATGCCCGTGTCCCTCGTCCAGGCGAACACCGAGTCCCAATATGTCCAGAAGGGCACACCACCTGGACCAAGAATTGGAAGGCCAAGGGGTAGCGCACCTCGGCCGGCCAACCAGTCAAGAAGGTGGACCTATGGCTGCGCCTGGAGGAACAGGTCGGGCGCCATCGAGCGTCCTGGCGGTGGGTGAAGGGGCACGCCGGGGACCCCGGGAATGAACGGGCTGGCGCCCTCGCCCGGCATGGCTCTCGGCATGGAGCTGCCGCCTACCGCAGGTAGTCGACACGGCGGGTTCTAATCCAGACTCTGATGCGCTGGATCCGACCAAGACCGGGGGCAAAGGTCACTCGAGGGTAACGCTGATCAGTGGTGATCGCATATGCTCCCGATACACCCCCCGGTAAGTCCATTGCACGCTGCATGTGGTCACCCCGACCTGCCAATCTCAGGTCGCCAGTACCCCAATGGGACATATCGTGTTCGTCAATCTCGACAGCGATTGGAAATGACATCAAGCTGAGGTCGCCGAGGATAAATCCGAGGTCTCTTACGATGACGGGATCCTTGCCAAGATTAACCACTGATACAAATGTGTACGGATGAATCGACGGAACAACAGGGCCAAGCATCACCTTAATTCCTTGACGCTTATCCCTGTACTGCCAGAAAATATTTATTGCCCCAGCAATGAAAGCACCAACCGCACCAATGAGGGTGACCCACTCACGCCATTCGCTCATCGCAATTCCCTAGTTGTCGATGAGTGGCCGGCCACCTATTGCAAGCTGGAAGTACTCTCGGGTCTCAGCATCGGTGCAATACAGGTAGCACCCCTTCATGCCCCGCGTCATGAGCGTTCGGTAGGTGTTCTTGATGATTCGGTCGGCTTTCTCAAGGGCGCCTTCGCGGTCCAGCTTTAGATCCCTCTTGAATCCATTCAATGATTTGTCAAATTTCGTTGCCCTAGCCGCTGGAACAGTGGTAACAATTCCATTCCTGACGATCAGGTCGGGGCCAACTATCACACCAATATACTCGACCTCAAGTCCCTGACAGGTGTGAATACACCCAACTTCATTGACTGTCTCAGGCGACACAATCCACAAACTCCCGTCTACAGTGAGGTTCCAGCACCGTTCGTATGCGCCTATGACTATGTCCTTGACCTCGGGTTGCTTTTTGCCCTTCCAGGGCCAGCAATATCCCGCGACGACACGGGCCTTGTTGTTGCTGTTCTTGGCCTCTATTGCCGCGTGGAGCAACCCAGGGTCGTCGAAGACCTGGAAGTCGAACGGAATACCGGAGAGGGTTTGGTTGGCCGTCGGCCGGATGTCCAATACGTCGTCGATCCAGGCGAGGTAGCCATCCGAACCCCCGCACCTGAACTGAGACGCTAGGGCGTACTGCTCCACTGTCGCGCCTCGCTCCTTCGCATACTGGCGGATGACTTCCTTGGATCCTACATCCCTCCAAGTCACGCGCTGATCCTCATCAATAAAGAAAACCGCGCAGCGTGCCGCGTTCACGATGTTCTTGACCGTGTGGTCGCCAAGGTTGCCCATGAAGCCCCCCTTCTCAGTAAGTCGGTGCGCCTCATCCACAACGATGGTCCCGTACTCATTCGATACGGCAGCCATGAATTTATCGGTACCCGAGAAGAGCCCAGAAAGCATGCCCCTCTCCCCCATGGTCGAGCCGAGGCGGTCTACAAACACCCGGCGTGGAGCAGCGTTCTTTGACACGTACATCGCAAAGTTGTGATGCGCCAGCAGTGCGCCGACCAGATGGACCGCAACGACCGACTTCCCGGTGCCTGGGCCCCCTTCCACGATCACAACTCGCGGGGCACCCGGACTGGCCTCTCGTGCCGCTTCCAAGCACGCCTCGAATACCTCCTTCTGGTCGTCTAGGAGAACGAACTCCTGATGACCTTCCACAATGCCCATCACGGCCTCTGCAAGGGCCTTGGAGGGCCGAATGCGGCCATTCTCCAGTTCGATGAGCACGGCCTTGCCGCCACCCTTTGGGACGTGTCGCCGGATGAATTCCTGGAGCTTGCTCCCTTCGCCCTTGGCAAACAGGGGCGCCTCTTTCAGGTACTTTTCGTAGTGAGGTGAGTCGATCACCCCGTCCCGTCTGTAGTTGTGCAGGAAGGCGCACGGCTGCAGCCCAATACCACGCTTTTCATCGTAAACCGCTTCGTTGAAGCCGCGCATGAATGCTGCGTAGGACCAAGCCTGATAGGACGGATGCACTTCGGGCCCATCGCTTCCGCCGACACGCGTCATAACGATACCGTCCCGGGTAGTTGCCCGCGCAGTCTCCCACTGCTTCAATTCGACGATAACCGCTTGCAGCGTTCCGTCTGCACCGTGGCCCGCAAGAGTCACGTCGATCCGCTTCATGGTTGGCTGCAGCACAAACTCTACGGCTACTGCGAGATCATCTGGGATGGTTCCGTCGTCTAGGACGTTAGCCATATGCTGCAGCGAGTTTCCCCAGGATCGCTGTTCGCTCTTGGCAACGGACCTCCCGATCCTCGACTTGAAGTTGTCAAGTATTACGTCGTCAATATTGCCTCGTCTGACGTCCGCGATGAATTCTTGCTTCTCGGCTTGATAAACGATCAACGGGGCCTCCCTGGCACTCGTTATAGGTCGGTGTACTTCCTGCTGTTACCGCGGGCTGAGCCCACTGGATATTTCTCAGTGTTCAGGCGAAGCTTCTCCGCCGCCGCCGCGTTCAAGTCCACGCCAAGCACATCGGCCACACGGACCAAATAGAGGAGAACATCGGCCAACTCGTGTCGTACTGACTGCGCCGTGCGGGGGTCACGGGCAGCGTCTTTCGATGCATCTTCGGACATCCACTGGAACACCTCGGCCAGTTCCCCAACCTCTCCGGTCAGGGCCATCACCAGATTCTTGGGCGAGTGGAACTGCTCCCAATCGCGCTCACGGGCGAAGTCGGCCAGAGCCTGCGCCAGGGCCTTGACGTCCACCAGCATGGGCGACTGCGGGGTCCCCGTATCGGCAGGGTCCGGCATCACTTCGGCGGCCTCATCGCCTGGGCAGCTTGGTACTCGGCCGCAAAGTCGATCCCAGCATCGAGGTTAGGGTCCAACTGCCTGAATCCGGCATACATGATCGCCACGAGGTGCAGGCCGGAGAACTTGCCCGGCAGTGTCTTGAGGGTGTACTTCTGGGCGCTGTCGTTGATGTCGAGCCCTTCCTGGCCCTTCATCGCCACCTCGAAGGCGATGTCTCGGGTCTTGGCCGGGCCAACCTTCTCGAAGGTGTCGAGCGCCCCTGCGAGGTACATCATGACGTCGGGTCGAAGCCCGCCACCAACGGCAGCCTTCAGGTTCTTGTGGGCTGTCTTGGTCCGGGCTTCCCGCGCCAGTTCTGCCAACTTGCTGGAGGGCCAACGGTCGATGACGACCTTGTACAACTCGTCGGCCTCATCCGCGTCAGCTTCGTCACCAGTCGATGCCAACGCCATGGCCAGACCATAGGTTGCCTGGGGGTCGTGCGGCAGCGCCTTCCTAGCCCTGCGCAGGAGCGGCAGCGCCTCGCCGGTCCGCCCCAGAGACATGAGGGTCCCCGCCAAGTTGCGCAGACCATACCCATCATCAGGGGCCGCCGCCACGGCTCGCTGAAGCGCCTCCAGGGCTTGCTCTCGCTTACCCATGCGCTGGTATGCCACACCGATGCCGGTCCAGGCGTGGGCGTGTCCGGGCTGGATGCGGACGGCCTTCTTCAAGCGGATGACCGCCTCGTCAAGTTGGCGGAGTTCGCTGTAGGCGATGCCGAGGTTATAGAGGACGGGGACGCTGTCCGGGTCCGTCTTTGCCATGGCCTCCAGGAACGGCACCGCCTCCGCAATGCGGCCGCCCTGCAGCATGGACATCACGAAGTCGAGGGGGTCCGCTCCTTGCGCCAGTTGGACCACGTTGATGTCCGTATCGTCCACCGCCACCACAACGACCTGTCCGCCCGTACCGTACTCGCCCACGAAGTGATCAACGACGGCATCCTTGAAGGCATCCGAGCCCACCACCCGAGCCCCAGGCGGCAACAGTGAGGTGTCGAAGTCCTGAATGGGCAGGCGAAACGTGAACGGCTGGCTGGTCATGGCTTGAAGGGGACCCAGGAGTAGTGGCCGGCGAGCCCACAGAGGGACGCCCAACGGTCGATCAGTTCGACGTCATGGGTGGGTGAGTGGTCGACTTCATCCCAGGCCTTCAGCAGTTCTGCGCCAAGCGCCTGCAAGCCGGCTGCCCGGTAGGGGACAGAGAACCCGCTGGTTCCCGACAGGCGGTCCACGAACTGCGCATAAGCCGCCAGGACGGAGAGCAGCACCCGAGGCACCGACAGCCCCCCCACGCGATGCGAGATGATCCTGACGTTCTCCTGCTGCTGCACCGCGAGGTTTGCCCGCTGCAGGTCCTTCAGGTCCGGCAGTGTGGTGTCGATCCACTCGTCCACACGCATGCCAACCGGGACGGACAGCATATTCATCATCGCCCACTGCCCGGTGAACTTGGCGAATTCCGGCAGCGTGGCCGCATCGGTCGCCGTCAGCGGGCGTCCTGCAGGAATCAGCGCCCGCATGAGCGTGGCCGTCTTAGCCTCATCGGGTGCGAAGTCAAACCGCTGGTCTGGAGGGTTCTCGAACAACCGCAGGACGAAGGCTGCCTGATGTGCGATCAGGTAGTCCAGGTGCTCATCCGTGGGCCTGTAGCGAAGGACATGGAAGCTCGCCCCGTTGCGGGCCTTCTGCAGGGTCGCCATGACCTTGAGGGAGTCATCCCGCATGAACTGAACGGGGCGGCCGGTGCGTTGCTCCACCGTCTCTAGGACGCCTCGGGTGGCAGCACGTAGGGGTCTCATCACCTCAGTGTAGCCAGGGCTCCGGGGCAGGCGCCTATGCAGGCTTCGGGACATGCCGGACCGGACCTCGGTGCCGCCACAGCCAAGGCGCCATAGGTTCAGGCTCCGCCCACAGCCCTACCCTCGCAGCCCTGGCGGCCTCCTCCAGTCTGGGCATCTCCGGGCCTTTAAGGTAGCGCGTGAAGGCCCATGCAAGCCCTGCCTGGACCTGGGCTGCGCTAGCGTCCGATCCGGCACACGACACATGCGCCACCGTACGGCCCCAACGGTCGTGAGCAGTGGGGCGGACTTCGGCCGCTTTGTCCAGACAGAGGCCCGCCAACGAGGCCCGGCTGGCGCGTCCGAAGGGCTGCCCCTTCTCGGGTGCGTCAATCTCGGCCAGCCGAATCGACAGCGTGGGTGCCCCTTCGCTGCAGCGGGCAGTCAGCGTGTCACCGTCGGAGACCGCCAGGATGGTGCAGAGCAGGAGGGCAACGGAAGCTGGCATCGGGAGTCAGTATTGCCACCTCTGGAAGGGGAAGGCGGGCGGGGCCGGGACGATCACGCCGCGTTTCCGCGTGTGGCCGGTGCGCCGGTGGCTACCACTGTCACGGCCCCGAGGAGGACTTTAGGAGCAATGAGGCTGGCGCTGAATCCCACCGTGGAGGGGCACCAACTTCCGCCTTTTGGGGGTAACCCCGCCCGGGGTTTCAGGCGAGCACACCGTGCCGGAAGGCCATAGCCTGCCAATCAATGGCAACTGCTGGCCATCGGCACGGCTTCAAACGGACCATCCGATGTGGTAACAACAGGTGGTAAATGAGAAAAGCCCAGAAACATCAAGTCGTTGATTTGACTCATATTTCTGGGCTCATGTGGTACTGGCGGAGAGAGCGGGATTCGAACCCGCGGGGGGCTGTTAACCCCCACACGCTTTCCAGGCGTGCGACTTAAACCGCTCATCCATCTCTCCGCGGCAAGCCGGCGATTCTAGCCGACGGTGCAGCGCCGGGTGCTCACCAGGCGTCGACGAAGGCGCGCTTCTTGCCCTGGCGCGGCGCGGTGGTGGGCATGCTGCGCAAGCCCGCCAGCACCCAGGCGCGGGTCTCGGCCGGGTCGATCACGTTGTCCAGCTCGAACACCGAGGCGGTGTTCAGCGCCTTGCCACGTTCATAGGCCTCGGCCACCAGGCGCTCGAATTCGGCCAGCCGCTCGGCGGGGTCGTCGATGGCCTGCAGCCGCTTGCGCTGGCCCAGCTTGACCTGGCCTTCCAGCCCCATGCCACCGAATTCACCCGTGGGCCAGGCGATGGTGAACACCGATGCATGGAAACTGCCACCCGCCATGCCCAGCGCGCCCAGGCCATAGCCCTTGCGGATGACCACGGTGAAGGTGGGCACGCTGACATTGGCGCCCACCAGGTAGGTGCGGCAGCAATGGCGCACCAGGGCCGTCTTCTCATGCTCGGGGCCCACCATGTTGCCCGGCGTGTCGCACAGGAACAGCAGCGGGATGTCGTGTGCATCACACAGCTGCATGAAGCGTGCGGCCTTGTCGGCGGCTGGGCTGTCGATCGCACCGGCCAGATGCGCCGGGTTGTTGGCCACCACGCCGAAGGCCCGGCCTTCGATGCGGACCAGCGCGGTGATCATGCCCAGGCCGAAACCGCGGCGGATCTCCAGCATGCTGCCGCTGTCGGCCAGCAACTGCACCACGCCACGCATGTCGTAGGCGCGCAGGCGGTTGGGTGGCACCACGTGGCGCAGGTGGCGCTGGTCGGCGCACTGCCAGTCGGCCAACGGCCCCTGGAAGTAGCCCAGGTACTGGCGCGCCACGGCCACCGCCTCGGCCTCGTCGGCCACCGCGATGTCGACCACGCCGTTGGGCACCTGCACCGCCAGCGGGCCCACCTGCTCCGGGGCGTACACACCCAGGCCGCCACCTTCGATCATGGCCGGGCCGCCCATGCCGATGCTGGCATCGGCGGTGGCGATCACTATGTCGCAGCAGCCCAGCAGCACCGCATTGCCGGCAAAGCAGCGGCCCGAGGCAATGCCCACCAGCGGCACCAGGCCCGACAGCCGAGCAAAGCGGTGGAAGGTGTCGAGCTGCAGCGCGCCCACGGTGTAGCTGTCGGTGTCGCTGCCCCGCCCGCCGCCGCCCTCGGCAAACAGCACCAGCGGCAGCCGCCATTGCTCGGCCAGCTTGAAGATGCGGTCCTTCTTCTCGTGGCCCTTGCGGCCCTGGGTGCCGGCCATCACGGTGTAGTCGTAGGCCACCACCGCCACACGGGCGCGGTCGTCGGGGAAGTGGGCGCCGTTGACGCGGGCCAGGCCCATCACCAGGCCGTCGGCGGGTGTGGTGGCCACCAGTTCGTCCATCGGCGTGCTGCGGCGGCGCGCGGCCACCGTCAAGCCGCCGTATTCATGGAAGCTGCCGGGGTCGACCAGATCGGCGATGTTCTCGCGCGTGCTGCGCTGGCCGGTGGCGCGGCGGCGCGCCACGGCGTCGGGGCGCTGGGCATCCAGCAGGCCGGCCTGGCGCGCCAGCACCTCGGCCAGGTCAGGGCGGATGGCGTCCAGGTCGATGTCGGCGCCCACCGCCGCCTCGGCCACCGCGTCGGCCGACGGGGCCAGGTGCGCCAGTGGGTGGCCTTCGTAGACCGTGTCACCCACCGCCACGGTGACGGCGCGCAGATAACCGCCCACCGGCGCGGCCACCAGGTGCTGCATCTTCATCGCCTCCAGCACCAGCAGCGGCTGGCCGGCGGCCAGCAGATCGCCCGTCTGCGCCTCCAGGCTGACCACGGTGCCCAGCATCGGCGCCAGCACCGGCACCGTGCCGTCGGGGGCGGCGCCGCCGGTCTGCTCAGCGGCTGTGCCTGGCGGCGGCTGCTCGTCGCGCCGGCCGTAGTCCAGCACGGCCAGCGGATCGCGTGCGTCCACGCGGGCGCCGGCCAGGCCGGACGCCGGGGCGGGGGCCGCCGCGGCGGGCGGCAGCACGTGCAGTTGGGGGCCGGGCCGCGCGGCGTCGGCCAGCAGGGCGGTGATGTGTTCGTCGACGAAGCGCGTGTGCACCCCGGCTCCCGCCAGCGCCGGGTGGCGCAGCAGGGCGCGCAGAAAGCCGATGTTGGTGGCGCTGCCACCGATGCGGAACTCGGCCAGCGCACGCTCGGCCTTGCGTGCCAGCAGGGCGAGGTCGTCGCCCGGCATGTGCACGATGAGCTTGGCGATCAGCGCGTCGAAGCGGGGGCTGGTGCGGTAGCCGGCATAACCGCAGGCGTCCACCCGCAAGCCTGGCCCGCCCGGCGCCTCGAAGGCCGTCAGCACGCCGCCGGCAGGCCGTGCCGTGCCGTCGGCGGCCATGGTCTCCAGGTTGACCCGCGCCTGCAAGGCCATGCCCCGCGGTGGCGGGATCTGTGCCTGCACCAGGCCCAGGTCGGCCAGCGTGGCACCGCGGGCAATGCGCAGTTGCACGGCCACCAGGTCCAGCCCGGTGACGGCCTCGGTCACGGTGTGCTCCACCTGCAGCCGGGCATTGGCCTCGATGAAGGCGAATGCCGCCTCCGGCCCCGCGTCGGTGGCGTCGACCAGGAACTCGAAGGTGCCCAGGCTGCGGTAGCGCGCAGCCCGGGCCATGGCCAGCGCCGCGTCCAGCAGCCGCTGGCGCACCGCAGGATGCAGGCCGGGCGCCGGGGCAATCTCGATCAGCTTCTGCCGCTGGCGCTGCAGGCTGCATTCCCGTTCCCACAGGTGGCTGACAGCACCGCTGCCATCCCCCACCACCTGCACCTCGATGTGGCGGGCGCGTGGGAACAGCTGCTCCACGTACAGCGCCGGGTTGCCGAAGGCCTGCTGCGCCTCGCCCTGGCACAGGGCCCAGGCGGCGGCCAGGTCATCGGCCGACTGCACCACCCGCATGCCACGCCCACCCCCACCAGCCACGGCCTTCACCATCAGGCCGGCGCCGGTGGGCAGGGCGGCGAAGAAGGCCAGCGCTTCGTCCAGCGTGGTGGCACGGGCCGTGCCCGCCATCACCGGCACGCCGGCGGCCTGGGCCAGTGCGCGGGCCTGCGCCTTGTCGCCGAAGGCATCCAGCGTCGCCGGGTCGGGCCCGACGAAGACCAGGCCTGCCGCAGCGCAGTGGCGGGCGAAGTCGGCGTTCTCGCTGAGGAAGCCGTAGCCCGGGTGCACCGCGTCGCAGCCTGCGGCCAGCGCCGTGGCCACCAGCTGTGCCGCGTCCAGGTAGGGCGCCGGGCCCTGGCCGCGCAGCGGCAGGGCCTGGTCGCAGGCGCGGGTGTGCAGCGCTGCCGCGTCGTCTTCGGAGAACACGGCCACGCTGGCCAGGCCCAGGTCGGCGGCGCTGCGGGCGATGCGGATGGCGATCTCGCCGCGGTTGGCAATGAGCAGGCGGTTCATCGGAGAGTCCCGGACAGGCGTTGCAGCCTCTGCATGAAGACGGTCGAGCCAAGCGAACGCCGTGGAGCCGGCTCTGCCGGGCCACTGGCGTTGCCCCCTTGAGGGGGCGCGCGCAGCGCGTAGGGGGTGGGCCCAGTCAGCGCGTGAAGTGCTTGCCCTCGGCCGCCAGCTTCAGCAGCAGCGGCGAGATGCTGAAGCCCGCGCCCATGCGGTCACCGTAGGCCTGCAGCTTGGCGACAACGGTGGCCGGGCCCACGGTGTCGGCATAGAACATCGGGCCACCCCGGTACACCGGCCAGCCGTAGCCGTTGATGTAGACGGTGTCGATGTCGGAGGCCCGTTGGGCGATGCCTTCTTCCAGGATCTTGGCGGCCTCGTTGACCATGGCGTAGACGGTGCGCTCCAGGATCTCCTCGTCGCTGATCGGGCGTGCCGCGTGGCCTTGCTTGGCCATGAAATCGCCCACGATCTTCCTGGTCACCTCGCCGGGCCTGGCGTTGCGGGCCTCGTCGTAGTCGTAGTAGCCGGCACCGGTCTTCTGGCCACGGCGGTCCATCTCGCACAGCACCTCGCGGATGGTGGCGCCCTGGCTGGTCTCCTTGCTCCAGCCGATGTCCAGGCCGGCCAGGTCGCTCATCGCGAACGGGCCCATGGGCATGCCGAAGTCGTAGAGCACGCGGTCGATGTCCCAGGGCATGGCACCTTCCATCAGCATGGCCTGCGCCTGTTCGCCGCGGGCGCGCAGCATGCGGTTGCCGATGAAGCCGGGGCACACGCCCGACACCACCGCCACCTTGCCGATCTTCTTGCCGATCTGCATGGCGGTGGCCAGGGCGGTGTGGCTGGTCTTGCTGCCGCGCACCACCTCCAGCAGCTTCATCACATTGGCCGGGCTGAAGAAGTGCATGCCCACCACCGCCTCGGGCCGCGAGCTGGCGGCGCTGGCGATCTCATTGACATCCAGCGCCGAGGTGTTGGTGGCCAGCACGGCGCCGGGTTTGCAGATGGCGTCGAGCTTGGCGAAGATCTGCTGCTTCACCGCCATGTTCTCGAACACCGCCTCGATCACCAGGTCACAGCCGGCCAGGGCGGCCATGTCCAGGCTGCCCGTCAGCAGCGCCATGCGCTGTTGCACCTGCTCGGCGCTGAGCTTGCCCTTCTTCGCGGTGTTGTCGTAGTTCTTGCGCACCACGGCCAGGCCCTTGTCCAGCGCCGCCTGGCTGGTTTCCACCAGGGTCACCGGGATGCCGGCGTTGACAAAACACATGGCGATGCCGCCGCCCATGGTGCCGGCGCCGATGATGCCCACGCTGGCCACCTTGACCGTGGGCGTGCTGTCGGGCACGTCGGGGATCTTGGCGGCGGCGCGCTCGGCAAAGAATGCATAGCGCTGGGCCTGCGACTGGATGCCGCCCACCAGTTCCAGGAACAGCTTGCGTTCCACCGCCTTGCCCTCGTCGAAGGGCAGGTTGGCGGCGGCCTCGATGCAGCGGATGTTGTACTCGGGCGCCAGGAAGCCGCGGAAGCGCTTGGCGTTGGCCTTGCGGTAGTCGGCAAAGAGCTCGGGCTTGCCACGCGCCGGCAGCACCTTGTCGTCCGCATCACGCACCTTGCGCAGCGGCCGGCCCTCGGCCAGCACCTTGCGCGCAAAGGCCACGGCGCCTTCGCGCAGCTGGCCCTCGGGCACGATCTCGTCGACCAGGCCGCTGGCCAGGCACTGCGCGGCCGGCACATGGGTGCCGTTGGTGATGAAGTCCAGCGCCTGCGGCACGCCCACGATGCGCGGCAGGCGCTGCGTGCCACCGGCCCCGGGCAGCAGGCCCAGGTGCACCTCGGGCAGGCCGCACTTGGCGCTGGGCACGGCCACGCGGTAGTGGCAGCACAACGCCACCTCCAGCCCACCGCCCAGCGAGGTGCCGTGGATGGCGGCGATCACCGGCTTGGAACTGTTCTCGATCATGTCCTGCGCCTCCATCAGCGACGGCGCCTGCGGCGGCTTGCCGAACTCGGTGATGTCGGCGCCAGCCAGGAAGGTGCGGCCGTCGCAGATGAAGACGATGGCCTTGACGGCGGGGTGGGCCTGGGCCGCGGCGATGCCGTCGATGATGGCCTGGCGCATGGAGCGCGACAGCGCGTTCACCGGTGGGTAGGCGACGGTGACGATGCCGATCTCGCCGTCGACGGCCAGGCTGTGGGTGGCATTGGCGGGGGCATGGGTGCTCATGGTGTCTCCTCGGGGGCGTTGTGCTGCGGCGAATGTGGCGCGCGCAGTGCACCGCAGGCTGTCACCGGGCCGACTCCGCGGCCGGAATCCCGGTGTTAGCGTGGGCCGCCAAGGCCATGGGCCGGGCGCCGCCCGGGTGGCTGCAAGACTGCAAAGCGAGGTCAACATGTCTCCCGTGCCCAGGCGCAGTGCCAACGTGGCCGTCACCGGTGCTGCCGGCTTCATCGGTGGCTGGGTGGTGCGCCAGTTGCTGGACCGTGGCCACCGGGTGCGTGCCTGCGTGCGCGACCCGTCCGACCTGGCGCGGGTGGGGTTTCTGCGGGCGATGCCGGGTTTTGCCAGCGGGCGGCTCACGCTGCACGCGGCCGACCTGGACCAGCCCGGCTGCTACGACACCGTCTTCCGTGGCTGCCATGGCGTGGCCCATCTGTCGCACCTCAGCACCTACGACGACCAGGCGCGCATCGAGCGTGTGTGTGCGCACATCATCGGCAGCATCAACGCGTCGGGCACGGTGACGCGGGTGGTGGTCACCTCCAGCATCGCGGCGGTGATCTCCGAGATGGACCTGCAGGAACTGGTGCGCCGCCCGGTGTGCAACGAAGACCGCTGGCCCGACGAGACCAACCCCAAGCGCCGCCCCGAGCGTGGCCAGGGCTACTCCATGGGCAAGGTGCTGGCCGAACGGCTGTTTGCGGCTGCTGCGGCGCAGCACGGTGGCTGGGAGTCCGTGGCCTGCTGCCCGGGCGACAACCTGGGGCCCATCCTGTCGGCGCACCAGCAGGACATGGGTCCGTGGCAGAAGCTTGTCGCCGGCATGCTGCGCGGTGACTGCCCGCAGACGGCGGTCTACCGGCCCTGGATGCCGGTGGACGTGCGCGACGACGCGGCCTGCCACATCGGCCTGCTGGAGAGCGCGGCGGTGAAGAACGGCGAGCGCTACATCGCCTGGTCGGCCGAGATGCGGCGGGTGGAGGACATCAACGCCGACATCGGGCGCCTGCTGCCCGAGCTGGGCCATGACGCGGCGCCGGTGGTCGACCAGCAGCCGGAGCGCATCCGCGAGCGCGAGGCCGAGATGCGCGCCATCTGGGCCGGCTGCGACCTGCGCAACGAGCGCATCCGCGCCTTGCTGGGCGTGTCGTTCCGCCCGCTGGACGAATCCTTGCGCGACTGCGTGGAATCGCTGCTGGCGGTGGCGGGTGTGCAGCCGAGGCGGCGGCCGGGGTTCGTGGCGCCGGCCTGAGCGGCGGTTTCCACCAGTCTCTCCCCCATGAACAGGGGGGGGTCTCAAGCGCACGCCCGGTCGCGCCTGGGCGCTGTTTATATCCGTTCTCCTATATCGTAAGCCGATGTGACAGCAAGGCCTCGCAGGCGTATCGTGCGGGGCCTTTTGTGCGTTTGTGCCTGCAGTTGCCGGTGTTCGGCGCTGCCGTTTGTTGTTGAAGGATCGGCCATGCAGTGGATTCAGCATCTTGCCTCCCGTCTCACACAGGCACGCATGGCGCGCCAGCGTCTTGCCAAGCCGGGACCACGGCGCAAGCTGATGCTGGAGACGGTCGAGCCCCGGCTGCTGCTGTCGGCCACGCTGGACAGCGGGGTGCTGCTGGTCAACGGCAGCAGCGGCGACAACGACATCCGGATCGAGCAGGTCGACGTGTCCGGCGTCGCCAAGATCCAGGTGCTGATGGACAGCGTGTCTCAGGGGCTGTTTGATGCGGTGGACGTCGACGGCATCAAGGTCCAGGGCCTGCTGGGCGACGACAGTATCGCGCTGGGCGCGATCAGCGGTGTGCTGGACCAGGGCGTCAGCATCTTCGGCTTCCAGGAAGTCAGTGCGGCGCTGCCAGAGTCGCTGTGGAACCTGCTGAACGACTTCGAGCAGGACGCCGTGGTCTTTGAAGGCAGCCTGGGCACACGTGGCGGCGACATCACGGTGTTTGCCGATGCCATCGAGATCAACACCGGGGTGGAACTCCTCACTTCGGCCCTCACCTCGGGGGTGGCCGTCGCGGACTCGGGCTCGATCAAGCTCAGTGCGGCCAGCATCGAGGTCAACACTGGCGCCAAGCTGCTGGCCGATGTGCAGGCGGGCAGCAGCTTCTCGGCCGGTGACATCGGCCTGAAGGCCGGTGCCGCCAGCATCGTGCGCACGCTGAACATCGCCAAGCCGGAGGCCGTGATCAGCATCAGCGGTGCCACCCTGAAGGGCGACGCCATCGAGATCAGCGCCGACGCGTCCGAGCGCTTTGGTGTGTTCGGCTTCAAGAAGGATGCGGTGTCGCGCATCACGCTGACCGATGCCATCGTGTCCGGCAACGTGGTCGACATCGGGGCACTGGCCGACACCTCGCTGATCCCGCCGCCCGACGTCGAGATGAACGGCAATCCGCTGCTGACCTTCACCGACGGCGTCGCAGCGGGCGACACCATCGTGCGCGACAGCGGCAGCTGGGTGACCGATGGGTTCCTGCCCGGCATGTCGGTCACCATCACCGGCACACCTGATGCCACCGGCGTGGCGCCCACGGCGGGTTCACCGTCGCTGAATGATGGGTCGTACATCGTCGACTCGGTGTCCGAGTTCACCCTGACGCTCAAGCCCTCGGAACAGCTCACCACCCAGGGGCCCGTGTCCAATGCCACCGTGCTGGGCACGCCTACGATCCCCGATCTCGAGGACCTGGTCGACCTGGTGACGCCGTTCACCGGCTCGTCGATCGTCACGTTGTCGAATGCCGTTGCTGACGTGCAGGTGCTTGGCGCGTCCCGTCTGACCTCGGTGGCGCTGATGACGATCAGCTCGCAGGCCTTCTCGCGCGCCACGCCGCTTGGTTCGGGGCTTGCAATTCCGGCTGCGTTGTCGGTCAACGCCGCATGGGCCGATTCGTCGGCGACGGCAAAATCACAGGTGCTGGGGACCACCCGCATCCAGGCCGGCAGCCTGGAGCTGACGGCAGAAACCGACAACCTGTCGACCGCCACCTCGTCCGCGCTGGGGCGCAACAAGCCGGTGAGCATCGCATTTGCCGGCTCGATGGCTGACAGCACCACGCTGGCAGTCCTGGGCGATAACACCCAGGTGCGCGGTGGCAGCGTGGAGGTCGACGCATCGGCGTCCACCGACATCCTGGTGGCCGCCATGGTGGCCAACATGGGCAGCAGCGGCGGCAGTGCCGCCGTGGCGTTCAATCTGCTCGAGGTTGACACCCAGGCCAAGCTGGGGGGCGATGTGCGCGTCAGCGGCGATGTCGATGTCCAGGCCTGGCACGACATGTACCACAACATCACCGACAGCGAGGCACGCAACCTCGGCTCGACGAGTTCGCTGGACACGCAGATCAACAACCAGATCGGCCAGTTTGGCCGCGACGCGGCAAACGGCCTGATCGGTGCCACCGGCAAGAACGGCGGTTTTGCGCAGGAGAAGCTGGTCAACCTGATGTTCCCGATGCTGAAGTCCGGCAAGGTCAACATCTCCGGTGCCATCTCGTATGCGCAGTCCGACAGCAGCGTGGATGCGTCGATTGCCGACAACGCGGTGGTGCAGGCCGCTGGCGACATCACGGTCACCGCCAAGCTGACCGAAGAGAACAACATCACTGCCGTGGGCCAGACCACGTCCGACGGCGCCGCGCTCGGCGGCGCGGTTGCGGTGACCCGGTTCACCAACGATGTCAAGAGCCACATTGGCAAGAACGCGCGTGTGGATGCGGGCGGGCTGGTGAAGGTCGATGCGACCTACTTCGAGCCTTTTGCGTGGGACGACATTGATTTCAGCTCGACCGACGCGGTGATCGACACCGTGCTCGAGTTGCTCAACGTCGGCCCGATCAACAGTATCTTCACGTCCTACCTGCGCAACGGTGCGGCGGGCAACAACTTCGGCCTGTCCGGCTCGGTCGAGGTGCGGCTGATCACGAACACCGTCGAGGCCTTCATCGACGAAGGTGCGCAGGTCAACGCCGACGCCGCAGTGGCCGACGATGCCGACCAGACCGTGCAGGTGCATGCTGCGACCGAGGTCAACGGCCTGCACCTGGTGGGCGAGAAGGTGGGCTGGAGCCGCTTCGACCGCATGCTGACGAACTATGTCGCCAGCAGCCCGGCGGTGCAGGCTTACATCGCACGCGCCAACGCGGTCAAGAGCCAGACTCCGCTGAACCGGCAGATCGCGCTGACGACCATCGACCCCGTCAAGGCCGGCATTGGTGGCTCGGTGTCGTTCTTCGACCTGGGCAACACTGCAGTCGCGCGCATTGCCGACAGCGCCGTGGTCAAGGCGGTCAAGGATGTCGAGGTCGAGGCCGAGGCCGACCAGCGCACGATCCTGATCGACATGGCGCAGGGCAAGGCCGCCAAGCTCGGTGTGCACGGCTCGGCCGGCGTGGTTTACCAGAAGAGCGTCGCCGAGGCCTGGATCGGTGACAAGGCCATCATCGACGCTGGTGGTGACCTGCTGCTCAAGGCCAAGAACGATCCGCAGATCTACAACATCGCTGGCGGCGTGGCCAAGGAGTCGGCCACCAGCATCGGCGCATCGGTCACCCTCAACGATGTCGACGCCGTGACCCGCGCCTTCGTCGGCAATGGCACCGACCTGTCCGGCACACCGGCGCTGACCTTCGTCAACTCGGCAACCAGCGGCCCGGCGCTACGCTTCGAGAACGTCGAACTGAGCGGCATCCCCACGCTGACCTTCACCGACAACGCCGCCTCGAACCAGGACACCCGCGACACCATCACCCGCAGCTCGGGTGACTGGCTCGCCGATGGTTTCGCCCCCGGCCAGCTCATCACGGTGCAGGGCAGCGGTGACAACGACGGCTACTACGAGATTGAGGAAGTCAGCGCGACGACGCTGACGCTGTCGGCAACCGAAGGGTTGGCCGACGGCACAGCCCAGACGGTGACCCGTCATGTGATGAGTGGCGCACCCACGCTCAGCTTTGCCGACGTGCCGCTGGGCTCTGACACGATCACGCGCAGCGCTGGCAGCTGGCTCGACGACGGCTTCGCGGCGGGTCAGACGATCCGGGTCGATGGCGCAGGCGCCAACGATGGTGGCTATGTCATCGCTGCAGTCAGCGCCGACAAGATCACCCTGATCCCGGGTGCCAAGGTCACCAACGGCACGGCCACCGGCGCCACGGTCGACACGCTGTCGGTGGTTGCCGCCGACACCATTGGCCGCAGCGGCGGTAGCTGGGTTGATGACGGTTTTTCGGTCGGCCAGACGATCACGGTCAGCGGCAGTGTGTCGAACAACGGCAGCTTCACCATCCTGTCGGTCGACGACGACCGGATCACGGTCAACCCGAACCAGCGCCTTGCCGACGAGAGTGCTGCTGCCGGCGCGGCGTCGGTCAGCGCGCCCGACTCCATCCTGCGCGACAGCGGCAGCTGGCTGGCCGACGGTTTTGCGCCGGGACAGACGATCACGGTCACGAATGCTGGTGTGAACAACGGCACCTACCAGGTGGCCTCGGTCTCGCGCAGTGCGCTGACGCTGGTGCCTGCCGCGGCGCTGACCGATGGTAGTTCTTCCAGCGCCGTGATCACGGACGATCCGGTGGCAGCCTCCGGCAGCGTCAACGTCGGCAACCTGATCTCCATCGTCGCTGACTCCGACCCGAAAATCTACGGCTTCTCGGTGGCAGGTGCACAGGCGACGAACAAGCAGGAAGCCGGCACCAAGACCCAGTCGCAGGGTGCCACCAATCCGGTGGCCGGCGTCAACACCTCGGCAGTGACCACCTCGCCGCAGACAGGTCAGCAGGGCGGTGCCACCAACACGCAAAAGCAGTCGGGCACCGGGGTGGCCATCGCGGCGGCGGCTTCGGTCAACTTCGTCGACGACCACACCAGCGCGGGCCTCGCCGCGCGGCTGGTCACGGCCGACTCGCTTGCAGTGATCGCTGACCACGACGCGCGCATCATCGCCGCCAGCGGCGGCCTGGCATATTCCAAGGCGCAGCAGGACCTGACCTCGGGCCAGCCGGCCAAGGGCACCAGCGCGGTGGCGCTGGCCGGCGCCTTCAGCTGGAACGACATCGAGTCGGTCACCGAATCGACCATCAGCAACAGCAACATCGTTCTGCGCGGTGCGCCGCTTGACCAGACCAACAGCACCACGCCCGACCGGCGCCTGACGGTGCTGGCCGACAACGACGGCGACGTCTGGACGCTGGCCGCCGGTGTGGGCGGCGCGGTGTCGCAGGGCAGCGCCAACAGCGGCAACACCATGGCCGGCTCGCTGGCAGGCTCGGTGTCGCTGAACTACATCACGGGCGCCACCTCGGCGGGCATCCTCAACAGCGGCGTGCTGTTCCAGGCTGGTGGTGTGGCTGGGTCCATGGGGCTGAGCGACGCCCTGGTGCGCGCCGTCGATGACGCCGACATCTTCGCCATCGCCGGTGGCCTGTCGCTGGCCATCGCCCAGGGCGGCAGCTCGGGCAGTTCGTCGGCGGGGTCGATCGGTGCGGCCATCGCGGTCAACAAGATCAGCCAGGACACCTTGTCCCGCATCAGCGGCAGCTCGCTGGTGTGGTCCGACGGTGCCGTGGGCAAGCTCACGGTCGAAGCCGAAACCACCGGCAGCATCAAGGCCTTCACCCTGGCCGGTGCAGTGGCCGGCGCCATGGGCAGCCAGGGCAGCAGCGGCATTGCCGGCGCGGGCGCCGGCTCGGGCTCGGTCAATGAAATCATGGGCGACACGGCGGCCACGGTGTCCACCAGCACGGTGGATGTGCCCGGGGCCATGACCGTGTCGGCCAGCAACGAGGCCGAGATCATCGCGGGTGCAGGGGCCATCGCGGTGGCGTTTTCCAGCGGCGGCAGCGGCAGCGCCGGCTCCGGTTCGGTGGCCGGCTCGTTTGCGATCAACAACATCGGCACCGATGCCGACCCCACCCAGGTGCTGGCCGACATCGACGACAGCACCGTCAACGCCGGTGGCCATGTCACGGTGCAGGCCGACATGCTGGCCAGCATCCTGTCCATCGGCATCGGCGCGGCCGGCAGCCTGAGCACGTCCACCAGCAGCTCGGCCTTTGCCGTCGGGCTGGCAGGCTCCATCGGCGTCAACAAGATCCGCAACAGCACCCAGGCGCGGGTGCGCAACGACAGTTCCGTCACCACCGATGTGGGCAGCGCTGCGTCCATCACGGTCAGCGCCGACGATGCATCCACCATCGAGTCGGTGGCCGGCGCGGCCAACCTGGCGATTGCGCTGGGCCAGAACGGCTCGGCCACGGCGGTTGGCCTGGGCATTTCGCTGACCATCAACGACATCGGCACCGCCACCCGCGCGGCGGTCGAAGATGCCGACCTGGATGCCGACGGCGCAGTCACCGTGTCGGCCCACAGCACATCCCAGATCAAGTCGCTGGGCTTCGGCATCAGCGTGTCTGCAGCCATCAGCGGCAGCAGTTCGGCCGTGGCGGCCAACGCCACGGGTGCCCTCAGCTTCAACCAGATCCACAACAACGTCGAAGCGACCATCCGCAACACCGCGCCCACCGGCACGCACCGTGTCGAGGCTGGCGGCACGCTCAGCATCACGGCGGACGACGATTCGAGCATCGAAGCCACAGCGGTGGCCGCCGGTGTCAGTGTCTCGGGCAGCACCAGTGCGTCTGCCGTGGCCGTGACCATCGGCCTGGCGCTGGCCCACAACACCATCGACAAGGATGTGTCCGCCAGCATCCTGAACATGCCCAGCGTGCACAGCGGTGGTGACGTGGTCGTCCGCGCCGACGATGCCTCGAAGATCGAGGTCACCTCGTTCGCTGCCGCCGTGTCGGTGGCCTTGAGCGGCAGCACCAGCGTGGGCGTGGCCGGGGGTGCGTCGGAATCCACCAACGTCATCCTGTCGCGCAGCAACGCCTTCATCGAGAACAGTGCCATCGGCACCGATGCGGCCCCGGTGGGCAAGGTCGACCTCGACGCCACCAGTTCGTCCGAGATCGACGCCACGGTGGCCGGTGTGGCGGCCTCGGTGGCCGTTGGTGCCACCGGCATCGCGGTGGCGGTGGGCGTGGCCGTGGCGCGCAACTTCATCGGCTACGACCCGAACGGCGCCAGCGTGTCGGGCACCGTGCTCGATGCCGGCGCCACGCCCTTGGCCAGCTTGACCAAGAACAGCACCCAGGTGCGTGTGGTCGAGGGTGCGCTGGCCGGCGATGTCTACCAGTACATCGGCGACACGGTCACCGACAGCGACCCGAACCAGGCCGGTGTGCAGGCCTTCGACCTGCGCGCCCAGCAGTACCGCGACCCCAGCCTGTGGAAGCAGGTCAACGTCGGCCTGGACGCGGCCCAGGTGCAGGCCTATGTCAAGCAGTCCAGCATCGACGCCACCGGCGCGCTGACCATCGACGCCGAAGCCACCAATGCCATCGACGCGGTGGTGGTGGCCGCCGCGCTGGGCGTGGGCGGCGGCACCGGCACCGGCATCGCCGTCAGCGGGGCGGGGGCGTATGCCGAGAACAAGATCCGCACCGACGTCAAGGCCTATGTGGACGGCGACGGCGCGCAGGCGGCCACCGACGGCATCAGCGCCGGCAGTGTGCAGGTGCAGGCCCGGGATTCATCGGGCATCGAGGCCATCTCCGGCGCGGCGGCACTGGCCGCCTCCCTGGGCGCCACTGCCGGTGTGTCGGTGGCGGTGGGCATCTCCCTGGCCTTCAACGAGGTCAACGTGGCCGTGGATGCGTCTGTCCGCAATGCCGACCAGGGTGTGGCCACGCACAACGGCGGTGATGTGGAGATCGCCGCCATCAGCCAGGGCGAGAAGCTGTTCGACCTGACATTCAACCCGGCCGATCTGGACAACGCGGCCAAGGCCAACGAGGACAACCCCGACGATCCGGCCAACAACGGCGACAACCTCAACAATCCCGCCGACGACGCGGTGAACGAGGCCACCGTCGACCTGCTGGCCGACATGGCCATCCTCGGCAACCTGCGCAGCGCGATGAACGCGCAGCTGGCGCTGCAAGGCCTGGATGCGCTGGCGGTGAAGGACAGCGTGGCCACCGGCTCGATGTACAAGTCCGACCAGGCCGGCACGGTCAAGCTGGCCGAAGGCACGACGGTGGAGGTGGTGGCCGGCTCGGGCACCGGCATCGCCGGGCGGGTCTACCGCTATGTCGGCACAGATGACAACCTGGCCGACAACCTGGCCGCCCAGAACTACGGCTCGGCCAGCTGGGTGCTGCTCGACAAGCTGAAGGTCTCGGTGCTGGTCAAGGGCCAGAGCTGGTCGCTGCTGGCCCCCGATGGCCAGACCTATGTGCTGGAGCGCACTGGCGCCAACACCATCGCCGTCAGCAAGAACACCATCAGCGCGGTCTCCGCCGCTGCGGCACTGGCCGCCGGCTTTGGGGGCACGGCTGGGGTGGGTGTGGCCGGCGCGGGTGCGGTGGCGCAGAACGTCATCCTCAGCAAGACCCATGCACACGGCGACAACAGCGTCATCGACAGCGACGGTGATGTCACGCTGGCGGCGACTGGCGCGTCGCGCATCTCGTCCACCGTGGTGGCGGCCTCGCTCGCCATTGGCGGTGGTGGCACGGCGGGTGTGGGCGTGGCCATCGGCGTGGCCGTGGCGCGCAATTTCATCGGCTGGACGCCGGGCGCCACGCTCGAAACCCCGGCCGAGGTGCGCGCCTCCCTGCTGGACACCAGCGTGCGGGCCGAGGGCGACCTGAGCCTGACCGCCATCGCCGGCCAGACCATCGATTCCCTGGTGATCGCCGGCTCGGCGGCCGTGGGCGCCGGTGGCACGGCGGGCATCGCCGCCGCAGGCTCGGGTGTGTATGCCGAAAACAAGATCGGCGTCGATGTCAAGGCCACCATCGAGGGCGACCGCAGCAGCGGCACGGTGGGCATCCTGGCCGACAGCGTGACGCTGTTGGCAACCGACAGTTCGCGCATCACGGCACTGGCCGGTGCCGTCTCGCTGGCGGCCGCCGTGGGCGGCACGGCCGGCGTGTCGTTTGCCATCGGCGTGGCCCTGGCACGCAACACCATCACCAGCGATGTCGAGGCCTCCATCAAGAACGCCGACGGCCTGGGTGCCGATGCCAGCGACCATGGTGTCACCGCCACGGCTGCGGGTGGCATCACGGTGTCGGCCGCCGAGACGGCCAGCATCAACTCCACGGCCTTTGCCGCGTCGCTGGCGGCGGCTTTTGGCGGTGTTGCGGGCGTGGCCGTCAGCGGCGCCGGCGCAGACGCCAACAACGTCATCCTGACCAGCACCAAGGCCTATGCCCAGGGCAGCGCCCTCAGCAGCGCCGGCAAGCTCGACATCGACGCCCGCAATGCGGCGCTGATCAGCGCCGACGTGGTGAGCGCCGCCTTTGCGCTGGCCATCGGCACCTATGCGGGTGTGGGTGCGTCCATCGGCGTGGCCCTGGCGCGCAATTACATCGGCTGGAACCCCGACTACAACCTCGTCGCCACCTACAGCACAGGCAGCGATCCGGCCAGCATCGTCAACGGCAACACGGTCAAGATCGCCTCCGGCCCGGGTGCGGGGGATGTCTACCAGTACATCGGCACGGCGGCGATCAACAAGCCCAGCGGCACCACCGAAAACTGGCTCACGCGCCTGAACTACAGCGACAAATCCAAGTGGCGCCAGACCAACCTGAGCCTGGGCGCGGCCAGCGTGCAGGCCTATGTGCTCGACTCCAATGTCAGCGCCAGCGGCAATCTGACGGTCGACGCCGTGTCCAGCCAGATCATCGACGCCACGGTGTTTGCCGGCTCGGTGGCCATCTCGGGTGGCCTGGTCGGCGCCTCGCTGGCCGGCGCCGGCGCGGCGTCGAACAACCGCATCGCCACCCTGGTGCAGAGCTACATCCAGGGTGACAAGGACAACCGGGGCGTCAGCGCCGCCAGCGTGCACCTGGATGCCGCCGACACCTCGACCATCGATTCCTTCACCGGCGCGGTGGCCATCTCGGCAGCCTTCGGCCTGGGCGCCATCTCGGTGTCCATCGGCGTGGGCCTGGCCTTCAACGAGGTCGACAACGATGTGGCGGCCTTCGTCAAGGACGTCGATGCCGGCGTCACCACCACCGGCGATGTGGAGATCGGTGCGCATGAAACGGCCAGCATCCACGCCACCACCGGCGCGGCGGCTGCGGCCATCGCCCTGGGTGGCATCGGCCTGACCCTGAGCGGCGCTGGTGCGTTCGCCAGCAACGTCATCCTCGGCAGTGTCCATGCCACGGTGGACAACAGCGTTGTCACCGCCGGTGGTGATGTCAGCCTCGACGCCGACAACGACGCCACCATCGAGGCCCGTGTGCTGGCCGTGGCGGCTGCGCTGAGCGGCGGCGCCGTGGGCGCAGGCCTGGCCATCGGCGCGTCGATCGCCGAGAACAGCATCGGCTACACCGCTGCGGGCGTGAAGACACCCGCCGAGGTGCAGGCCACGATCAAGAATTCCAGCGTGGACGCTGGCGGCGCACTGAGCCTGGACGCTGACGCCAAACAGAAGATCGACGCCCTGGTGCTGGCCGGCGCAGTGGCCGCATCGGCCACCGCCTTCGGTGGCATCGGCCTGGCCGGTGCCGGGTCCAGCGCCACCAACCGGGTGGCGGCCAACGTCAAGGCCTCGATCGACGGCACCGACCCTGGCAACGACGGCCTGGGCACCAAGGGCGTGGTGGCCGACAGCATCGCCATTCGGGCCACGGATGCCTCCACCATCAACGCCACCGTGGGCACAGCCGCCGTGGCGCTGGCCGTGGGCGCGCTGGGCGCGTCGGCCGCGGTGGGGCTGTCGCTGGCGCACAACGAGGTCGACAACCGGGTCTCGGCCTCTATCGACAACGCAGCGGCCAATGGCCAGCGGGTGCAGACCCGCCTGGGTGGCAACCTGCTGATCAACGCCACCGAAGCCGCGACCATCACCGCCCTGGGCGTGGCCGTCTCGGCTGCCGTGGGCGTGGGTGGCATCGCCATCAGCTTTGCCTTTGCCGGCGCCGAGGTGGACAACGTCATCCTGTCCAAGACCAACGCCTACATCCACAACAGCGTGGTCGAGAGCGGTGGCGCGGTCACGCTGTCGGCGGCCGATACCTCGACCATCAGCGCCACCGTGGGTGGCCTGGCGGTGGCGGCGTCGGTGGGCTTTGTGGCTGCTGGCGTGGCCATCGGCGAGGTGCGGGCGCGCAACTTCATCGGCCAGACGGCCGGCGGCTTGCCCGACGCGGCCGAGGTGCAGGCCTACATCAGTGATTCGGCGGTGGATGCCACGGGTGCGCTGGGGTTGGGCGCCACCGCGAGCCAGACGATCACGGCCCTGGTGCAGGCCGGCGCCGTGGCCGTGGCTGGCGGCGCAGTGGGCTTGAGTGGCGCCGGCGCCGGCGCCAGCACGCAGAACCGCATCCGCACCCACGTCAAGACCTTCACCAACGGTGACGATCCCGTGGCCACCGGCGTGGCGGCGGCCGACACCGGCATCGAGGCCGGCAGCATCACGCTTGCCGCTGCCGACACCTCCACCATCACCGCGACAACCCAGGCCGCCACGCTGGCGGCCTCGTTCGGCGTCTTTGCCGGTGCGCTGGCCGTGGGTGTGGCCCTGGCGAAGAACGAGATCAGCAACGAGGTGGATGCCTACGTCGACAACGCCGACCAACTCGAGGCCACCGGCACGGATGGCATCGTGATCAGCGCCACCGACACGGCCACCATCAGCTCGCGGGCCACCGCGGCCAGCGCGGCCGCCACCATCGGCGGCCTGGCGATCAGCCTGGCCGGTGCCGGCGCCGACGCCTTCAACGCGATCTACACCAAGACCCGCGCCTGGGTGGACGACAGCGATGTCGACAGCGCTGGCAAGGTCGAAGTGAAGGCCACGGACGCTTCCACCGTCACGGCGCAGATCACCGCCGAGACGCTCGCCGTCTCGGGCGGGGTGTACGCCGGGGCGCTGGCCGTCGGCGCTGCCACGGCGCGCAACTACATCGGCTGGGCCACCGACCTGACCAACACCGCTGCCACCTACACCAGCGACACCAACGCGGTCAGCGTGAGCACCGGCCAGACCGTGCGCCTGACCAGCGGCGGCGACGTGGGCAGCGTCTACCGCTACATCGGCAGCGCCACGCTGAACCGCCCCACCGGTGACGATCTGGTCGCCGACGGCAAATGGCTGCGCTGGCTGAACTACACCGACCTCGGCCAATGGGAGCAGGTCAACCTGGCGCAGCGCCCGGCCCAGGTGCTGGCCTATGTGCACGATGCCAGCGTCGATGCCGACGGCGCCATCACCGTGGCGGCCAAGGAGACCGCCACCATCACCGCCAACATCCAGGCCACTGCCATCTCGGCGGCCGCAGGTGCGATCGCGGTCGGCCTGTCGGGCGCGGGTGTGTCCATCGAGAACCGCATCGACACCGATGTCAAGGCCTACATCGACGCGACCCGCGGCACAGGCATCGATGCCGGCGCAGGTGTCAGCCTCACGGCCGAGGACAGCTCCACCATCACGGCCACGGCGAACGCCGTGTCCTTTGCCCTGTCGATCGGCATCGGTGCGGCCGGTGCGGTCAGCATCTCGCAGGCCGAGAACTCGATCTCCAACGACGTGCAGGCCTCTGCCAGCAACGCCAGCATCGCCACCACCGGCGGTGGCTTGATCATCAAGGCCACCGAGAAGGCCAGCGTCACCACCGTGTCCAAGGCATCGTCGCTGGCCGCTGGCATCACACTCGCCGTCGCCGGCAGTGGTGCGGTGTCGGACGCCAGCGTCACCACCAACACCCAGGCCTATGCCGACCCGGTGGAACTCGACGTGGCGGGCGACGTGCAGATCGACGCCATCTCCACCTCGGCCGCATCGGCCACATCCACCGGCAATGCCAATGCGGTGGGCTTCATCGCCGTGTCGGCCGCCGTCACCAAGGCCACCACCACCGTCAGGCCCACCGTGGTCAGCCGGCTCGGCGGTTTTGGGGATGCGCGCCTGGTCGCGGCGGGTGGCGACATCTCGGTCGCCTCCACCGCCGCCGGCAGCGTCACATCGCTGGCCTCGGGCGGCTCGAACGCCATCGGTCTCGGTGTTTCGGTCGGCGAGACCACGTCGGTCGCGACCATCTCGGCGCCGACCGCCGGCACACCGTCCATCCGCGCGTCGATCAGCGGCGGCAACGTCGTCTCGCGCGACAAGGGCATTTCCCTGAGCGCGGTCTACAACGCCGACTCGTCCGGCAAGGTGGTCAACGGCTCGGGTGCCAAGGCCACGTCGCACGCGGCTGCGGGTGGCCTGATCGCCTCGAGCGGCGCCACCGCCACCGCCACCGACCGGCCGCATGTCGACACCTTCGTCGACAGCGATGCACGGTTGAGCGCCAAGAACAGCATTGCCGTCACTGCCAATGGCACGTCCAGGGCCGACAGCATTGCAGCCGGCCAGGCCGGCGGCCTGGTGGGCGTGGGCAAGAGCACGGCCAATGCGACGGCAGGCGGCACCGTGCATGCACGCATGGAAGGCTCGGTCACCAGCGCCACAGGGCGTGGTGCGGCGGGCCTGGACGTCAAGGCGCTCAGCGCCGAAAACGCCACGGCCTTCTCGCGCGCTGTCTCCGGCGGCTTGATCGCCAACAGCGCCAATTCCGCCACCGCGAGCGTCACGCCCAACCTCGATGCCCACATCGGCGGCCCCAACACCGATGCCGATGGCCGCCGTGGCGGCGCCGTGATCGACGTCTCGGGCGCCATCGTGGTGCAGGCCAAGGGTAGCCCGGAGGCCGACGCCACCACCACCGGCGTGGCCGAGGGCCTGGGGGCGCTGGGTGCCTCGCTGTCCACGGTGACGGTCACCCCAACGGCCCTGGCCTACATCGGCACCGGCTCGCTGGTGCAGGCGGGCTCGGTGGCGGTGGAAGCCAGCGTCAAGCCGGTGACGGCCGCGACGTTGCCCACCTACCTCATCACTGCCACGGACACCGGTGCAGAAACGCTCACCGTTGCCAACCACAACCTCGACACCGGCGACGTGATCGAGTACCAGGCCAGCGGCAACACCCTCATCCCGGGCTTGCAGGAGACCTATCCCGCACCCGCCGGCACCACCGGCAGCACCGTGCTGTCACGCCAGTACAGCGTGATCAGCACCGGCACCAACACGCTGGCGCTGGGCGCCGCCTTCGAGGGCGCCGGCGTGGCCGGCTCACGCGAGACCATCACCTTCGGCACCCAGCACAACCTGCGCAGCGGCGACCAGGTGGCCTACAAGCCTGGAGGCGGCGACCTGGTCGGCGGCCTGACAGCGAACACGGTGTACACGGTGCGGGTGCTCGACGCCTTCACCATCCAGCTGGTGGCGCCCAACCTGCTGACCAGCACGCCGACGGTGAGCGACGTGGCGGGCGACGGCACCACCCTCAACGAGGCCAACAGCTTCGCCAATGGCGACGCGGTGACCTACCACGCGCCGCCGCTGAAGACCTTCCTGGCCAGCCAGGTCGATGTGGCCGTCACACGTGCCACCGGCAGCACGCCGACAACGGTGGCCAATTCGGCCGGCGCCGACAACATCTACTTCTTCGAAGACACCGGGCATGGTTTTGCCGACGGCGAGTTCCTGGTCTATGGCGTGACCGGTGGCAGCCCGATCAGCGGGCTGGTCAACGGCACGACCTACCGCGCCGAGGCCATCGACAGCTTCGGGCTGCAGCTCAAGCCCACCGCCACCGCCAGCCTGCAGTTCGTCAAGGCGACCAGCAGCCCGGCGGCCAACGCCAAGATCATCGGCATCGACTGGGCCGCGCGAGGCTTCCGCATCGGCGATCAGGTCACCGTGTCGGGCGCCGCAGGTGCCGGTGGCGCGGGCAGCAACAACGTGACGCGCACCGTGCTCAACATCGTCGGCACCACCCTCGAGGTGAGCGGCGACTTCGCCACCGCCGAGACCGTGGTCAAGACCGTCGATGGCAACCGCGCGATCCTGATCGACCCGGTCAACCGCCAGAGCACGGCCACGCACAGCCTGGTGCGCCCGGGCGAGCAGAAGTTCTCGGGCCTCAATGACGGCCAGACCTATTACATCGTCGGTCGGCCAGCCAGCGGCGCCAGCTTCCAGGTGGCCGACATCCCAGGCGGCGCGGCCAAGACCCTGGGCACCGGCGGCCTGAGCGGCGGCACCGTGCACAGCTTTGCGCGCGAGAGCATCGACATCACCGCGCCGGTCGCCACCAGCACGCACCAGTTCCGCATCGATATCAGCGGCGGTGTCAGCGGCACCACGCAGCGCATCGTCGGCCCGGGCGGGGTCTCGCTGGCGACGCTGAAGCCACCACCGGGCGACGCCGTGTCCACGGCTGCCGCCACCGGGTCGGGCAAGGGTTTTGTCGGCGAGACGGCCAATGCATCGGTCTCCACCGCCAATGCCACCGTCACCGCCTACATCGCCTCGTCGTCGCTGACCACCACCGCGCTGGCCAGCCCCAGCACGGTGCTGGGCCAGGTGTCGGTGCTGGCCGACTCCACCACCAATGCGCGTGCCACGGTCAGCAATGCTGCGGGCGGTTTTGTCGGCATCGGCAAGGCGAACGCAAGCACCGCGCAGACCAGCACCACCGCAGCCTTCATCGGCGGCAGCACCATCATCGGCGCCGGTGGCGACGTGACGGTGCGGGCGGTGTCGAACCACATCACCGATGGCAACGCGCGTGCCGATTCGGGTGGCTTCGCCGCCGACGTGCGTGCCAACATGAATTCGACGGTCAGCTACAACACCACCGCCACGGTGCGCAGCGGGGCCAAGATCGTTGCCGCTGGCCATGTGGATGTGTCCACGGCCGGTGATGCGCAGTCGTCCACTCGGTCGTCGGCCGACGGCCGCGGTTTTGGCGGCGGTGGATACGCCAACACCGGCTACACGCTGGTCGGCAGCAGCCTGGTCACGGTGGGCGCCAATGCCGTGGTCACCGGCAACTCCACCAGTTTCCGCGCCACCACCACCGACATGACGCTCTACACCGAAGCCAAGGGCTGGGGTGCCGGCTTCGTGGGGGTGTCGATCAACAACTCCAACCTGAACGCGTCGGCCACCAACACGGTGACCATCGGCAGCGGCGCCAGCATCACCGGCTACGACGGTGTGGACATCGAGGCCACGTTCAAGGGCATCGACACCTTCGCCTACTCGTATGCCGAGGTGCTGGGCCTGTTCGGCTACCTGGAATCCAACCGCAACAACACCACCACGCTGGTCTCCAGCGTGATCGCCGATCCGCGCAGCAACCCCGCGGCAGCGCGGGCGCTGATCACCGCCGGCCCGCGCAGTGCCGGCAACAGCAAGCTGGGCCATCCCACGGGCGAGGCCGCCACGCTGGACCACCTGGCGCTGTACGTCAACACCACCAACCAGATCGACCGCATCAATGCCAGTGGCGATTACAGCCGCAAGGCACTGGCCGCCGGTGGCGTGAATGGCTCCATCAACAACAGCCAGAACCGCAGCATCACCTGGAACGCCAACGTGATGATCTTCTCGGGCCAGAGCCCCGAGCTGGAGATTGCCGAGATCGCCATCGACGACACCGGCAAGATCGTCAAGGCCATCAACGCCAGCATCAACACCGCGGCCGACAGCACGCAGGACAGCGGCACCATCGCCACCACCGAGGCCGAGATCGTCGTCAACGACATCGGCAACAACGATCCCGGCCAGGCCTTCTTCGACAACAGCGTGGACACCAGCAAGGACGCCAGCGGCCGCGCCAACGCCGGCACGGCCACGCTCAACATCGGCGGCAGCGGTGGACACTGGGACTTCAGCGACAGCTTCCGCCAGGTGCTGATCACCAATGCCTGGAACCGGCCGCTGCAGATCAACAACATCGACGTGGTCAACACCACGCAGAACCCGCTGGTGGAACTGGACGGCCCGAATGTGCCGCTGACCTTCTCGGTCGACCGCACGGTGGCGCCCACCCTGGTGCAGATCCTGAATCTGGCCGAGTCGGACATCATCCTCAACGGCACGATCAACAACCCCATCGGCGCCACCGTGATCCGCAACACCGGCGGGTCCATCCTGGCCGCGCGTGACCGCGGCGTCGGCGAGATCACGGCCACCACCGGCCGGGTGTCGCTGGTCACCACGGCCATCCTCGACATCCAGGCCAATGGCGCGGGCGAGAGCATCGGCAGCGCCGACACACGCGTCAACGTCGACATGGTCTACAGCGACGATGCGCTGCCCAGCACCAGCTTCCGCAGCAGCGATGTGTCCAACTTCGCCGATGCGGTGTTCCTGGGCAGCGCCTCGCTGTTCACCGGCCAGCTGGTGCGTTACGACAGCAATGGCGCCGCCATCGGTGGCCTGGTCGACGGCAACTACTACACCGTGATCCGCTCGGCCAGTGGCGCCAGCATCCAGCTCGCCACCCGTGTGGGCAATGTGCTGACGGTGGTGCCACTCGACCCCAGCACCGCGGCCGACACCGTGCTGCACACGCTCACCGCCGCCCAGCATGTGGTGGGCGCAGCCGGTGAAGACATCTACCTGGACATCAAGTCTCACCTGCGCGACGACACGCCGGTGACCGAGTTCACCGCCACCATCGACACCCTCACAGCAGGCGGCACGGTGGATGCGCTGCTGCAGGCCTCGGTGCAGGAGACCGGTGCCGGCGCCTCCAGCGGCGTGCGGGTGACGACGCTGAACGAGAACACCATTCCGGCGCCGTCGACCGCCCGCGACGTCAACATCAAGACCTTCTTCCGGCCTGATGGCCCCAGCACGCCCAGCCGCAACCTGGCGGCCTTCGGTGGCACCGAGGTGGCACGCGACAGCGTCTACGACTTCCGCAACCTCGACGCCGCTGGTGACCGCAAGCTGGCGGGCCTGACCGCTGGCGACGACATCGTGGTGGCCGCCGCCAACCCGCTGCCCGGTGACACGCTGATACACGTGCTGGGCATCACCGAGATCCTGGTCTCGGGCGACATCGACGTGTTGACCAACGGCCGGATCACGCTGGCCGAGAAGACCGGCGACATGCGCGTGGAGCGCATCCGCTCCAACGCCAACGATGTGCTGCTGTATGCGCCGGCCATGATTCTCGACGCGCGCAACGACGACACCAACGGCGGTGCCGAGGCCGATGTGTCCGGCGAGAGCATCACGCTCGTCGCCGGAACCGGCCTGGTCTACCCGCCCGGCACGGCAGCGGCTCCCGGCAGCCTGGACGTGGACAGCCCGCTGGGCGGCATCGGCGAGGCCGGCAACTTCCTGGAGATCAACACCGACATCCGGCCAGGCAGCGACACCGCGACCAAGAACCTGGCCGGGGTGCTGAGCGCCTTCGACACCACCGCCACGGCCACTGCCGGTATCTTCCTCGACGAGACCAGCGGCGACATGCCGGTGCACAGCGTGCAGACCACCGGCGACGCGGCGCTGCGCACCACCGGCGGCCACATCGTCGATGCGCGCAACGACGCGGCGGCCAATGTGCTGGCCCGCAGCATCGACCTGGATGCCAACGGCAGCGGTGCCAGCATCGGCTCGCTGGGCAATCCATTCGAGATCGATTCACGCCGCGGCTCGGCCGCCGGTGTGGACGATGTGGGCCTGGAGGCCCAGGGCAGCATCGATGTCACCGAGACCGATGCCGACCTGCGCCTGGTGCTGGCGCATGCGCTCACCGGCGACATCCGCCTGGTGGTGCGTGAATCGGCCGACCTCGACGAACATTTCGTGCTGCTGGCCACCGGCTCGGCACGTTTTGCCGAAGACAACACCACCGCCCCAGGCAATGACCCCGATGCGCCCCGCGACATCGTCCATGGCAGCGTGTTTGCCGAGGCCGGCACGGTGACGGTGCGCGCCGGCGACAACATCGACCTGAGCGCCAATGGCGAGATCGTGGCTGCCGAGTCCATCGACCTGTACGGCGACGGCGATGGCAGCGGCGTGGATGCTGACACCGGCTTTGGCAGCCACATCCAGCTGCGTGGCAAGCTGGTGGCGGGCGCCATCGTGACGGCGGGCGGTCCCACCGGCAGTTACACCCCCAGCCTGGCCGCCCCGCTGTGGCAGACCAACATCTGGGGCAATGCCGATGTCGACCGCATCGACTTCGGCGATGCCAGTGGCATTGGCGGCGGCACGACCTGGGGCAACCCTGGCTACATCTTCATCGGCAGCCAGACCCGCGCTCACGGCAGCGCCGACGCCGAATCGCTGGTCGCCGACGGTGAGGACCTGATGCGGGTGTTCTACCTGCAGGACGCCGCCATCAGCACTGGCCCGGCCACCGCCACCTTCAATGCGGTGTCGCAGACCTACCAGCCCATCGCCGCCAACCACAGCCTGGTGCTGGACGGCCAGGCCGGCACCGACGCGGTGGAGGTCTACACCCTGGGCAGCCGTGGTGATGCACGCAACTACGTTGTCAGCGTGCTCGACACCGGCGCCAAGGACGATGGTGTGGACACCTTGTCGGTGTTCGGCAGCAACAGCACGCTCAACGGCGCGCTGGACCCCAGCGACGACATCTTCCTGCTGCGCCGCACGGCCAGCATCCCGGGCGAGGCGGCCGACACACCGGCCTTCGTGGCCCTGCTGCACGGCTCGCTGGACCAGGCACGCCAGGCTGCGGGTGATGCGGGCTACAACCGCTCGCCCGAGGTGCAGCGCATCCAGTACGACATCAACCTGAATGGCAGGCTGTCGGTCTACGGCCAGGGCGGCAACGACCAGTTCTCGGTCGATGACAACGCCACGATCACCACGCTGGACGGTGGTGCCGGCGATGACCGCTTCCAGATCGGCCAGCTGTTCGGCAGCCTGCGTGACACCGGCAGCGGCAAGCTGCTGCCGGCCGATGCCATGCCCACCATCGCCACCACCCGCGGCTACCTCAGCCGTGGCGCCACCATGCCACTGGTGGCCCAGGGCGGTGATGGCAACGACAGCTTCAACGTCTACGGCAACAAGGCCGAACTGCGGCTGGAGGGGGATGCCGGCAACGATGCCTTCATCGTGCGCGCCTTTGCGCTGGCCGTGACCAACCCCGACGGCACGATCAAGACCGATGCTTCGGGCGTGGCTGAGCCGCTGCTGGGTGGTGGTTTTTCCACCGAGCAGCAGACCACCATCAAGCCGGGTGAAGGCGACGACCAGGTCCAGTACAACGTGAACGCTCCGGTGTCCATCGACGGAGGTTCGGGCTTCGACAAGGTGGTGGTGCTGGGCACCGAGTTCGCCGACAACATCGTCATCACCAAGGACGGCATCTTCGGTGCCGGCCTGCAGGTGCGCTTCGACAACGTCGAGGTGGTCGAGGTCGATGGCCTGGAAGGCGACGACGACTTCTTCGTGCTGAGCACACCCTTCGGCGTGGCCACGCGGGTCATCGGCGGCCTGGGCAGCGACAACATCAATGTGGGTGGCGATGTCACCGAGACCATCACCAGCCGCGACCTGGAAGGCCGCAGCGGTGTCATCAACCACCGCCTGAGCTCGGGCCTGGATGCGGGCTACGACGGCCTGCCGGCGCCGGGCATCAACCTGAACGTGGCCACCGGCCCGCAGGGCGTGGTGGTGATCACCGAGACCGACGGCACCCGTGTGCTCGAAGGCAACGACGTGGTGGGCAGCACCGACAGCTACAGCGTCAGGCTGGCGGTGGCGCCGGCTGCGGGCACGGTGGTCTACATCACTGTCTCGGCCGCGCGTTCGTCGAAGAACGAAGAAGACGCTGGCGGCGATTCCATCCTCGTCAGCAAGGACGACCCGGCGCTGGCCGGATTGCAGCCGCTGTTCCTGCGCGACATTGATGCCGGGCTGACCGGTGGGGATGCCTCGGTCGACGGCTACTACCGCACCGTGACCGTGGACGGCGTGCTCACGCCGGTGGCCAACCGCGCCCTGGTGCTGCGTTTCGATGCCAGCAACTATGACCAGGCGCAGACGGTCTTCGTGCGGGCTGCCGAGGACAACTACGCCGAGGGTGACCGTGTCATCACCGTCAGCCACATGGTCGACGCGGCCATCGAAGCTGCTGGTGACACCACGGCGCAGGCCAACACGCTGGCCACCTTCGACCAGGCCCAGGTGCGCAATGTCGAGGTGACGGTGGTCGACGACGACGCACCCGGCCTGGTCATCACGCAGTTCGATGGCATGACGCGTGTGCTGGAAGGCGCCTTGCCCTTTGGCATCGTGGACAGCTACACGCTGGCGCTGGCCAAGCTGCCCACCGGTGGTGGCACGGTGTCGGTGACGCTGGATTTCGACGCCACCCAGCTCACGCTGAGCAGCGGCGATGCCCGCCTGTCGGGCAATGTGGTCACCTTCGGCCAGGGCGGCAACTACGCGCCGATCACGATCCAGGTCGTTGCCAAGGACGAAGCCGCTGGCACCGACATCGAACAGCGTGCCGAAGACCCGTTCGTCGTGCCGATCGCGCACACCGTCACCGCAGCCAGCATCGACACCTCCTATGTCGGCCTGCGTGAACTGCTGGCGGTGGAGGTGCTGGACAACGACGTGCCCAGCGTCATCGTGCGCGAGACCAATGGCGCGACGGCGGTCAGCGCCGATGGCAGCATCACCGACACCTACTTCGTGCGCCTCGCCTCGGCACCGGCCGGCTCGGTCACCATCACGGTGGAAACCGACGGCCAGACCTCGACGGTTCCGGCCACGCTGACCTTCACGGCGGCCAACTGGCACCTGGAGCAGGCGGTGCTGGTCACCGGCATCAACCTGACACCAGTCCAGCTGCCACCGGCCAACATCAAGCCCTTCGCGGCCCAGCCGCATCTGCTGACCGGCCTGCTGGGCCCGTTGGCGGTGGAGGGTGGTGTCACCGGCGCCGACCGCAGCCTGGTGGGAGCCATCGTGCTGCCGCAAGAGGCCAACGCCGCACTGCTGCAGATCGGCGTGCAGCCGCCCGAGATCGACCAGATCGACGTGCTGAACGTCTTCGACGACGGCAGCCAGATGAACAAGACCGGCGTGCTCACGTCCACCGGCTTGTCAGGCTTGCGCATGGCCGGGCCGCTGGTCTTCCCGGGCACGGCCTTCGGCGAGCCGTCCAGCTTCCCGGGCGGCATCAGCTTCGGCCAGATCCAGTTCGACGACGATCCCAGCGGTGGGTTCTCCACCAACAACACGGTGTCGACCATCGAGGTCTTCAACCTGATGCTGGGCAGCGGCAACGACCAGCTCACCATCAACGGCACGCTGCGCCAGGCCATGGAGCCCAACGCCAACCCGCTGCGGCAGGGTCCGGCGCGCCACGGCACGATCACGCTGGTGCAGGGCGGCGGCAATGCGCTGCGCGCCGACGGCACGGTCGGCGGCGACACCATCACGGTGAATGGCGGCGGTGGCGCCGGTTCACCGCTGGTGGTGTACGGCGACAGCTCGCAGGACGGCATCTGGTACAGCGGCGACCCCGAGCGGGCCGGCCGCACGCTGGCCGAGCCCTGGCAGGACGTGGCCATCTTCGGCCCGAAGTTCCACGACCCGGTGGGCACGGCCGACGACGCCTGGCGCTGGCCGCTGGCCAACCCCTTCGACCGCGCCGGCAATGACGTGATCAACGCCAGCGCGCTGGATGCGTCCGATGTCATCGGCGCGGCCAGCATCGGCCTCACCATCTACGGTGGCGCCGGCAACGACAACATCCGTGGCAGCCAGTTGGCCGACCACATCGCTGGTGGCTCGGGCAACGACACCATCTCCGCAGAAGCTGGCAATGACCATGTCTACGGTGATTCGGGCTTCAACGTCGACCCGATCACCCGCACCCTGCTGGTCATCACCAATGACAACCAGAGTGCGGGCGGTGTGCACGTGGTGGCACCACCCACACGCGACACCCTGGTGGCGGGCACCGACACCATCCACGGCAACGGTGGCGACGACATCCTCTTTGGTGACCACGGTGTCATCGACCAGGACCTGCCATCGCCAGCCGGCAGCCTGAATGCGCAGACGCGCGCCGTCACCGGCAGCGTGGTGGGCGTGGACATCGCCCGTGTGCGCCAGAGTGACGGTGTGGCCGTGCAACTGACCACGGCCGCCTCCAGCGTGAAGCTGTTCAGCACCACCCAGGTGTTCGACGTGCGCACGGTCGAGCCCACCAATGGCGTGCTCGACTTCGTCCATGGCGACGACGGCCGCGACCGCATCTTCGGTGGCAACGGCGGCGACACCATCACCGGTGGGGCCAACGAAGACCTGATCTTCGGCGACCATGGCCACCTGGGCTACCGCGCCGACGATGCCGACTTGGCCACGCTGGACATCATCGAAAGCATCGACACCGGCATCGGTGGCATCGACACCATCACCGACGATCTGGCCGACGACATCATCCTCGGCGGTTTCGCCGGTGATGTGATCAACGCCGGCGCGGGCGCCAACATCGTCTTCGGCGACCACGGCCGCATCCTGGGCATCGACAGCGGCTTCAACCAGCCGCCGTTCAACGACGGTGGCACCGCAGTGCCGGTGACACCGTCGGCCAAGCGCGACGCCCATCCGCTGACGCTGGCCTTCGTCACGTCCATCGTGCCTGGCACCACCGATGAAGACGGTGGCGCCGACACCATCACCACCGGCATCGGCCGCGACATGATCTTCGGCGGTGCGCTGGGTGACACCATCGTGGCCAACAGCGGCGAGACGGCCACTGTCAGCGACGGCAACGACATCGTCTTCGGCGATTACGGTGTGGTGGACTACCTGTCCGAAGAACTGGGGCAGGGCAGCAGCACCAACCCGCTGCTGACGGCCTACATCGCTGCCGGCGGCAGCGCTGTCAGCGCACCGGCCAATCCGGTGCGGCCGAACGACATCGACCGCGTCTGGTCCATCGCCACCGCCCTGGGTGGTGGTGACACCATCACCACCGGCCATGCCAATGACATCGTCATCGGCGGTGTGGGCGGCGACACGGTGCATGCCCGCGAAGGGCACAACATCGTGCTGGGTGATTCGGGCCAGCTCACGGCGGCCACCAGCGATGACCCGCAGTCGCGCTGGTCGGTGCATGAGTTCAGCATCGGCGAGATCGTCAGCACCGCGCTGGCCGACGGTGGCATCGACACGGTGGACACAGGCGCAGGCGACGACATCGTCATCGGCGGGCGTGATGGCGACACCGTCGACGCCGGGCATGGCGACAACGTCGTCTTCGGCGACCACGGCCGCATCCTCACCATCACCAACCAGGGCTTCAACCGCGTCATCGGCACGCCTCGCAATGCGGCAGACCACCCGCTGACCTATGCGCTGATCACGTCCACCATGGATGGGCAGAACGAGATCGGCGGTGTGGACACGCTGACCACCGGCATCGGCCGCGACATCATCATCGGCGGCGCAGCCGGTGATGTGATCAACGCCTTTGCCAGCAACAGCCTGGGTGCGCTGCAGGGCACGGCGGCCGCCGATGGCAACAACATCGTCTTCGGCGACTACGGCCTGGTGGACTACCTGTCGGAGGAACTGGCGCAAGCCACGCCGGATACGGTGACGCTGGCGCAGTATGTGCGCAGCGCCACGCCTGCGGCGCTGGCCACCGGCGCTGCGAGCAACCCCATCCGTGCGGCCGACATCGACCGCATCTGGTCGATTCTGGAGTTCACCGCGCTGGGCGGGGCCGACCGCATCACCACCGGTGACCGCAACGACATCGTGCTCGGTGGCACCGGCGGCGATGTGATCAGCACCGGCGACGGCAACAACATCGCCGTCGGCGACAACGCCAAGATCACGGCCGACGACATCGATTTCCCGGCGACCCCGTTCTCGGTGCATGAATTCACGATCTGCGAGATCGAGACCATCGGCTTCGGCAACAGCGACGGTGGTGGCGACACCATCATCGGCGGCCGCCTGAACGACATCATCTTCGGCGGTGGTGGCGACGACGAGATCTACGCCGGCGCCGGCCATGACCTGGTCTTCGGCGACCAGGGCAAGGTGCATTGCGAAGGCGGGCCGCTGATCCCCGAGATCAGCCTGCCGCCGATCTGCGAGGAATTCCTGGGCCGCTACCCCAACCTGAGCACGGTGCACTTCGAGGCCATCAACGTGGCCACCAACACCGGCTCGGGCAATGACCTCGTCTACGGCCAGGACGGCATGGACGTGATCATGGGCCAGCAGGGCGACGACGTGCTGTATGGCGGCAACGACGACGACATCCTGATCGGCGGCAGCAATGTCAGCGGCGCGCTCGACGGCCGTGACCGCATCGACGGTGGTTTGGGCCATGACGCGATTGCCGGCGACAACGCCGCCATCTGCTACCGCCCCGACAACCTCGACCCGCGCATGCGTGCGCTGGTGGGCACCGCCATCTACGGCGTGGTGCCGGGCCTCAACGACGGCCAGGCCCTGGTGATGGGCCTGGGCGTGGATGGCCACCTTTACCCGGCCTACTACGACCCGCGTGGCAACCTGCCGGGCAATGCCAATCCGGTGCACCGCGAATACCACATCGAACTGCTGGACCACGACGACCAACTCGAACTGCAGGCCGATTTGCCAGGCATCCGCGTCTGGGGCAATGACTATATCGCCGGCGGTGGTGGTGAAGACGAGATCTTCGGCCAGTTGGGCAACGACACCATCCAGGGCGACGGCAAGATCGGCACCGATGCCCGCACCGACATCAACCCGGCGACCCCGGGTGTGCAGTATGAGTTTGCAGGGGCGCCCACGGCCTACGGCGCCAGCCGCGCTGCGCCCACCGGCCTTGAGGGCATCGGCGACCTGACAGTGGTGGCGTCCTACGAGGCCAGCACCGATGGCGACGACTACATCGAGGGCAATGGTGGCAACGATGTGATCTTTGGCAACGTCGGCCAGGACGACATCATCGGCGGCAGCTCCGCGCTGTTTGCGCTGGAGACCAAGGCCCAACGGCCGGACGGCAGCGACATCATCTTCGGCGGCGCCGGCACCGACATCGCGCATGGCCACATCGGCCAAGCCACCACGGCCACCACGGCCGGATCGACCAGAAGCGGTGACCTGATCGTCAACGCCAGCGGCGCGCACGCCCATGATGCCGACGTGATCCTGGGCGACAACGGCAACATCCTGCGCCTGGTGGGCATCAACGGCGTGCAGCGCAGCAGCGCCAATGTGGTCGGCACGGTGGCCAACGCCCTGACCACCGGCGGTGTGTCCAGCACCGGCGGCTTCCTGAACTTCAACTACGACATCAACGGCAGTGCCGCCGATGGTTATGGCGCCGACACCAATCCGGCCACCTACGACCGCATCATCGCGCGTGCCGTGCAGTACCTGGACTACAGCGAGGGCGGCACCGACTACGACCCCACCAAGACCAGCGACCGCGGCTTGGGCGACGAGATCCACGGTGAATCGGGCGACGACCTGATCTTCTCCATGACCGGCGCCGACATCGTCTTCGGCGAAGGCCAGGACGACGACATCGTGGCAGGCTACGGCAACGACTGGATCAGCGGTGGCACGGGCGCCGATTCGGTGATCGGCGACGACGGCCGCATCATCGTCAGCCGCAACGCGACCACCTATGGTGAACCGCTGCATGGCGTGGTGGCGCTCAAGCCCGACAACGGCGACACCAGGACCTTCAACGGCGACATGATGAACGAGGCCATCGCCACGCCGGGCACCATCCAGCAGGCGGTGGTGCACATCGGTGGCGAGCTGAAGAAGGCGGTCAACCTGACGCCTTTCAGCTTCGACCCCGACTTCAACGGCACGGCCGACGAGTTCACCACCAACAACCGCCACCGCGGCGCCACACCTGACAACCCCTTCCCGCGCAATGCCGACGACATCATCTTCGGCGGCCTGGGGGGCGACTGGCTGCACGGTGGGTCGGGCGACGACGCCATCAGCGGCGGCGAGGCCTTGGACACGGCCTACACCCAGGTCTACAACGCGGCCGGTGCACTCATCGGTGTGGCGCGCAGCGACTACCGGCGGCCGTTCAACCCGGTGGACATCCTGCGCTTCAACCCCATCGACGTGGACGGCTGGCACTTCGACCGGACCCGGCGCGCCGGTGAATTTGCGCTGTACGACGAATACGACCCGCTGCGCAAGATCAGCCTCAACCCCGACGGCACGGCCAACAAGACCGATGCCGGCGGCCTGGAGTGGTTCCTCAACTTCAACGCCAGCGAGGGCACCTTCGTGCCGGCGGGCACCATTCCTGGTGCCACCGGCCAGCAGGCCACAACCTACCTGGCGGCCTTCAACGACGGGCTGGACCGCATCTTCGGCGACACCGGCAACGACTGGCTGGTGGGCGGCACGGGCCGTGACGACATCTATGCCGGCTTCGGCAACGACCTGCTCAACGCCGACGACCTGCACAGCACCAACCTGCTGCGCAACGATGTGCCCGACACCCAGCCCACCTACGAAGACCGTGCCTTCGGCGGTGCTGGCCGCGACGTGCTGATCGCCAACACCGGCGGCGACCGGCTGATCGACTGGGTGGGTGAGTTCAACAGCTACCTGGTGCCGTTTGCGCCCTTCGGCATGGCCACCGTGAGCCGCACCCTGCAACCGCAGCTGGCCGAGTTCCTCTACACGCTGAGCGCCAGCGACGGCGCCGACCCGACCCGCTTTGCCGACACCAACGGTGACCCGGCACTGCGTTACCGCAACGGCGAGCCCATCGGCGAGCTGGGTGTGATCCGCCAGAAGGACTTCGCCTGGCAGAACCAGACCGGCGCGCCCACCGACCCGCAGGCCGGCAACATCCCGGGCGGCAAGCGCGATGTGCTGCGCACCGTCAACTTCGACAATGGCAGCACGCAGTCGGTGGCACCCGACAGCGGCACCTGGCAGGTCAGCGCGGGCGCCTTGCAGGTGGCGGCCAATTCCAGCCAGGGCGACGCCGCGGCGGTGTTCCAGGTTGGTGATGCTCTGCCGTCCTACTACGAGGTGCAGGCCAGCGTGAAGGTGATCAAGCCCACCGGGGGCTGGAACGCCAACAGCTATGTGATCTTCGACTACCAGAGCGCCACCAACTTCAAGTTCGCCGGCGTCAACGTGTCGACCAACAAGATCGAGATGGGCCAGCGCACGGCCGCGGGCTGGCAGGTGCTGCGGCAATCGGCGTTCCCGGGGGGCATCAAGAACGACACCTGGTACAACCTGCTGCTGTCGGTGAACGGGCTCACCGCCAGCCTGGTGGTCAACAACAGCAACGTCTTCAGCCATGTGTTCCAGGCCACGGTGGTCGACGGCTGGAGCTATGGCCTGAACTGGGGCCTGGTGGGCTTTGGCTCCAACAAGTCGCGCGGCGCGATGGACAACATCGCGGTGCAGGTGGTGCCGCCGGCCGCCACCGTGGTCAAGACCGATGACTTCACCAGCGGCGCCGGGACCATGCTCACGGCCGTGGCGGGTTCGGCCACCGGCACCTGGGCCGCTGCGGCGGGGCGTTTGTCTGGCGCGCCGGCCGCAGGCAGCGACACGGCCATCCAGCTGCTCAACATCTCGGGCATGGCGCAGATGTCGGCCACCTCGCTGCTGGAGCTGAGCGCCACCTTCAAGACCGCAGGCCGGGCGGGCATCGTCTTCGACCGCTACAGCGATACTGATTTCAAGTTCGCCGCGGTGGATGTGGCGGCCAAGCAGATCATGATCGGCCACCGCACAGCCGCTGGCTGGAAGGTCGATGCCGTGGTCGGCAATGCCACGCTGGTGGCCACCACCGACTACAAGCTCGGTGTGTCGATCAAGGGCTCGTCGGTCAGCGTGACGCTGAACGACCAGGCGGCGGTCGGCTTCGTGTTCAACGCCGTGGGGGTGGACGGCCGCTTCGGTCTGTTCACCAAGGGTGCCAGCGCGGCGTTCGACACCATCACCCTGAAGACCAATGACCCCGCCGTGCCCGCGGCAGCCACGGCCGGTGTGGCGGCGCCATCGACAGCCGCGCTGCAGCTGGAGGCGCCCAGCGACGCGCAGATCACCGCCTTGGCGGCCGAAGCCAGGGCACGCTGGGCCCGGGTCGAGGACGCGTCCCACCTGGCGGGGCTGGCCGGCCTGCAGTTCACGCTGGCCGACCTGCCGGGCGACCAACTGGCGGAGTTCGGCGACGGGCGCATCACCGTCGACGTCAATGCCGGTGGCCATGGTTGGTTCATCGATGCCAGCCCCGGCGACGATGTCGAGTTTGCAGGCCGTGGTGCGGTGGTTGCGGCACGTGCGCACAGCTCCGCGGCGGGCCGGATCGACCTGCTGTCGGTGCTGAGCCACGAGATGGGCCATGCCATCGGCCTGGGCCACAGCGAGGGCGGCGTGATGGACGGGCAGTTGCTGCCCGGCCAGCGTGCAACGCCCGAGCGCTGGTGGGCCGCGGCCGAGCAGCAGAGGCTGCAGCCGGTGGCACCGGCGCAGGCCGTGCGGCCGGTCGCGGCCGATGCCACCCTGCCGGTGGTGCAGATCGATTGGCAGGGCAGCCCGTCGACCCCGGTGGCAGCGGCCAAGACGCCGGCTGGCAGCGGCTGGCAAGACCGCTTCGTCAACCACCTCGGGGCCTCGGCGCAGCGCCTGAACCCGAATGCCGGTCTGCGTGTGAGCGTTGCCCTGGCCCCTGAGCTGACAAGCTTGCGCAGCGGCCGCTGACACCATCGTCTGCACCCTGGGGCCACTGCGGATCGCAGTGGCCCCATCTGCTGTTGCGCGACAGCGTCAACCGGTTCGACACCCCCCGTTTGCCGGTGCCGATGACGTAAAAATCCCGATGCGTCGCCGTGCGCGCGGCCCTACCCTTTGACCTTCGGAGAATGCAGGATCTTTATGGCCAAACAGTTGCTGATCTACGAGACCGCAGTGCCGCTCAATGCCGCGCGCCACGGTGATGTGTGCTTCGATGCCACGGGTGCCAACTACGCCTTCAGCGCGGGGGTCAATGCGGTGCCGCTGATGGCGGTGGAACTGCTGCGCGCCGCCAACGAGTACGCGGTGGTCTTCACCGCCGCCGGTGACGACGTGCTGCCCGCGGCCGTGCTTGGCATCCAGGGTGAACAAAACCTCTACCTGTCGGCCGATGCGCAGTGGCAGGCCAAGTACATCCCGGCCTTCATCAGGCGCTATCCCTTCGTCTTCTCGACCAGCGCCGACGGCAAGACGCTCACGCTGTGCATCGACGAAACCCATCCCGGCGTGAACCGCGAGGGCCGCGGCCAGGCCCTGTTCGGCACCGATCGCAAGCCCTCCGAGTTCACCGGCAACGTGCTCAAGTTCCTGCAGGACTACCAGGCGCAGTTCGAGCGCACACGCCTGTTCGGCAAGCGCCTGAAAGAGCTCGATCTGCTGACGCCGATGCAGGCCACGGTCACCACGCCGGCGGGCGAGAAGATCAAGTTCGGCGGCTTCTCCATCGTCTCGCGCGAGCGCTTGCGCGCGCTTGATGCCGAGGCGCTGGCCTCGCTGGCCCGCACCGACGAGCTCGAGCTCGTCTACCTGCACCTGCATTCCATGCAGAATTTCAACGATGTGAAGGACAGGCTCGTCGGCTCGCTGCAGGCTGCCGGCCTGGCCGCGGCCGAAGCCAGCTGACGGCGGCTGCCGTGCCGCGCCGGGATGCCCACTGATGCAGGCCGCAGCACCCGTCTTTTCACTGGTCGAAGAACAGCAGGCGCGTGCCGAGTCTGCCGCCTGGTCCCGCTTTGCCGCCGCCGCCGATGAGGCGGAGTTCTGCACCGGCTGGCTGGCCCTGCTGGCAGGGCGCATCGGGCATGCGCGTGGCGCCCTGCTGCTGACCTCGGACAACGAGCAGGGCCCGTTCACGGTGGCGGCCGTGTGGCCCGATGCGCAGCGCGACCTGACGCACCTGGGCGTGGTGGCCCAGCGCGCGCTGGTCGAGCGCCAGGGTGTGGTGGCTGCCCCCGACGGTGGCGAGCCACGTCCTGACCAGCCCACCCACGTGGGCTACCCCATCGAGGTGGGCGGCCGCCTGCATGGCGCGGTGGTGGTCGACGTGGCTGGCAGTGCCGCCGCCGAGTTGCAGGCCGCGCTGCGCCAGATCCATTGGGCCAGCGGCTGGTTGATGGACCACTTCCGCCAGCGCCTGCTGCGCCTGCGCGAAGCCGAGCTGGCGCGTGTGGGCCTGCTCAACGAGCTGATGGCCACGGCGCTGCAGCACCGTCGCCTGGCGCCGTCGGCGCTGGCCGTGGCCAACGAGCTGGCCGCACGCCTGGGCTGCGACCGTGTGTCGGTGGGCTTCGAGCAGGACGACCGCATCGTTCCGCTGGCCATGTCGCACACCGCCACCTTCGACCAGCGCTCCGACCTGGTGCGTGCGCTGGCTGCGGCCATGGACGAGGTGCTGGACCTGGGTGCGGTGGTCAGCTTCCCCGTCACCGCAGCCAGCCAGGATGCGCTGGGCGCCATCGCCCACGCCGATTCCGCCGGCACGCTGGGCGCGGCGGCCATGCTCTCGGTGCCGCTGACCCACGAGGTGCACACCATCGGCGTGATCACGCTGGAGCGCCGCAACGGCCCGCCCTTTGACGCCGAGGCACAACGCCTGGTGGCGGCGCTGGGCGTGATGCTGGGGCCGGTGTGGGCCTTGCAGCGCCTGGGCGAGCGCTCGCTGTGGCAGCGTGCACGCGAACATTTGCGCGAGGGCTTGCGCGCACTCTTCGGGCCACGCCATCCCGGGCTCAAGCTGATCGTGACCGCCTTGGCACTGTTGGTGCTGGGTCTGGCGCTGTGGACGGCCGAGCACCGGGTGTCGGCGCGCACGGTGATCGAAGGCTCGACCCAGATCGCTGCGGTGGCCCCCTTCGACGGCTTCGTTGCCGAGAGCCATGCCCGTGCCGGCGACACCGTGCGCAAGGGCCAGGTGCTGGCCAAGCTGGATGACCGCGACCTGCTGCTCGAACGGGAGCGCTGGGTGGCCGAGCGCGAGCAGTTGCAGCGCAAGTTCCAGGTGGCCATGGCGGCGGCCGACCGCGGCGCCATGGGCGTGCTGGCGGCGCAGGCCCAGCAGGCCGAGGCGCAGCTGGCGCTGGCCGAGGAGCGGCTGGCACGCGCGGCGCTGGTGGCGCCGTTCGACGGCGTGGTGGTCTCCGGCGACCTGAGCCGTGCCATCGGCACGCCGGTCGAGCATGGCCGCACGTTGTTCGAGGTGGCGCCGCTGGACGGCTTTCGGGTGGTGCTGCAGGTCGATGACCGCGACATCTCCCGCGTGGCCAGTGGCCAGCGGGGTGAGCTGGTGCTGTCCAGCCTGCCCGACCGCGCACTGCCGTTCACGGTGAGCACGGTCACGCCGGTGGCCACGCAGGTGGACGGGCGCAATGTCTTTCGGGTGGAGGCCAAGGTCGAGGGCGCGCCACAGCATCTGCGCCCCGGCATGGAAGGTGTTGGCAAGGTGCTGGTGGGCGAGCGCAACCTGCTGTGGATCTGGACCCACCGGTTTGCCGACTGGCTGCGCCTGAGCTTCTGGGCCTGGACACCGTGAGACCGGGCCGTGGCTGACGACCTGCCGCTGCAGAGCAGCCTGTGGTACCGCGTGGCGTCGCTCAAGCCACAGCTGCTGGCACGGGTGCGGCTGCACCGCCACCGCTACCGCGGCGAGCGCTGGTACCTGCTGCAGGACCCGGCCTCGGGCCGGGTGCAGCGCTTCACGCCTGCGGCGCGCCTGCTGCTGGCAGCGATGGACGGGCAGCGCAGCGTTGACGCGCTGTGGCAGCTGGCGCGCCAGCGCCTGGGCGAAGACGCGCCGACGCAGGACGAGATCATCCAGTTGCTGGGCCAGCTGCACGCTGCCGACCTGCTGGCCACCAACGCCACGCCCGATGCGCTGGAGGTCTTCGAGCGCGGCAGCAAGCAGGAGGCTGCCAAGCGCCGCCGCTCCTGGGCCAACCCGATGGCGCTGCGCATTCCGCTGTGGGACCCGGGCAGTTTTCTCGACGCCCATGTCGGCGCCTGGCAGCTGCTGTGGGGCCGCTGGGGCGCGCTGGCCTGGCTGATCGTGGTGTTGCCGGCGCTGCTGCTGCTGCCGCAGCACTGGCCCGAGCTGACCGGCAACCTGTCCGACCGTGTGCTGCAGGCCGACAACCTGCTGCTGATCGCCATCATCTTCCCGCTCATCAAGGCGCTGCACGAACTGGGCCATGCCACGGCCACTCGCGCCGCGGGCGGCGAGGTGCACGACATGGGCCTGATGCTGCTGGTGCTGATGCCGGTGCCTTATGTCGACGCCTCGTCGGCCACGGTGCTGCGCTCGCGCTGGCGGCGCGCCCTGATCGGCGCGGCCGGCATGGTGGTGGAGCTGTTCGTCGCTGCGCTGGCGTTCTACGCCTGGCTGGCGCTGGAGCCCGGCCTGGTGCGGGCGGTGTGCTTCAACATCATGATCGTGGCAGGTGTCTCCACCCTGATCTTCAACGGCAACCCGCTGCTGCGTTACGACGCCTACTACATCCTGGCCGACATCATCGAGATGCCCAACCTGGCGCAGCGCGCCACGCGCTACTGGGGCTATCTGTTCGAGCAGTACGTGCTGCGCGTGCGCGACGCCACCTCGCCCGCCGTCAACGCGGGCGAACGGGCCTGGTTTGCCGGTTATGGCCTGTTGTCCACGATCTACCGCATCTTCGTCACCTTCGCCATCGCGCTGTTCATCGGCACCCAGTTCTTCTTCTTCGGCGTGCTGCTGGCGATCTGGGCGGTGGCCACCATGATCGGCCTGCCGCTGTTCCGTGCGGTCAAGCACTTGCAGTCGCGGCCCAGCCTGCGCGAGCGGCGCTCCCGCACGGTCGCCGGCGCCGCGCTGCTGGTCGGTGTGCTGGGCAGCGTGGCGCTGTGGTGGCCGGCGCCGCAGAGCACCCTGGCCGATGGCGTGGTCTGGCTGCCCGAGCATTCCACCCTGCGTGCCGGCACCGGGGGCTTCATCAGCCGTGTCGAGCTGCCCCCCGGCAGCGTGGTGCGCCGCGGCCAGCCGCTGATCCAGCGTGTCGATCCGGCGCTCAGCGCCCAGCTGCGGGCGCTGGAGGCGCGGGTGGCCGAGCTGGAAGCCACCCATGTGATCGAGCTGGTGGGCGACCGCGCGCGGGCGCAGATCGTGCTGGAGCAGCTGGAGCTGGAGCGCCAGGCCTTGCAGCGGGCCCGCCAGCGCAGTGCCCAGCTGCTGGTGGTCGCCCCGTCGGACGGCGTCTTCACGCTCTCGGCGCCACTGGATCTGCAGGGCCGCTGGCACCCGCAGGGCGAGGTCATCGGCTATGTGCTGGGCTCGGACCCACCGGTGGTGCGGGTGGTGGTCGAGCAGGCCGAAGCCGGCCTGGTGGCCACCGGCACACGGCAGGTGTCGGTGCGCCTGTCCGACAACATTGCGCGGGTGATCCCGGCCCACATCGTGCGGCAGGTGCCCTCGGGTGGCGACGAGGCGCCCAGCAAGGCGCTGCTGGCACCCAGCGGTGGCCGTGTGGCGGCCGATCCACGCGACCCCGAAGGCCGGCGCTCGCTGGAGCGCATCTTCCAGTTCGACCTGGCGCTGGATGCACCGCTGGGCCATGCGCCGGCCTATGGCCAGCGTGTGCACGTGCGCTTCGAGCTCGAGCCCGCGCCGCTGGCCACGCAGCTCTGGCGCATGGTGCGGCGCCTGTTCCTGCGCCACTTCGATGTCTGAGCCATGAGCAATGCCACGCTGTTCCGGCTGCAGCACGGTGATCTGGCGCCCGGCCGGCCCTATGTGGAGCGTGACGAGCGTGACCCGCCGATGCACGACCGCATGGCCGTGGCACTGTGGCACGGCTGGTTGTGGCCGGCGCTGCGGCCGCTGCGGGGTGAGGCCTGGCGGCGGCGCGCCTTCGTCGCCCGGGTCGAGCGCCACGACGCCGCGCTGCGGGCGCTGGACGATGCCGGCCTGCGCCAGCGTGCCGGCGCGGTGCGCCATGCGCTGCGCGCCCAGGGTTTTGCGCCCGAGCCCACGGCGCTGGCCTTTGCGCTGGTGCGCGAGGCGGCGTCGCGTGCACTGGGCAAGCGCCACTACCCCACCCAGCTGGCGGCCGGCTGGTCGCTGCTGCAGGACATGCTGGTGGAGATGGCCACCGGCGAAGGCAAGACCTTTGCCGCCACCCTGCCGGCGGTGACGGCGGCCCTGGCCGGCATGCCGGTGCATGTGGTCACCGTCAACGACTACCTCGCCGCACGCGACGCCGAGACCATGGCCCCGCTGTACCGCTTCTTCGGGCTGGAGGTGGGTGCCATCGTGCATGGCATGGACCGCAACCAGCGGCGCACGGTGTATGCCGGCCAGGTGGTCTATGCCAGCAACAAGGAACTGGCCTTCGACTACCTGCGTGACCGCGCCGCGCTCGGCGACCGCGCCAGCACCATGCACCTGGCTGCCGCCAGCCTGCGCCCGGGTGTGCCCGATGCGGCGCCGACCTTCGTGCTGCGTGGCCTGGTGTTCGCGCTGGTGGACGAAGCCGACAGTGTGTTCATCGACGAGGCGCGCACACCGCTGATCCTGTCGGCCACGGTGGGTGGTGGCACCGACCTGGCGGCCTGCCAGCGTGCGCTGCAGCGCGCCCGTGCGCTGCGCGAGGGTGAGCACTACCGGCATGAGCCGGCGCTGCGGCGCATCCACCTCACCGATGCCGGGCGCGATGCGCTGGCCGCTCTGCGCGACGAGGCGGACGATGCCGACGACGCCGACACCGCGCGCGAGGCCGAGCAATCGGTGCAGCGTGCGCTGTCGGCACTGCTGCTCTACCGGCTGGACCAGCACTATGTGGTGGTCGACGGCAAGGTGCAGATCGTCGACGAGGCCACCGGCCGCGCCATGCCCGACCGCGCCTGGGAGCATGGCCTGCACCAGATGATCGAGGCCAAGGAAGGGCTGGAACTCAGCGGCCAGCGCGAGACCATGGCGCGCATCACCTACCAGCGCCTGTTCAGGCGCTATCTGCGGCTGGCCGGCATGAGCGGCACCGCCACCGAGGTGGCGGCCGAAATCGGCCGCACCTATGGCATGGGCGTGGTGCGGGTGCCGCTGCACAAGCCGTCGCGGCGCCGCATGCTGGCGCCGCTGTGTGTGCGCGACACGGCGTCCAAGTGGCAGGCGGTGGCCGACAGCGTGGCGCAGCTGGCGCTGCAGGACCGGCGCCCGGTGCTGATCGGAACCCGCACCGTGCAGGCCTCGGAGCAGCTGAGCGCGGTGCTGGCGGCCCGTGGCATCGAGCATGTGGTGCTCAACGCGCGCCAGGACAGCACCGAGGCCTCCACCATCGCCCGTGCCGGCGAGGCCGGCCGCGTCACGGTGGCCACCAACATGGCAGGGCGGGGCACCGACATCCTGCTCGGCCATGGCGTGGCCGCGCGCGGCGGGCTGCATGTCATCCTGACCGAGTACCACGAGTCACCCCGCATCGACCGCCAGCTGTTCGGCCGCAGTGCGCGCCAGGGTGATCCCGGCAGCGGCCAGGCCATCGTGGCGCTGGACGATGAGCTGTTCAGGCTGCATGCGCCGCGCCTGCTGGCCGTGCTGGGCGCGCGCGGGCGTGCTCCCGGGCCGCTGGCGCTGGCACTGCTGCGCCACGTGGCGCAACAATCGGCGGAAGCGCACAACCGCGATACACGCGAGCACAGCCTGCGCCAGGACCGGCGCTTTGCGCAGATGCTTGCATTCAGTGGGAGAGGGGAGTGATGTCCTTGCGATCGATGGGCAGCGTGTGGATGGCCTTGCTGCCGTCGCTGTGTGGGGCCGCGGGTTTCGACTGTCTGATCGAACCCTCGCAGGTGGTCGAGGTGCGGTCGGCCGCCGACGGCATCATCGCCGCTGTGCATGTGCGGCGCGGCGACAACGTGCGCCGGGGCCAGGCCCTGGTCGAACTGCAGTCGTCGGCCGACCGTGCGGCGGTGGAGGCGGCGCGGTTCCGGTCGCAGATGGATGGCCAGATCGCCTCGGCGCGCAACCGGCTGGATTACGCCACCCTCAAGCTGCAGCGCCTGACCGAGATGCAGAAGGAGAACTTCGTCAGCGCACAGACCCGCGACGAAGCCGCCGCCGAGCGGCGCCTGGCGGAGTCGGAGCTGGCTGCCGCGATCGAGGCGCGTGACCTGGCCCGCATCGACCACCGGCGCGCGGTCGAGATCCTGGCGCAGCGCACCATGTTTGCGCCCTTCAACGGCGTGGTGCTGGACCGCATGCTCAACCCCGGTGACCTGGCCGAGGCCGGCTCGGGGCGCAAGCCGGTGCTGCGCGTGGCGCAGATCGACCCGCTGCATGTCGACGTGGTGCTGCCATCGGCGCTGCATGCAACGGTGAAGCCGGGCAGCCGCGCGCTGGTCACGCCGCGTGGCGCCCAGCAGGCACTGCCGGCCACCGTGGCCATGGTCGACCGGGTGATCGACGCCGCCAGCGGCACCTTCGTCGCGCGGCTCGAACTGCCCAACCCCAAGGGTGCGGTGCTCGGTGGTGTGCGCTGCACCACCGAGATCACCGGCGTGGTGGCACCCGCTGCAGCGGCACGTGCCGGTGCCAAACCTGCACCCTGAGCGTCCGGCCGGCCGCCCACACACCTGCTGGCCGGCCGGCCCGCGGCCTGCTGCCTGTCCGCTGTCCCACTGCCCCTGCTCCGGAGATCCCGCTTGATCGCTCAACGCCACCCCCGCTGGACGCGCCACCTGCTGGCCCTGGCCGCCTGCCTGCTGGCCGGCGGCGCCAGCGCCCAGGTGTTGCGCCTGGGCAGCCTGCTGGAGCTGGCCCGGGCCAACGACGCGCAGTACGCGGCGGCCCGCGCCGCCTTCGATGCCGGCCGCGAGAAGCTGCCCCAGGCCATCGCGGCCAACCGCCCCCAGATCAACCTGAGCTACAGCGAGCGCCAGAACCGCGACGGCTCGACGGCCTACGACGGCACCAAGATCTACGACGCCGGCGGTGCGGCGCTGACGGTGACGCAAACGCTGTTCCGGCTTGCCAACCAGGCTGGGACCGAACTGGCCGAGCTGCAGGTGCAGCTGGCCCAGCAGCAGCTGCAGGCCGCCGAGCAGGACCTGCTGCTGCGGGTGGCGCGTGGCTATTTCGATGTGCTGCAGGCACAGGACGAGCTGGCTGCGGCGACTGCCCAGAAGGAGGCGCTGACGCAGCAGCTGAACCAGGCGCGGCGGGGTTTCGAGCTGGGCATGTCGCCCGTCACCGATTTCAACGAGGCCCAGGCGCGGCATGACCTGGGGGTGGCGCAGGAGATCGCGGCGCGTGGGGAACTGGCCAGCCGCACGCGGGTGCTCGAGAAATCCATCGCCCGGCCGCTGGGCAGCCTGGCCCGTCTCAGCGACGGCGCCAGCGTCACCCTGATCGACGCGCAGACCCAGGACGACCTGGTGGCTGCCGCGCCCCGCAGCGGCTTGCAGGTGCTGATCGGCCGCACGGTGGCGCAGATCGCGCAGAAGGAGGTGGAGCGCCGCGAGGCCGGTCACCACCCCACGCTGGACCTGGTGGCCACCCTGCGCCGCGACCGCAACGTCAACTTCGGCCAGTTCGGTGGCAGCAACACCCGGCAGTTCAGCGTCGGCGTGGAGTTGGCCCTGCCCCTGTACCAGGGCGGCCTGGTGTCGTCGCGGGTGCGCGAAGCCCTGGCCGAATCGCAGCGGGCGCAGCAGGAGCTGTCCAACGCCGAACGCCAGGCGCGGCTGGACGCCCAGCAGGCGCAGCTGGGTGTGGCCTCCGGCGCGGCGCTGACCCGCGCCCTGGTGCAGGCGCTGAGCTCCAGCGAGACCCAGTTGCGCAGCACCCAGCGTGGCCTGCAGGTGGGCGTGCGCACCCGGGTCGATGTGCTCAACGCCGAGCAGCAGCTGTTCGTCACCCGCAAGGACCTGGCCGCCGCCCGCTACCGCACCGTGCTGGCGGGCCTGCAGTTGCGCGCTGCCGCCGGTGCCCTGACCGAGGCCGACCTGCGCATGCTGGACAGCCTGCTGGCCGATTGACCGACCGGGGCGCGGCAGCCGCGCCGCCAACCCGCCTTGTCAGGGCCTGGGTGTGCCCTTGAGCACCGCCATCGCGGTGGCGATCAGGCCCGACACCTCGGTCATGTTGCCCGGCACGATCATGCTGTTGTTGGTCTTGGCCAGCTGGCCGTAGGCGTCGATGGCCTTCTCGGCCACCTTCAGCTGCACCGCCTGCTCACCCCCCGGCTGGCCGATGGCCGCGGCGATGCGGCGGATGGCATCGGCCGAGGCCTCGGCCAGGGCGGTGATGGCCGCGGCCTCGCCCTGCGCCTTGTTGATGTCGGCCTGCTTCTCGCCCTCGCTGCGGGCGATGCTGGCCTCGCGCTCGCCGGTGGCGATGTTGATCTGCTCCTGGCGCCGGCCCTCGCTGGCGGCGATCAGCGCGCGCTTCTCGCGCTCGGCGGTGATCTGCGCCTGCATGCTGCGCAGGATCTCGGCCGGTGGCGTCAAGTCCTTGATCTCGTAGCGCAGCACCTTCACGCCCCAGTTCAGCGCCGCCTCGTCCAGCGACAGCACCACCGAGCCATTGATCTGGTCGCGCTCCTCGAAGGTCTTGTCCAGCTCCATGCGGCCGATCACGCTGCGCAGCGTGGTCTGGGCGAGTTGGGTGATGGCGATGATGTAGTCGCTGCTGCCGTAGCTGGCGCGCATCGGGTCGGTCACCTGGAAGTACAGGATGCCGTCCACCGTGAGCTGGGTGTTGTCCTTGGTGATGCAGACCTGGCTGGGCACGTCCAGCGGGATCTCCTTGAGCGAGTGCTTGTAGGCCACCCGGTCGACGAAGGGCACCAGCAGGTTCAGGCCTGGCGTGAGGGTGGCGTGGTACTTGCCCAGCCGTTCCACCACCCAGGCGTTCTGCTGGGGCACCACCTTCAGCGAGCGGGCGATGAAGATGACGACGATGACCAGCAGGACGATGACGACTTCCATGGTGTGTTCTCCCCAGTTCAGGAATGGTGGCGTTCGAGCAGCAGGTGGGTGCCGTCCACGCCGCGGATCACGTGGGTGCCGGGCTGCGGCGGCCCGCTGCCCACATGCCGGGCGTCCCAGGCGCTGCCGCGGTAGTTGACGCGGGCGTTGCCATCGGCCTGCCATTGCGCCACCTGCACCGTGCTACCCACGTCGAGGTTGACGTCGGGGTTGGTCTGGGCGGGCAGGGCGGCCGGGCGGTGGCATCTGCGCTGGTGCCAGACCACCACTGCACCGCCACCCAGCAGGGCGGCCACCGCCATCTGCGCGGTGAAGCCCAGCCCGGCATGGGCGGCCAGCGCCCCGGCGGCCGCGCCCAGGGCCAGCATCAACAGGTAGAAGGTGCCGGTGGCGAGTTCCGCCGCCACCAGCACACCAGCCGTCAGCCACCAGCCGGTGGATGCGCTCCAGTCCATCTTGCCCCCCTTGTCTCTTGCCATCTGCCCGGCAAGGCTGCCGTCGCGGCGCAGTGTAGCCACGCAGGCTGCTGTCATCGGTGCGTTGCGGTGTACCGCCTACACTTCGCCGCTTGTCCGGGGCCTGCCCCGGGCCTTGCCGTGATCTGCTTCAACAGACCGGTCACACCCCCAGCCCAACCTGTCGCCCCCGCTCCCGAGGAGCCCCTGCATGCTGCATTTCCGCTTTCCGATCGTCATCATCGACGAGGACTACCGTTCCGAGAACACCTCGGGTCTGGGGATCCGGGCACTCGCCCAGGCCATCGAGAAAGAGGGCTTCGAGGTGCTGGGCCTCACCAGCTATGGCGATCTGAGCAGCTTTGCCCAGCAGCAGAGCCGGGCCTCGGCCTTCATCCTGTCCATCGACGACGAGGAATTCACCCCCGGCCCCGAGCTGGACCCGGCGGTGCTGAACCTGCGCAAGTTCATCGAGGAGATCCGCTTCAAGAACAGCGACATCCCGATCTACCTGTACGGCGAGACCCGCACCAGCCAGCATCTGCCGAACGACATCCTGCGTGAGCTGCACGGTTTTATCCACATGTTCGAGGACACGCCGGAGTTCGTGGCCCGCCACATCATCCGCGAGGCCAAGAGCTACCTGGACGGCGTGGCACCGCCGTTCTTCAAGGCGCTGATGGACTATGCGCAGGATGGCTCCTATTCTTGGCACTGCCCGGGCCACAGCGGTGGCGTGGCCTTTCTGAAAAGCCCGGTGGGCCAGATGTTCCACCAGTTCTTCGGCGAGAACATGCTGCGCGCCGACGTGTGCAACGCGGTGGAGGAACTGGGCCAGTTGCTGGACCACACCGGCCCGGTGGCGGCCAGCGAGAAGAACGCGGCGCGCATCTTCAATGCCGACCACTGCTTCTTCGTGACCAACGGCACGTCCACCAGCAACAAGATGGTGTGGCACCACACGGTGGCGCCGGGCGACGTGGTGGTGGTGGACCGCAACTGCCACAAGAGCATCCTGCACAGCATCATCATGACCGGCGCGGTGCCGGTGTTCATGACGCCCACGCGCAACCACTACGGCATCATCGGCCCCATCCCCAAGAGCGAGTTCAGCCGCGAGGCCATCGAGCGCAAGATCGCGGCCAACCCGCTGCTGGCCGGGGTGGACCCGAAGACGGTGCGGCCGCGGGTGATGACGCTGACGCAGAGCACGTATGACGGTGTGCTCTACAACACCGAGACCATCAAGGGCATGGTCGACGGCTACATCGACAACCTGCACTTCGACGAGGCCTGGCTGCCGCACGCGGCCTTCCACAAGTTCTACGGCAGCTTCCATTCCATGGGCAAGAACCGGCCGCGCCCCAAGCAGGCCATGGTGTACGCCACGCAATCCACCCACAAGCTGCTGGCCGGCATCAGCCAGGCCAGCCAGGTGCTGGTGCAGGATTCGCAGACGGTCAAGCTGGACAAGCACTTGTTCAACGAGGCCTACCTGATGCACACCAGCACCAGCCCGCAGTACGCCATCATCGCCAGCTGCGACGTGGCCGCGGCCATGATGGAGCCGCCCGGCGGCACCGCGCTGGTGGAAGAAAGCATCAAGGAGGCGATGGAGTTCCGCCGTGCCATGCGCAAGGTGGAGGGTGATTTCGGGCTGGACTGGTGGTTCAAGGTCTGGGGCCCCGACGAACTGGTGGACGAGGGCATCGGCCGCGCCGAGGCCTGGATGCTGAAGGCGCGTGGCAAGTGGCATGGCTTCGGCAACATGGCCTCGGGCTTCAACATGCTCGACCCGATCAAGTGCACCCTGATCACCCCGGGCCTGGACATGTCGGGCAAGTTCGCCAAGACCGGCATCCCGGCGGGCATCGTCACCAAGTTCCTGGCTGAGCATGGCGTGGTGGTGGAGAAGACCGGTCTCTACAGCTTCTTCATCCTGTTCACCATCGGCATCACCAAGGGCCGCTGGAACACGCTGCTGACCGCGCTGCAGCAGTTCAAGGACGACTACGACAAGAATGCGCCGATGTGGCGCATCCTGCCGGAGTTCTGCCAGGCCCATCCGCAGTACGAGAAGATGGGCCTGAAGGACCTGTGCCAGGCCATGCATGCGGCCTATGCCGAGGGCGACATCGCCCGGCTGACGACCGAGGTGTACCAGTCCGACCTGCACCCGGCGATGAAGCCCAGCGACGCCTTCGCCCACATCGCCCGGCGCGAGACCGAGCGGGTGGACATCGACGCACTGGAAGGCCGCATCACCACGGCGCTGCTGACGCCGTACCCGCCGGGCATCCCGCTGCTGATCCCGGGTGAACGCTTCAACCGCAAGATCGTGCAATACCTGCGCTTCACCCGCGAGTTCAACGCCCGCTTCCCGGGCTTTGCCACCGACGTGCATGGCCTGGTGGCCGACGAGGGCGGCGCCGAGGGCCGCTACTACGTGGACTGCGTGCGCGCCTGATCCACCGGGCGCCGGACGTGAAAAGGGCCAGCCTCGCGGCTGGCCCTCATTCCTTGTGGGTGTGGGCGCCGCGGCTTACTGCAGCACCACCTCCACCCGGCGTGCGGCCGCGGCGTCGCCGCCGGTGGCCGATTGCTCGGGCTTCTTCAGCTCGATCTTGTCTTCGGCCACACCGGCGGCCTTCAGCGCATCACGCACCGCGAAGGCCCGCTGCTTGGCCAGCTCGGCATTCTTCTCGGGGTCGCCGCTGGTGTCGGTGAAGCCACTGACCACGGCCTTCTTGCCATCGGCCACGCCCTTGACCACATCGGCCAGGGCCGCGGCCGCACCGTCGGCCAGGTCGGCCTTGGCGCTGGCGAAGAAGAACGTCACCACGCCGTTCTCGACCTTGACCGAGGCGGCATCGGCGGCGGGTGCCGGCGCAACAGCGGTTGCCGTGGCCGCCGGTGCAGTGGCTGGTGCAGCCGCATGCGCCACCGGCGCCTTGGCGTCGCCCATGGGCAGCAGCGGCACGATCAGCAGGGCCACGATGTTGATGATCTTGATCAGCGGGTTGACGGCTGGGCCGGCGGTGTCCTTGTACGGGTCGCCCACGGTGTCGCCGGTGACGGCGGCCTTGTGCGTCTCGCTGCCCTTGCCACCGAAGTGGCCGTCCTCGATGTACTTCTTGGCGTTGTCCCAGGCGCCACCGCCGGTGCACATGGAGATCGCCACGAACAGGCCGGTGACGATGGTGCCCATCAGCAGGCCGCCCAGCGCCGCGGCGCCCAGCGTGAGGCCCACCACCACCGGCACCACCACCGGCAGCAGCGACGGGATGATCATCTCCTTGATGGCCGCGGTGGTGAGCATGTCCACGGCCGCGCTGTAGTCGGGCTTGCGCTTGCCGGCCATGATCTGGCCGTCCTGGAACTGCCGGCGCACCTCCACCACCACCGAGCCCGCCGCGCGGCCCACGGCTTCCATCGCCATGGCGCCGAACAGGTAGGGGATCAGGCCGCCGATGAACAGGCCGACGATCACCTTGGGATCGCTCAGGTCGAAGGCAATGCTCATGCCCCGGCCTTCCAGCGAGTGGGTGTAGTCGGCAAACAGCACCAGGGCCGCCAGGCCGGCCGAGCCGATGGCATAGCCCTTGGTCACCGCCTTGGTGGTGTTGCCCACGGCGTCCAGCGGGTCGGTCACGTCGCGCACGGCCTTGGGCAGCTCGGCCATCTCGGCAATGCCACCGGCGTTGTCGGTGATGGGGCCGTAGGCGTCGAGTGCGACCACGATGCCGGCCATGCTCAGCATGCTGGTGGCGGCAATCGCGATGCCGTACAGCCCGCCCAGCTGGTAGGCCGCCAGGATGGCCGCGCACACCATCAGCACCGGCCAGGCGGTGGAGCGCATGCTCACACCCAGGCCGGCAATGATGTTGGTGCCGTGGCCGGTGGTGCTGGCCTGGGCGATGTGCTTGACCGGCGGGTACTGCGTGCCGGTGTAGTACTCGGTGATCCACACCAGGGCGGCGGTGAGCACCAGGCCCACGGCGCAGGCGCCGAACAGGCGCATCTGCGTGCCGGCGCCCAGGGCGTCGTCGGGCATCACCGCGCCGGTCACGAAGTAGAAGGCGATCAGCGACAGCACGCCGGCCACCGCCAGGCCCTTGTACAGCGCGGGCATCACGTTCTTCATGCCCGGGCTGGCCTTGACGAAGCTGCAGCCGATGATGCTGGCGATGATGGACACGCCACCCAGCAGCAGCGGGTAGATGACAGCGGCCATGGGCGCGGCGGCCACCATCAGGGCGCCCAGCGCCATGGTGGCGATCAGCGTGACGGCATAGGTCTCGAACAGGTCGGCCGCCATGCCGGCGCAATCGCCCACGTTGTCGCCCACGTTGTCGGCGATCACCGCCGGGTTGCGCGGGTCGTCCTCGGGGATGCCGGCCTCCACCTTGCCCACCAGGTCGGCACCCACGTCGGCGCCCTTGGTGAAGATGCCGCCGCCCAGCCGCGCAAAGATGCTGATCAGGCTGGAGCCGAAGGCAAAGCCCAGCAGCGGCTTGAGCACCGTGGCCAGGTTGCTGTCGGGCTTGAGGTTGCCGTTGCCGGTGAGGAACAGGAAGAAGATGCCCACGCCCAGCAGGCCCAGGCCCACCACCAGCATGCCGGTGATGGCGCCGCCCTTGAAGGCGACATCGAGTGCCGGGCCGATGCCCTTGGTGGCGGCCTGCGCGGTGCGCACATTGGCCTTGACCGACACGTTCATGCCGATGAAGCCGCAGGCGCCCGACAGCACCGCACCCAGCACGAAGCCCACGGCGGTGGTGACGTCGAGGAACACGCCGATGGCAATCGCCAGCACCACGCCGACGATGGCGATGGTCTTGTACTGACGCGCAAGATACGCGGCCGCACCCTGCTGGATGGCCCCTGCGATCTCCTGCATGCGGGCATTGCCCGCGTCCTGCGACAAAATCCAGCTGCGCTGGATGAACCCGTAAAGCACGGCTGCCAAGCCGCACGCCAGCGCGATGTAGAGCGCCATGTTGGTCGATATCAAGGTATCTCCTTCCTCGGTCTAGCCCTGTGAACAAACGCGCCCTTTGGGTGTTGTTGCCGGCTGGCCAAGCTGCGTTGCCGTTGCCGTGCATGGGTCGCCCGGGCAATGTAAGGGGATGCCGGGAGGGCGGGGACGGTGTTTTCCTCCGGTGTCACGCGCGTGACGTCAGGGCCCGGCAAGCACGGCTTCGTAGAATGCGGGTCAACCCTTGTCCACTGTCCGCAACCCAGAGCCACACAGCCCACCATGAGCCTGCACAACGTGACCCCCGGCGCCAAGGCGCCCCAGGAATTCAACGTGATCATCGAGATCCCGATGAATGCCGACCCGATCAAGTACGAGGTGGACCACGACACCGGCGCGCTGTTCGTCGACCGCTTCATGAGCACGGCCATGCACTACCCGTGCAACTACGGCTACATCCCCAACACGCTGTCGGGCGACGGCGACCCGGTGGACGTGCTGGTGATCACGCCGGTGCCGCTGATCCCGGGCGTGGTGGTCACCTGCCGCGCGCTGGGCATGATGCAGATGGAAGACGAGGCCGGTGCCGACAACAAGCTGCTGGCCGTGCCCATCGACAAGGTGCTGTCGATCTACAGCCAGTGGAAGAAACCGGAAGACCTGAACCCGCTGCGCCTGAAGACCATCCAGCATTTCTTCGAGCACTACAAGGACCTGGAGCCCGGCAAGTGGGTGAAGGTGACCGGCTGGACCGGCGTGGACGGTGCCCACAAGGAGATCACCGACGGCATCGCCAACTTCGAGGCGGACAAGCACAAGGCCTGATGCCAGGTGGCGCCTGCGGGCGCCACGCCGGCTCAGAGGGCTTTGCTCACCAGCTTGAAATCCGGGTCCTCGGGGAACGGGTGCACCGTGTAGCCCAGGCCCGTCATCAGCCGCAGCATGTTGGGGTTGTTGGCCAGCACCAGGCCGTCGATCTCGCTCAGGCCCTTGGCCCGGGCGAACTCCATGATCGACAGCATCAGGCGTGAACCCAGGCCCTGGCCCTTGAAGTGGTCGGACACCACCAGGCTGAATTCGCAGCTGGTCTGGTCGGGGTTGGTGATGTAGCGCGACACGCCGATGATCTGCTCGGTCTCGGTGAAGGCGCCGTCGTCGCCCGCCGTGCGGGTGCGGTGCACGGCCACCAGAGCCATCTCGCGGTCGTAGTCGATCAGGGTGTAGCGCGCCAGCATGCGCGGTGGCAGCTCGGGCATGGCGCTGGCAAAGCGGAAGTAGCGGCTCTCCTGCGACAGCCCCCGCACGAAGGCCTGCAGCATGTCGGCGTCGTCGGGCTGGATCGGGCGGATGGTGTAGAGGCCGCCGCCCTTCATCGGCCATTCTCGCTCATAGGCGCTGGGGTAGGGCAGGATGGCCAGGTGGTTGTAGTCGCCGCTGCCATGGTGGGTGGGTGGCGCATGCGCGATCACCACCCGTGCGTCCACCGCCACCGCGCCGGTCTCGTCGACGATGATGGGGTTGATGTCCATCTCGCGCAGCTGGGGCAGTTCACACACCATCTCCGACACCCGCAGCAGGATCTGCTCCACCGCCTCGATGTCAGCGGCCTGCGTGCCCCGCCAGGCGCCCAACATCTCCGAGACGCGGCTGCGTTCGATCAGCCGCCGTGCCAGGAACTGGTTCAGCGGCGGCAGCTCCATCGCCCGGTCGGCGATCAGCTCGATCATGGTGCCGCCGGCGCCGAAGGTGATCACCGGGCCGAAGGGCTCGTCGGTGGTCAGGCCGATGTAGATCTCGCGGCCATGGCGCTGGCCCGACATCGGCTGGATGGTCACGCCGTTGATGCGCGCCGCAGGTTGCGCCTGCTTCACGGCCGCCAGCATGTCGTTGTAGACATCCCGCACCTGGGTGGCGCTCTGCACGTTCAGCGCCACGCCCTGCACGTCGCTCTTGTGGCTGATGTCGGGGGAGTCGATCTTCAGCGCCACCGGGTAGCCCAGCTGGGCCGCGATCAGCATGGCCTCGTTGGCATTGCGCGCCAGCATGGTGCGGGTGACGGGGATGTGGAAGGCTGCCAGCAAGGCCTTGCTTTCCATCTCGGTCAGCACCTTGCGGCGCTCGGCCAGCACCCCTTCGATCAGCAGGCGCGCACCTGCCACATCGGGCTTGGCCAGGGTGGAGTTGGGCGGCGGTGTCTGCTGCAGCAACTGCTGGTTCTGGTAGAAGCTGGCGATGTTGCCGAAGGCGTCCACCGCCGCCTCGGGCGTGCGGAAGCTGGGGATGGCCACGCTGTTGAGCACATCCCGCGCCTCCTTCACCCGGGCATCGCCCATCCAGCAGGCCAGCACCGGCTTGCCGGTGAGGCGGAACACCTCGGCCACGCCGCGGGCCACTGCCGCGGGGTCGCTGTCGGGCTTGGGCGAGTAGATGGCCAGCATGCCGTCCACACCGGCGTCCTTGCCCAGCGCCAGCAGGGCGGCGCTGTAGTGGTCGGGCAGGGCGTCTTCACCCAGGTCGATCACCGATTGCAGGTCGGTGCCCGGCGGCAGCCTGGGTGCCAGCTCGGTGCGGCCGGCCTCGGCCAGTGCGGCCACGTCCAGGCCGATCTCGTTGGCCCAGTCGGCCGCCAGCACACCCGGCCCGCCGCCGTTGGTCACGATGGCCAGGCGCTTGCCCACCGGCCGGTAGCGCGAGGCCAGGCACTTGGCGGCCGAGAACAGCTGGGTGAACAGCCGCACCCGCACCGCACCGGCGCGCCGCAGCGCGGCCTCGAACACATCGTCGCTGCCGACGATGGCGGCCGAGTGCGTCAGTGCCGCCTTGCTGCCGGCCGGCTTGCGCCCGGCCTTCATCACCACCACCGGCTTGGCGTAGGCGGCGGCGCGCAGCGCGCTCATGAAGCGGCGGGCGTTGCGGATACCCTCCATGTAGACCAGGATGGACTTGGTGCCGGCATCGTTGGCCAGGAAGTCCAGCGCCTGCGGCAGGTCCACCGCGGTGTTGGGGCCCAGCGAGATCACGGCCGAGAAGCCCACGCTGTTCTGCTGCGCCCAGTCGAGGATGGACGAGGTCAGCGCACCCGATTGCGACACCAGGGCCAGCGGCCCCGGCGCCGCCATGGCGCCCGTGGCACTGGCGTTGAGCTGCAGCAGCGGGCGCTGGAAGCCCAGGCTGTTGGGGCCCAGCAGGTGCACGCCGTGGCGCTTGGCGATGGCCAGCAGTTCGGCGCAAGGCGCAGCGGGCAGACCGGACGACAGCACCAGGGCGGCACGGCAGCGGATGCGGCCCGTCACTTCCAGCGCGGCAGCCACCTGGTCGGGCGGCAGGGCGATCAGCGCCAGGTCGGCGCGTGAGTGCGCCAGGTCGGCCAGCGTGCCCGTCATGTGGATGTCGAGCAGGGTGACGGTGCCCGCGAAACCCCCGTCGCGCAGATTGGCCAGCAGGGCACGGGCCAGGCTGGTCTGGCTGTCCGGCTTGTCCGCGTCGCCGGCGAACACGACGATGGACGTGGGCGAGAACAGCGGTGTCAGATAGTGTTTGTCCATGGGCTGGGCCTGCGTGCAGGCCATTGGAAGCATCGGCGCAGCATAGGCCCATGCCAGGGTCATCCAAAGGGTTTTCCCAGGGTGCCAGCTTGTCCTGGGTCAAGCCCCGGCCTTGAAGGGGCTGTGCTCGCGCAATTCGTCCACATAGGCCGCGATGCCATGGCCTTCGCGCTGCAGGAAATCGGCCACCGCCGCGGAGAACTGCGGGTGGGCCAGCCAGTGTGCCGAGCGCGTGCCCACGGGCAGCAGGCCACGTGCCATCTTGTGTTCGCCCTGGGCGCCGCCCTCGAAGCGCCGGAAGCCCTGGGCCATGCACCACTGCAGCGGCTGGTAGTAGCAGGCCTCGAAGTGCAGGCAGGGGATGTACTCGGTGGCACCCCAGTAGCGGCCGTAGGCTTCGCCACGCGCGCGGTCGATGGCCACCAGGGAGGCGGCGATGGGCTGGCCGGCACGCCGCGCCACGAACATCAGCCAGTGCTGCGGCAGCGTGCTGGCCATGGCCTGGAAGAACCGGGCCGTGAGGTAGGGCGTTGAGCCATGGGCGCGGTAGGTGCCGGTGTAGCAGTGGTGGAAGAAGCGCCACAGCTCGGCGTCGATCTGGCCGGCCTCGTGCACGGTGAACTCCACGCCAGCGTCGACCACGCGCCGCCGTTCCTGCTGGATCTTCTTGCGCTTCTCGCGCTGCATGCCGGCCAGGAAGGCGCTGAAGTCGGCATGCGGCGCAGCCGGATCCTGGGTCCAGTGGAACTGCACGCCCTGGCGCGCCAGCCAGCCCCGGGCCACGAGGGCGGGGGCTTCATCGGGCTCGTGGAACAGCAGGTGCACCGACGAGGCGTCCTCGTCGGCCGCCACCTGGGCCAGCCCGGCCAGCAGTGCCTGGCGGGCGGCATCGTCGACGGCCAGCAGCCTGCTGCCCGGCACCGGGGTGAAGGGAACCGCCACCAGCAGCTTGGGGTAGTACTGCAGGCCGTGGCGCTGGTAGGCATCGGCCCAGGCCCAGTCGAACACGTACTCGCCGTAGGAATGGCTCTTCAGATAGGCCGGCGCTGCGGCCACCAGGTTGTCGCCACGCCGCACCGTGACGAAGCGTGGCGCCCAGCCCGTGCGCGCCACCGCGCTGCCCGAGGCATGCAGGGCCGCCAGGTATTCCCAACGCATGAAGGGTGTGGGCCGGCTCTGGCGGTCCAGCAGGGCATTCCAGGCCGGGCCGTCCAGGGCCGACGGATCCTGGTGGACCCGGATAACATCCCCGGCCATTGCATCGCTTCTGGTCTGGTCACTCACCGTATGTCAACTCCCACCCCTGCGGTCCGCATTGCACTGGCCCAGTTCAATGCCACGGTCGGTGACCTGGCCGGCAATGCGCGCCGCATTGTGGACTGTGCACGCCAAGCCCATGCTGGCGGCGCGGCCCTGCTGGTGGCGCCCGAACTGGCGCTGACCGGTTACCCGCCCGAAGACCTGCTGCTGCGCCCGGCCTTCATGCAGGCCTGCGCCAAGGAACTGGCATTGCTGGCGCAGGCCCTGGCGGCCTTCGACGGGCTGACGGTGGTGGTGGGCCATCCGCACCAGTTTGCCGGCCAGGGGGACCAGCGCACACGCTCCCATGCCGTGGTGCAGCGCTTCAATGCGGCCTCGGTGCTGGCCGGCGGCCAGGTGGTGGCCACCTACTGCAAGCGCGAGCTGCCCAACTACCAGGTGTTCGACGAACGCCGCTACTTCGTCTCCGGCCGCGACGCCGGGCAGGGCGCCGTGGTGGTCCAGGCCGGCGGGCGCCGCATCGGCCTGCTGATCTGCGAGGACGCCTGGTTCGACGAACCCGCCCGGGCCGCCCAGGCTGCAGGCGCCGAGATGCTGTGCGTGATCAACGCCTCGCCCTTCCACCTGGACAAGAGCGGTGAGCGCGAGGCGCGCATGGTGCAGCGGGTGCAGGCCACCGGCCTGCCGCTGCTGTATGCCCACCTGGTGGGTGGCCAGGACGAGGTGGTTTTCGACGGCGCCTCGTTTGCGCTGGATGCACAAGGCCGGGTGGCCGCACGCGGCGCCTGCTTCGACGAGCACCTGGTCTGGGTCGACTGGCAGGCCGACGGTAGCCTGGCCGGTGCGGTGCAGCCCGTGCCTGAACTGGAAGCCCAGGCCTGGGCCGCCCTGGTGACCGGCGTGCGCGACTACATCGGCAAGAACGGCTTTCCCGGCGTCATCATCGGCCTGAGCGGGGGCGTGGATTCGGCCCTGGTGCTGGCCATCGCAGTGGACGCACTCGGCGCCGACCGGGTGCGCTGCGTGATGATGCCCAGCCCCTACACCGCCAGCATCTCGTGGATCGACGCCCGCGACATGGCCGAGCGTGTGGGCGTGCGCTACGACGAGATCTCCATCCTGCCGATGTTCGAGGCCTTCAAGGGCGCACTGGCGTCCGAGTTCGCCGGCCTGCCCGAGGACGCGACCGAGGAGAACATCCAGGCGCGCATCCGCGGCACCCTGCTGATGGCCTTGTCCAACAAGTTCGGGTCCATCGTGCTGACCACCGGCAACAAGAGCGAGATGGCCACTGGCTACTGCACCCTGTATGGCGACATGGCGGGCGGTTTTGCGGTCATCAAGGACGTGGCCAAGACCCTGGTCTACCGGCTGTGTGAATGGAAGAACCGCCAGCCCACGCTGCGCGCCGACGGCACGGTGGGCCCGGTGATCCCCGAGCGCATCATCACCCGGCCGCCCTCGGCCGAGTTGCGCCCCGACCAGACCGACCAGGACAGCCTGCCGCCCTACGAGGTGCTGGACGCCATCCTGGCGCGCTACATGGAAGAGGACCAGTCCATCGAGCAGATCGTCGACAGCGGCTATGCGGCGGCCGATGTGGAGCGGGTCACCCGCCTGATCAAGATCAACGAGTACAAGCGGCGCCAGTCGCCGGTGGGCATCCGCATCACCCACCGCGCGTTCGGGCGCGACTGGCGCTACCCGATCACGTCGAAGTTCCGCGCTTGATTTAAAGTCAATCCATTCCCCCGTCTCCGGAGCCGCGCATGAAACAGATCACCGCCATCATCAAACCCTTCAAGCTGGAGGAGGTGCGTGAATCCCTGGCCGACGTGGGCGTGTCCGGTCTCACCGTCACCGAAGTCAAGGGTTTTGGCCGCCAGAAGGGCCACACCGAGCTCTACCGCGGTGCCGAATACGTGGTCGACTTCCTGCCCAAGGTGAAGGTGGAAGTGGTGGTCAAGGACGGCGACGTCGACCGCTGCCTGGAGGCCATCGTCAAGGCCGCCAAGACCGGCAAGATCGGCGACGGCAAGATCTTCGTCACGGCGGTGGAGCAGGTGGTGCGCATCCGAACCGGCGAGACCGACGAATCGGCGGTCTGACCAGTCCTTGGGGGTGGCTGGCCCGGGCCGGCCCGGGCGCGCTCAGATCTTGCTGAAGTTGTCGTCCGCCGGGTCGCCGGCCTGGGCGGCCAGCAGGTCCAGCAAGCGGTCGACCTGGTCGTCGGCATGCAGCATCGCCATCTGGTCCTCGCCCATGAAGCCTTCGGCCACCGAATGCCGCAGAAACTGCAGCATCGGCGCCCAGTAACCCTCGGCATCGAGCAGGCCGATCGGCCGGTCGTGGTAGGCCAGATGGCGCCAGGTCCACACCTCGAACAACTCTTCGAACGTGCCGATGCCTCCGGGCATGGCGATGAAGGCCTGGCTGCGCTCGGCCATCATCTGCTTGCGCTGGTGCATGGTCTGCACCACGTGCAACTCGCTCAGGCCGGCATGGCCGACCTCCAGGTTCATCAGCGATTCCGGGATCACGCCCACCACCGTGCCACCGGCCGCCAGCGTGGCATCGGCCACCGCGCCCATCAGCCCGGCGCGGCCGCCGCCATACACCAGCTGCCAGCCACGCCGGCCGATCGCGGTGCCCAGCGCCACGGCCAGCGCCCTGTAGGCGGGCCGTTGGCCATTGCGTGAGCCGCAGTAGACGCAGACCGAAAACGGTGCGCTGCTCATGCCAGCCACCGCAGGTAGATCACGGTGGCCCAGATCCCCCCGCACCACAACAGGGCGATCAGCACCGCGGCGCTGCCGTAGTCCTTGGCGCGCTTGGCCAGTTCATGCAGGTCCAGGGACACCCGGTCGACCACGGCCTCGATGGCCGAATTCAGCAGCTCGACGATCATCACCAGCAACACCGACCCGGCGAGCAGGGCCACCTCGATCCAGTTGCGCCCCAGCCAGAAGGCGGCCGGCAGCAGCACCAGCGCCAGGGCCGCCTCCTGGCGGAAGGCACTCTCGAAGCGCAGGGCGGCACCCAACCCTTGCATCGAGTAGCCAAAGGCATGCAGCACGCGGTCCATGCCGGTGCGCATCTTGTGCGGGTTGTTCATGGCGGAGATTTTGCCTTGGGCACCAGGGTCGGCTTGCAGTCCACCAGGCGCGTGCCGCAGACCACGTCGTGCCAGAACTGCCGGTCGGGCCGCAGCCAGGCCAGGGCGGCGTAGGCCAGCACGCCCACCACCATGGCGGTGACGAACGCGGCCCTGCCATGCAAGCCGGCGGCATACACCGCCGCCGTGGCCGGCAGGAACCACAGCCAGGACAGCAGGTAGCGGACCGCGGCCCGGGCCTGCGACACCGGGCGGCCGTCGGCTGCCAGCAAGCGGATGTGCCAGGCCTTCATTGCCACCGTCTGCCCGCCATGCGACCAGAACCAGCTGAAGTACAGCCCCAGCACCAGGAACAGGAACACCATCATGCCGACGCGGCCCTGCAGCGCATGGCGCTGCTGCGTCAGGCCGGAATACAGCAGGCCGGCGATCATCACCACGCCGAACAGCAGCACCCCTTCGTAGACGAAGGCGGCAAGCCGCCGCGCCAGACCGGGTGCGGTGGCCAGCATGGCGCCGTCGGCCTGCGGGCTGTGGCGTTCGCCCAGGGGACGCCCCGGCGCGCTCACGGCCGGGCAGGGGCCGAAGCGGCCGGCGCGGCCTGCGGCCCACGCCGGGGCAGCAAGGTGTTGCGGTTGACCTGGTCGGGCTTGGCGGCGATCTTGGGCTGGCCCGGCAGCTGGTGGGCCGGCGGCGCGGGCGGGCGGGTCATCAGCGTGGTGGTGGCCCCGGGTTTGGCCTGCACGATGGTGGGTGCCACGGGCTTGACCAGCGGGCCCGATGCCGCCGCCAGTGGCGGCACGGTGGTCTTCTTGGGCACGGCCGCGTCCAGCGGGGCGGCGCCGGCCTGCGGCTGGCGTGCGGCAGCATCCGCGGCGGGCTTGGCGCGCTCGGCCAGGGCCCGGCGGCGATCGTCGGGCAGCGCCTTGTAGGCCTCCCAGCGCTGCTGCTTCTCGGCCGCGCTGAGCTGCTTGGTTTCCTGGAAAGTGAGCCGGGCGCGGCCACGATCGGCCGGTGACATGCGCGCCCAGTCGGCCATGCGCTCCTGCACCCGCTGGCGCTCCGCCGCGGGCATGGACGGGAAGCGCATCGCCACCTCCAGCCACTTGGCCTTGCGCTGCGCGTCGATGCTGGCCCAGTCACGTTCCAGCGGCGCCAGCACACCACGCTGCTGCGCCGTGAGGCTGGACCAGGCCGGGCCCCCGACATCGGCCACGGGCGCAGCGCCGGGCAGGGCCGCTTGTGCATGTGCGCCGAAGCCGGCGGTGGCCAGCAGCACGGCCAGCGTGGTGGAACGGATCAGCGCGTGCACAGCAGACGAACCGACCTCAGGGCGCCTCGCCGTGGCGCAGGAATTCGCTGAAGCCCGGATCGCCATACGCCGTGGGCGGCAGGTCATCGGCGAGCAGGGCGCTGTCGATCTCGGCGGCCACTGCGATCTGCTGCAGATCATGGTGGTGCTGGATGAACACCAAGCCGGCCAACAGCACCACCAGGGGCAGCGCCGACACCAGGCGCAGCCACAAGGACGGCGGGCCGCCCAATGCCGCAGCCCGACCGGCCTGCACCACGGCCGGGGCAGTCAGGGGCAGGGCGGCGGCACGGCGCGAGGCCAGTGCACGCTCGCGGCTGAAGCGCAGGCGCTCGCTGATGTCGTGCGGGAGGGCTTGTGCGCCCTGGCTCAGGTGTGCGGTGAGGCGAAGGGCCAGCTGGCCCTCGAGCGCCTCCAGCTTGGGGAGGTGGCGGCCCATCGGTGGATTGGTGTGGTTCAGTGGTTTCACAGCACGATTCCCTTGGTTCGCAACGCCTTGGCCAAGGCATGGACCGCCCGGGAGCAATGGGTCTTGACACTGCCTTCCGAACAGCCCATGACGGCTGCAGTCTCGGCCGTGTCGAGCTCTTCCCAGTAACGCAGCAAGAAGGCTTCCCGTTGACGTGCCGGCAGTTCCTCGATCTGGCCCTCGATCAGAAGCAAGATCTGTGACCGCGAGACCGTGTCGGCCGCGCTCTCGGCGCCCAACATGCCATCGGCGGATTCCAGGCTTTCCAGCAGGTCGAAATCCTCGCTGCCGCCGTCCACGTCGAAATCCGACATGTTCTGCAGCACGGCGTTGCGCACCTTCTGGCGCCGAAACCAGTCCATGGTGGCGTTGGACAGGATGCGCTGGAACAGCAGGGGCAGTTCGGCCGCCGGCCGGTCGGCATACTTTTCGGCCAGGCGGATCATCGCGTCCTGCACGATGTCGAGCGCTGCATCCTCATCGCGCACCATGTAGACGGTGCGCTTGAAGGCGCGCTTCTCAACGCTCTTGAGGCAGTCGGAGAGTTCTTTGTCGCTGGCCAAATGGGTCCCGGCGTCCTGGATCGGTGCCGGCCGAAAACAACCGGGATTATGTCACCGGGTCGACAGCACGAGCCGGCCAGGCGTGGCCTGCCCCGATCTGATGCGATAATGCTGCTTCGCACAAAGCGTCACTGGTCTCAAGCAGGCTCACCGACCCGAGTGGGCCTTTGTTTTTTGATCGCGCAGGTGCCACATCCGCCTCACGAGGGCGCGAAGAGGCACACCAATGGTTTTTCGTCAGAGAAAATCACAGAGGTTCTCAAATGGACATGTCTGCCGCGGAAGTCAAGCGCGCCACCGCCCAAGGGCTGGCGTCACCGCAATCCTCCCCCGCCCATCCGCCCGAGCTCAACGGCTCGGAAATCATGGTCCGCTGCCTGCAGGCAGAGGGCGTCAAGTTCATGTGGGGCTACCCCGGTGGGGCGGTTCTCTACATCTACGACGCGCTCTACAAGCAGGAGACCATCGAGCATGTGCTGGTGCGCCACGAACAGGCCGCCATCCACGCCGCCGACGGGTATGCCCGCGCCACCGGTGAAGTGGGTGTGGCCCTGGTCACCAGCGGCCCGGGCGTGACGAATGCCATCACCGGCATCGCCACCGCCTACATGGACTCGATCCCGATGGTGATCGTCACGGGCCAGGTGCCCACGCCGGCCATCGGCCTGGACGCCTTCCAGGAATGCGACACCGTGGGCATCACCCGCCCCATCGTCAAGCACAACTTCCTGGTGAAGGACGTGCGCGACCTGGCGCTGACGATGAAGAAGGCCTTCCACATCGCCCGCACCGGCCGGCCCGGCCCGGTGGTGGTCGACATTCCCAAGGACGTGTCGCTCAAGATCTGCCCCTTCGTCTACCCGGACAAGGTGGAGATGCGCTCCTACAACCCGGTCAAGAAGGGCCATGGCGGGCAGATCCGCAAGGCCATGCAGCTGCTGCTGAGCGCCAAACGCCCCTACATCTACGCCGGCGGCGGCGTGATCCTGGGCAATGCCGCGCCCGAACTGCGTGAGCTGGCCGATCTGCTGGGCTACCCCTGCACCAACACCTTGATGGGCCTGGGTGCCACCTCGGCCGCCGACCCCAAGTTCCTGGGCATGCTGGGCATGCACGGCACCTATGAAGCCAACATGACGATGCAGCACTGCGATGTGCTGATCGCCGTGGGTGCACGCTTCGACGACCGCGTGATCGGCAATCCCAAGCACTTCGCCTCGGTCGAGCGCAAGATCATCCACATCGACATCGATCCCTCGTCGATCAGCAAGCGTGTCAAGGTCGACATCCCCATCGTGGGCGACACCAAGGACGTGCTGCAGGAGATGATTGCCTACGTCAAGGAAAGCCCGCAGCGGGCCGACGTGCAGGCGCTGTCAGCCTGGTGGAGCCAGATCAACGAGTGGCGCAAGCGTGAATGCCTGGCCTACAAGACCAGCCCCGACGTGATCAAGCCGCAGTTCGTGGTGGAAACGCTGTGCGAGCTGACCAAGGACATCGACACCTACATCACCAGCGATGTGGGCCAGCACCAGATGTGGGCGGCGCAGTACTACCGGTTCAAGGAACCGCGCCGCTGGATCAACAGCGGTGGCCTGGGCACCATGGGCGTGGGCCTGCCCTATGCCATGGGCATCAAGCTGGCCAAGCCCGACAGCGAGGTGTTCTGCATCACCGGCGAGGGCTCGATCCAGATGTGCATCCAGGAGCTGTCGACCTGTCTGCAGTACAAGACGCCGGTCAAGATCGTGGCGTTGAACAACCGCTATCTCGGCATGGTGCGCCAGTGGCAGCAGCTGGACTACGGCGGCCGCTACTCGCACAGCTACATGGACGCGCTGCCCGATTTCGTGAAGCTGGCCGAGGCCTATGGCCATGTCGGCATCAAGATCGAGAAGCCCTCCGAGGTGGAGCCGGCGCTCAAGGAGATGATCCGCCTGAAGGACCGCACCGTCTTCCTGGACGTGCGCACCGACCCGACCGAAAACGTCTGGCCGATGGTGCAGGCGGGCAAGGGCATCACCGAGATGCTGCTGGGGTCCGAGGACCTGTGACCGGCTGAAGTGCAGCCTGGCCCGGGCGGTGACCGCTGCCGGGGTGGAGGATGTGCGACAGGCCGGTTGCAACCCGGACCGACTGATTCCCAACGTGCAACGGGCGTGGCCAAGGGCCTGCGGTTACCGCCGCTGTCCTGAAGACCCACCGCCCCAAGGACCGACATGAAACACATCATTGCCGTGCTGCTCGAGAACGAGCCTGGCGCCTTGTCCCGCGTGGTGGCGCTGTTTTCCGCCCGCGGCTACAACATCGAGAGCCTGACGGTGGCCCCCACCGAAGACCCCAGCCTCTCGCGCATGACCATCGTCACCACCGGCAGCGACGAGGTCATCGAGCAGATCACCAAGCACCTGAACCGCCTGATCGAGGTGGTGAAGGTGGTCGACCTGACCGAGGGCAGCTACACCGAGCGTGAGCTGATGCTCATCAAGGTGCGCGCTGTCGGCAAGGAGCGCGAGGAGATGAAGCGCATGGCCGACATCTTCCGCGGCCGCATCATCGACGTGACCGAAAAGAGCTACACGCTGGAGCTCACCGGCGACGCCGGCAAGCTCGATGCCTTCATCGAGGGCATCGACCGCACGGCGATCCTGGAGACGGTGCGCACCGGCGCCAGCGGCATCGGCCGCGGCGAGCGGATTCTGCGCGTCTGACCCCCACACCACCCCATCGAACAACGACCACCCCAACACTGGAGAACCCCATGAAGGTCTATTACGACAAGGACGCCGATCTGAGCCTGATCAAGGGCAAGAACGTCACCATCATCGGCTACGGCTCGCAAGGCCATGCCCACGCCCAGAACCTGAATGATTCGGGTGTGAAGGTCACGGTCGGCCTGCGCAAGGGCGGTGCGTCCTGGTCCAAGGCCGAGAAGGCCGGCCTGAAGGTGGCCGAGATCGCCGACGCGGTGAAGAGCGCCGACGTGGTCATGATCCTGCTGCCCGACGAGCAGATCGCCGCCGTCTACAACGCCGACGTGCACAGCAACATCAAGGCCGGCGCTTCGCTGGCCTTCGCCCACGGCTTCAATGTGCATTACGGCCAGGTTGTGCCGCGCGAGGACATCGACGTCTGGATGGTGGCACCCAAGGCCCCCGGCCACACCGTGCGCAACACCTACAGCCAGGGTGGCGGCGTGCCCCACCTGATCGCCGTGCATGCCGACAAGACCGGCAAGGCGCGTGACCTGGCGCTGAGCTACGCCGCTGCCAACGGCGGCGGCAAGGCCGGCATCATCGAGACCAACTTCCGCGAAGAGACCGAGACCGACCTGTTCGGCGAGCAGGCCGTGCTGTGCGGTGGCACGGTGGAGCTGATCAAGGCCGGCTTCGAGACCCTGGTGGAAGCCGGCTATGCACCCGAGATGGCCTACTTCGAATGCCTGCACGAGCTCAAGCTGATCGTCGACCTGATCTACGAAGGCGGCATCGCGAACATGAACTACTCGATCAGCAACAACGCTGAATACGGCGAGTACGTGACCGGCCCGAAGATCGTCAACGACGAGACCAAGCTGGCGATGAAGCAGGCGCTCAAGGACATCCAGACCGGCGAATACGCCAAGAGCTTCATCCTGGAGAACAAGGCCGGCGCGCCGACGCTGATCAGCCGCCGCCGCCTGACCGAAGAGCACCAGATCGAGGTGGTCGGTGAGAAGCTGCGTGCCATGATGCCCTGGATCAAGGCCAACAAGCTGGTGGACAAGAGCCGCAACTGATCTGCTGCTGCACCTGCGGAAGCCGCCTTCGGGCGGCTTCTTTCGTCTGCGCTATCCTCGCCCACGATGACCGACCTGCCCCCTGCCGACCACGACGAACCCGCGGTGCCTGTTCACCCACGGCGCAAGGGCATCTATGCGCTGCCCAACGCGATCACGCTGTCGGCGCTGTTCGCCAGCTTCTACGCCATCGTGATGGCGATGAACGGCCGTTTCGAGATCGCCTGCATCGCCATCTTTGCTGCCGCCGTGCTCGACAGCCTGGACGGCCGGGTGGCGCGCATGACCAACACGCAGAGCGCGTTCGGCGAGCAGATGGACAGCCTGGCCGACATGGTGAGCTTCGGCGCCGCGCCGGCGCTGATCGTCTACCAGTGGGCGCTGCAGGACCTGGGTAAGCCGGGCTGGATCCCGGCCTTTGTCTACATCGCCGGTGCGGCGCTGCGGCTGGCGCGTTTCAACGTCAACATCGGCGTGGTCGACAAGCGTTTCTTCCAGGGCCTGCCCAGCCCGGCGGCCGCGGCCCTGGTGATGGGGCTGATCTGGGTGGTGGACGATGCCGGCGTGAAGAACGTCGGCCGCATCGACTGGGCGGCGTGGTCGGCCTTCGGCGTCACGCTGTATGCGGGCTTGTCGATGGTGACCAATGCGCCGTTCTACAGCTTCAAGGTGTTCGGCGGCCGGCGCACCGTGCCCTTCGTGGTGCTGGTGGCCATCATGCTGGTGATCGCCGTGGTGGCGCTGGACCCGCCGCGGGTGCTGTTCGTGCTGTTCTGCGCCTACGGCATCTCGGGTTACCTGGTCTATGCCTGGCGCAAGTTCAAGGGCAAGCCGGTCAGCGTGATCGCGACATCGACCGATGAACCCGATGAAATCGGCCTGCACCGCTGAAACGGCTGTGCTACATTCCAAAAAGATGTTGTCCTTCAACGTGACCCTGCTACTAGGCGTGCCGCCGGCGCGCTAGGTTCCTTCGTTTTCACGTTCTCAGGATCCACGGCCCGCCAGCGTTTCGCAGCGGGCCGTTTCTGTTTTTGGAACATTCTCCCGACTGCGGCGCACCACCCACCCAGTCCACACACGGAGAGTTCCATGCCCATGCTTCAAGACCCCGCCGCCAAATACCGCGCCTTTGCCCCGGTGCGCCTGGCTGATCGAACCTGGCCCGATGCGGTGATCACCAGGCCCCCCGTGTGGTGCAGCGTCGATCTGCGCGACGGCAACCAGGCGCTGATCGAGCCCATGGACCCGGCGCGCAAGCTGCGCATGTTCCAGACCCTGGTGCAGATCGGCTTCAAGGAGATCGAGGTCGGCTTTCCCTCGGCGTCGCAGGCGGATTTCGACTTCGTGCGCATGCTGATCGACCAGGCGCTGATTCCCGAGGATGTGACCATCCAGGTGCTGACCCAGGCGCGTGACCACCTGATCAGCCGCACCTTCGAGGCGCTGGTGGGGGCGCCACGCGCCATCGTGCACCTGTACAACGCCACCGCGCCGGTGATGCGCCGCGTGGTGCTGGGGCTGGACGAGGACGGCATCGTGGAACTGGCCACCACCAACGCCCGCCTGGTGCGGGACCTGGCCGCGCAGCAGCCGGGCACGCGCTGGACTCTGCAGTACTCGCCCGAGATGTTCTCCGGCACCGAGCTGGCCTTTGCCAAGCGCGTGGTGGATGCGGTGACCGATGTGTGGCAGCCCACACCCGAGCACAAGTGCATCATCAACCTGCCGTCCACGGTGGAGCACAGCACGCCCAACATCTTTGCCGACATGGTGGAGTGGATGCACCGCTACCTGGCGCGGCGTGACGCCATCGTGCTGTCCATCCATCCGCACAACGACCGTGGCACCGGCACCGCGGCGGCCGAGCTGGCCATCATGGCCGGCGGCGACCGCATCGAGGGCTGCCTGTTCGGCAATGGCGAGCGCACCGGCAATGTGGACGTGGTGAACCTGGCGCTGAACCTCTACACCCAGGGGGTGCACCCGGGCCTGGACTTCAGCGACGTCGACGCGGTGCGGCGCACGGTCGAGCACTGCAACCAGTTGCCGGTGCACCCGCGCCATCCGTATGTGGGCGACCTGGTCTACACCTCGTTCTCAGGCTCGCACCAGGATGCGATCAAGAAGGCCTTCGGCGCCCGGCGTGAGGGCGAGATCTGGGACATGCCTTATCTGCCCATCGACCCCAAGGACCTGGGCCGCAGCTACGACGCGGTGATCCGCGTCAACAGCCAGTCGGGCAAGGGCGGCATCAGCTACCTGCTGGAGACCGACCATGGCCTGGAACTGCCGCGCCGGCTGCAGATCGAGTTCTCGTCGTCGGTGCAGGCGGTGATGGACGTGCAGGGCAAGGAGCTGACATCGGCCGACATCTGGGCCCTGCTGCGTGATGCCTACCACCTGGGCGATGGCGAGGTGGTGATCAGCGACCAGCACATCGACGAGCAGGCCGATGGCCGGATGCGGCTGGTGGCCAGCCTGCGTGCCGGTGGCCACAGCCTGGCCGTGCAGGGAGAGGGCAACGGCCCGGTGGATGCGTTCGTCAACGCGCTGCAGCATGCCACCGGGGTGCAGCTGGCGGTGCTGGACTACCACGAGCACGCCATCGGCACCGGCGCCGGGGCGCGCGCGGCAGCTTACCTGGAGATGCGCATCGCCGATACTCGCACGCTGTTCGGCGTGGGCATCGACGGCAACATCGTCACCGCGTCGATGAAGGCGGTGGTCTCGGGCCTGCTGCGCAGTGGGGCCACGCTGGGCCCGCTGCAGCAGCCTCAGGCCCGCGCCAGCACCGTCTGAACCCGCAGCCCACCCGTTCCGAGGAGCCTCCACCATGGCCGACCAACTGATCATCTTCGACACCACCTTGCGCGACGGCGAACAGTCACCCGGCGCGTCGATGACACGCGACGAGAAGCTGCGCATCGCCCGCCAGCTGGAGCGGCTGAAGGTGGATGTGATCGAGGCCGGTTTTGCCGCGTCCAGCAACGGCGACTTCGAGTGCGTGAAGGCCATCGCCCACGCCATCAAGGACTCCACCGTGTGCTCGCTGGCGCGTGCCAACGACCGCGACATCGCCCGCGCGGCCGAGGCCCTGGTGGGTGCCAAGCGCGCACGCATCCACACCTTCATCGCCACCAGTGCGCTGCACATGGAGAAGAAGCTGCGCATGTCGCCCGACGAGGTGTTCGAGCAGGCCCGGCTCTCGGTGCGCTTTGCCCGCAACCTCTGCGACGACATCGAGTTCAGCCCGGAGGACGGCTACCGCTCCGATCCGGATTTCCTGTGCCGGGTGCTGGAGGCGGTGATCAACGAGGGAGCCACCACGCTGAACATCCCCGACACCGTGGGTTATGCCGTGCCCGAGCTGTATGGCGAGTTCATCCGCAACCTGCGCGAGCGCATCCCCAACAGCGACAAGGTGGTGTGGAGCGTGCACTGCCACAACGACCTGGGCATGGCGGTGGCCAACTCGCTGGCCGGGGTGAAGATCGGCGGCGCGCGCCAGGTGGAATGCACCATCAACGGCCTGGGCGAGCGCGCGGGCAACACCTCGCTGGAAGAAGTTGTGATGGCGGTGAAGACCCGGCGCGACTACTTCAACCTGGATGTCAACATCGACACCACCCAGATCGTGCCGGCCTCGCGGATGGTGAGCCAGACCACCGGCTTCGTGGTGCAGCCGAACAAGGCGGTGGTGGGCGCGAATGCCTTCGCCCACGCCAGCGGCATCCACCAGGACGGCGTGCTCAAGGCGCGTGACACCTACGAGATCATGCGGGCCGAGGATGTGGGCTGGGCCGCCAACAAGATCGTTCTGGGCAAGCTGAGCGGGCGCAATGCCTTCAAGCAGCGCCTGCAGGAACTGGGCATCGAGATGGAGAGCGAGGCCGACATCAACACCGCCTTCGTCCGCTTCAAGGACCTGGCCGACCGCAAGGCCGAGATCTTCGACGAGGACATCATCGCCCTGGCCAGCGACGAGAGCGTGACGCGCGAGCAGGAGCATTACCGCCTGGTGTCGCTGCAGCAGCACTCCGAGACCGGCGAGCGCCCGCACGCGGCGGTGGTGTTCGCCGCTGGCGGCGTGGAGCACAGCGCCGAGAGCGATGGCAACGGGCCGGTGGACGCCAGCCTCAAGGCGATCGAGTCCCGGGTGGGAAGTGGCGCCGAACTGGTGCTCTATTCGGTCAATGCCATCACCAGCGGCAGCACAGAATCGCAGGGCGAGGTGACGGTTCGCCTGCAGCACGGGGGCCGCGTGGTCAACGGCGTGGGCGCGGATCCTGACATCGTGGTGGCGTCGGCCAAGGCCTATCTGGCGGCCCTGAACAAGCTGCAATCCAAGGCGGAACGGGTGGCTGCACAGGGCTGAGCGGATTCACTTTACAAAACGCACGCAAGTTTTTGATCTTGCGTGCTTTTTTGGGGTGACCTAAACTCCGGGCGCGCCTGTTCTCTTCCCTTTCCTGCCTGGATCTCCATGAAACTCACCCTGCCGATGCTGCTGTTGGCCCTGTGCGCGGCACTGACCATCGGCACGCCCGCCCAGGCGCGCAAGGATGGGCAGCGCGCCACCGCCGCCAAGGCCAGCAAGGTGAGCAAGGCGGGCGGCGTGCGCCGGCCGGCCGTGGTGGCCAAGTCCCGCAGCAGCCAGCGTGCGGTGGTGGTGCGTGGGGCGCAGCTGCGGCGCGTGGCCCTGCAGCCTGTGGTGCCGGCCAGGCCCAGCTTCGGCCAGGCCCTGGGCCTGCATGACAGCGGTGATCCGCTCGACCTGAAGTCCAGCGTGGCCCTGGTCGTCGACCAGGACACGAACGAGGTGCTGTTCAGCAAGAACCCCGGTGCGGTGCTGCCGATCGCGTCGATCACCAAGCTGATGACCGGCCTGGTGGTGGCCGAGTCCCAGGTGTCGCTCGATGATGTGCTGACCATCAGCCAGGACGACATCGACACCGAAAAAGGCAGCCGTTCGCGCCTGGCGGTGGGCACCCAGCTCACCCGCGGCGAGATGATGCATCTGGCGCTGATGTCGTCGGAGAACCGTGCCGCCAACGCCTTGGGCCGCCACCATCCGGGCGGCCTGCCGGCGTTCGTGGAAGCCATGAACCGCAAGGCCGCCGCGCTGGGCATGCGCGACACCCACTATGTGGAGCCCACCGGCCTGTCGAGCAAGAACCAGTCGAGCGCCCAGGATCTCGCGGTGCTGGTGCGGGCGGCCCACCGTGTGCCGCTGCTGCGTGAGCTGTCCACCTCGCAGGAGGCCCAGGTGGCGGTGGGCCACCGGGTCATGCAGTTCCGCAACACCAACGGCCTGGTCAACAACCCGCAGTGGGAGATCGGTCTGCAGAAGACCGGCTACATCGTCGAGGCCGGCCGCTGCGTGGTGATGCAGGCCCAGTTGGCGGGCCGCAAGCTGATCATGGTGCTGCTGGATTCCACCGGCAAGTATTCGCGCATCGGTGATGCCGAGCGCATCCGCAAGTGGCTGGGTGCGGCCGCCGGCTTGCCCGCCACCCTGCCCACCACCTTGCCCGCCGCAGCGCCGGTCGCCCGGCTGGGCTGAGGCCCCTGCGCGCCTGGCCAGTGCGGACGGTCAGGCAGGAACGCAGCGCGACTGCTCAGCCCGCGTGGTGGCCCAGGGCCTGGGAGATCTGCGCTGCCGTGGCGCGCACCCGATCGGCCCAGCTCTCTTCCAGGCGGTCGGCCGGTGCCGAGATCGACAGCCCGGCCACCAGCCGGTTCTGGTCGTCGTAGATGCCGGCTGCCAGGCAGCGCACCCCGAGCTCCAGTTCCTCGTCGTCGCGCGCCAGGGCGTTCTGGCGCACCTGGGCCAGCTCACGTTCCAGGCGGGCGATGTCGGTGATGCTGTTGCGCGTGTGGCCCGACAGGCCGGTGCGTGCGGCATAGGCACGCACCCGCTGCGGTTCTTCATGCGCCAGGAACAGCTTGCCCACCGAGGTGAGGTGCAGCGGCGCCCGCCCACCCACGGCCCGCACCACCTGCATGCCCGAGCGTTCGCTGTAGGTGCGCTCGATGTAGACGATCTCGTCGCCCTGGCGCACCGACAGGTTCACCGGCTGCAGCGTCAGCTTGTGCAGGTCGCGCATGGGGCCGATGGCGGCGTCGCGCACGTCCAGCCTGGCCTTCACCAGGTTGCCCAGCTCCAGCAGACGCATGCCCAGCCGGTAGCTGCCGGCTTCGGGCCGGTCGACAAAGCGGCCGATGGCCAGGTCGTTGAGGATGCGGTGCGCCGTGGACGGGTGCAGGCCCGTGCGCTCGCTCAGCAGCTTCAGCGACACCGGGTCCTGGTGGGCGGCCAGGGCGTCGAGCAGCGAGAACATGCGCTCGATGACCTGGATGGCGGGCGTCTGCCCTTCTTTGCTGGTCGTCATGGGATGTCCTGGGTTGCGCGTATTTTGCATGGCGAAACCGCAGTGTGCATCGTGGTGCCTAGGGGCCGGGCTCAAATTCCTGTCAACAGCGCGTCAGCCGCGGCCTGGCCGCTGCGCACGGCGCCTTCCAGCGTGGCGGGGTAGGGGCCTTGCACATGGTCGCCGGCCGCCACCAGGCCGGGGGCGATCTGCGCTGCCGGCCGCAGCAGCCCCGGCGTGCAGGCGAAGGTGGCGCGGCGCTCGGCAGCCAGGTGCTGCAGCACCTGGCTGTCAGCGCCCAGGAAGCACCCCGGGAAGGCCTGCCGGGCCTGGGCCAGCAGGGCCTGGCCGCAGGCCGCCAGCCCATCCGCCAGCCAGGGCGCGGCACTGCTGGCCACGAACGCCCACAGGCCCTGCGATGCCGGGTCGCGGTGCAGCCGCCCCAGGTTGAAGGCGAACTGCGCCGGTGCGGCAGGGCCTGGCGGCAGGGCCAGCATGGTCGCGGCATGTTGCAGCCGGTCGTCCTTCAGCCAGGCGGTGACGATGGGCTCGTGGCGCAGCGCTGCGGCTGCAGCCGCCCATGCCGGGGCAATGGGCGCCGCCAGCCGCGCCGCCTCCCGGTCGCTGCAGGCCAGCACCACGGCGTCGACGTGCTCGCCGTCCAGCAGCCAGCCCCGGCCGCTGGCGGCCAGGCTGCCGACGCGCCGCCCCGTCTGCAAGCGGGCACCGGCGGCGCCCAGCCACTGCCAGGCCGGCTCCGGCAGCAGTGCCGAGAGCGGCGCACGTGGCAGCAACAGGTCGGCGCTGCCGCGGCCGCTGAACAGCGCGTCCTGCAGCACCCGCAGAAAGACCTGGGCGCTGGCTTGCGGCATCGGCGTGTTCAGCGCGGCCACGCACAGGGGGTCGATCAGGTCGCGCTGCACCGCGGCCGGCAACCCGGCACACAGCTGTTGCACCGTCAGGTCCGAGCGGCAGCGGAAGTCGCGCCGCAGCCAGCCGCCGGCGGCCACCAGCAGCGCCAGCCGCGCGCGCCAGGACCAGTGGCGCGCGCCCAGCACCGCGCGCACGAAGGCGGGCAGCGGGGCGCCGGGTGGCAGCCGCAGGCCGTGCCCCGCGGGGTCGACCAGCGCCAGCGGCTGGCGCAGCAGCAGGGTGTCGGGGTCGGCGCCCACGCTGCGCATCAGGGACAAGGTGGCGCTGTAGGCGCCGATCAGGATGTGCTGGCCGTTGTCGAAGGCCTGCGCCGCACCGTCCGCCTGGCGGGCACGGCCACCGGGGCGGCGCGCCAGCTCGAACACGCTGACCTGCGCGCCGCCCTGCACCAGCTGCACCGCCGCGGCCAGCCCGGCCCAGCCGGCGCCGACCACGGCAATGTGCCGTGCTGGCGGCAGCACGGCGCTCACCGTCCGCGCCAGTGGGTCAGCAGCGCGATCCAGAGCTTGCGCATGGGCGTGAGCGAGGTGCGCTGGTGCAGCACCTGGAAGCCGTCGGCCTCGATCTCGCGCAGCAGGCTGCGGTAGATGTTGGCCATCATCAGGCCCGGCTTCTGCGCCTGGCGGTCGGCCTCGGGCAGCAGGGCAAGGGCCTCGTCGTAGGTGGCGTGGGCGCGCTGGGCCTGGAATTGCATCAGCGCCGTGAAGCGCTCGCTGTAGCCCCAGGGCCGGTCGCGCTTGAGCAGCTCGTGGGCCTTCACGTCGAAGCGCTGCAGCTCGCTCACCGGCAGGTAGATGCGGCCGCGCCGGGCGTCGTCGCCCACGTCGCGGATGATGTTGGTGAGCTGCAGCGCCCGGCCCAGGCGGTGGGCATAGGGAATGGTCTGGGGGTCGGTGTGGCCGAAGATGCGCGCCGCCACCTCGCCGACGATGCCGGCCACCAGGTGGCAGTAGCGCTGCAGGCCGGCCAAGTCCAGATAGCGGGTCTGCTCCAGGTCCATGCGGCAACCCTCGATCACCGCCAGCAGGTGTTCGGCGGTGATGCCGTAAGTGGCGGTGTGGGGCATCAGCGCCTGGGTGACCGGGTGTGTGGCGCTGCCGCCAAAGGCGCGCCCCACCTCCTGCTGCCACCAGGCCAGCTTGGTGGCGGCCACGCTGGCGTCGCGCAGTTCATCGACCACGTCGTCCACCTCGCGGCAGAAGGCGTAGAAGGCGGTGATGGCGGCGCGGCGCGGTGGCGGCAGAAACAGGAAGGCGTAGTAGAAGGAGCTGCCGCTGCCGGCGGCCTTGTCCTGCACGTACTGCTGGGGGGTGGTCGTCATGCGCGGTGCGGCAGTCAGGCCAGGCGGAAGCCGGGTGTGGGCCGGGCAGGGCGCATGCGCAGGGCACGCCACAGCAGCACGGGCAGGTCGGTGGCGCCCACGGTGGGCCGCTGGCGCAGGGTGCGGTAATGCATGGCGGCGATTCTCTCAAGGATGCGCAGCCCGCCCTGCACCACCAGGCGCAGTTCCCAGCCCAGGCGGCCGGGCACGCGGCAGGCCAGCGGGGCGCCTTCGGCCATCAGGGCGCCGGCCCACTGGCACAGCTCGCGCAGCAGGGCCTGGCTGGCGGGACTGTCGGCCTGCTGCGCCAGCTGGTCCAGGCTGAGGCCGTGGCGCAGGGCATCGGCTTCGGGCACATAGTAGCGGCCACGCGGCAGGTCCACGCTGGGGTCCTGCCAGAAGTTGATCAGCTGCAGCGCGCTGCAGATGGCGTCGGATTGCGCCAACGACAGCGTGTCCTGCACGCCCGCCATGTGCAGCATCAGCCGCCCCACCGGGTTGGCCGAGCGGCGGCAGTAGTCCAGCAGCTGGGCACGGTCGCTGTAGCGCGGGTTGTGGGTGTCCTGGCTGAAGGCGTCCAGCAGGTCGGTCAGCAAGGGCAGCGGCAGCTGGTGGCGCTGGATGGCGGCCGCCAGCGGGCCGAACACAGGTGCCCAGGGGCCGTCGACGGTGCCACCCGCCGCCTGCAGCAAGGCCTGGCGGTAGTGCTGCAGCTGCTGGCGGCGGGCATCGGGTGGGGCGTCCCCTTCATCAGCCAGGTCGTCCGCCGTGCGGGCAAAGTGGTAGAGGGCGGTCACGCCGGCGCGCATGGCCGGTGGGCACAGCAGCGACGCGACGGGGAAGTTTTCGTAGTGTTCAACGCTCACCGTGCGGATTGTCGGCTGCCCGCACGCCAGGCCGCCCGGCACACCGGTTGCAAGGGTTTGACAGCGGACAAGCCGGCTTCTATATTACTGACCGGTCAGTCATTAGCGCTGTTCAAGCGCTTCGATGGCAGCGGCCTGTCTTCCCACCCCACCGGCCCCTGCCCATGCGCATCCACCTGCTGCCCGTCCTCCTCGTGTCCGTGCTGGCGGCCTGCAGCAAGCCGGCGCCCGCACCCGAGCCGGTGCGCGCGGTGCGCACGGTCACCGTGCAGGCCGGCAGCGCCAGCCTGCAGCACGACTACCCGGCCGAGGTGCGGGCGCGGGCCGAGAGCCGGCCCGCGTTCCGTGTCGGCGGCAAGCTGGTGAAGCGCCTGGTGAACGTGGGTGACGTGGTGAAGGCCGGCCAGGCGCTGGCCCAGATCGACCCCGGTGACCTGCGCCTGGGCCAGGAGGCGGCACGTGCCGCCCTGGGGGCGGCACAGGCGCAGCTGGCCTTCAGCGAGGCTGAGTTCAAGCGCTACACCACCCTGCGTGAACAGGGCTTCATCAGCGGCGTGGAGCTGGAGCGGCGCGAGGCGGCGCTGAAGGCCAGCCGCGGCCAGGCCGAGCAGGCCATCGCCCAGGCCCGGCTGCAAGGCAACCAGGCGGGCTATGCGGTGCTGACGGCCGAGGTGGCGGGCATCGTGGTCGCCGTGGATGCCGAGCCCGGCACCGTGCTGTCCGCCGGTGCCCCGGTGCTGCGCCTGGCGCACGACGGCCCGCGCGACGCCGTGTTCAGCGTGCCGGAAGACCGCGCCGCCGCGATACGTGCCCTGCTGGGCCAGGCCGGCGCCCTGCAACTGCGGCCCTGGGCCAGCGAGACCCTCGCCCCGGCGACGGTGCGCGAGGTGGCGGCCGCGGCCGACCCGGTGACGCGCACCTTCCTGGTCCGCGCCGACATCGGCCGCACCGATCTGCGCCTGGGCCAGACCGCCACCGTGCTGGTGGCCCAGAAGCCGATGCCCGGTGTCATCAAGCTGCCGCTGACGGCCGTGTTCGAGCAGGGCGGCAAGACCAGCGTGTGGCTGGTCGACCGCACGGCGATGACGGTGCGCGCCCAGCCCATCGTGGTGGGCGGTGCCGAGGGCAACCTGGTGGTGGTGGCCGGCGGTCTGCAGACCGGTCAGGCGGTGGTGACGGCCGGTGTGCACACGCTGACACCCGGCCAGAAGGTGCGCTGGTATGCCGAACCGGGGGCTGCCGCAGGGGCCGGCCCGGCGTCTGCCCCCCGGTCTGCGCCAGGGTCTGCCGCAGCCCCGGCCGCCTCGCGCTGAGCCCCGCCATGCACAGCACGCCGACCCCCGGGGAGACTGCCTCCCGCTTCAACATCTCACGCTGGGCGCTGGAGCACCCGGCACTCACCCGCTACCTGATGGTGGTTATGCTGGTGCTGGGCGTGGCGGCCTATTTCCAGCTGGGGCAGGACGAGGATCCGCCCTTCACCTTCCGCGTGATGGTGGTGCAGGCCTTCTGGCCGGGCGCCACCGCCCAGCAGGTGGCCGAGCAGGTGACCGACAAGATCGAGCGCACGCTGCAGGAAGTGCCCAACAGCGACGTGATCCGCAGCTACACCAAGCCCGGCGAATCGCTGACCCTGCTGGAGCTGAAGGACAGCACGCCGCCCAAGGACGTGGCGGCCACCTGGTACCAGGTGCGCAAGAAGGTCGGCGACATGCGCAACACCCTGCCGGCGGGGGTGATCGGGCCGGTGTTCAACGACGACTTCGGCGATGTCTACGGCAGCATCTTCGCGCTGTCGGCGGACGGCTTCAGCGACGAGGAACTGCGTGTCTTCGCCGAGCAGGTGCGCACCCAGCTGCTGCGGGTGCCCGACGTGGCCAAGGTGGAGCTGTTCGGCGCCCAGCCCGAGAAGATCTACGTGGAGATCGCGCAGAAGCGCCTGGCCCAGCTGGGCCTGGACATGAACCAGGTGATCGCCCAGCTGGCGGCGCAGAATGCGGTGGAGGCGGCCGGCCTGCTGGACGCGGGCACGCAGAACTTCCAGGTGCGGGTGCAGGGCGCGCTGCGCTCGGTCGACGACCTGAAGAACCTGCCGATCCGGGCGGTCAACAGCGCCACCGGCCAGGCCAGCACGCTGAAGCTGGCCGACATCGCCGACATCCGCCGCGCCACCATCGACCCGCCCGCCGTCAAGGTGCGGCACAACGGCAAGCCGGTGATCGCGTTGGGCGTGTCCATGGCCAAGGGCGGCGACATCGTCAGCCTGGGCGAGGCCTTGCAGGCGCGTGTTGCCACCATCCGCGGCGCGCTGCCCGCCGGCATCACGCTGGAGCAGGTGCAGGACCAGCCGGCGGCGGTGACCCGCTCGGTGAACGAGTTCGTCAAGGTGCTGGTCGAGGCGGTGGTGGTGGTGCTGGCGGTCAGCTTCCTGAGCCTGGGGCTGCACACCAAGCCGCTGCGCATCGACATCTGGCCCGGCCTGGTGGTGGGCATCACCATTCCGCTGGTGCTGGCCATCACCTTCATCACCATGTTCTATTGGGGCGTGGGCCTGCACAAGATCAGCCTGGGCAGCCTGATCATCGCCCTGGGCCTGCTGGTGGACGACGCCATCATTGCGGTGGAGATGATGGTGCGCAAGATGGAGGAGGGCTGGGACAAGAAGGCCGCGGCCACCTACGCCTACGAGGTGACCAGCATGCCCATGCTGACCGGCACGCTGATCACCGCCGCCGGTTTCCTGCCCATCGGCATGGCCAAGTCGGTGACCGGGGAGTACACCTTCGCCATCTTCGCCGTCACCTCGGCGGCCCTGGTCATCAGCTGGCTGGTGTCGGTGTACTTCGTGCCTTATCTGGGCGCCTGGCTGCTGCACACGCGCAAGCAGGTGGCCGGCGCGCCGCACGAGCTGTTCGACTCCCCGTTCTACGCGCGCTTCCGCCAGCTGGTGGCGGCCTGTGTGCGCCACCGCTGGATCACGCTGGCGCTGACGCTGGCCTTGTTCGGTGGTGGCATCTTTGCGCTGGGCAAGGTGCAGCAGCAGTTCTTCCCGGATTCCAGCCGGCCCGAGATCCTGGTCGACCTGTGGTTGCCCGAGGGCAGCACCCAGCGCGAGAGCGAGGCCCTGGCGCGGCGCTTCGAGGCGCGCATGCTGAAGGAGCCCGACCTGCAGAGCGTGAGCTTCTGGATCGGCGCCGGCGTGCCACGCTTCTACCTGCCGCTGAACCAGATCTTTCCGCAGCCCAATGCCAGCCAGGCCATCCTGCTGCCCAGGGACCTGGCGGCGCGTGAGCGCCTGCGCCTGAAGCTGCCGGCCCTGCTGGCCGACGAATTCTCGGAAGCGCGCGCGCGGGTCAAGGTGCTGCCCAATGGCCCGCCGGTGGACTATCCGGTGATGTTCCGTGTCGTGGGTGACGACCTGGTCCAGGTGCGCCAGTACGGTGACCAGGTGAAGGCGGTGCTGGCCGCCCACCCCAGTGTGCGCGGCGCCAACGACAACTGGAACGAGGCGATCAAGACCCTGCGCCTGCAGATCGACCAGGACAAGGCGCGTGCGCTGGGCGTCACCAGCCAGGCCATCGCCCAGAGCGCGCGCGGTGGCCTGAGCGGCACCACGGTGGGCCAGTACCGCGAGGGTGACAAGCTGATCGACATCGTGCTGCGCCAGCCGCTGGAGGAGCGCAACGTGCTCACCGACATCGGCAACGCCTTCCTGCCCACCAGCAGCGGGCGCAGCATCCCGCTGGCGCAGATCGCCCGCATCGACCTGGCCTGGGAGCCCGGCGTGCTGTGGCGCGAGGGCCGGCAGTACGCCATCACCGTGCAGGGCGACGTGGTCGACGGCGTGCAGGGCCCCACCATCAGCCAGGCCCTGTGGCCGCAGCTGCAGGCCCTGCAGGCGCAGATGCCGCCCGGCTACAGCATCCAGCTGGCGGGCACCGCGGCCGAGAGCAGCAAGGGCACGGGCAGCATCGCCGCCGGGGTGCCCATCATGCTGTTCATCATCTTCACCCTGCTGATGCTGCAGCTGCACAGCTTCTCGCGGGCGATGCTGGTGTTCCTCACCGGGCCGCTGGGCATTGCCGGCGTGGCGGCGGCGCTGCTGCTGTTCAACCGGCCGTTCGGCTTTGTGGCGCTGCTGGGTGTGATCGCGCTGATGGGCATGATCATGCGCAACTCCGTCATCCTGATCGACCAGATCGAGCAGGACAGGGCGCGTGGCCTGCCGGCCTGGGACGCCATCGTCGAGGCGGCGGTGCGGCGCTTCCGGCCCATCGTGCTGACAGCCGCGGCGGCCGTGCTGGCCATGATCCCGCTCACCCGCAGCGTGTTCTGGGGCCCGATGGCGGTGGCCATCATGGGCGGGCTGATCGTGGCCACGGCACTCACCCTGCTGGCGCTGCCGGCCATGTACGCGGCCTGGTTCCGGGTGCGCCAGCCCGAACCCGCCGACGCAGCCACCGCCGCGGGCTAGAATTGCCGGTTTACCGGCGTGTCCGGCGGGTGTGCGGTGTCAGCACCCGCCGCCCTCTGAGATTTCCCGCGCGGGTGGCGAAATCGGTAGACGCACCAGGTTTAGGTCCTGACGCCTTCACGGGCGTGCCGGTTCGAGTCCGGCCCCGCGCACCAGCTCCAACACATTCTGCGAGTCCCACATGGCTGTCACTGTTGAAACCCTTGAAAAGCTCGAACGCCGCATCACGCTGCTGATCCCGGCGACCGACCTCAACACCGAGATCGAGACCCGGCTCAAGAAGCTGTCCCGCACCGTCAAGGCCGACGGCTTCCGCCCCGGCAAGGTGCCGATGAGCGTGGTGGCCCAGCGCTACGGCTACTCGGTGCAGAGCGAGGTCATGAACGACAAGATCGGCCAGGCCTTTGCCAGCGCCGCGAACGAGGCCCAGCTGCGTGTGGCCGGCGTGCCGCGTGTCACGCCCAAGGAAGAGGCCCCCGAAGGCCAGCTGGCCTTCGACGCCACCTTCGAGGTCTATCCCGAGGTGACCCTGGGTGACCTCTCCACCGTGGAGGTGGAGCGCTTCAGCAGCGAGGTGACCGACGCCGCCATCGACCGCACCGTCGACATCCTGCGCAAGCAGCGCCGCACCTTCGCCCAGCGCCCCGCTGCCGAAGGTGCCGCCGAGACCGACCGCGTCACCATCGACTTCGAAGGCAAGATCGACGGCGAGACCTTCTCCGGTGGCAAGGCCGAGGCCTTCCAGTTCATCATCGGCGAAGGCCAGATGCTGGAGCAGTTCGACAAGGCCGTGCGTGGCATGAAGGTGGGCGACAACAAGACCTTCCCGCTGCAGTTCCCAGAGGATTACCACGGCAAGGACGTGGCCGGCAAGGAAGCCGACTTCCTGGTGACGATGAAGAAGATCGAGGCCCAGAACCTGCCCGAGCTGAACGAGGCCTTCATCCAGAGCCTGGGCATTGCCGACGGCACCGTGGAGGGCCTGCGCGCCGACGTGAAGAAGAACCTGGAGCGTGAGGTCAAGTTCCGCGTGCTGGGCAAGAACAAGGCCGCGGCCATGGATGCCCTGATCCAGGTGGCCACGCTGGACCTGCCCAAGGCCCTGGTCGACAACGAGCTGGAGCGCCTGGTCGCCAGCGCCCGCGAGGACCTGAAGCAGCGTGGCATCAAGGACGCCGACAAGGCGCCGATCCCGTCCGAGCTGTTCCAGCCCCAGGCCGAGCGGCGTGTGCGCCTGGGCCTGGTGGTGGCCGAGCTGGTCAAGACCAACAACCTGCAGGCCAAGCCCGAGCAGCTGCAGGCCCACATCGAAGAGATGAGCCAGAGCTACGAGAAGCCGGCCGAGGTGATGCGCTGGTACCTGTCGGACCGCCAGCGCATGGCCGAGGTGGAGGCGGTGGTGATCGAGAACAACGTCACCGCCCATGTCTTGAGCCTGGTCAAGATCAGCGACAAGGCCTTGCCGTTCGACGAACTGATGACCGCCTGACGCCCGTTGCCGCCGCCCCGCAGGGGCGGCAGGCAGCGTGCCCGGCCCAGCCGATGGGGCGCACGACTGACCGGTCGGCGCCCCTTTTTTCATCGCCTGCAAGCCCCAGGACCGGGGGCCATAATCGGCGCAGACATTTCATCCGAGGAAAGCCATGAGTGCATTGGAGACGCAAGCCCTGGGCATGGTGCCCATCGTCATCGAGCAGTCGGGACGGGGCGAACGCGCCTATGACATCTACAGCCGCCTGCTGCGCGAGCGCATCATCTTTCTGGTCGGGCCGGTCAACGACGCCACCGCCAACCTGGTGGTGGCGCAGATGCTGTTCCTGGAGAGCGAGAACCCCGACAAGGACATCTTCCTGTACATCAACTCGCCCGGCGGCAGCGTCAGCGCCGGCCTGTCGATCTACGACACGATGAACTTCATCAAACCCGACGTCAGCACCCTGTGCATGGGCATGGCCGCCAGCATGGGCAGCTTCTTGCTGATGGCCGGTGCCAAGGGCAAGCGCATCTCCCTGCCCAACGCCAAGATCATGATCCACCAGCCCTCGGGCGGCGCCCAGGGTCAGGCCACCGACATCGAGATCACCGCCCGCGAGATCCTCAAGACCCGAGAGCAGCTCAACCGCATCTATGCCGACCGCACCGGCCAGAGCTACGAGAAGATCGCCGCCGACATGGAACGCGACTACTACATGTCGCCCGACGAGGCCCAGACCTACGGCCTGATCGACCAGGTGATCGCCAAACGCGGCTGATCACCCCACCCGCAGCGTCGGAATGGGCGCTGCGGGCTTTGTTCTATCATCGTCTTTCACTTTCACCGCCCTGCAAAGCACACCCCCACACATGGCCGACAAGAAGGGCGCCTCCGGCGAAAAAGTCCTGTACTGCAGCTTCTGCGGCAAGAGCCAGCACGAGGTGAAGAAGCTCATTGCCGGCCCGTCGGTGTTCATCTGCGACGAGTGCATCGAGCTGTGCAACGACATCATCCGCGACGAGGCCCCGGCCGAGGCGGGTGGTGCCAAGTCTGCCAAATCCGATCTGCCGGCGCCGCTGGAGATCAAGACCACGCTCGACCAGTACGTGATCGGCCAGGATTCGGCCAAGCGCACGCTGTCGGTGGCGGTCTACAACCACTACAAGCGGCTGAAGTTCATCGCGGCCAATGCCAAGGAAGAGGTGGAGCTCACCAAGAGCAACATCCTGTTGATCGGCCCCACCGGCTCGGGCAAGACCCTGCTGGCCCAGACCCTGGCCAAGCTGCTGAACGTGCCCTTCGTGATCGCCGACGCCACCACGCTGACCGAAGCCGGCTACGTGGGCGAGGACGTCGAGAACATCATCCAGAAGCTGCTGCAGAACTGCAACTACGACGTCGAGCGTGCCCAGCGTGGCATCGTTTACATCGACGAGATCGACAAGATCAGCCGCAAGGCCGACAACCCCAGCATCACCCGAGATGTATCGGGCGAGGGTGTGCAGCAGGCCCTGCTCAAGCTGGTGGAAGGCACCATGGCCAGCGTGCCGCCGCAGGGCGGGCGCAAGCATCCGAACCAGGATTTCCTGCAGATCGACACCACCAACATCCTGTTCATCTGCGGTGGCGCCTTCGACGGGCTGGAGAAGGTGATCCAGAACCGCACCGAGAAGTCGGGCATCGGCTTCGGTGCCAGCGTGCACAGCAAGACCGAGAAGCGCGCGGCCGACCTGTTCCGCGAAGCCGAGCCCGAAGACCTGATCAAGTTCGGCCTGATCCCCGAACTGGTGGGCCGCCTGCCGGTGGTGGCCACCCTGGGCGAGCTGACCGAGTCGGCCATGATCCAGATCCTCACCGAGCCGCGCAACGCCCTGGTCAAGCAGTACCAGAAGCTGTTCGGCATGGATGGGGTGGAACTGGAAGTGCGGCCTTCGGCGCTGTCGGCCATTGCCCGCAAGGCGCTCAAGCGCAAGACTGGTGCGCGTGGCCTGCGCTCCATCATGGAGAACGCCCTGATCGACACCATGTTCGACCTGCCCACGATGGACGGCGTGGCGAAGGTGGTGATCGACGAGCACATCGTCGAAGAGGGCGCCAAGCCCCTGCTGGTGTACCGCGAACAAAAGGCCAGCGCCTGATCGCAGCTGTTGCCACCCGGGCGCAGTTGTCGGCTCCTGCCCGGGCCGCCGGGGTCTTCGGCCGAGGTGCCGCCCCCGTCCTTGCATTCGCCCACTCGAACCCCATGTCGGTTTGAGAAAGAGAGGTTCCCCCCATGTCTGGACATCCCATTCTCCCGCCCGAACCCATCACCCTGCCGCTGCTGCCGCTGCGTGATGTGGTCGTGTTCCCGCACATGGTCATCCCGCTGTTCGTGGGCCGGCCCAAGTCCATCAAGGCCCTGGAAGCAGCGATGGAAGCCGGCCGCCAGATCATGCTGGTGGCGCAGAAGGCCGCCGGCAAGGACGAGCCCAAGCCCGAGGACATGTTCGAGATCGGCTGTGTCTCCAGCATCCTGCAGATGCTCAAGCTGCCCGACGGCACGGTGAAGGTGCTTGTCGAAGGTGTGCAGCGCGCCGAGACCAAGGCCATCCACGACACGGCCGAGCACTTCACCGCCGATGTGGTGCCGGTGCAGCCGGCCGGCGAGCCGTCGCCCGAGGTCGAAGCCCTGCGTCGTGCAGTCACGCAGCAGTTCGACCAGTACGTCAAGCTCAACAAGAAGATCCCGCCCGAGATCCTCACCAGCATCGCCGGCATTGACGATCCGGGCCGCCTGGCCGACACCATCGCCGCCCACCTGCCGCTGAAGCTGGAAGCCAAGCAGAGCGTGCTCGACCTGTTCGTGGTCGCCAAGCGGCTGGAGAAGCTGCTGGAGCTGCTGGAGCACGAGGTCGACATCCTGCAGGTGGAAAAGCGCATCCGTGGCCGCGTCAAGCGCCAGATGGAGAAGAGTCAGCGCGAGTACTACCTGAACGAGCAGGTCAAGGCCATCCAGAAGGAACTGGGTGATGGCGAGGAAGGCGCTGATCTCGAGGAACTCGAGAAGAAGATCGAAGCCGCCAAGATGAGCAAGGAGGCGCGCAAGAAGGCCGACAGCGAGCTGAAGAAGCTCAAGCTGATGTCGCCGATGAGCGCCGAAGCCACAGTGGTGCGCAACTTCATCGACACCCTGATCGGCCTGCCCTGGGCCAAGAAGAGCAAGGTCAAGCACGATCTGCCGCTGGCCGAAGAAGTGCTGAACGAAGACCACTACGGTCTGGACAAGGTCAAGGAACGCATCCTTGAATACCTTGCCGTGCAGCAGCGCGTGGACAAGGTCAAGGCGCCCATCCTGTGCCTGGTCGGCCCCCCGGGTGTGGGCAAGACCTCGCTGGGCCAGAGCGTGGCGCGCGCCACCGGCCGCAAGTTCGTGCGCATGGCCCTGGGCGGCGTTCGCGACGAGGCCGAGATCCGTGGCCACCGCCGCACCTACATCGGCAGCATGCCGGGCAAGGTGCTGCAAAGCCTGAGCAAGGTGGGCGTGCGCAATCCGCTGTTCCTGCTCGACGAGATCGACAAGCTGGGCATGGACTTCCGGGGCGACCCGTCGTCGGCCTTGCTGGAGGTGCTGGACCCCGAGCAGAACCACACCTTCAGCGACCACTACGTCGAGGTCGATTTCGACCTGTCGGACGTGATGTTCATCGCCACCAGCAACTCGATGAACATCCCGCCGGCCCTGCTGGACCGGATGGAAGTGATCCGGCTGTCGGGCTACACCGAGGACGAGAAGGTCTCGATCGCCCAGCGCTACCTGGTGCCCAAGCAGCGCAAGAACAACGGCGTGAAGGACGAGGAGTTGGATGTCACCGAATCCGCCATCCGCGGCATCATCCGTTATTACACCCGCGAAGCCGGCGTGCGCTCGCTGGAGCGCGAGATCTCCAAGATCTGCCGCAAGACCGTCAAGAGCATCCAGCTCAAGAAGGTTGATGGCAAGGTCACCGTCACCGACGAGAACCTGAACGACTACCTGGGCGTGCGCAAGTTCGACTACGGTCGCGCCGAGAAGAAGAACCAGGTGGGGCAGGTGGTGGGCCTGGCCTGGACGGAAGTGGGCGGTGACCTGCTGACCATCGAGGCGGCGGTGATGCCTGGCAAGGGCAACATCATCCGCACCGGCTCGCTGGGCGACGTGATGAAGGAATCGGTGGAAGCCGCGCGCTCGGTCATCCGCAGCCGTTCACGCCGCCTGGGCGTGAAGGACGAGATGTTCGAGAAGCGCGACATCCACATCCACGTGCCCGATGGCGCCACGCCCAAGGACGGGCCGAGTGCCGGCGCGGCCATGGCCACGGCCTTTGTCTCGGCGCTGACCAACATCCCCGTGCGGGCCGATGTGGCCATGACCGGCGAGATCACCCTGCGGGGCGAGATCACCGCCATCGGTGGCCTGAAGGAAAAGCTGCTGGCAGCGCACCGCGGTGGCATCAAGACGGTGCTGATCCCGGAAGAGAACGTCAAGGACCTGCAGGACATTCCCGAGAACGTGAAGAACCATCTCGAGATCGTGCCGGTGCGCTGGATCGAGCGGGTGCTGGAGATCGCGCTCGAGAGCATGCCGCCTGCATTGCCCGAGGACGAGCCGGTGCCGGCCAAGGTGGACGCCGCCAAGCCCGACGTGGCCACGGGGTCGTCGGACGCCTTGCCGCACTGATGAAAAGTTGGTACCGCCTCTTGCCGGGGTGCAAATCCCCGGTATAGAATGCGGGCTTCGCTGAGCAGCAAGAGCAATCTTGTTGCAAAGCAAGCAAGGCCGAAAGGCCATGCACTGCGGGATTAGCTCAGTTGGTAGAGCGATACCTTGCCAAGGTATAGGTCGAGAGTTCGAGCCTCTTATCCCGCTCCAAATTCAAAATGGGAAGCCAAGGCTTCCCATTTTTGTCAGTGAAACTGGTTCTTCCGCGGGGCGCGATAGCAAAGCGGTTATGCAACGGATTGCAAATCCGTCTAGTCCGGTTCGACTCCGGATCGCGCCTCCAAAAGCCCCAAGCATCAAGCAAAACGCCCCGCAACCGCGGGGCGTTTTGCTTGATGCGTCAGACACTGCCGGCCCAAGGCAGCAGTTCGTCCAGCGGCAGGTCTTCACGCTGCAGGCCGGAAAACGAGAGCAGGGCATCGGCTGCGCGCAGCCCGTCGAGGAAGGCCGTTGCGGCCACGGCGATCACCGACTGCTGACGCTCCACCCGCACCAGGAACAGCACCACCCCCTTGCCAGGCAGCAGCACCAGTTCGTCGGGTGTGGTCGTGTCCATCGCGCCTGCATCGTGGCGCAGGCGTGGCAGTTGCGGCGCCCGGATCAGCGCCGGCAAGGCCGGCCAGATTCTTCAGTGGAAGCACTGGATCATCTCGCGCACGCGCGGGTAGATCTGCGTCTGCCAGCGCTTGCCGCTGAACACGCCGTAGTGGCCCACGCCCAGCTGCACATGGTGGGTCTTCATGTAGGGCCGGATGGACGGGCACAGGTCGTGCGCCGCCACGGTCTGGCCGATGGAGCAGATGTCGTCGCGTTCGCCCTCCACGGTGAACAGGGCGGTGCGCCGGATGGCCGTGGTGTCCACACGCCGGCCCTGGACCACCAGTTCACCCTTGGCCAGTGCGTAGCGCTGGAACACCTGGTCCACCGTTTCCAGGTAGAACTCGGCCGCCAGGTCGTTGACGGCGAAGTACTCGTCGTAGAAGTCGCAGGTGCGCTGCGCCGCGTCGTGCTCGCCGGTTGCGCGCTGCTCGAAGAGGGTGGCGAAGGCCTGCACGTGGCGGCTGGTGTTCATGCTCATGAAGGCCGTCAGCTGCAGAAAGCCCGGGTACACCCGCCGCCCACCGCCCGGGTGGCGCAGCGGCACCCGGCTGATCAGGTTCTTCTCGAACCATTCGATGGGCTTGCCGGTGGCCAGGTCGTTCACCGCCGTGGGGTTGATGCGGCAGTCGATCGGGCCGGCCATCAGCGTCATCGAGCGTGGTTGTGCCGGGTGCTCGTCCATGGCCATCAGCGCCACGGCGGCCAGCGCCGGCACGCAGGGCTGGCACACCGCCAGCAAATGGGTGTGCGGGCCCAGCACGGCCAGGAAGTCGATGACGTGCTGCACGTACTCGTCCAGCCCGAAGCGGCCGTGCTGCAGCGGCACGTCGCGGGCGTTGTGCCAGTCGGTGATGTAGACATCGTGGTCGGCCAGCATGGTGCGCACGGTGTCCACCAGCAGGGTGGCGAAGTGCCCTGACAGCGGCGCGACGATCAGCACCCGCGGGCGGGGCGGCTCGTGGGCAGCCGGCAGATCGTGCCGCTCGAAGTGCAGCAGGGTGCCGAATGGGGTGCTGTGCACCGCTTTCTCCCGCACCTGCACCAGTTGCCCACCCACCTGCACCGAAGTGATGCCGTAGTCGGGCCGGCGGTGCGTGAGCCGCAGGCGTGAGAACACTTCCCAGGCAGCGCCCAGGGGTTGCAGCAGGGGTGTCCAGACCGCGCCGGCCGGCAGGGTCTGCGACAACCAGGACGAGGCCGCACGCGCAGTGTTCTGCAGGGGGCTGAGCCAATCGACCTGGGCCTGATAGGCGGCATAGAGCATCTGTGCGGCGCCGTGGCCGTGGATGGCCTGCGGCACCGCAGGCACTCAGGCAAGTTGCAGGCCACCATCTGCGCCGCAGCCCACCGCATGGGCTTGGCACAGCGCTTGCGCTGCGCCTGCACCCTCCGGAGAACCGCATGCCCAAGACCACGCTCACCCTCAGCAGCAAGAATTATTCGTCCTGGTCGTTGCGGGGCTGGCTGCTGGCGCGCTTTGCCGGGCTGGAGTTCGAGGAGGTGATGGTCGATGGCGACGATGCCGATGCCCGCGCCGAAATGCTGCTGCTGGCGCCGTCCATCCTGGTGCCCTGTCTGCGCCACCAGGGGGTGAAGGTCTGGGACACGCTGGCGATCGCCGAATACCTGGCCGAGATCAAGCCCAAGGCCGGCCTGCTGCCCGCCGACCGCGCCGCACGTGCGCACTGCCGCGCCATCTGCGGCGAGATGCACTCGGGCTTCGTCTCGCTGCGGTCGGCCCTGCCGATGAACCTCAAGGGCCACTACCCAGGCTACAAGGTGTGGAGCCGCGCCCAGGGCGACATCCAGCGTGTGCTGCAGATCTGGCAGGAATGCCTGTCCACCTACGGCGGGCCATTCCTGTTCGGCGAGCGCTCGATGGCCGATGCGATGTACGCGCCGGTGGTCACCCGCCTGCACACCTATGACGTGGCGGTGCCCGATGCCGCCAGCCAGGCCTGGTGCGCACGCATGCTGGCCCTGCCCGAGATGCAGGAGTGGACCGCCGCCGCCTTGCTGGAGCCCGAGGCCATCGACGAACTCGAAGTCGAGTTCTGAAGCGGGCCGGGCCGGGCCTGGCCCGGCCGCCGGTGGCCGGCAGGCTGCTACAGCCCCCAGCCCTTGGAGGCCGGCACCTCGCACACCGCCGGCACACCCACGCTGCTGAAGTCGGCCGGGCCGACGATCTCCAGGTACTCCATGTCGGGCGAGTAGTCGAACAGGTAGTGGGCGATGCCCGGGCGCTGGTGCACGCAGTCACCGGCACTGACCAGGGTTTCCTGGTCTTCGTACATGAAGCGGGCCCAGCCGCGCAGCATGATCACGATGTGGAAATCGGCCCCGTGGCGGTGCCAGCCCGTGCCTTTTTCCGGGGCGTTGTGGGCGATCACCAATTGCGCCAGCACCTTGCCACCGGTGGCCGCGGCCACACCCAGATCACGGTAAAGAAAGAAGTCGCGCAGGCCATCGCCCTTGAAGGGCGTGTCGGCCGGCTTCACATGGGAAAACTGTGTGGCATGGGTGTCCTTGACCTTGTCCAGCATGGTGCGCTCCTGGCGGCAACCGCGCCGCTCGGTTGCTGCAATGCACAAAGCATTCCCGCGCCAGCCTGCCGCCTATGATTCCCTGCACCGACAACCGGAGACCGATGGATGAATCCCCTGCTGACCTGTGACCTCTGCGATCTGCACAAGAACGACAGCAGCGGCGCCTTCCGGGTGCTGCCGCCGGTGTTCCAGGCCTATGGCGGCCGCGCGGCGTTCGCCGGGCCGGTGGCCACCGTCAAGTGCCACGAGGACAACACCTCGGTGAAGGCCCTGGCCGACACACCGGGGCAGGGCCGCGTGCTGGTGGTCGATGGGGGTGGTTCGCTGCGCCATGCGCTGGTCGGCGGCAACATCGCCGCCGCCGCGGCGCGCAATGGCTGGGTCGGCATGGTGGTGGACGGCTGTGTACGCGACGTGGCCGAACTGGCCGCCACCGACCTGGGCGTGCGTGCCCTGGGCCTGATGCCCCTGCCCACCGAGCGCCGCCATGCCGGCCTGGTCGACGTGCCGGTGCGGCTGCAGGGCGTGGTGGTGCGGCCGGGCGACTGGCTGGTGGCCGATGCCGACGGCATCGTGGTGATGGCACAGGCGAGCGCGGCATGACCGACGCCACCCATGCACCCGACGCGCTGGCGGCCATCGCCAAGCGCTGCCGCCAGCGTGTGCGCCAGCGTGCGCTGCTGGCCGCTGGTGTGGCCATGGTGCCGGTGCCGGGCATCGACTGGGTGACCGACATCGGTGTGCTGGTCAAGCTGCTGCCCGAGATCAGCGCCGCCTTCGGCCTCAGCCCGCAGCAGGTGGAGCGCCTGGCGCCCGACCGCAGGATGGTGGTCTACAAGGCCATCTCGGCGGGGGGCAGCATGGTGCTGGGCCGCCTGGTCACGCGTGAACTGGTGCTGATGCTGCTGAAGACGGTGGGTGTGCGCCTCAGCGCACAGCAGGCTGCCAAGTACCTGCCGGTGGCCGGGCAGGTGGCCTCGGCGGCGCTGACGTTCTCGGCCCTGCGTTATGTGTGCGAGCAGCACATCCGCCAGTGCGAGGCCGTGGCACGTCAGCTGGCCCTGCCCGCACCTGCCGCCGCGGCGGGCTAGAATGCAAGGCTTCGGGGCGTAGCGCAGTCTGGTAGCGCATCTGGTTTGGGACCAGAGGGTCGTAGGTTCGAATCCTATCGCCCCGACCAAGTTTCAAAGGGTTGAACGCAAAGGGCCGTGCACTGCACGGCCCTTGTCGTTGGTGGCGCCGGCATGTGCTGCTGCGCGCTTGGCCTGGCCGGCGGGGATCGAACCCACAACCCCCAGCTTAGAAGGCTGGTGCTCTATCCAGTTGAGCTACGGCCAGAAGCGGCGATTCTAGGAGGCCCGCCCCGGCTGGCCCCCGCTGGTCGCTGCCGGCCGGTGCCTTAGCATCGTCGACAGCTTCCACCATGCCCGCCGCCGCACCCACATCCCCACCCGCTGCTGCCGGCGCCCGCTTCGACCGGCTGGATGCGCTGCGGGGCCTGGCCATTGTCTGGATGGTGGGCTTCCACTTCGCCTTCGACCTGAACCACTTCGGCTGGCTGCAGCCGCCGCAGCGTTTCACCCAGGATGCGCTGTGGACCACCCAGCGCACGCTGATCGTCAGCCTGTTCCTGCTGTGCGCCGGGGCCGGGCAGGCAGTGGCCATGCAGGCCGGCATGGGCTGGCCGCGCTTCTGGCGGCGCTGGGCCCAGGTGGCGGCTTGTGCGTTGCTGGTGTCGGCCGGCTCGGCGCTGATGTTCCCGCGCAGCTGGATCAGCTTCGGCGTGCTGCACGGCATGGCGCTGATGCTGGTCCTGGCCCGGCTGGCCTGGCCGCTGCGTGCCGGCCTGTGGCCGCTGGGTGCGCTGCTGCTGGCCTTGCCACACTGGCTGCAGCACCCGTTCTTCGACAGCCGGCTCACCAACTGGGTGGGCCTGGTGACGCGCAAGCCCGTCACCGAGGACTACGTGCCCCTGCTGCCCTGGCTGGGTGTGATGCTGTGGGGCCTGGCTGCCGGCCAGTGGCTGCTGGCACACCGGCGCGGCCTGCTGGCCGGGCCGCTGCCCTGGCCGGCGCTGGGCCGGCGCCTGGCCTGGCTGGGGCGTTGGCCGCTGCTGGTCTACATGCTGCATCAGCCGCTGCTGATCGGTGCGCTGACGGCGGTGCAGGCGCTGCGCTGATCGCCGCGCGGCCTGGCCGTGACCAGCCGTCGCCGCCCCAGCGGCTACAGTGCGGCATGAGCGCCAAGATCCTGTTCGGCTTCCATGCCGTCACCGTGCGGTTGAAGACCGCACCCGAGTCCGTCATCGAGGTGCATGTCGATGCCACCCGGCGCGATGCCCGCATGCGCCAGTTCGTCGAGCGCGCCAAGGAGGCCGGCGCCAAGCTGGTCGACAGCGACGACCAGCGCCTGATCCGCCTGGCCGGCAGCCCGCGCCACCAGGGCGTGGTGGCCAAAGTCAATGCCCTGGCTGCGGTGCATTCGCTGGACGACGTGCTCGACGGCGTCAGCGGCGCGCCCCTGGTGCTGGTGCTCGACGGCGTGACCGACCCGCACAACCTGGGCGCCTGCCTGCGGGTGGCCGATGGTGCCGGCGCACACGCGGTGGTGGCGCCCAAGGACCATGCGGTGGGCCTGAACGCCACCGTGGCCAAGGTGGCCAGCGGCGCGGCCGAGACCGTGCCCTACCTGATGGTCACCAACCTGGCGCGCACGCTCAACGAGCTGAAGGAGCGTGGCATCCAGGTGGTGGGCACGGCCGAGGATGCCGAGCAGACGCTGTACGACGTCGACTTCAGCGGCCCGGTGGCCCTGGTGCTGGGCGCCGAAGGCCCCGGCATGCGCGCGCTGACCAAGAAGACCTGCGATGTGCTGGTGCGCATCCCCATGGCCGGTGCGGTGGAGAGCCTCAATGTCTCGGTGGCGGCCGGTGTGTGCCTGTTCGAGGCCCTGCGCCAGCGGCGTGCCGCCGCGCCTGCCTGATCGGCTTGGCACGGGGCGCTGGCTACACTGGCGCGCATCCCCCTGAAGGTTGCCCGCCATGCCCGTGATCGCCGTCGCCCACCCGCTGGTCCGCCACAAGATCGGCCTGCTGCGCGAAGACCGGATCTCCACCAAGAAATTCCGCGAGCTGACGCACGAGGTGGCGCGCCTGCTGGCTTACGAGGCCACGGCCGACTTTCCGCTGGAGAAGACCACCATCCAGTGCTGGAGCGGGCCGGTCGAGATCGACCAGATCGCCGGGCGCAAGGTCACCATCGTGCCCATCCTGCGCGCCGGCCTGGGCATGCTGGATGGTGTGCTCGACCTGGTGCCCAACGCCAAGATCAGCGTGGTGGGCCTGGCGCGCGACCACGAAACGCTGCAGCCGGTGCACTACTTCGAGCGCTTCGTCGGCCACTTGAGCGAGCGCACCGCCATCATCGTCGACCCGATGCTGGCCACGGCGGGCTCGATGATCGCCACCATCGACCTGCTGAAGGCGCGTGGCTGTGTCGACATCCGCGCCCTGGTGCTGGTGGCTGCGCCCGAGGGCATCGCTGCGCTGAACGCCGCCCACCCTGATGTGCGCTGCTGGACCGCGGCCATCGACAGCCACCTGAACGAGATCGGCTACATCATCCCGGGCCTGGGTGATGCGGGCGACAAGATCTTCGGCACCAAGGACGACGAAACCGTCTGACCGTCTCCGGCCGGCGCCGCGCCGGTCAGTGGTGCAGCGCCGACATGGCCGGCGTGATCAGCGCCAGGCCGCTGGTCGCTGCGGTGCGCTCCATCGGGCCGGCCTGGGCCAGCAGCGCGGGCACGGCGTCGGCGGCCAGTGGCGGCGCCAGGTGGTAGCCCTGGCCGTGCAGGCAGCCCATGGCGCGCAGCAGGGCCAGCTGGCTGGCGCTCTCGATGCCCTCGGCGATCACCCCCTTGCCCAGCGAGCGGCCCAGTTCCACCACCGCCCGCACCACGGTGGCATCGGCACCTGCCCCCTGGCCACCCTGCAGCGCCTGCACGAAGGACGGGTCGATCTTCAGGCTGTCGATGGGCAGGCTGTGCAGGTGCTTGAGCGACGAGTAGCCCGAGCCGAAGTCGTCCAGGCTGAGGCCGATGCCGGCTGCGCGCAGCGTGGCCAGCACCGGCAGTGCGGCGCCGATGTGCTGCATCAGCGTGTTCTCGTCCAGTTCCAGCCGCAGGTGGCGGGGCTGCAGCCCGCTCTCGTGCAGCGCCTGCAGCAGGCGCTCGGCCAGGCTGGTGTGCACCAGGTCCCGGCCGGTGATGTTGATGTGCATGGCCAGCGCACCGGTGCCGGGCAGGCTGGTCTGCCAGTGGCGCAGCTGGCGGCAGGCGCGCTGCACCAGGCGGTCGGTCAGCTCGGTGACCACGCCGGCCTCGGCGGCGATGGCCACGAAGGTGCCGGGTGACACCGGCCCCAGTTCGGGATGCACCCAGCGGGCCAGGGCCTCGAAGCCGCTCACCTGGCCGCTGGCGAGGTCGAAGATGGGCTGGTAGGCCAGGCCGATCTGGTCGGCCAGCACGGCGCGGCGCAGATCGGTCTCCAGCCGCAGGCGCTGCATCACCTGGGCATGCAGCTGGGCGTCGAACACCACATGGCGTGCCTTGCCCGTGGCCTTGGCGCGGTACATCGCGATGTCGGCGTCGCGCAGCACGTCTTCGGGCCGGGTGTAGGGCAGGGCGCTGGAGGTGATGCCGATGCTGGCGCTGCTGTTGAGCTCGGTGCCGGCCACGTGGAAGGGCGCGCGCAGGGCCTGCAGCAGGCGCTCGGCCTGGGCGAGGACGGCGGCATGGCCGCCGGGGTCGACCATCAGCACCGCAAACTCGTCACCGCCCAGCCGGGCCAGCGTGTCGCCATCGGCCAGCAGGCCCTGCAGCCGGCGCGACACCTGCACCAGGAACGCATCGCCGCTGGCATGGCCCAGGCTGTCGTTGATGAGCTTGAAGCGGTCGAAGTCCAGGAACATCACCGCAAAGCCGTGCACCTGGGGCGCCGCCAGGCTTCGCTCCACTGCGTCGGTCAGGCGGGCCTGGAAGCTGCGGCGGTTGGGCAGGCCGGTGAGGCTGTCGTGGAAGGCGATGTCCTGCAGTTCCTGCAGGTGGCGCTCGGCCAGTTCGGCCTCGCGCTCGGCGGCCTGCGCCTCGGTGCGGCGCATGGCCTCGTCGGCCTCCTGCTGGCGGAAGAAGTAGTGCAGCGTGGCCAGCATCATCGCGATCAGCGGCACCACCGCCGCCAGCACGCCGATGCCCGATTGCCGGTAGGTGAGGAACAGCAGCGTGGCCACCGCGGCACTGGCGGCATAGGCGGTGGCGATCCAGCCGAAGATCCCGAACAGATCGGCCGGCTGGAAGCGCTCGGCCCGCTTGAAGCGTGGCAGGGCGGCCATCAGGGCGGCGTTGCAGCCGAAGTACAGCAGGGCAAAGCCGATGGTGGCCACCATCAGCAGGCCGGGGTTGGTGAGCTGGTGGCGCTGCAGCAGGCCCAGCACCGCGGCCAGCGCATGGCCGGCTGCCGTCATGGCCAGGGCGGCCATGGCCGGGCTGGCGATGCGGCTGGTCCAGCGGCGCGAGGTGCGCCAGGAGCCCACCGCCGCGTCGGCGCTGGCTGCCAGCGTGGCCGCGGCCGGGCCGTGCAGCAGCAGCAGCAGGAAGATGAAGATCTCGCCCGCCGTCACCGAGTGGACGGAGCGCCGGATGCGCACCGGGAAGATGCCGGCCACCACCGTGACGGCCACGCCGGCGGCCACCTGCCAGAGCGCGGTGCCGCCCAGGTCACCCAGTTCCAGCAGGGCCAGCGCCAACGCCAGGCCGCCCAGCACCACCACCGTCCACCAGTAGGCGGTGGCGGCGCGGTTGTAGTCGGGCATCAGCACGGCATGCAGCCGCCCGGGCAGGTTGGTGGGGCGGGTGCTGGCGGCCCTGCGGTCGGTGTGCATCGTGCGCAAGCGGTGGCCGTCAGGGTTCGCCGACGGCCTGCGCCGCCTGCGGGTTCACCGCCTGGGCCTCGCCGGCTGGCGCCTGGATCTCGGTGGCCAGCAGCCATCCCGCCAGCAGCAGCATCCAGCACAGGGCCAGTGCCCGCAGGGACAGGCGCGTGTGGCGCCAGGGGCTGGAGATGGGCGTCATGGTGTGGCAGCCTGGTTTGGAAGGACCGGTTCTTTGCCGATGGGACAGGAGTGCCTGGCCAGAAGCCAGCCCGTCGATGCCAGGTTGTCGGCCACCACGCGGCCGACTTGAGCGCCATTTGTGGCCGCCTGATTGGGTACCATCGCGCCCGTTCGCAAACCGGGTGGGCCAACCACCAGCAACAGGAGCAGCAGCGATGGCGATGGACGTGGTCGACTATGAGATCAAGGGCTCGGAGATGCAGTTCGTCGAGGTCGAGCTCGACCCCGGCGAGGCTGCGGTCGGCGAGGCCGGCAGCCTGTTCTTCATGGACGCCGGCATCGGCATGGACACCGTCTTCGGCGATGGCTCTGGCGGCGGCGGTGGCGGCTTCTTCGGCAAGCTGCTGGGCGCCGGCAAGCGGCTGGTGACGGGCGAGTCGCTGTTCACCACTGTCTACACCAACAACGTGGCGCAGAAGCAGCGTGTGGCCTTCGGCGCGCCCTACCCGGGCAAGATCCTTCCGATGGACCTGCGCCAGCTGGGTGGCATGCTGGTGTGCCAGAAGGACAGCTTCCTGTGCGCCGCGCGGGGTGTGTCGCTGGGCATCTTCTTCCAGCAGAAGCTGTCGGTGGGCTTCTTCGGTGGCGAGGGCTTCATCATGCAGAAGCTCGAGGGCGACGGCCTGGCCTTCGTGCATGCCGGTGGCACCGTGGTCAAGCGTGAACTGCGGGCCGGCGAGACGCTGATGGTCGACACCGGCTGCGTGGTGGCCTTCACGCCCAACGTCAACTTCGAGATCCAGTACGTCGGCAAGATCAAGACGGCGCTGTTCGGCGGCGAGGGCCTGTTCTTTGCCAGGTTGAGCGGCCCGGGCACGGTGTGGCTGCAGAGCCTGCCGTTCAGCCGCCTGGCCAGCCGCGTGTTTGCCGCGGCGCCCCAGCGTGGTGGCTCGCGCGAGGAGGGCTCGGTGCTGGGCGCCGTGGCGGGCGGCGGCCTGCTGGGCGGCATCCTGGGTGGCGGCGACGACGAATGATCTGGCGCAAGGCCGGGCGGGCAGACCGGCCAGGGCGGCCGCCTACACTATCGGGTTGCCCCTGAACCGTGCCTGAGCCCCTGCCGGGCCGTCGACCATGCCGTCCCCTCTGTCCCGCCGCGCTGCGCTCGGCCGCCTCTCCCGCCACCTGGCCGCGCTGCCCCTGGCCGCCGGCCTGCTCGGCGCCCCGCGCACCGGCGCGGCCCAGGTTCCCACCGGCCGGCGTCCGATCTTCGTGCTGAATTCGCTGGACGCCAATGTCAGCGTGATCGACCCGGTCAGCTTCAGCGAGATCAAGCGCATCCCCACCGGCAAGGAGCCGCACCACCTCTACCTCACGCCCGACGAGAAGAGCCTGCTGGTGGCCAATGCGCTGAGCAACTCGCTGACCTTCATCGACCCCCACACGGCCGAGGTGCAGCGCACGCTGACCGACATCGTCGACCCTTACCAGCTGCGCTTCTCGCCTGACATGAAGTGGTTCGTCACCGCGGCCAACCGGCTGGACCATGTGGACCTGTACCACTGGCGGCCCTTGGATGCGGCCCAGCCGCTGAAGCTGGTCAAGCGCATCGCCGCACCCAAGACGCCCAGCCACCTCTGCATCGACAGCCGCAGCAGTGTGGTCTATGTCTCGCTGCAGGACAGCAACGAGCTGCTGGCCATCGACCTGGCCACCCAGGCGCCGCGCTGGAAGATCGCCACCGGCAAGATGCCGGCCGATGTGTTCCTCACGCGCGACGACAAGCGCCTGTTCGTGGGCCTGACCGGCGACCGCTTCGTCGAGGTGTACGACGTGGGCGGCGCTGCGCCCAGGCTGCTGCAGCGCATCGCCACCGGTGATGGCGCGCATGCCTTCCGCAGCCGCGGCGACGGCAGGCATTTGTTCGTCAGCAACCGGGTGGCCAACACCATCAGCATGATCGACACCCAGGCGATGACCGTGGCGGCCGAGCTGCCCGGCCCCAGCGGGCCCGATTGCATGGACGTGCTGGCCGATGGCAAGACCCTGCTGGTCAGCTCGCGCTGGTCGCGCAAGCTCAGCGTCATCGACATCGACAGCCGCAAGCTGCTGCGCCAGGTGCCGGTGGGCCGCTCGCCGCACGGGGTGTGGACACTGGACCATGCGCCACGCTGAGCGCGTGCGCCGCAGCCTGCTGGCCGGGCTGCTGCTGGCCGCTGCAGCACGGCCGGCGCTGGCGGGCTGCGGCCAGCCGGTCTACCTGACCTTCGACACCGGCCACATGGGGGTGGCCCCGCTGGTGGCGCAGGTGCTGCGTGATGAAGAGGTGCCAGCCACCTTCTTCCTGGCCAACGAGCGCACGCTGACCGGCGGCTGGAGCTTGGACGATGAATGGGCCCCCTGGTGGCGCGCCATGGCCGCCGCAGGCCATGCCTTCGGCTCGCACACCTGGGACCACCACAGCTGGCTGGCCGACCGGCCCGATGGTGGCTTCGACACCCGGCCGTCCATGGGCCCGCAGGCCGGCAGGCGCCAGGTGCTGAGCGCAGCCCAGTACTGCGCCGAGTTGCAGCGTCCGGCGGACCGTTTCCGGGCCATCACCGGCCAGTCCATGCTGCCGATCTTCCGTGCGCCGGGCGGCAAGACCTCGCCCGCGCTGCTGCAGGCAGCCCGCGCCTGCGGCTGGCAGCATGTGGGCTGGGCGCCGGCCGGCTTCCTGGGCGATGAGCTGCCCAGCGACAAGCACCCGAACCCGCTGCTGTTGAAGCAGGCATTGGCCGGCATCCGCAGCGGCGACATCCTGGTGGCGCATCTGGGCATCTGGTCGCGCCAGGACCCCTGGGCGCCGGCGGTGCTGGCGCCGCTGGTCAGCGGGCTGAAGGCCCGTGGCTTCTGCTTTGCCACGCTGCGCGACCACCCGGCCTACCGCGCCGCGCTGGTTGGCAAGTGAGGCGCCGGTGGTGGACAGCCTGATCGACGCCCTGACAAGCGCCTTCGGCCTGGCCCAGCAATGGCTGTTCGAGGGCCTGCTGCAGCCCCTGATGTTCCACCTGGGCCTGGGCAACCTGCTGGCCGAGGGCTACCGCGCCACCGGCTGGCTGCTGGTGGGGCTGCTGCAGATCATCCTGATGCTCACGCTGATGCGGGCGCTGGAGCGCTGGCGCCCGGTGGAGGCGGTGACCGACCGCGCCGCGGTGCGCACCGACATCGTCTACACCCTGGTGCACAGGCTGGGCCTGTTCCGGGTGGTGCTGTTCCTGAGCATCGACCCGCTGTGGGACACGCTCACCGGCCAGCTGCGCCTGCTGGGCCTGCATGGCTTCCAGCTGGATGGCGTGTGGCCCGGCGTGACCGACCTGGCCTGGCTGAGCTTTCTGCTGTACCTGCTGTTGTTCGACCTGGTGGACTACGGCTACCACCGGCTGCAGCACAGCGTGGGCTGGTGGTGGCAGCTGCATGCGGTGCACCACAGCCAGCGCCAGATGACGCTGTGGAGCGACAACCGCAACCATCTGCTCGACGACCTGCTGCGCGACAGCGCCTTCGTGCTGCTGGCGCTGGCGGTGGGCGTGGCGCCGGGGCAGTTCGTGGCCATCGTGGCCATCACGCAGCTGGTGGAGAGCCTGTCGCATGCCAATGTGCGGCTGGACTTCGGCCCGCTCCGGGGCCTGCTGGTGAGCCCGCAGTTCCACCGCCTGCACCATGCGGTGGGCCTGGGCCATGAATCGGCCGGCCAGGGCAGCCTGGGTGGGCACAACTTCGCGGTGCTGTTCCCGGTCTGGGACCTGCTGTTCGGCAGCGCCCGCTTCGACGTGGCGCTGCAGCCCACCGGCATCCGCGACCAGCTGGCCGGCCGCGACTACGGCCGCGGCTTCTGGGCCCAGCAGTGGCTGGGGCTGAAGCGGCTGGCCGGGCGCGCCTGAGGCCGGCCGTGGCCGGCTGGGCTATCCTCGCCGCCACATGAAACAACTGCTCGACTCCTTCTGGCGCGCCGGCGCCTACTGCCTGCACCCCAAGGTGATCGCCTTGTCGCTGCTGCCGCTGCTGATCGGCGTGGCGCTCACCCTGGGCCTGGGCTGGTTCTACTGGGAAGCGGCCGTGGCCGGCGTGCGCGCCACGCTGGAGAACTGGCTGATGGTGGATGCCGCGCTGCAATGGGCGGAATCGCTGGTGGGCAGCAGCTTCCGCGCGGTGCTGGCGCCGCTGATCGTGGTGGCCCTGGCGGCGCCGGTGATCGTGGTGCTGTCGGTGCTGCTGGTGGCCTGGCTGATGACGCCGGCCATCGTCAACCTGGTGGCCACGCGGCGCTTTCCGGCGCTGGAGCGCAAGCGTGGCGCCGGCCTGCTCACCAGCATTGCCTGGTCGCTGCTGTGCACCCTGCTGGCCCTGCTGGCCCTGGTGATCAGCATCCCGCTGTGGTTCATCCCGCCGCTGGTGCTGGTGGTGCCGCCGCTGATCTGGGGCTGGCTCAACTACCGGGTGATGAGCTTCGACGTGCTGGCCGACCATGCCAGCGCCGACGAGCGCCGCCAGCTGATGCAGCAGCAGCGCATGCAGCTGCTGGGCATCGGCGTGGTCTCGGGCTTCCTGGGCGCGGCGCCCTCGCTGCTGTGGGCCGCGAGTGCGCTCACCCTGGTGTTCGCGCCCCTGCTGATCGTGGTGTCGGTCTGGCTCTACACCCTGGTCTTCGCCTTCTCGGCGCTGTGGTTCACCCACTTTGCCCTGTCGGCGCTGGCGCAGCTGCGTGGCCTGGCCGAGGTGGTCGACCGTGAACCCGGCGGCGGTGGCGGCCCGGTCATCGATATCACGCCCCTGCCGCCGGCGCCCGCACCGGCGCCGGCACCTGCGCTGCCGCCACCCGCTCCCTGAACCGCACACCGGACGCCATTCCCATGCGCAACTTCGGCCTCCTCATCGTCGGCGACGAGATCCTCTCCGGCAAACGCCAGGACAAGCACATGGCCAAGGTCATCGCGCTGCTGGGTGAACGCGGCATGGCATTGGCCTGGGCCCGCTACGTGGGCGACGACCGGGCCCAGATCACGGCCGCGCTGCAGCAGGCCTTCGCCAGTGGCGACATCGTCTTCAGCTGCGGCGGCATCGGCGCCACGCCCGACGACCACACCCGCCAGTGCGCCGCCGCGGCGCTGGGCCGCCCGCTGGTGCTGCACCCCGAAGCCGCGGCGCTGATCCGCGCGCGCATGCAGGATGTGGCGCGCGAGCAGGGCACGCCCTACGAGCCCGACCGCCCCGACAACCTGCACCGGCTGAACATGGGCACCTTCCCGGAGGGCGCGGCCATCATTGCCAACCCCTACAACAAGATCCCGGGCTTCAGCCTGGGGGATGTGCACTTCGTGCCCGGTTTCCCGGTCATGGCCCATCCGATGATCGAGGCCCTGCTCGACGGGCCCTACCGCCACCTGCACGGCAGCCATGTGCAGACCGAGCGCTCGGTGATCGTCATGGGCGCGATGGAGGCGGCGCTGACGCCGCTGATGGAGGCCATCGAGGCGCGCTTCGCCGGCATCAAGGTGTTCAGCCTGCCCAGCGTCGACCACGCAACCTACGGCCGCCACATCGAGCTGGGCGTGAAGGGTCGGCCCGACGCCACCGTGCCGGCGTTCGCCGCACTGCTGGCCGGCCTGCGGGATGTGGGTGCCCAGCTCGGCCCTGAAATGGTGCGCTGAAGACGCACCAAACAGGTGTTTTCGGTGGCACCAGCTTGGCGCATTGCTGCGCCATGCCTGCCCCTTCTGCACTGGCGGCCAGCCTGGTTGCCGGCCACCTGGCGCACCAGGTTTGTGGCATGGTTTCTGCTACATTCTTGTGCGCCCGGCGGACTGACTCGCCCGTTGTGGCCTGCACAACGCCCCTCATCCCCCTTTAGTAATCAGCGTTCCGCTAGGAGATTCTTGATGGCAAAGACCGTCGCCGATGTGATGGCCATGGTGAAGGAAAACGAGATCAAGTTCGTTGATTTCCGTTTCACCGACACCCGCGGCAAGGAGCAGCACGTTTCCGTGCCCGTCTCGCATTTCGATGAAGACAAGTTCACGTCGGGCCATGCCTTCGACGGCTCCTCGATCGCCGGCTGGAAGGGCATCGAGGCTTCGGACATGCAGCTCATGCCCGACCCGAACACCGCCAACATCGACCCCTTCTTCGAAGAGCCGACGCTGATTCTCACCTGCGACGTGGTCGACCCGGCCGACGGCAAGCCCTACGAGCGCGACCCGCGCAGCCTGGCCAAGCGTGCCGAGGCCTACATGAAGAGCACCGGCCTGGGCGACACCGCCTACTTCGGCCCGGAACCCGAGTTCTTCATCTTCGACAGCGTGCGCTGGGGTGTGGACATGTCGGGCTGCTTCAGTAAGATCGAAGCGGAAGAGGCCGCCTGGAACACCGGCAAGGAATACGAGCACGGCAACAGCGGCTTCCGCCCCGCCGTCAAGGGTGGCTACTTCCCGGTGCCCCCGGTCGACAGCGGCCAGGACATCCGTTCGGAGATGTGCCTGATCCTGGAAAGCCTGGGCATCCCGGTCGAGGTGCACCACCACGAGGTGGCCAACGCCGGCCAGATGGAGATCGGCACCCGCTTCTCCACCCTGATCCAGCGCGCCGACTGGGTGCAGCTGCAGAAGTACGTGATCCACAACGTGGCGCACGCCTACGGCAAGACCGCCACCTTCATGCCCAAGCCCATCGTCGGCGACAACGGCAGCGGCATGCACGTGCACCAGTCGGTCTGGAAGGACGGCAAGAACCTGTTCGCCGGTGACGGCTACGCCGGCCTGAGCGATTTCGCCCTGTACTACATCGGCGGCATCATCAAGCACGCCCGGGCGCTGAACGCCATCACCAACCCGGGCACCAACAGCTACAAGCGCCTGGTGCCGGGCTACGAAGCTCCGGTGAAGCTGGCCTACTCGGCCAAGAACCGCTCGGCCTCGATCCGCATCCCCTACGTGGCCAACCCCAAGGGCCGCCGGGTGGAAGCGCGCTTCCCCGATCCCCTGATGAACCCCTACCTGGGTTTTGCCGCGCTGCTGATGGCCGGCCTGGACGGCGTGGAGAACAAGATCCACCCGGGCGAAGCTGCCACCAAGGACCTGTACCACCTGCCGCCGGAAGAAGACGCGAAGATCCCCACCGTGTGCTCCAGCCTCGAGCAGGCGCTGGAATACCTGGACAAGGGCCGCGCCTTCCTGACCAAGGGTGGTGTCTTCACCGACTCGTACATCGATGCCTATATCGACCTGAAGATGCAGGAAGTGCAGCGCATGCGCATGACCACGCATCCGATCGAGTTCGACATGTACTACACCCTGTGATGGGGCTGGCGTGGCCACGTGCCACGCCGCGGTGAAGGGCGGCGTGAGCCGCCCTTTTTCATGGTGGAGCCTGCGCCACAATGCCGGCTTCCGGCCTGATTGCCGCTGCCTGAGAACCGATGACGCGTGCCTCCAGACTCCTGTTGATCGCCTGTGCTGCCTGGCTGGCCCCGGTGGCAGCACATGCCCAGGCCGGCGCCGTCTACCGCTGCCCTGGCCCGCCGGTGCTCTACACCGATGCGCTCAGCGCCGAGGAAGCCCGCGAGCGTGGCTGCCGCACCATCGAAGGTGCACCCATCACCATCGTGCAGACTGCCAGGCCGCGCCCGGCGGCCAACGGCGCATCGGCACCGGCGCCCGCCTCGGCTGCAGCGCGCCCGGGCGACCCCAAGGTCGATCCCGCGGCCCAGCGCCAGCGCGACAGCGACGCCCGCCGCATCCTGGAAGCCGAGCTGCGGCGCGAGGAAGAGCGGCTGGCCGGCCTGAAGCGCGACTACAACAACGGCGAGCCCGAACGCCGCGGCGACGAGCGCAACTTCCAGAACTACCTCGACCGCGTGTCGCAGATGAAGGCCGGCATCACCCGCAGCGAGAGCGACATCGCCGCGCTCAAGCGTGAACTGGCCAAGCTCCCACCCTGATTCCCAGCGCCCACCCATGCCCACCTGGCCCGAGACCACGCGTTACGACGCCTTCGACATGCTGGCCACCATGGTGGCCGTGGTGCAGGCCGATGGCCGCCTGCTGTTCGTCAACGCCATGTTCGAGAACGTGGCCGGCCTGTCACGGCGCAGCCTGATGCGCACCCGGCTCGGCGACTGGTTTGCCGATCCCCACCTGCTGGCCGAGACCCTGGCCGCGGTGGCGCGCAACGAGATCGCCACCGGCCGCTTCGACGGCGTGATGAAGCGCGCACCGGTGTCGGCGCACGAGCAGCTGCCGGTGCACGTCATCGTCACCCAGATCGACCACGGCAGCGACCGGGTGGTGGTGGAGCTGCTGGAGATCGAGCAGCAGACGCGCCAGGACCGCGAGGAGCGCGCCCTGGGCCAGGTGCAGGCCAACAAGGAGCTGATCCGCAACCTGGCGCACGAGATCAAGAACCCGCTGGGCGGCATCCGCGGCGCGGCCCAGCTGCTGGCGATGGAGATCAACAGCCGCGAATTGTCGGAATACACCAACGTCATCATCCACGAGGCCGACCGCCTGCAGGCCCTGGTCGACCGCCTGCTGGCGCCGCACCGCAAGCCACATGTGGTGAGCGACGTCAACATCCACGAGGTGTGCGAGCGGGTGCGCTCGCTGATCCTGGCGGAGTTTCCGCGTGGGCTCACCGTGCACCGGGACTACGACATCTCGATTCCCGACTTCCGCGGCGACCGCGAGCAGCTGATCCAGGCGGTGCTCAACATCGCCCACAACGCCGCCCAGGCCCTGGCCGAGCGCATCGCCAACGGGGATGCCCTGCTGGTGCTGCGCACCCGCGTGGTCCGCCAGGTCACCATCGGCAAGCAGCGGTTTCGACTGGCACTGGAATTGCATATCGAGGACAACGGGCCGGGTGTGCCCGAGGACATCCGAGATCGCATCTTCTACCCGCTGGTGTCGGGGCGGGATGGTGGCTCGGGCCTCGGGCTCACGCTGGCGCAGACCTTCGTGCAGCAACACCAGGGCACGATCGAATGCGACAGCGTGCCGGGCAAGACCGTGTTCCGCATCGTCATCCCGCTGCCCTAGCCGGCAGCTCGTTATTTCAGGAAACAGGCCGCCGCCGCATGAAACCCATCTGGATCGTAGACGACGACCAATCCATCCGATTCGTGCTGGAGAAGGCGCTGGCGCGCGAGCAGTTCGCCACCCGCAGCTTCAGCAACCCACGCGACGTGCTGGCCGCGCTGGACGACGACGAGCCGCAGGTGCTGGTCTCCGACATCCGCATGCCGGGCGGCTCGGGCATCGACCTGCTGGGCAAGGTCAAGGCCAGGTTGCCGGGCCTGCCGGTGATCATCATGACGGCCTATTCCGATCTGGACTCGGCTGTCTCAGCCTTCCAGGGGGGCGCCTTCGAATACCTGCCCAAGCCGTTCGACCTGACACGTGCGGTGGAACTGATCCGCCGCGCGGTGGAAGAAAGCCTGCGCGAGGAAGTGCGCGACCTGGGCAATGCCGAGATGCCCGAGATGCTGGGCCAGGCGCCGGCCATGCAGGACGTGTTCCGCGCCATCGGCCGGCTCAGCCAGAGCAATGTCACGGTGCTGATCACCGGCGAGAGCGGCTCGGGCAAGGAACTGGTGGCGCGTGCCCTGCACAAGCACAGCCCGCGTGGGGATGCCGGCAGCAACGGCCCCTTCATCGCCATCAACACCGCCGCCATCCCGAAAGACCTGCTGGAGAGCGAGCTGTTCGGCCATGAGCGTGGTGCCTTCACCGGCGCCCAGACCATGCGCCGTGGCCGCTTCGAGCAGGCCGACGGCGGCACGCTGTTCCTCGACGAGATCGGCGACATGCCGTTCGATCTGCAGACCCGGCTGCTGCGCGTGCTGAGCGACGGCCAGTTCTACCGCGTGGGTGGCCACCAGCCGCTGAAGGCCAACGTGCGGGTGATCGCCGCCACCCACCAGAACCTGGAGCAGCGGGTGCGCGAAGGTGCGTTCCGCGAGGACCTGTTCCACCGCCTCAACGTCATCCGCCTGCGTCTGCCGGCACTGCGCGAGCGGCGCGAGGACGTGCCGTCGCTGACCCGCTTCTTCCTGGCCAAGAGCGCCAAGGAGCTGGGCGTGGAGGCCAAGCGCATCACCGAGCCGGCGGTCGAGCGGCTGATGGCCTTCGACTTCCCCGGCAACGTGCGCCAATTGGAGAACATCTGCCACTGGCTGACGGTGATGGCCCCGGCCCAGGTGATCGAGCCCAAGGATCTGCCACCCGAACTGATGGCGGGTGACGTGGCGCGGCTGCCGGTGCCCGCGCCGGCCCATGCAGCGGCACCCGCCCTGGCACCCGAGTCGGTGCCCGGCATGGCGCCGGGCCAGGCCATGCCGGGCGTGGCCGCGCCACCGCCAGCCGCCGGCGTGGTGGTGGGCGGCCTGCCCAGCGGCTGGCTGCTAGACCTGCAACGCGAGGCGCGCCGCCTGCTGGAATCGGGCGATCCGGAAGTGTGGGACACGCTGACGCGCCAGTTCGAGGGTCAGCTGATCCACACCGCGCTGGAGATCACCCGCGGCCGCCGCATCGAGGCGGCGCACAAGCTGGGCATCGGCCGCAACACCATCACCCGCAAGATCCAGGAGCTGGGCCTGGACGATTGACGCCGGCCGGCGGCGGCTCAGCTGCGGAACCAGCCGCCTGTGTTGGCGGCCTCGTCGCGGCCGGGCAGGGTGCCCTGCACCAGGTCGTCGTAGACCGAATGGGGCACTTCGCTGACCTCCAGGCCACCTGGCGCGGTGTTGAAGGCACTGCGGTTGCCCAGCTGGCTGTCCAGCCCGCCCATGAAGCTGTCGGGCGACTCGGCGCGCACCGGGGGCTGGCTGGCCTTGCGGCTGCGCTGGCCGATGGCCTCCACCAGGCGCTGCTGCAGCACGCTCAGTTGCTGGCGCTCGGCCAGGCTGTCGGCCGGCAGGCGCGACAGCTGCTGCAGGCCCCGCTGCAGCACCCACACCGGCATCTCCAGCAAGGCCACCGAGCCCTGGCGTGACAGCGCGCGTTCGATGAAGTACAGGTGGGGCAGCACTTGGCGCAGCCCACGCTGGGCGCGCATGCGGTCACGCAGCGCGCGGTGGGCCTGGCGCAGCGCCTGGCCACGCCCCGGCTCGGGCAGGGTGGTGGCTTCGCCGCGCCGGGGATCCTGGGTGGACGGTTTGTTGGGCAAGGGCTGGCGCGCCTTGCGCCGCGCCGCCCAGCGCTGCCAGGCCTTCAGCGGCTGCAGCCAACCCGGGGACGGCCGCTGGTCCGGTGCCTCGAACGCCCAGACCGATTGCTGGCTGTCCTGCAAACGTTCGGTTGATCCTGCCACCCGCCCTCCCGACTGCCTGGCCACACGCCACACCCCAGATCGGGCGGTGGCACAACATGCGCGCAAGTCATGATGCCACAGCGCATCAGGCCGCCAGCGTGGCCAGCACCGGTGCGTGGTCGCTGGGGCGTTCGTTCTTGCGGGGCAGCTTGTCGACCGTGCAGGCGGTGACCGCCGGCTGCAGCGCCTGGCTGACCAGGATGTGGTCGATGCGCAGCCCCTGGTTCTTGCGGAAGGCCAGGTTGCGGTAGTCCCACCAGCTCCAGATGCGGGGCGGTTGCTCGAACAGGCGGAAGGCGTCGGCCAGGCCCAGCGCGCACAGGCCCTGGAAGTGCGCCCGCTCCTCGGGCGTGCAGTGGATCTGGCCGGCCCAGGCCACCGGGTCGTACACGTCGCGGTCGTCGGGAGCGATGTTGAAGTCGCCCATCAGCACCAGCCGCGGATGCCGGGCCAGCTCGGCCGCGAGCCATTGGCGCAAGGCCTCCAGCCAGGCCATCTTGTAGCTGAACTTCTCGCTGCCCGGCGCCTGGCCGTTGGGAACATAGGCGCCCACCACACGCAGGCCGTCCACGGTGGCGGCGATCACCCGCGCCTGCGCATCGTCGAAGCCGGGGATGTTCTTGACCAGGTCGGTGGCGGGGCTGCGCGAGAGCAGGGCCACGCCGTTGTAGGTCTTCTGGCCGAACCACTGGCAATGCCAGCCGGCGGCCGTGATCTCGGCGTGTGGAAACTTGTCGTCGGTGAGCTTGGTTTCTTGCAGCACCAGCACCTCGGGCTGCTGCTGGCCCAGCCAGTCCAGCAGCTGCGGCATGCGCACGGCGAGGGAATTGACGTTCCAGGTGGCGAGTTTCAAAACGATCCTGCTGTCGTGTCTTGAATGGGGTGTCTTTGGTGCGCCGCCAGATGGTAACCCCATGCATCTGCCCCACGGTCTTGCGGCAGGCTTGTCCGCGCCGGGCCTCCTGCCAGCTGTGTCGCGCCCGCGGTGATCGGCTGCCGGGCCATGGGACGGCTCTCAGCGGCGTGCGCGCAGTGCCTGCAGACGGCTCTCCAGCGCGGCGGCGTTGAGCACGCCGAAGTGCGCATCCACCAGCGAACCCGTGGCATCGTAGAACAGCGTGGTGGGCAGGCCCCGCGAGCCGACGGCAGGCCCCAGCTGCGATCCCCGGTCCAGCAGAACCTCGCGCAAGGGCAGTGCCTGGCTGGCCAGATAGCCGCGGATCGTCGTCTCCGATTCACCCTGGTTGACGAAGAGGAAGGCGATCCCGGCGTCACGTTGCTGCGCAGCCGCCAGCGTGGGCATTTCCTGTCGGCATGGGCCGCACCAGCTGGCCCACAGGTTGACGACGGCCGGCCTGCCGGCTGCCGCGCTGGCCAGCGTCATGGCCTGGCCACCTTCCAGCCTGGCCAGTGCCATCGCGGGCATGGGTGCAGCGCTGTGCTGGCCGGTGAGCAGCGCGCCAGCGACCAAGACCACAGCCCCTGCCAAGCTGGCGATGACCAGTGGGCGCCGGCAGGCCGGCATGCGCCAGCCGCGCCAGGCCAGCCAGGCCACGCCCGCTGCCGCACCGCTGCCTGCGTGCCAGCCCCCGTCGCGCAGGTCCAGCATCGACATGGGCGAGGCAAGGTAGGGTGCTGCGTTCAATGCCAGGTGCACCAGGCGGGCCACCAGCAGCCCGATGGATGCCGCCACGACGACGGTCTGGCCAGCAGGGTCGGCGCCCTCGGCGCGCGCCGTGTTACCGGTCTGCCGGCGCCAGAGCCTGGTCGCCGTCCAGGCGGCGGCCCATAGCCCGGCCAGCAGCAGCAGCGGTGCCACGGGCAGTGCGATCGGGCCCAGCGAGATGGAAACCATGCGTTCAGGGTACGACGTCTGGTGGCAGGGCTGGGTGCGGGCACGGCGTACCGCGCAAGCCGACCCGGTGCGCTGCCCCCTGGCGCAGGGCGCGGCAGCTTCCGATCCGGTACGACGGCCCAGGGATCCCCCGCGCCAAGAAAAAGGCCCCAAGGGCTTGATCCCGTGGGGCTTCTCCTGTGTTCCGGCATGGCCTGGTGCGACCCAGGATCGTGACGTGGTGGAGATGAGGAGGATCGAACTCCTGACCTTCGCATTGCGAACGCGACGCTCTCCCAGCTGAGCTACACCCCCACGAACCTGAAAATTCTAGCAGCTGCCGGGCGGTGGCCGTGCCACCAGTCGCGGTACAACCTCGGCTTCTTCGACCAATGTCACGGACACCCCATGGCTCTGCACGACGCGGCTTGGCATGACACCCAGTACAACAACCGCACCCGGGTGCCCGAGGCGGCCACCGTGCTGCTGCCGCGCTGGGCCCAGGCCTCGGCGCTGTCGCGCGAGCGCATGACCTGCCTGCTCGATGAAGCCTACGGCGACGCACCGGGCGAGACCCTGGACGTGTTTCCTGCACGCGCATCGGGCTCTCCGGTGCTGGTGTTCATCCACGGTGGCTGGTGGCGGGCACTGGACAAGTCCGACCACAGCTTCGTGGCGCCGGCCTTCGTGCAGGCCGGCGCCATGGTGGTGGTGCCCAACTACGCGCTGTGTCCGGCAGTCAGCATCGAGCAGATCGCTTTGCAGACCACGCAGGCCCTGGCCTGGGCCTGGCGCCACGCGGCCCGCTTCGGCGGCAACCGCAACCGCATCGTGGTGGTGGGCCATTCGGCCGGTGGCCACCTGGCGGCCATGCTGCTGGCCTGCCGCTGGAAGACCGTTGGCGAGGATCTGCCGCAGCGCCTGGTGCATGGCGCGATGGCCATCTCCGGCCTGTTCGACCTGGAGCCGATCCGCCAGACACCGTTCCTCGCGCCCGACCTGCAGCTCACGCCGGCGGCGGTGCGCCGCCTCAGCCCGGCATTCTTCCCGCGCCCGCGTGGCCCGCTGGCAGCGGTGGTGGGTGGGCTGGAGAGTGACGAGTTCATCCGCCAGAACCAGCTGATCCGGGACCAGTGGGGCCCCAGCACCGTGCCGGTGTGCGAGGCCCTGCCCGGGCTCAACCACTTCACCGTGCTGCACGATCTGGTGGACCCGGCTGGCCGCAGCCACCAGCATGCACTGCGCCTGCTGGGGTTGGCTGCGCGCTGATGCGGGGCAGTGATGCAGGTCAAGCCCGGCTATCAGGGTTAACCATTGAATAGCGGTGATCTATTCATTGCATTGATGCTTTGCATTGGCATCCGCCCCGCCGGCCTGTTAGGGTCGAAGCGTGCCATTCCCGCCAGCGGGGTGGACATTGTCCGGACCGGCCCCGCGCCGGCCCCCCGACTGACCTGCCAGAGGAGCATCCCATGAGCTTGAAGGGTTCCAAGACCGAGCAGAACCTGAAGGACGCCTTCGCGGGCGAATCCCAGGCCAACCGCCGCTACCTGTACTTCGCGAACAAGGCCGATATCGAGGGCCAGAACGACGTGGCCGCGCTGTTCCGCTCCACCGCTGAAGGCGAGACCGGCCATGCCCATGGCCACCTCGAGTTCCTGGAGAACGGCTCGGGCGATCCGGCCACCGGCCTGCCCATCGGCAGCAGCCGCCAGAACCTGGCCGCGGCCGTGGCCGGGGAGACGCACGAGTACACCGACATGTACCCCGGCATGGCCAAAACCGCGCGTGACGAAGGCTTCGACGAGATCGCCGACTGGTTCGAGACTCTGGCCAAGGCCGAGCGCTCCCACGCCAACCGCTACCAGAAGGCCCTGGACGCCCTGGTGGACTGATCCACCCGCACGCCGCCAGCACACAAGGGGTCTTCATGGCCCCTTGTGCTTTTCAACCGCTTGCCAGCCGTTCCAGCCCACCATGAGCAACCGCGAAGGCAACCTCGAAGCGCCCACCCGGCACCCGCTGGACTGGAAGAACCCGGCCTTCTACGACAAGGACGCCTGCCTGCAGGAGATGGAACGGGTGTTCGACATCTGCCACGGCTGCCGCCGCTGCGTGAGCCTGTGCCAGAGCTTCCCCAACCTGTTCGACCTGGTGGACGCCACCGAGGACGGCGAGGTGCACGGCGTCAAGAAGGAGGCCTACTGGAGCGTGGTCGACCAGTGCTACCTGTGCGACCTGTGCTACATGACCAAGTGCCCCTATACGCCGCCGCACCCCTGGCAGCTGGACTTCCCCCATCTGATGCTGCGCGCCAAGGCCATCAAGTTCAGCGCCGGTCTGGTGGGCGAGGGCGAGAAGTTCCTGGCCAGCACCGACGTGCATGGCAGCTTTGCCGGCATCCCGGTGGTGGTGCAGGCGGTCAACGCCGTCAACCGGACCAAGCTGGCGCGTGGGGCCATGGACAGCATGCTGGGCGTGCATCCCGAGGCCTGGATGCCCGAGCTGGCCACCAAGCGCCTGCGCTGGAGCGCCGCCAAGCAGGGCACGGCCACCGCCGTGACAGACGGCCAGCGCACGCCCGGCAAGGTGGCCGTATTCGCCACCTGCTACGTCAACTACAACGAGCCCGGCATCGGCCACGACCTGATCCAGGTGCTGGAGCACAACGCCATTCCCTGGGTGCTGGTCGAGAAGGAAAGCTGCTGCGGCATGCCCAAGCTGGAGCTGGGCGATCTGAAGGCGGTCGAGAAGCACAAGCAGGCCAACATCCCCGTGCTGGCCAGTTATGCGAAGGAGGGTTACGCCATCCTCAGCGCCATCCCCAGCTGCACCCTGATGTTCAAGCAGGAACTGCCGCTGATGTTCCCCGACGAGGCCGACGTGCAGGCGGTGAAGGCGGCGATGTTCGACCCCTTCGAGTACCTGGTGGCGCGCCAGAAGGACGGCCTGCTGAAGACCGACTTCAAGCGCGACCTGGGCAAGGTGAGTTACCACATCCCCTGCCACGGCCGGGTGCAGAACATCGGCAAGAAGACCGAGGAGATGTTCAAGCTGATCGGCCAGACGGTGGCGGTGACGCTCAACACCGTGGAGCGCTGCAGCGGCCATGCCGGCACCTACGGCGTGAAGACGCCCACCCACCCGGTGGCCATGAAGATCGGCAAGCCGGTGTTCAAGGCCATGGCCAAGAACGAGCCCGATTTCATCAGCAGCGATTGCGCCCTGGCCGGCCACCACATCGCCCAGGGCATGCAGCTGGCCGGCACGCCGGCCAAGGCGCTGCAGCACCCGCTGAGCCTGCTGCGCCTTGCCTACGGACTGGAGTGAACCCACGATGCCCATCACCAGAGACAACCTGCTGACGCTGGAGGCCTACAGCAAGATTCGCAAGAGCGCCAAACCGGCCGTCATCGCCCACCGCAAGCTGCGCAGCGTGCACCTGGGCGAGCACATCACCCTGCAGTTCGAGGACGAGCAGACCATCCGCCGGCAGATCCAGGAGATGCTGCACATCGAGAAGATCTTCGATGAAGACGGCATCCAGGCCGAGATCGACGCCTATGCGCCCCTGGTGCCCGACGGCAGCAACTGGAAGGCCACGCTGCTGATCGAGTACCCCGACCAGCACGAGCGCAAGCGGGAGCTGGCGCGCCTGATCGGCGTGGAAGACCGCATGTTCGTGGAGGTGGAAGGCCATGCCCGGGTCTACGCCATCGCCGATGAAGACCTGGACCGCGAAAACGCCGAGAAGACCAGCGCGGTGCACTTCGTGCGCTTCGAGTTCACGCCCGCGGCCCGGCAGGCGGTGCGCGCGGGGGCGGCGGTGAAGCTGGGCTGTGACCACCGCCACTACCCGGCGCATGTGGCCATCACGCCCGAGACCCTGGCCGCCCTGGCAGGCGACCTGCGCTGAGGCGTGTTCAGGCCGCCGCCGCTGCGGCGGCGGCTTGGCGTGTGCGCCGCAGCACGCGCCAGCTCTCGGCGCTGTACAGCGCCAGCGCGGCCCAGATCAGCAGGAAGCCGATGCCGCGCCCGGTGTCGAAGGGCTCCTGGTACAGGAACACACCCAGGAAGAACTGGATGGTCGGGCTCACGTACTGCATCAGCCCCAGGGTGGCCAGCGACACCCGCCGCGCGGCTGATGCAAACAGCAGCAGCGGGATGGCGGTGAAGGGGCCGGCGGCCAGCAGCCACAGGCTGTCGGCCAGCGGGCCCTGGCCGAAGTGGCCCTGGCCCTGGGCCGCCAGCCACAGCAGGCCACCCACGGCCAGCGGTGCCAGCAGCAGGGTCTCCAGCGCCAGGCCCTCCACCGCACCCAGGCTGGCGGTCTTGCGCAGCAGGCCGTAGAGGCCGAAGCTGGCGGCCAGCACCAGGCTGATCCAGGGCACATGGCCCACGCCCAGCGCCAGCCACAGCACACCGGCAGCGGCCAGGGCCACCGCGGCCCACTGCATCGGGCGCGGACGCTCGTGCAGCACCGCATAGCCCAGCAGCACATTGACCAGCGGGTTGATGAAGTAGCCCAGGCTGGCGTCCAGCACGCGGCCGGCGTTCACCGCCCACACATAGAGCAGCCAGTTGCCGCCCAGCAGCAGGGCGCTCAAGCCGAACAGCGCCAGCGTGCGTGGTTGGCGCAGCACCGGTCCCAGCCAGGCAAAACGCCGCAGCACCAGCAGCAGGCCCAGCACGAAGGCCAGTGACCAGGCCGAGCGGTGCAGCACGATCTCCAGCGCCGGCACCTGCTGGATCTGCTTGATGTACAGCGGGAACAGGCCCCACAGGATGTAGGCGATGGCGGCGGTCAGGGGTCCGGAGGGCATGGGCCGGATTGTCGTGGGGACTGCACTGCGCCATCATCCGGCCATGGCCCGCATGGTCTTCACCCCGCAGCTGCGCCGGTTTCTCGATGTGCCCGAGCTGCAGGTGGCTGCCGGCACGCTGCGTGCCGCCTTGAACCAGGCCTTCGCCACCCAGCCCCGGCTGGCCGGTTATGTGCTGGACGACCAGGGCCATCTGCGCGCCAACGTGGTGGTGTTCATCGACGGCCGGCGGGTGGCCGACCGCGTGGCACTGGACGACCCCATCGGCCCCGGCAGCACCATCAGCGTGCTGCAGGCCTTGTCTGGCGGATGAATGGAGGATGTGCATGACGGACCGAGCCTGGCTGGCCACCCGCAAGGGCCTGATCGAACTGCGGCGCAGCGCCGGTGCCTGGCGCATCGCCCACACCAGCTTCCTGGGCGACCCGGTCAGCATGCTGCTGCCGCCCCAGGCCGATGGCCCGCATGCCGGGCAGATGCTGGCGGCGCTGAACCTCGGCCATTTCGGCGTCAAGCTGCACCGCAGTGCCGACGGCGGCCGCCAGTGGCAGGAGGTGGCCGCACCGGTCTACCCGCCCCAGCCGGCCGATGCCACCGGCCCGGCCTGGAAGCTGGGCCTGGTCTGGAGCCTGGCCGCCGCCCACGGCACGCTGTGGGCCGGCACCCTGCCGGGTGGGCTGTTCCGCTCGGCCGATTGCGGTGCCAGCTGGCAGCTGGTGGAGGCGCTGTGGAACGATCCCACCCGCACCAGCTGGTTCGGCGGTGGTTACGACGCACCGGGCATCCATTCGCTGTGCCTGCATCCCACACGCCCCGGTGGGCTGCTGGTGGGCATCAGCTGTGGTGGTGTGTGGGCCACCGAGGACGACGGCGCCAGCTGGGCCCTGCGCACGCGCGGCCTGGAGGCCGACTACATGCCGCCCGAACAGGCCAGCGACGGCGCCACGCAAGACCCGCACTGCATCGCCGCCTGCCCGACCGCACCCGATGTGCTCTGGTGCCAGCACCACAGCGGCATCTGGCGCTCCACCGACCGCGGCCGGCAGTGGCTGCCGGTGACCGCGCCCCGCTCCAGCTTCGGCTTTGCCGTGGCCGCCCACCCCAGTGACCCGGCCACGGCCTGGTTTGCGCCTGCCGTGTCCGACCAGTGCCGCGTGCCGGTGGGCGGCGCCCTGGTGGTCAACCGCACGCGGGATGGCGGTGCCAGCTTCGACACCCTGGCCGACGGCCTGCCGAGCGCCGACTGCTTCGACCTGGTCTACCGCCACGGCCTGGCGGTGGCCGACGACGGGCGTTGCCTGCTGATGGGCAGCACCACCGGCGGCCTGTGGGCCAGCGCCGATGCGGGCGACAGCTGGGCCACGGTGTCGGCCACCTTGCCGCCGATCTACGCCATCCGCTTCGGCTGATCCCCGGCCGGCTGCAGCAGCGCCCATTCCGGCCCGGGTGCGGCACGCAGCAGCAGGGCAGCGCCGGTGGCCGGGTGGGTCAGGCGCAATTCCTCGGCATGCAGCCACAGCCGTGCCAGCCCCAGGTGCGCGGCAATCGCCCGGTTCAGCGGCCCCTTGCCATGCGTGGCATCGCCGACCAGCGGATGCGCCATGGCCTTGAAGTGGCGGCGGATCTGGTGGCGGCGGCCGCTCAGCGGCTGCACGGCCACCAGGGCCAGCCGCGTGTCGCCATGCCGGGGATGGCTGGCCACCGGCAGCAGCAGCCGCTGCAGCACCTGCCAGCGGGTGCAGGCGGCCAGCAGCGGCTGGCCGGTGGAGGGCAGCTCGGGATCGCGCGCCAGCGGTGCATCGGTCTGGCCTGCGTCGGCCGGCCAGCCGCGCACCAGGGCCAGGTACTGCTTGTGCAGGGCGCCCGCGGCAAACAGCGCACCCAGCTGGCGGGCCGTGTCCACGTCCCGCGCCAGCAACAGCACGCCGGAGGTGCCCTTGTCCAGCCGGTGCACCGGCCACAGCGGCGTGTCCAGCTGCGCCCGCAGGCGGCTCAGCACATCGTCGTCGGCCCGGGCATCCAGCGCCGTGCGGTGCACCAGCAGGCCGGCGGGCTTGTGCACCGCCAGCAGCCAGCGGTCGGCATGCAGCACGGGCAGGGGCCGGACCGGCATTTCTGCGGCGGGCAGCGCCGCTGCCACAGGCTTGTCATCGCCGGGCGCCACCATCACGGCCAGCACCTTCTCTCCACCCGCCCGCAGGAGTCGCCGCCATGGTCCAGATCCTTCCCGTCGGTTCCAGTGCCCGCCGCGCCGCGCTGTGGGCACGCCTGGGCAGCCCGGTGGCTTGGCTGGGCCTGGCCGGGCTGCAGCTGCTGCGCCTGGCGCTGCCACGCGGCTGGCATTGAACCGCCGGCCCGGCGCTCAGCCGGCGTCCACATCACCGTCGACATAGAACCAGCGCCCGCCTTCGCGCACGAAGCGGCTGGTCTCGGCCAGCACCTGGGCCCGGCCCGCCAGCTTGTAGCGCGCGACGAAGGCCACGCTGGCCTGGTCGGCCGCCGGCTGCACATGGGCCAGCACCTGCAGGCCCAGCCAGCGCTGGTTGCCGGGGAAGTCCAGCGCCGCGGGCCGGGTGCTGGTGTGCCAGGTGGCGCGCAGGTAGTCGGCCAGGCGCAGGCTGTAGGCGCTGTAGCGGGAGCGCATCAGCGCCTGGGCATCGGGCGCCTGCAGGTGCTGCGGCCCGGCGAACCAGCGCCCGCAGCAGGCCGACAGGCGCGCGGGCAGGCCGCAGGGGCAGGGTGGGTCCACGGGCATGGCGCCCATGATGCCGCAGCCGCGGCAGGGGCCTGCACCCCCGCCGGTACACTGGCCTGGCACCACCCAGGAGACTTGCCCCCATGCTCGACCCCCAGGCCAAGGCGCTGATCGACCTGATCGCCGAACGTGGGCTGCCGCCCACCCACACGCTGTCGCCGGCCGACGCCCGCGCCTTCTACCGCGAGCGCCGCAGCTTCAGCCAGCCCGCCCCGCGCACCATGGCCGAGGTGCGGGACCTGGCCGCGCCCGGCCCGCTGGGCCCGATTGCGCTGCGGCTGTACCGGCCGGCGGGCGTCGCCCTCCCGGCGCCCACCCTGGTCTATTTCCACGGCGGCGGCTGGGTCATCGGTGACCTGGACACGCACGACGTGCTGTGCCGCCAGCTGGCCGACGAAGCCGGCTGCGTGGTGGTGGCGGTGGACTACCGCATGGGCCCCGAGCACCGCTTCCCTGCCGCGCCCGACGACTGCCTGGCCGCCACCCGCTGGCTGCAGGCCCAGGCCGGCGCGCTGGGGCTGGACGCGACCCGGTTCGCCGTGGGCGGTGACAGCGCTGGCGGCAACCTGGCGGCGGTGGTCAGCCTGGCCTGGCGTGATGCCGGCGAGGCCATGCCGCCAACAACGCAGCCGCTGAAGTTCCAGCTGCTGATCTACCCCGCCACCGACATGCGCGCCGGCGCGCCGTCACACACCAGCAACGGCCAGGGCTATGTGCTGACCAGCGACACCATCGCCTATTTCCGCGGCCACTACCTGCGGCCCGACCAGCACAGCGACTGGCGCGCGTCGCCGCTGCTGCACACCACCCTGGCCGGCCTGCCGCCGGCCCTGGTGCTGACCGCCGGCTTCGACCCGCTGCGCGACGAAGGCCGCCAGTACGCCGACGCCCTGTCGGACGCCGGCAGCACCGCGCAGTACCTCTGTTTCGAGCGCCAGATCCACGGCTTCATCACCATGGGCCGGGTGATCGACGAGGCCAACCTGGCGGTGGGCCTGTGTGCGCTGGCCCTGCGCCGCGCGCTGGCCTGACCGCACGCATGGCCGTGAAGGCCGGAACCTCCGGCCCTGCCCCCGACTCCATTCCCCGCACGATGCCCATTTCCCGACGCCAATTCAGCCTCTCCGCCACCCTGGCTGCCAGCAGCCTGGCCCTCGGCCCCAGCGCGCGGGCCCAGTTCCGGGTCGAGATCGCCGGTGTGGGCGCCACCTTGCTGCCGCTGGCCGTCACCCGCTTCCGCGACGAAGACCGCAGCGGCGTGGCCTTGTCGGCCGTGCTGCGGGCCGACCTGGAGCGCAGCGGGCTGTTCCGCGTGGTCGAGTCCAGCGGCGCGCTGGACGAACGCAGCCAGCCCCAGTGGACCGATTGGCGCGGCCGTGGGGCCGATTCCCTGGTGTCCGGCTCCATCACGCGGCTGGCCGATGGCCGCTTCGACGTGCGCTTCAAGCTCTGGGACGTGGTCAAGGCGGAGGAGCGCACTGGCCAGAGCCTGGTGGTGGCCGCGGCCGACCTGCGCCTGGCGGCCCACCGCATCGCCGACCTGGTGCAGGAGGCGCTGACCGGCGAACGCGGTGTCAACGCCACCCGCATCGCCTATGTCACCCGCGCCGCCAACCGCTACACCCTGCGCATCACCGACGCCGACGGCGAAGGTGGCCAGGTGGCGCTGGCCAGCCCGCAGCCCATCATCAGCCCGGCCTGGTCGCCCGACGGCCGCCGGCTGGCCTATGTGTCCTTCTACACCGGCAAGGCGGTGGTGATGGTGCAGGACGTGACCACCGGCGACTACCGCGCCGTGGCCAGCTTCAAGGGCAGCAACAGTGCACCCGCCTGGTCGCCCGACGGGCGGCGCCTGGCCGTCACGCTGTCGCGCGACGGGCCGTCGCAGCTCTATCTGCTCGACCTGCAGGGTGATGGGGGTGGTGGCCTGCGCCGGCTGACGCAGAGCAGCGCCATCGACACCGAGGCGGTGTTCGCGCCCGATGGCCAGAGCCTGTTCTTCGTCAGCGACCGCGGCGGCGGCCCGCAGATCTACCGCATGCCGCTGGCGGGCAACGGCCCGGCCACCAGTGCCGAGCGCATCACCTTCAACGGCGCCTACAACATCAGCCCGGCCATCAGCCCCGACGGCAAGAGCATGGCCTATGTGGCGCGCAGCAGCGGCTTCCGGGTGATGGTGCAGCCGCTGGACGGCAGCGGGCCGGCCGTGGCCGTCACCGACACCAACGACGACGAGAGCCCCAGCTTTGCGCCCAACGGCCGCTTGATCATCTACGCCACCCGCAGCCAGGGCCGCGATGTGCTGATGACCACCACGCTGGACGGCCGCATCCGCACCCGGCTGCTGTCGTCGGGCGTGGACATGCGCGAGCCGGCCTGGGGCCCGTTTGGCCGTTGAACGCGCCCATGAACCTGCATGACGAGGTGGTGCACTGCCCGGCAGTGCCCACTGTTTCCGCCGGCAGCCGCCGGCCCCGGGCGGCCGCTGGCCGCCACTGATCAAGGAGAGACGACGATGGTGCAACTTCGCACACGAGGCCTGGTGTCCCTGGCGGCCCTTGCCACCCTGGTGCTGGCGGGCTGCGGCTCGACGGTCAAGCTCGACGAGACCCCGGTGGAAAGCCGCACGCCCACCGCGGTGGGCAGCCAGGCCACCCGCCCGGGCAATGCCGCCACGGCCGGCGGTGGCACCGGCACCGGCGCGCCGCAATCGCAGGTGGCCACGGTCAACCTGCCCGGTGCGGCAGGCGCTGGCACGGCCGGCAATGCCGCCCTGGGCCGGGTGGTGTACTTCGACTTCGACAGCTTCGTGGTCAAGGACGAGTTCCGCAGCCTGATCGACGCCCATGCCAAGGTGCTGGCGGCCCAGCGCAGCAAGCGCCTGGTGATCGAGGGCCACACCGACGACCGCGGTGGCCGCGAGTACAACCTGGCCCTGGGGCAGAAGCGTGCCGAGGCGGTGGCCAAGTCGCTCAGCCTGCTGGGTGTGCAGGAGGCCCAGCTGGAAGCAGTGAGCTTCGGCAAGGAGCGCCCGGTGGTGGAGGGCCAGGATGAAGACGCCTGGGCCCGCAACCGCCGCGCCGAGCTGAAGGACCGCTGAGGATGGCCCACCCCCGAAGCGCCTTCGGCGCTCCCCCTCAAGGGGGCGCCGCTAGCGGCCCGGCGGAGCCGGTTCCGCGGCGGCCGCTTGTTCGCGTGCCGGCGGCGGCCGCGGCAGTGCTGCTGGCCTTGGCATTCAACGGCGCCCACGCCGGCCTGTTCGACGACGAAGAGGCGCGCAAGGCCATCCTCGACCTGCGCGCCCGCATCCAGGCCAGCGACGACAGCGCCCAGGCCAAGCTGGCCGACCAGGGCAAGGCCCAGGCCGCACTGCTGGAGCAGGTCAACGCCTTGCGCCGCAGCGTGCTGGAGCTGAACGCCCAGCTCGAAGCCCAGCGCGCCGACAACGCCAAGCTGCGTGGCACCCAGGAGCAGCTGGCGCGCGACGTGGCCGATGTGCAGCGCCTGCTGAAGGATGTGTCCAAGGGCATGGACGACAGGCTGCGCGCCATCGAGCCGCAGAAGGTCAGCCTGGACGGCAAGGAGTTCAGCGCCGAGCCCGACGAGCGCCGCGCCCACGACGCCGCCATGGCGGCGCTGCGCAGCGGGGATTTCGACAAGGCCGCCAGTGCGCTGGGCGCCTTCGTGCAGCGCTACCCCAGCAGCGGCTACGCCGATTCGGCGCGTTTCTGGCTGGGCAATGCCTTGTACGGCCAGAAAAACTACAAGGAGGCCATCAGCGTGTTCCGCACCATGGTGGCCGCGGCGCCCACCCACCCCCGCACACCCGAGGCGCTGCTGGCCGTGGCCAACTGCCAGATCGAGATGAAGGACAACCGCGGTGCCCGCAAGACCCTGGACGACCTGATCAAGGCCCACCCGTCCAGCGAGGCGGCGGCGGCCGGCAAGGAGCGCCTGGGCACGCTCAAGGGCTGATGGGCGTGACCACGACGCCGTTGCTGCATGCCGACGCCGACCTGGAGCGCCGCTTCGGCGGCCTGCGGCGCCTGTACGGCGCGGCCGGCTACCAGGCGGTGCGCGGCGCGCGCATCGCCGTGGTGGGCCTGGGGGGCGTGGGCTCCTGGGCGGTGGAGGCGCTGGCGCGCAGCGGCGTGGCCCGTCTGGTGCTGGTCGACCTGGACCATGTGGCCGAATCCAACATCAACCGCCAGATCCAGGCCCTGGGCAGCACGCTGGGCATGGCCAAGGCCGAGGCGCTGCGCCAGCGCATCGCCGACATCCACCCCGGCTGCGAGGTGCTGTGCGTGGAGGAGTTTGCCGGCCCCGACAACTGGCCCCAGCTGCTGCCGGCGGCGGTGGACCTGCTGATCGACGCCTGCGACCAGAGCGCGGCCAAGCTGGCCCTGGCCAGCTGGGCGCTGCAGACCGGCACGCCGCTGGTGTGTGTGGGCGCGGCCGGTGGCAAGCAGCAGGCCCAGGCGGTGGAGGTGGCCGACCTGGCCGAGGCCACGCATGACCCGCTGCTGGCCAGCCTGCGCCAGCGCCTGCGCAAGCAGGGTGCGCCGCGCACCGGCCAGGGCCGCATGGGCCTGCGCTGCGTGTTCTCCCGCGAGGCGGTGGCCGCGCCGCTGAACGACGACAGCTGCGCCACCGACGGCACGCTCAACTGCGCCGGCTACGGCTCGGCGGTGACGGTCACCGCCACCTTCGGCCTGGTGGCCGCGGGTGAGGCCCTGCGCCTGCTGATGGCCGCCGGCTGAGGGCCTGGCCCGTGCGCCTGCACCTCAACCGCGGCGCCAGGTGTGGAAGCGCTGCACCCAGGCCAGCAGCCGCTGCGGCGCATGGGCACGCTTCCACTCCCCCGCGGCGTACTTGTTGGCCTCGCCCATGGTGGGGTAGGTGTGGATGGTGCCCAGCATCTTGTTCAGCCCCAGGCCGTGTTTCATGGCCAGCACGTACTCGGCCAGCAGGTCGGCGGCATGGGCGCCGACGATGGTCACGCCGAGGATCTTGTCCCGGCCCGGCACGGTGAGCACCTTGACGAAGCCATGGGCCTCGCCGTCGGCGATGGCCCGGTCCAGGTCATCGATGCCGTAGCGCGTGACCTCGAAGCGGATCTTGCGATCGGTGGCTTCGGCCTCGTTCAGGCCCACCCGCGCCACCTCGGGCTCGGTGAAGGTGGCCGCCGGGACCACGCGGTAGTCGGCGGTGAATTTCTTGAACGGGTCGAACAGTGCATTCACCGCCGCGTACCAGGCCTGGTGCGCCGCCGCGTGGGTGAACTGGTAGGGCCCGGCCACGTCGCCAGCGGCATAGATGTTGGGGATGCTGGTCTGCAGATAGCCGTTCACGTCCACTGTCTTGCCGGTGGCCACGCCCAGCTCTTCCAGGCCGTAGCCCGCGAGGCTGGCCGCGCGGCCCACCGCCACCAGCAGCACGTCGAAGCCGATGCGCACCGTCTGGCCCTGGTGCTCGGCCAGCAGCCATTTCTGCCCATCCACCAGCTCGAAGCGCCGGGCCTGGTGGCCCAGCATCAGCTGCACGCCGTCGGCCTGCAGGCCCGCCGCCACGGCCTCCGACACCTCGGCGTCTTCCCGCAGCAGCAGGCGCTGGGCCATCTCCACCTGCGTGACCTGGCTGCCCAGGCGCGCAAAGGCCTGGCTCAGCTCGCAGCCGATGGGCCCGCCACCCAGCACCAGCAGCCGAGCAGGCTGCTGGCGCAGCTGCCAGATGGTGTCCGAGGTGAGCGGGTCCACCAGATCGATGCCCGGGATGGGCGGCACAAACGGCCGCGCCCCGGCCGCGATGACGATGGCCCGGGTGCTGAGGCTGCGCACCTGGCCGGCGGCATCGGTGATGTCCACCTGCCAGGGTGTGACGATGCGTGCGCGGCCCAGGGCCACGTCCACGCCCAGCCCGGTGTAGCGCTGCACCGAGTCATGCGGGGCGATGTCGGCGATCACCCGCTGCACCCGGTCCATCACCGCGGCAAAGTCCACGCTGGCCGCGCCGACCTGGATGCCGAACTCGGGTGCACGCCGCAGCTGCGCCAGCAGCCGTGCCGAGCGGATCAGCGCCTTGCTGGGCACGCAGCCGGTGTTCAGGCAATCACCACCCAGGGCATGCTGTTCCACCAGGGTGACCTGGGCCTTCACCGCAGCGGCGATGTAGGCCGTCACCAGCCCGGCCGAGCCGCCGCCGATCACCACCAGGTTGCGGTCGAAGCGCTTCGGCCTGGTCCAGCGCGCCACCACGCGGCGCGCCTGCACCAGGTCCAGCAGCTTCTTGGCCACCAGCGGAAACACCCCCAGCAGCACCAGCGAGCCCAGCAGCCCGGGCGAGACGATGCCCGACAGGCTGTCGATGCCGGCCAGTTGCGTGCCCGCGTTCACATACACCGCCGTGCCGGCCAGCATGCCCAGCTGGCTGACCCAGTAGAAGGTGAGCGGGCGCATCGGCGTCAGCCCCATCGCCAGGTTGATGACGAAGAAGGGCACCACCGGCACCAGCCTCAGGGTGAACAGGTAGAAGCCGCCTTCGCGGGCCACGCCGGCATTGACGGCGGCCAGGCGTTCGCCGAAGCGCTGCTGCACCCAGTCGCCCAGCAGCCAGCGGCTGGCCAGAAAGGCCAGCGTGGCGCCGATGCTGGAGGCAAACGACACTATCAGCAGGCCCCAGCCCAGGCCGAAAATGGCGCCGCCGGCCAGTGTCATCACCGCTGCACCGGGCAGGCTGAGTGCGGTGACGGCCACGTAGGCAGCGAAGAACAGCAGTGCTGCCGTGAGCGGCTGGGCAGCGCGCCAGGCATCCAGCTCGGCCTGCCGCGCCTTGATGTTGGCCAGGCTCAGGACCTGGCCCAGGTCCAGCCACACAAAGGCCCCCACCAGCACCAGCAGCACCAAGGCCACGCCCCAGCGTTTGTTCCAATGCATCCGGGTTCCTTGTTGTGGTGCTTGTTCTGGGTCGTTTGAAACGCCAGAACCTTTCAGATGCCGGCTTGGGGCACTGAGCTGACTTTGCTGTTGTTGAACAGCCGACGTTCACAGGTTGGCGCGAGGCCGAGGCCGGCGGGTGACTGGCCGACTCCATGTCATTCCGGGCCTCTGGCCCTCCCTTCTCTACTTACGTCGGCCAGTCACCCACCGTCCTCGGCCCAAACGCAGCGGTGCACTTCAACGGCCAAAGACCCGTGCGCCGCGGTGCTGCCTGAGCGTCGGGACGGGCGGGCGTGTTCTGCGTAAGTAGAGAAGGGAGGGCCGGAGGCCCGGAATGACATGGAGCAGAACACGCCCGCCCGGCCCGGCGCGATCGCTCAAGCCGTCGAATGGCTGCTTTCAGCATCAACAACGACAGGCAGCAACGAGCCCGAACCGACCTCAACCACGCATCACAGGTGCTTGCCGAAGAAGGCGAAGCTGCGGTCCCAGGCGAGTTGGGCCCAGGCGGCGTCGTACTGGGTCATCGCGATGCGGCCCGGACCTTGCGCAGTTTCGTTGGCGAAGCCATGTTGGGCCAGGTAGCGGTAGCCGTGGTACTGCACGCCGGCCTCGCGCAGCTTCTGTTCGAAGGGGTCGACACTGGCGATGGGGAAGGGCACGTCCTGCTCGGCCCAGTGGGCGATCAGCGGTGCCTTGATCTTGCTGGCATCCACGTATTCCAGCGGCGGCAGGCCGTACCACACCACGCCGGCGTCGGCCTCGGGGGCCATGGTCAGGCTCAGCACGGTGAGGGCACCCCCCATGCAGAAGCCGGTGACACCCACCTTGGCATGGCTGGCCTTCAGGTGTTGCACCGCACCGCGCACGTCCTGTGCGGCGGCGTCGCCGAAGTTGAGGTTGCTCATCAGGTGGTGGGCTTCCTCGGCTTCCACCGTGCTCTTGCCGCGGTACAGGTCGGGCACCAGGGCCGTGAAGCCGGCCGCGGCGATGCGGTCGGCCACGCCGCGGATCTGGTCGTTCAGGCCCCACCACTCCTGGATCACCACCACGGCGCCGGTGGCGCCCGGGCATTCGGCCAGATAACCCTGCACGGCCTGGCCGTCGGGGCGGTTGAAGCTGATCATCGAACCCATGGAACTCTCCTGCTGTCGGTGTTGAAGACGATGGGGCCAGTGTAGGGACGGCCCGACGGCCGGCGTCAATCCGGCTCAGCCCGGCCGTTGCCACAGCGTGGCCATGGCGTCGGCATGGGCGGCGCGCAGGGCGGCCTGCTGCAGGTGCCGGCCACCGGCCACCTGCCGCTGGCCAGCCACCCACACCTCGCTGAAGGCCGGCGCGTCGGTGGCGAAGACCAGGGCATCCAGTGCATGGCCGGCCGGCACGCCGGCCAGGCCATCGGCCTGGGCATCGATGACCAGCAGGTCGGCACGCGCCCCTTGGGCCAGGCCCCAGGTGTTGAACCCGGCGGCTGCCGCGCCACCGGCCAGGTGGCGGTTGAACAGCCTGGCGGCGGTGGCGTCCTGCCCCAGTTGCGGCGCCGCCGCCACGTTGCGCTGGCGCCGCGCCAGGCGCTGGCCGTACTCCAGCAGCCGCAGCTCGGCCGGCCACTGGCGGCAGACATGGCTGTCGCTGCCCAGCGACAAGGCCGCGCCGCTGGCCAGCCAGCCTGGCAGGTCCACCAGGCCGTCCCCCAGGTTGGCCTCGGTGCTGGGGCAGATCACCACGCCGGCGCCGCACCTGCCCACGGCATCGATCTCGGCCGGCGTGGCATGGGTGGCGTGCACCAGGTGCCAGCGGGCGTCCAGCGCCACCTGGCCGGCCAGCCAGGCGATGGGCCGCTGGCCGGTGGCGGCCAGGCAATCGTCCACCTCGGCGGTCTGCTCGGCGATGTGGATGTGGATGGGTGTGTCTTCTGCTTCCAGCGCCTGCTGCAGCTGGGTGATGGACGCGGGCCGGGCGGCGCGCAGCGAGTGGATGGCCACACCGGCGCTGACCAGCGGCTGCTGCGCCGCCAGCACGCCCTGGCGCAAGGCCAGCACGTCGGTCGCCGTGGTGGCGAAGCGGCGCTGGTCGTCGCGCAGCGCAGGCTGCTGGAAACCGGCACGCTCGTACAGCACCGGCAGCAGGGTCAGGCCGATGCCGGTGTCGGCCGCCGCCTGCATCAGCGCCCGGCACATCGCCAGGCGGTCGGCATAGGGATGGCCATCGGGCTGGTGCTGCAGGTAGTGGAACTCGCAGACCTGGGTGTAGCCGCCCTGCAGCAGCTCGGCATAGAGCTGGCCGGCCACGGCGCGCAAGGCCTGGGGCGAGACCCGCAGCGCCACCGCGTACATGCGGTCGCGCCAGCCCCAGAAGTCGTCGTCGCTGCCGCTGCGGCGCTCGGCCAGGCCGGCAAAGGCACGCTGGAAGGCGTGGCTGTGGGCGTTGACCAGGCCCGGCAGCACCGGGCCGGGCAGCAGGGTGACGCCCTCGGGCGCCGGCACACCGGCCTGCACGCTGCCGAAGCGGCCCTGGCTGTCCACCGCCAGCAGCACGCCGTGCTGCCAGCGCTCGCCGACCCAGGCCTGTGCGGCCCACAGCAGCTGGCTGCTGGTACTCATGCTGTTGCCGTGCCCTCGGCAAAGCCCAGCATGGCCTGCACCAGCTGCTGCAGCAGCGGCTGCACCTGGGCCGCGCGGTCGTCACGCCAGGCGTAGGGCGGGGCCTCGTCCATGTAGCAGCGCCACACCATCTCCAGCTGCACCGCATGCACGCCGGCCGCCGGCTGGCCGTAGCAGCGGGTGATGTGGCCGCCCTTGAAGCGGCCGTCCACCGCCACCGTGTAGCGGGACTGCCCGGCCAGCACGGCCACCAGGGCCTGGCGCAGCGCCGGGGCGCAGCTCTGGCCGCTGGCCGTGCCCAGGTTCAGGTCGGGCAGGCGGCCGTCGAACAGCCAGGGCAGTTCACTCTTGATGCTGTGGCCGTCGAACAGCACCACCTGGCCATGCCGGGCCTGCAGCCGCGCCAGTTCACCCGCCAGCGCAGCGTGGTAAGGCCGCCAGTACGCGGCCACCCGCTGCGCCACCTCGGTGGCATCGGGTGCCTGGCCGTCCCGGTAGAGCGGTTCGCCGGTGAAGAAGGTGGCCGGGCACAGGCCGGTGTTGTTGATGCCCGGGTACATGGGCGCGTTTTCCGGCGGGCGGTTCAGGTCCACCAGGTAGCGGCTGTGGCGTGGCACCAGCATGCTCACGTCCAGGGCCCTGGCGAAGGCATACAGCCGTTCCAGGTGCCAATCGGTGTCTTCCACCGCCAGCGCACGGGGCACCAGGCGGTGCTGCAGGGCCTCGGGCAGGGCGGTGCCCACATGGGGCAGGCTCAGCAGCAGCGGGCGGCTGCCGCCGTGCAGGGTGTAGACAGTGTCAGCGGTGTCGGTCATCGCAGGGTTTGCAAGTCGGTTTCGATGCCGCCGCGCACCACGCGCCGGCAGGGGTTGCGGCCGAACCAGTAGGCCAGCTCGCGTGGATGGTCCAGGTCCCAGGCCACGAAGTCGGCGGCATGGCCTGCCGCCAACTGGCCGTGGCTGTCGCCCAGGCCCAGGGCCTGGGCCGCATGCCGGGTGGCACCCCGCAAGGCCTCCTCGGGGGTGAGCCGCAGCAGGGTGCAGGCCATGTTCAGCATCAGCAGCAGCGACAGGCCGGGCGACGAGCCGGGGTTGTGGTCGCTGGCAATCGCCATGGGCACACCGGCCGCACGCAGGGCGGCCACCGGCGGCAGCCTGGTTTCCCGCAGGAAGTAGAAGGCACCGGGCAGCAGCACCGCCACCGTGCCGGCGGCCGCCATGGCCTGGATGCCGGCGTCGTCCAGGTGCTCCAGGTGGTCGCAGCTGAGCGCGCCATAACCGGCAGCCAGTGCGGCGCCCTGCTGGTTGCTCAACTGCTCTGCATGCAGCTTGACCGGCAAGCCCAGGGCCCGGGCCGCGTCGAACATGCGCCGGGTCTGGGCCGGTGTGAAGGCGATGTGGTCGCAGAAGGCGTCCACCGCATCGACCAGGCCGTCGGCCACCAGCGCGGGCAGCCAGGCGATGGCGGCGTCCAGGTAGGCGTCGGGCTGGCCGGCGAACTCCGGCGGCAGGGCATGGGCGGCCAGGCTGGTGCAGCGCACGGTGAGCGGCAGGTCCCGGCCCAGGCGGCGTGCCACCCGCAGGCAGCGGGCCTCGTGCTCGGCCGACAGGCCGTAGCCCGACTTGATCTCCAGCGTGGTCACACCCTCGGCCATCAGCGCCTGGGCGCGGGGCAGGGCGCTGCGGTAGAGCTGGTCGTCGCTGGCGGCACGGGTGGCGGCCACGGTGGACAGGATGCCGCCGCCGGCACGGGCGATCTGCTCATAGCTGGCGCCCTGCAGGCGCTGCTCGAATTCGGCTGCGCGGTGGCCACCGTAGACCAGGTGGGTGTGGCAGTCGACCAGGCCGGGCGTGACCAGGGCGCCGCCCAGGGACTGCTCCTGCAACGCCAGGGCCGCCAGGTCGGCCGGCAGATCGGCCAGCGCACCCACCCAGCGGATGCGGCCCTGCTGCACCAGCATGGCGCCGTGTTCGATCCAGCCCCAGGGGCTGCCGGGCTGCAGGGTGGCGAGGCGGGAGTCGCGCCAGAGCGTGGTGGGGTGGTTCATGCCGGTTCCGCTGCGGGGCTGAAGGCCAGCCAGAGGGCGCGGGCGCCGGCGGGCAGGGTGTCGATGGACCAGGTTTGCTGCGCGCTGGCGCTGCCCAGCACCAGCGACCAGGCGGCCACGGCTTGGGGTGGCTCGGCACCGGTCTGCAGCTGCAGTGCGGCGGTGCTGAACAGGCCACGCAGCGGCGCCGCATCCAGCCAGGGCTGGCCGGGCGTGGCGGCCAGCATCAGCGCCTGGCCGCTGCCACGCCGCAGCATCAGGTTCAGGTCGCGCGTGGGGCCGTCGGCCAGCCAGCAGCCGGGCGCCGCTTCACCGGGAAAGTGCAGGGGCGGGCTGTGCAGCGCCAGCGCCTGCATGCCGCCCGGCAGGGCCAGGCGCACACCCGCACCCTGCAGCACGGCAAACCAGCGGTCCACGCCGTCGAAGGCCGAGAACGGCCCGTCCTGGCTGATGTCGGCCACGCTGATGCGCAGCTGCCAGGGCGCCGCGCCGCCCGGCCAGGTGAACAGCTCTCGGGTGCTGCCACCGCCGTTGCGCCAGGGCTGCGGTGGCACGGCCTCCAGCGCGATGTGCTGCAGGGCCGTCATGCCCGGCCGTCCACCAGCAGCGGGAACAAGGCATGGTCCATGGGCGCACCGGCGGCCAGTTCGTCGGCCAGGCCGGGAAACGCGGGCGAGGTGGTCCAGCGCCGCGGTGCATGGCGTGCGTCGTCACCCAGGTAGCGCAGCGAGAACACCCGCCGCCGCTGGCCGGGCGCCACACCGCCGGCGGCATGCAGGGCCAGCATGTGGAAGGCCACCACGTCACCGGGCTCCAGCGCCCAGCCCAGGATGGGCTGCTGCGCACGGCTGCCCTCGATGTCGGGCAGGTCGGCCAGGCTGCCCTCGGGGAACCAGCGCGCCTGCTTGTCCATGAAGCTGCGCGGCATCAGCCAGGGCCCGCGGTGCGAGCCGGCCACGAACTCCAGTGTGCTGGGCCGGGCCACCGGGTCGGCCGGGATCCAGAAGCTGACGTTCTGGAAGCCGCTCACGTTGTAGTAGGGCTGGTCCTGGTGCCAGGGTGTCTTCTGCCGCGTGCCGGGCTCCTTGGTCAGCATGTGGTCGTGGTACAGGCGCACGCTGCGGCTGTGCATCAGCAAGGCGGCCACCTGGGCCAGCGGCGAATCACAGGCCAGCGCCCGGTAGTCGGGGTTGGTCTGCCAGTTGCAGAAATCCTCGATGAAAAAGCCGGGGTCGTCGGCCTGGCTGGCCACGATGGCGCGTGGGCTGGGGGTGGCCAGGTTGGCATCGATGCCGCGCCGCAGCTGCGCCATCTCGTCGGCGTCCAGCAGCTGGCGCAGGCAGACCGCGCCGTCACGCTGCCAGGCGGTCACCAGGTCGGGCGTGGCCACGGTGGCAGCGCGCTGGGCAAGCTGGTTCATGGCTGGAACTCCCCATGCAGGCTGTAGTGCTGGCCCGGGTGCACCAGCCGGGCCAGGGTGATGGTGGCGTCGCGGGTGAAGGTGCGGCGTGTCACCACCAGGCAGGCGCTGCCGGGCGGGATGGCCAGCAGCCGGGCCTCGTCGGCCGTGGCGGGCTCGGCCTCGATGCTGTACTGCGCCCGCCACAGGGCCGTGGTGTCGAACAGCACCTGGGTGGGCGTGGTGCGGCTGAAATCGGCCTGCAGATAGTGGGGTGAGCAGGCGGGGTTGACGTAGCGGTCTTCCAGCTGCAGCGGCACGCCGTTCTCCAGGTGCACGATCAGGGTGTGGAAGACCCTGGCGCCGGCGGCCAGGCCCAGTTGCTCGGCCAGGCCGGGCGTGGCCTTCTCGGCGCGCTGCAGCTGCACCCGGGCCTGGTGCACATGGCCGCGCGCCTCGATCTCCTCGTGCAGATCATGCAGGGTGAGGGTGGACGCCACGCGGTTCAGCCGCGCTGCAAAGGTGCCCACGCCCTGCACCCGTTCCACCAGCCCCTCGGCCTGCAGCTCGCGCAGGGCCCGGTTCACCGTCATGCGGCTCACACCGTGCTGGGCCACCAGCTCGGCCTCGCTGGGCATCAGCGCGCCGGCCGGCCACTGGCCGGCGGCCAGGCCGTCTTTCAGGGCCTGCTTGACGACCGCATACGGTGCCTGGCGGGTGGGAGCCGGGTGGGTGGAAACCATGTGCCACATGCTACTTGCGCTTGCTTGTCTAGACAAGTAGGATTCACCACATTCCAGCCTGATCCGCACCAGGAGCCCGCCATGACCGATCTCTCCGCCCTGCAGTCCGTTGCCCAGCCCCACCCGGTGCGTGCACCGCGTGGCACGGCCCTCAGCTGCAAGAGCTGGCTCACCGAAGCCGCCTACCGCATGCTGCAGAACAACCTCGACCCCGAGGTGGCCGAGAACCCCGATGCGTTGGTGGTCTACGGCGGCATCGGCAAGGCCGCCCGCAACTGGGACTGCTACGAGGCCATCCTGGTGGCCTTGCGCCAGCTGGGCGACGACGAGACCCTGCTGGTGCAGAGCGGCAAGCCGGTGGGTGTGTTCCGCACCCATGCCGATGCACCACGGGTGTTGATCGCCAACAGCAACCTGGTGCCCAAGTGGGCCACCTGGGAACACTTCTCCGAGCTGGACCGCAAGGGCCTGATGATGTACGGCCAGATGACCGCCGGCAGCTGGATCTACATCGGCAGCCAGGGCATCG
>JAZKFQ010000006.1:0-184100 GCA_040386375.1 Pseudomonadota bacterium
CCTCGCTTGGAGAGAGTGGATCACAATCGATTTGTTTTGTCTAAACCCTCTGAGAGATTCACTAATTTATGGAGGACGCGCATCCTGGCGACATCACAACCACGGAGTTGTCGCCATGCGCACCCTGATCCTTCCCGAACCGATCGCCGCCTACTTCGAGGCCGACCAGCAGAATCCCGAAGCCCTGGCCCGATGCTTCACCTCGGATGCCGTTGTGAAGGACGAAGGCAAGACCCACGCCGGCGTGCATGCCATCAAGGCGTGGAAGGCGGCGGCATCGGCTGCCTACACGTACACGGTCGAACCGCTCGCTCTGGCCCAGCGCGGAAGCTTGCAGGTCGTCACCGGTCGAGTGCGGGGGAATTTCCCGGGCAGCCCGGTCGATCTTCAACATCACTTTGGCCTGGAGCGCGGGCTGATCGCATCGCTGGAGATCAAGGCATGAGCGCTCCCGCACGGCCGCTCCGAAGGGAGCGCGTTCCTCCCCCGGGGAGTTGGTCACGCAGTGACCGGAGGGTTGTCCGGTGAGCTTCGATCTTCAACTGGACGGCCTGCGGGCGCTGGTCACGGGGGGTACCAAGGGCGTCGGCGCGGCCGTTGTGCACCGTCTCCGGGCTGCCGGTGTGCAGGTGATGGCGACGGCGCGCGCTGCACCAGCGCAGCCCACCGAAGGCGTGGTCTACGTGGCCGCCGATCTCACCACGGCCGAGGGCGCTGCAGCCGTGGCTCGGGCGGTCCTCAGGCGCTGGGGTGGTGTCGACATCCTGGTCAACATGCTCGGCGGTTCCAGCGCACCGGGCGGCGGCTTCGCGGCCCTCGATGATGCGCAGTGGCTGGCTGAGCTGAATCAGAACCTGATGCCGGCCGTGCGGCTCGACCGGGCATTGCTGCCGGCCATGCTGGCGCAAGGCTCCGGTGTCATCGTGCACGTCAGCTCGATTCAGCGCCTGTTGCCACTGCCGGAATCAACAACCGCCTATGCGGCGGCGAAGGCGGCCTTGTCCACCTACAGCAAGGCCTTGTCGAAGGAGGTGACGCCGAAGGGCGTGCGCGTGCTGCGCGTCTCGCCAGGGTGGGTCGAGACCGAAGGCGCCGTGGAACTGGCCGAGCGCCTGGCCCAGCAGGCAGGCACCGACTACGCCGGTGGCAAGCGGCTCATCATGCAATCGCTGGGCGGCATACCACTCGGCCGGCCTGCCAGGCCGCAGGAGGTGGCCGATCTGATCAGCTTTCTGGTGTCACCCCGCGCGGGTTCGATCACGGGCTCGGAGCACCTGATCGACGGGGGCACGGTGCCGACGGTGTAGGTCGCGCGTGGCGGCGCGTGACACAGCCACTAGGGAAAGCTCTTGTCGAAGAAGGCCGTGATCTCGATGGCGAGTTGCTGCAGGAACGCTGCGCGATCAAAACCTGGTGGGTTCGCGGCCACATCGCCGTCCGGGGTAGGGATGGGCATGCTGGGCATGTCCATGAAGGCGAAGTGCCAGGCGTTGGGCACCCGCCGCAGGTTCGGTGCGGGCAGGTGGCGGGCCACCCACTGGGCATGGAATCGTGGCACCAGGAAACGATCGAGCGCTGCCTCGTAGACCATGGTCGCCGCGCCAACCGAGGCGAGTGATTCGCCGGTGAGCAGCACGCCCGTCGGTGCCATCGCCACGATGGCCCGAATCCGGTCGTCCCGGAGCGTGGGCGGTGCCGCAGGCGGTTGCGGCATCGTGGTCGCGGCGCGGCCGATGCTGCAGAAGATCGGATCTTCGGAGGCCTGGTCCAGGCAATGCTTGCGCAGCCGCGACAGATCCGGCCTGGCACCCGCCAACGCCAGCACCGTGTAGCCACCGGCCGAGTGTCCGAGGGCACCGACCCGCGGCCCCCGGCTGTCGGTCCCGATCCGGTCTTTCCACAGCGGGTCGGCCAGGAGCGCGTCGATGACCCGCGAAGCCTGCCGCGGCCGTTCGTCGAAGTAGCGCTCGGGGCTGTTCTTGATCAGGGACCGTTCCTGCCAGTTGTCGCCGGGATGACGCAGTGCGGCCACCAGATAGCCATTCCTGGCAAGGGCCTGCGCCAGTGCGCTGTGCCCCAGTTCGCTGCCGCCGATGCCGTGGCTGAGCAGGATCAGCGCCTTGACCTTATCGACGGGCTTGCCGCCGATGGCGACGTCGAGCGCAAACGGCCCCATCGGGGTGGCCCGCGGCTTGGCCGTCGTCGGGTAGAACAACGCCACCGTCGTCGCAGGCACCTCTGGTGCCGCGCCGGCCACCTGGATCTGCATCCAGCCGGCTTCGTCGGCATGCCCGTGTGCGGCAATGAGGACGGTGGTCAGCGCAGCCAGGATGCGACGGTGAAGAGGGGTCATGTGGTGCTCCAGGGCGTGGTGTGGCGTGCAGTGTCCGAGCCCGCTGCGACGCAACAACCGGGCTTGCGACGAAGCGCAGCCTGGGGGTGCGAATCGACTGCCGCCCGCCGCAGGACGTGCACCCAGCTGGCACGCTTGTCGGGGCGGGGATCTGCCTGCCGACGACCAGCAGTTCGGCGCCCCGGTCGACCTGGAAGGCCTGGCCCGGTTCGACGCGCAACAGTCCTCGGCACGGGTCGAGTTGGTGTTGGCGGCAACACCGTGCGAGCATCTGCAAACCCGTTCACCTGCCTGTTCACCCGGAAAGCGACCCCCATGCCCGCGACACGCACTGCCCATGCCGTCCGTCTGGAGTTCAAGCCCGGCTCCCTGGTGCAGACCAACCTGTCGGGCGCCGCCTTCACCGGAGACTGGCTGTGGGTGGCGGGCGACGAGGCCTGCGGCCTGGACCGCCTGCGCCGGCTGGAGCCGGTGGGGCCGGAGGCCCTGCGCTTCGGCGAGGTGCGCGACTTTGCGCTGGCTGATCTGCTGGACCTGCCTGGCAAGGCCGACGACGAGGCCGACCTGGAAGGCATGGCCGCGGCCGATGGTTTCCTCTGGGTGGTGGGCTCGCATGGCCTCAAGCGCAAGAACACCAAGCCGGGGCGCGACCATGCGGAGAACGCCCGGCGGCTGGCCAAGGTGGCGCTCGATGGCAATCGCCGCCTGCTGGCCCGTCTGCCGGTCGAGGCCGGCGCGGATGGGCAGCCCTGCCTGGTGCGCCAGGCCGCGGACGGGCGGCGTGCCCTGCGCCTGAAGGGGGATGCGCAGAGCAACCAGCTGACACGGGCGCTGGCGGACGATCCGCACTTCGGGCCCTACATGGCCATCCCCGGCAAGGACAACGGCTTCGACATCGAAGGCCTGGCGGTCGACGGCAACCGGCTGCTGCTCGGGTTGCGCGGCCCGGTGCTGCGGGGCTGGTCGGGCCTGCTCGAGATCGCGGTCGAGGCGCGTGAAGACGATCTGCGCCTGCTGCCCCTGGACGACCGTGGCACGGTGGTCCGCAAGCACTTCCTGCAACTGGACGGCCTGGGCATCCGCGATCTGCACTTCTCCGGCGATGACCTGTTCATCCTGGCCGGCCCGACCATGGTGCTCAACGGCGAGATCCGCGTCTACAAGTGGCCCGCGGCCAAGACCTTGCTGGCGGCCAACCGCGAGCCGGTGCGCTTCGAGGCGGCACTCACCGAATCGGTCACGCTGCCCCATGGCAGGGGCACCGACCGGGCCGAGGCCCTGTGTGATCTGCCGCCGGCCCTGGCGGGTGGCAAGCAGGCCTGGCTGGTGCTGTACGACGCGCCCGGCGCCAGCCGGATGCAGGGTGAACACACGGTGTTCGGCGATCTGCTGCGCCGTGGCTGAGGCTGTTGGTGCGGGGCCGCACCCCAGGGCACCGCGCACCATCGGCCGGCGCAGAATCGGCGGCACCCGCCCCTGAGCACGGAGCAGCCCCATGCACCACGACATGCACCGCGACGGCACCGTGACGGTGTACAGCTACAAGGCCTTCGACCCCGACACCCGGGAGATGCAGCTGGCCAGTGGCAAGGCCACCCGCGCCGCCATTGCCGCCATGCAGCTGGCCGAGGCCGTGCCGGGCACCGCTGAAGACGTGCCCCGCCAAGCCCTGGATGCCGATGGCCGCTACCGGCGCCTGGCCACCGGCTGGGGCGACCTGGCCTGAGCGCCGGGCGGCGGCAGTGCGGCCAGTGCGTGCAGGCCGGCACGCAGCAGCGCGCTCTTCTTGGCTGCATGGCGGAAGCCCGTTGCACGGTCCTTCAGGGTCTGGACCAGGGCGAAGTCGGCCTGCGGCATGGTGAAGCTGTCACGCACCGGCTTCTCCTTCACACGCACCGGCGCAGGGCGGCAGGGCAGCGTGGCCGCGCCCGGGATCCGGGACAGCGCCGGCCGGGCTCGGCGTTCAGAGCACGATCTGCCGCTGCGCCAAGTCCTTGGCGAACACCGAGAACACCACGAACACCTTGTCGCCGCGCACCTCCACCTTGGGTGCCGAGGCCAGCCGCGGCAGTTCGGCCGCGAAGGCCTGCACCTCGGGCCGGGCCAGCAGCTCGGCGTCGCTGGCCAGCAGGATCAAGGGCAGGGTGCTGGTGGGCACCAGCACCTCGCGCTTGGCCACGATCGGCCGCACCTGCAGGATCTCCCGGCTGCCAAGGCCTTGCGGCGCCACCATGCGGCGCTGCACCGTCAGCGTGAAGGCCGGGTTGTCGTTGCCGAGCTCGACCTGGTAGGTCACCGGCTTGGCGGTGGCCGGCCGCACACCGTCGATCACATCACGCTGCGTGGACACGCTGAGCACGGTGCGCCCGCTGTCGTCCACGATGCGCAGCTTGCGCTCGCCCTTGGGCATCTTGGCGCCGGGCGCGGCGAGGAACTGCAGGCTGAACGGCACATCGGTGAGGGCCGAGATCAGGGGGCCGACGATCCCGCCCACCGTGCCCGTCCCGGTCGATGGCGCCGGCGTGGGGGTTGCTGTTGGCTGCACGCGCCGCCCACCGCGCCGCTGCGCAGGCGTCTGCGCCGGTGCCTGGGCCGCGGTGTCGGCGGCGGCACCGGCCAGCGCCTGGTCGATGGCCTGCTGCGTGGCGGCCGCCACGGTGCCACCGGTCTGCGCCGCCTGGGCCTGCTGCTCCAGCGTGGCGCCGTTCGCCGCCGCGGCCTGCTGCGGCGTGCTGGCAGCTTGCGCGGCCTGCTGCGCCGTCTGGTCCTGCCGGTCGGCCGTGGTCATGGCCAGGCCGGTGGCCGTGGGGCTGGCCTTGGCCTTGTCGGCGTCGCCCTTGCCGGCACCCTGGGTGGCGGTGAACAGGTCGGCCGCGATCTTCAGCCGCTCAGTGTTCTGCGCCATCACCGTCTGCAGCGTGTTGGCGGCCTGCGTGGCGGCTGCCGTGGCGCCGGCGCCGGTCAGCTCGCTGCCGGTCTGCGCCAGGCCGGTGTTGGCGGCGATCACGGCCGACAGGTCGCGGAACGGGCTGCCGGCCTGCAGCGCGGCCAGGACGGCGGCGGCGCCGGCGCCTGCGGGCAGGGCCGTGGGCTCGGTCTGCCTGAGCAGCGGCGCGCCCAGCGCGCTGGTGGCGAGGTTGACCGCACGCTGGCGGCTGCCCGAGGGCAGGGCGGCGATCTCGGGCGGTGTCAGCGGGATCGGCGAGGCCTGCCAGTCGAAGAAGCGGGTGAGGTCGATCTTCTCCGCGCTGTTGAAGCGGCCCAGCACGGCCTCGGCAAACACACCGCCCGAGGGCAGCGGCACCGACTGGGACTGCGGCGCGGGCCGGTCCAGCCCACGCTGCTGCAGGAAGCGCTGCCAGGCTTCGGCCTCGGCCGCCAGCGCGGGGTTCTCGACGGCACCACGTGCCGGCAGGTTCAGGCGCAGCACCAGCGCATTGGCCACCACCGCCACCGGCTGCGGGTCCACCAGCGCACCCAGCTGCACGCCACCGAGCGTGAAACGCGACAGCAGGGACGACAGCGTGCTGACATCCAGCCGCTCGAACACCGCGCGGCTGTAGTGCAGCGCGTTCTCGCGCAGGTGGCGCAGCAGGGCCGGCGCGGCGGTGGGCGGCTCGAAGCGCACGATCTCGGCCGACTGGCCGGCCGCCGGCAGCACCACCGGCACATCCAGCGGCAGGGCGGCGCCGCCGATGTCCAGCAGCAGGCGCAGGGTGGCGCGGCCGGGCTGGTCGTCGGCGCGCATCACCGCCACGACGCTGCGCAGATCGGCCATGCGCACCGGCGTCTCCAGCGTGGTCTGGCCCGGGCCGCTGGCGCTGGCAGGCAGGTCGCTGCCGTCGCGCCGGCGCAGCACCAGGCTGCTGACCCGCGCATTGCTCACCGCCACGCCGTGCAGGCGTGCCTCGTCGGGCACGAACACCGCATCGCTGGCGGGGCGCAGCAGGGTGCGGCCGGTCAGCGACGCCAGCCGCACCAGCTGTTGCGCGTCGAAACCCTTCAGCGCCGTCAGCGTGCTGCCCGATTCGGGTGGACCCAGGTCGACACGCAGGTCACGCACCTCGGCGGCTGCCGCCGCGGCCAGCTCGGGCGTGGCGCCTGCCAGCGCCTGCGCACGGATGCCGCTGTCGGGCAGCACCATGCCCTGCAGCTGCGACCTGGCGCGGGCAAACACGGCGGTGGCGGTGGCGGCCGGTGCAGCCTCCACCGCGGCCACTGCGGCCACGGTGCGGGCTGCGGCCAACCTGCTGGCCGGCGTGGCCTCGAAGGCCGACTGCAGCTTGCCGGCCAGGCTGGCACTGCGCAGGGCGGCGGTCAGCACGGCATCACCCACGCGCAGCCGCGGCAGGTTGCTCACCACCTCGACCACGCCGAACTCGGTGGTCAGCTGGCGGCGGATGTCATCGGTCAGCGCCACGTCGGCCAGCACGGCGCGCCAGCGTTCCAGCACCAGCGGATCGGCGAAGTCCACCATCTTCACCGGCACGAACACCACCCGCTCGGCACGCTGCAGCGTGGTGGTGACGCGGAAGGACTGCACCACCTCGTAGTACTGCACGTTCAGCGCATGCATGTGGTTGTAGTTGCACACCACCCGGGTGGACAGCGCCTCGTGCTCGCTCTGCGCCACCTCCTGCACCACGCTGGCCCGCCGGCTGCGCGCGGCGCTGGCCTGTTGCTGGCTGACATCGTTGATCTGCTGCGCGACGCTGGCGGCCAGGTTGCGGCGGCCGAAGGAACTGGTGACGGTGAGCGCCTCGGTCTTGGTGCTGCCACCGCCGGACGAGCCACCGAAGGCGATCGGCCCGAGTTCGAAGCCCAGGGCCGAGCCGCTCTGCGACGATGACGAACTGGTCTGGGTGCGGGTGCCACCGCCCTGCACCTCGCGCACCGTGGCCTCGGTCACCTCGGACAGCGCGCGCTGGTGCGTGGTGGTGTTGCTCAGGCGCTCGGCCTCGTCGATGTCCTCGGTGCCGCTGCCGCGGCTCTGGCGCGACCAGTCGATCATCGCCATGCGTGTGCTCTCGCCCGGCGCCAGCGACAGGCAGTGCAGCAGCTGGCCCAGCGCCACGCCCTGTGCAAACCAGTCCTGGCTGAAGCTGAGCAGCGCACCGTTGGCCACCCGCGTGAAGCCCTGTTCAGCGCCGGCCAGTACCTCGTTCAGCGACAGCGCGTCGCCGAACTCTTCCAGCGGCCGCACGCCCACCTCGCTGACACGGTCGATCAGCAGCTGGCGGTACAGCACACGCTCGGTGGGGAAGGCGCCGTTCTTCGGCAGCAGTTCGGGCGGTGTGCCGGGGTCGCCCACGGGCAGGGCCTCGTCGCCCACCAGCTGGTCGGCCAGCAGCGCGCGCGCGGCGCTGTACGGCGGCCACAGGGCCAGGTCGCGGATGGTGGTGGTGGCCAGTGCGGTGCGCAGCAGCGCCGCCTGTGGTGCATCGATGGCCCGCAGCGCCTGGATGGGCTGCAGCGCCAGCTCGGCCACCGGCACGCCGGCCGGCGCATCGGCGATGTCGGCGGCCACACGCTGCAGCTGCGCCTCGGGCAGGGTGGCGTCGTCCTGCAGCCGCAGCACGCGGCGCGCGGCACCGAAGGCGGCCGAGGCGGCGAGGTCGAACACGGTGCGGATCTGCAGCGCCTCCAGGGCGGTTTGCTGCCCGGCGTCCACGCCGCGCAGCACCTCGGGGCGGGCCAGCATCAGGGCGTCACCCGACAGGGTGGCGCTGTCGCGCTTGAGCAGGCTGCGTGGATCGATGGCCATGGTGGCTCCCTCTCGGCGGTTCAGCGCACGGCGCGTGCGAAGGCGGACAGGTCGGCCAGGCCGGGCAGCAGCTGCTCGTCGGCCTCGATCTCGCCGTCGTGGCGGCGCACGCCGCAGTCGAAGCCGCGGGCCGGCTCGGTGGCGTCGGCCGGCCCGGTCTGCAGGTACAGGTCGACGAAGACCAGCTCGCCGTCCGCAGAGGCCGCGCTGCCGGCGGCGATGCGCAGGCGCAGCAGCACCTCCAGCAAGGCCGGCACCTCGGCCGACGCCGGCTGCGGCTCGAAGAAGGCCTCTTCGCCGGCGGCCAGCTCCAGGCCGAACTCGGCGTCGGTGCGGGTGCTGCCATCGTCGGCATGGCGCGCCAGCGCCACGGCCACGATGGTGGCCAGGTCATCCGGCGCGGTGGCGTTGCGCACGCGCACGCGGGCCTGGTCGCCCAGCAGCGCGGCCAGGCCGGCAGGTCCGAGGGGAGTGGTGGCCATGGTGGTGCTCCGGTCCGGGTCAGTCGGGGACGTGGTTGACGCGCAGCAGCGCCAGCTGCGGGAAGCGCGCGATGAACTCGCCCGTCGCGTTGGCCTCGACCACGGGCTTCTTCAGGATGGTGTCGAGGTCGAAGGCCACGGTCTTGAGCACGGCGATCAGGGTGGCGTCGTCGGGCGGGTTGGGCCCGGCGCTGATGAACTGCTGCTGTTGCTGCACCTGCGCCACCAGGTCGAGGCGCAGGGTCGCCTTCACGCTGTCCAGCGCGGCCGTGGCCTGGCGGGTGAGCACGATGCGCCGCGGCTGCGGCCAGCTGCTCTGCAGCACCACGGCCACCTCGGCCGTCAGGCTGGGCGAGGCCGAGGCGATGGGCAGGCGCAGTGTGCTGCCACCATCGATGCCGCTGCGGCTGGCCACCAGCGTGCCGTCACGCTCCTTGACCTGCAGCTGCAGCGCCACCGGCACGCTGTCGAACAGCGTGGCGTCGCGCAGCAGCTGCGAGCCGCGCAGTTCCAGCGTCAGGCGGCGCGGCCCGCCCGCAGCGCTGCCAGCGCCAGCGGCTGCCGCGCCCTCGCTGGTCTGCGTGCCCTGCGTCACCGCATCCAGGATCCTGGCTGCGGTGCCCGCGGCCGTGGCGCCACTCTGGCGTTGCTGCAGGTCGGTGGCGGCACTGCGCGCACCCGCGCCTTGCGCGCCAGGTGCCCCGGCTGCGGTGGCGGTCTTGGACTGGTCGAGGGCCTTGGCGCGGTTCTCCAGGCCGCCGGCAACGGTGTTCGAGGCCTTGCCATCGCCCTGGCCACCACCGCCTGCGCCACCACCGCCGGCCGCGCCCACCGGTGGCACGCCGGCCATCGCCGCAGCCACCTTGGCGGCGGTGCGCAGGCGCTCGGTGTTCTGCTCCATCACCGTCTTCAGCGTCTGGGCGGCCAGCGCCCCACCGGAGGTGGCACCCGCTGCGCCCACCTTCTGCAGCGCCTGCGCCAGCTTCAGCGTGGCATCGGCGCCGCTCAGGTCGTTGAACAGGTTCTTCGCCCCCAGTGCGCCCAGCACGGCCGCCAGCCCGGTGGGATCGGGCAGGGCGGTGGGCGCCTGGATGTTCACCACCGGCGACGACGGGTTGGTCGGCGTGAGCGTCTCGTCGCTGGCGCGTGTACCTGCTTCCAGCGGCGCGATTTCGCTGGCCACCAGCGGGATCGGCGACTCCTGCCAGTCGAAGAAGCGGGTGCTGTCCAGCTTCTCGCCAGCCACCGAGCGGCCGAGCACGGCCTCGGCGAACACGCCGCCGGTGGGCATCATCATCAGCTCGCGCCGCGGTGCCGCATTCACCAGCCCGGCGGTGGCCAGGAACTGCTGCCAGGCCTCGGTCAGCGTGGCCAGTGCCGGGTCGGGCGGCGCGCCGCGGTCGGGCAGGCCGGCCTTGAAGACCAGGTAGTTCGCCGTCACCGCCACCGGCCGGTGGTCCACCCACTGCGCCAGCGGCACGCCGCCGAAACTCAGCCGCGCCAGCATGGCCGACAGCACCGACGCGTCCAGCGTGCGCAGCACCGCCTGGGTGTAGTGCAGCGCATTGGCCTTCAGGTGCAGCCGCAGCTCGTCCTGCTCGGGCGGCGGGTCGAAGCTGACCACGCGCTGCAGGCCCGACAGCGGGCCGCCGGGCTGCAGCGTCACCGGCACGGCCACCGGCGACACCGTGCCCTGCAGGTTGAGCTGCAGGGTCACCGTGGTCTCCCTGGGCACGATGAGCGCACTGCGCAGCGACACCGTCGCCAGCTCGCGCACCGCCTCGGGCGCCAGAAAGCGTGCGCCCGACGGGCCGGGTTCCACCAGGGGCACCACGCTGCCGTCGCGCCGCCGCACCTCGATGGCCAGCGCCAGGTCCGACGGCAGCACCAGCGCGCTGACCAGGGTGTCGGCGGGCAGCGTGAGCACCGTCTCGAGCCGGGTGGCGATGGGCCGCACGCCGCAGCGCACCAGCATGCGCAGTTCCTCGGCGTCCCAGCCATCGGCAGTGAAGCGCTGCAGCAGGCCCAGGCGCGGCGCCGGCACGGGCGTGGTTGGCGCGGGAGCGGGTGCAGGTGCGGGTGCCGGTGCGGGTGCGGATGCAGGCGGCGGTGCCGGTGCCGCGGTGCTGGCCTGCGCCGCCAGCACGGCCACGTTGCTGGCCAGTGCGAGCGTGGCGCTGAAGCGCCCGTCCAGGCCACGAAAGCGCCGTGGCCGGCGGCTGCGCACCAGCACGCTGGCGAACAGCGCGATGCGCTGCCGTGTCGCCTCGTCCAGCGCGGCCTCGGCCAGTGTGGCGCGGAAGCGGCCGATGTTGGCAAGCTCGTCGAAGTCGATCAGCTGCACCGGCACGAAGATCACGCGCTCGGCCCGCTCCAGCCGCGTCGTCACACGAAAGGCCTGCACCACCTCGTAGTACTGCAGGTTCAGCGCATGCAGGTGGTTGTAGTTGGCGATGACGCGGGTGGACAGCGCCTCATGCTCGCTCTGGCTGAGCTCGCGCACGACGCTGGCGCGGCGGCTGCGTGCGGCGCTGGCCTGCTGCTGGCTGATGTCGTTGATGCGCTGTGCGGTGCTGCTGGCCAGATCGCGCCGGCCGAACGAACTCGACACCGTCATGGCCTCGGTCTTGGAGCCCGAACTGCCGCTGCTGCCGCCGAAGGCGATGGGCCCCAGCTCGAAGCCCAGTGCCGAGCCACCCTGCGAGGTGGACGAGGAGGAGGTGGCACGGGTGCTGCCGCCCTGCACCTCGGCCGCGGTGGCCTGGGTCACCTCGGACAGCGCGCGCTGGTGGGTGCTGGTGTTGGCCAGGCGCTCGCTGTCGTTGACGGCCTCGCTGCCGCGGCCGCGGCTCTGGCGCGACCAGTCGATCATCGCCATGCGCGTGCTCTCGCCCGGCGCCAGCGACAGGCTGTGCAGCAGTTGCCCCAGTGCCAGCCCCTGCGCGAACCAGCTCTGGCTGAAGCTGAGCAAGGCCCCCACGGCCACGCGCCGGAACGGTGTGTCGACGCCCAGCGCCGGGCCCAGGTCCAGCGGCTCGGCGTTCTCGATCGCCGTGCCCGCGCCCTGGTCCAGCAGCCCGGCCACGCTGTCGACCAGCAGCGTGCGGTAGAACACCTTGTCGGTGGCGTGCTCGCCCACACGCGGCAGCAGGTCGGCCGGTGCTTCCGGGTCGAAGCCCGGCGCCTGCTCGGGTGTGCAGATGTGGGCCAGCAGATCGCGCGCGGCCAGCCCCGGTGGCCACAGTGCCAGCTCACCGACCGTGCCGAGGCCCAGTGCCGCACGCAGCGTGTCGGCACCTGTGGCGCCGACCGCGCGCAGGGCCGACAGCGGTGTGTCGGCCAGGGCCAGGTCGGCGGTGCCGGCGGCGGCGTCCAGCACATCACCGGCCAGGCGCGGCCTGGCCTGGGCCAGTGCGGTGCGCAGTGTGTGCAGCAGCTGCGATGCCGCCAGGTCGAACACGGTGCTGATGCCCAGCACCTCGCGCAGCGCGCTGGCCTGCACCGCCGTGCTGCCGTTCAGCGCGTCCACCGACGAGGTCAGCAGCTCGGCGGCGCCCAGACCTGTGAAGCCGCTCTTGACGAAGGATTCGGATTGCACGGCAGCCTCCTCGGCGTTGGCGGGCCATCTTCATCCCAACACGGGCCGCGCCACATCCCTAGTTGGAGCGAGTGCAGGCGCGCCGGCAGCGTCTGCAGGGCTCTGGCTGGCCGAGGGTCAGCGCGGGTTGCGTTGATCGCGTCTGGCTGGCAAGGTTGGTTTTGGCACCACACGGCGCGTTGTGCGCACGGCAACCTTGGAGGTTATCCCGATGACATGGCACCCCTTCTTCGCGGCTGCGGCCTGCGCTGCGGTCCTGGCGACAACGCCGGCCCTGGCCCAGCCGTCGATCCCCGCCGGCCCCTACGGCGACAACGACAGCATCGCCTCGCTGCGCACCTATGCGCAGCTGATGGCCGCGCTGCGCAGCAGCGTGCACACCAGCCAGGGCACGATGACGCTGCACATGGCGCCATGGAAGAGCAATTCGGGCCGGGATGTGCCGTATGTGGTGGTGGGCAACGGGCCCACGGCCGTGCTGCTCATCGCCCAGCAGCACGGCGACGAGATGGAGACCAGTGACTCCGCCATCAACCTGGCGCGCACGCTGGCCAACAACTCGGTGGAGAGCCGCACGATCCGCAACTCGCTCACCGTGGTGGTGATGCCGCGTGTCAATGTCGACGGCTTCGACGGCGTCAAGGCCGACGGCACCCCCATCACCGATTCGCAGGGCCGCGTGCCGCCGTGGCGCCAGAATTTCGATCCACGCTTCGTGGTTGGCCAGGTGCCGGCCTTCTACCAGCGCGGCCGTGGCTACGACATCAACCGGTACCACGCGTTCCGCCCGCAGTGCCCGCTGGACAATCCGAACTTCCCGAACATCGCCGCCGGTGTCATCAGCTGCGAGAACGGCATCCCGGGGGCGGACTACACGCTGGCCGACATCGGCACCGGCAACCCCGTGCCCGAGGCGCGCAACGTGCGCTGGCTGGCCGACAAGTACAAGCCCGTCGTGGCGCTCGACATGCACCACCAGGGCACACCCGTCACCGACGGCCGCATGGTCCGCGGCTCGACCCTGTGGCCGACGGCCTTGCCGACCGCGCAGCGCCTGGAGGCGGTCGAGTCGGGGGCGCTGGCACGCTTTCTCGCAGGCCAGACCATGGCCAAGCGTGTGGTGGTCCTGATCGCCCAGACCTTGGCGCAGTACCCGTACGCCACCCTGACGCGTTACAACGGCGGCACGGAGCCCGGCATCTCCCGCAATGCCTATGGCCTGCTGGGGTCCGGCTCGGTGCTGCTGGAGCTGCGTGGCGGCATTGGCACCAAGAGCGGTGGCTACATCCAGAAGATCGGCTACCACGCCAGCCACGCCATCGTGCGCGAGCTCGCGCGTGACCCGCTGCTGCTGGCCTTCGATCCCGCACTGGCCGAGCAACTGGTGGTGCCGGCCAACGGAGTGCGCCCGAGCCCCGGCCCGGGCGAGGCCATCCAGGACGGCCTGGTGGAGATGGGCGAGACCGACGACCACCACCACGACGGCAACTGAGGCGCCAACGCCCGGGTTCAAGGCCGGCAGAACCACGCAGACCAGGCCTGGGCGGCTGGTCGTCGACACGCGAGGCGCCCCCGCGTCTCCCGTGCCGGATGACCTGTGCCACCGGCCGTGGGTGCGCCACGGCTTGCCCTTCGCTGATGGCCCGGAACGATCAAAGCTTGTTGCCCTTTCTGGCCGCTGCGGCCGTGTCCCGAGGAGACCCCATGACCCGTTCCCTGAGCCTGGCCGCCGGCCTGGTGCTGGCCTGCGGCCTGGCCGCCATCCCGGCTGTTGTGGCGGCCGCGCCGGCCGCGCCGTCCCATGCGGCTGCCGACGCCGCCGTGGTGCGCCTGCACCTGCTGTCCAGCCCCGCGGCCTATGTGTCCGGCGGTGATGCCCGCGTCGCCGTGCGGGCCGCCCCGGGCCTGCAGGACAAGCTGGAGCTCTGGCTCAATGGCCGGCCGATCGGCATGCCGCTGGCACGCCGCGGTGACCGGCTTGAAGGCGTGGTGCGCGGCCTGGTGCTCGGCGAGAACCGGCTGGAGGTGCGCCACCGCAGCGGCGGGCTGCGCGACGGGCTGGTGCTGACCAACCACCCGGTCAGCGGCCCGATGTTCAGCGGGCCGCAGCAGACGCCCTTCGTCTGCACCACCACCCAGGGCGGGGTGGCGCGCCAGCCGGTGGTCGACAGCCCCACGCCGCCGGGCACCCGGGTGTTCAATGCCGCCGCCCAGGTGGTCGGCTACAGCCGCGACTGCAGCATCGAGCCTTTCATCAGCTACTGGTACCGCCGCAACACCGGCGGCAGCCTGGTGGCCCTGCCTGCCGGTGGCGGCCGCCCCGCCGACATCGGCAGCACCAAGCTGGCCGACGGCCGCACGGTGGACTTCGTGGTGCGGCGCGAGGTGGGCGCGATCAACCGCTTCCTCTACAGCATCGCGATGCTGTCGCCGCTGCCGGCGGCCGACAGCGCGGCCCAGGACGATGCCAGCCGCTGGAACGGCAAGCTGCTGTACTGGTTCCAGGGCGGCGTGGCGATCGGCCACAGCCAGGGCACGGTGCATGGCGGTTCGATGAACCCCGACATCCTGGGCCAGGGTTATGCCATCGCGCACAGCAGCGGCAACAACACCGGCACCCACTACAACCTGAACCTGGCCGGCGAGACCGCCATGATGACCAAGGAGCGCTTCATCGAGCGCCACGGCCTGCCCACCTACACCGTGGGCCTGGGCGGCTCGGGCGGGGCGATCCAGCAGTACATCATTTCCCAGAACCATCCCGGCGTGCTGGACGCCCTGCTGCCGGTGCAGAGCTATCCCGACATGGTGACGCAGACCATCCATGTCGGCGATTGCGAGCTGCTGGAGCACTACATGGACGCCACTGACCGCGGCAATGCGAAGTGGCGGGTGACCAAACACCGCAGCTGGCTGGTCGGCTTCAACGCAGAGGACGCGGTGGCCGACGGCCTGTACACCACCAAGCTGGCGCTGGGCTACAGCGGGGCGCCCGGTTCCACCGAGTGCGTGAAATCCTGGCGTGGCCTGAGCCCGCTGGCCATGAACCCCTGGTACGGCCAGGCGCCCAACCAGCAGAACTACGAGCCGCAGAGCGACATCGCGGCGATCCGCTGGACCCACTACGACGACCTGCGCAATGTCTACGGCGTGGACGCCAGCGGCGCCGCCCGCCCGACCTGGGACAACGTGGGCGTGCAGTACGGCCTGCGCGCGCTGCAGGCCGGGCAGATCACGCCGGCGGAGTTCCTGCACCTGAACTGGCACGTGGGCGGCTGGAAGCACCCCAGCCAGATGGTGCAGGAGGGCGCGCCCTTCCTGCCGCCGAACACCGCCGCCAACTTCGACCCCTGGAGCCGGCGCAACATGTGGCTGGCACCTTCGGCCGACCAGCCTGCGCCCCGCACTGCGGGTGATGCGCTGGCGATGCGGGCGGCCTACACCTCGGGCCATGTGTTCAGCGGCCGGCTCGATGTGCCGGCGATCGACCACCGCCAGTACATGGAGCGTGAGCTGGACATGCACAACGTGCACCAGTCGTTCGCGGTGCGCCAGCGGGTGGCCGACCGCATGGGCCACAGCGGCAATCTGGCGGTGTGGTTCACCGACACCATGCCCGGCCAGCCCAAGGCCAGCCAGACGCTGCAGGCGCTGGCGGTGATGGACCAGTGGATGGCCAACATCCAGGCCAACCCCGGCCGCAGCGTGGCGCAGAACCGACCGGCCCAGGCCGCCGACGCCTGCTTCGACCTGCAGGGCCAGCCCATTGCGCAAGGGGATGGCGTGTGGGCCGGCGTGCTCGACGCCCGGCCCGCCGGTGCATGCCTGCAGCGCTTCCCGCTGTATGGCACCTCGCGCACGGTGGCCGGCGCGCCGATCCAGGGTGGCATCTACCGCTGTGCGCTCAAATCCGTGGCCCAGGCGGTGGCCGACGGCACCTACGCACCCTGGGTGCCGTCTGCGGCCGACGTCGCTACGCTGCAGCGCATCCATCCCCAGGGTGTGTGCGACTACAGCCGGCCCGACCAGGCGCGGCCGTAGCACCGTGCGATACCAGCGACCGGCCACCCCGGGGGCCGTCTCGGCGCCGGGGCCTGGCCGCCACTCAAGCCCGCGCCGTGGCGACCTCGTCCAGCCGGGTGGTGCAGCGCGGTGAGCGCCGCTGCTGCTTGGCGGCATGGTCACCGTTGCCGGGCTGGTGCTGGGCACTGGCCACCGCCACGGCACCGCGCCCGAAGCGGCGGTTCATCGCATCCACCGCGGCCATCAGCCGCGCATTGCCCATGCCGGATGCGGCCGCTGCGGCCGCGCCCGGCCCGGCGAGGTCGAGCTCTCCTTGCTGCTGGCCCTGGGGGCGCAGGTCGACCAGCATCACCCCGGCCTTGGTGTAGTTGAACCCGGGCCGGTACAGCTGCCGGACCGCCTGCACCGCCGCGCCCACGATCACCCGGCTGTCGGCACTGGCACGCAGCAGCGGCAGGCTGAGGCTCTGGCTGTGCTGCCGGTCGTTGCGGCGGTGGGGGCTGGTGGTGATGAACACCTGCAGCGCGCCGGCTGCGGCCTGCTGCATGCGCGCCTTCTCGGCCACCCGGGAGGCGAACTGGCTCACCACCTCGACCAGGCCATCCAGCGCCGTGATGGGCGTGCCGAACGAGCGTGAGCACATCATCTGCTGCTGCGCCGCGGGTTCGTGGTCGACGTCCATGCAGGGTGTGCCGCGCAGTTCCAGCACCGTCTTCTCCAGCACCACGCTGAACTGCGCGCGCAGCGCCGCCAGGTCGGCCTGGACCAGGTCCAGCACGGTGTGGATCCCGCCTTCAGCCAGCCGCGCGCTGATGCGCCGACCGACGCCCCAGACATCGCCCGCCGCGCTGGCCCTGAAGATCTGCTGCAAGGCCTGCGGGCCCAGGGCACCGAGATGGCAGACCTGGGCATGGCGTGCGTCGTAGGTGCCGGGCTTGCGGTCGGCCATCTTGGCCACATGGTTGGCGAGCTTGGCCAGGGTCTTGGTCGGGCCGAAGCCGATGCTGGTGGGCAGGCCGGTCCACTGCAGCACCCGGGCGCGCAATGCCCGGCCGATTTCGACCAGGTCGCCCGGCACGCCGGAGAAGTCGAGGAAGCATTCGTCGATGCTGTAGACCTCCTGGCGCGGTGCGGCCTGCGCCACCAGCGTCATCATGCGGCTGGACATGTCGCCGTAGAGCTCGAAGTTGGCCGACAAGGCGATGAGCCCGGCCTCCCGCTCCAGGTGGCGCACCTGGAACCAGGGCTGGGCCATCTTCACGCCCAGGTCCTTGGCCTCGTTGCTGCGGGCGATGCAGGCACCGTCGTTGTTCGACAGCACCACCACCGGCCGGCCGGCCAGCGACGGCCTGAAGACCCGCTCGCAGCTGACGTACATGTTGTTCACGTCCACCAGCGCAAACATGGCCTGTGCCTGGGTGAGGATCAGACGGGCATGGACTTGATGACCTGGGTGACGACGCCCCAGATCTGGAACGCTGCGCCTTCCGCCGCCAGGATGTCGGCGTGGCCGGCGCTGGTGGCCTGCAGCCGCAGGTCAGCACCTTGTTGGCAGAGCTGCCGGCAGACGAAGCCCTCGTCGACGACGGCGATCACCACATGCCCGTGCGCGGGCGGGATGGCGCGGTCGATCAGCACCAGGTCGCCGGAATCGATGCCGATCTCGCGCATGGCGCCGCCGCTGATGCGCATCAGAAAGCTGGCCTGCGGGTGCCGCACCAGGATGTCGTTGAGATCCAGCCGCGTGACGCCGGTGTCGCCGGCAGGGGAGCCGAAGCCGATGGCCACGCTGGCGCGTGTTTGGCCGGCCGCGCCGCCAGGGCCACTGCCCACGCGCACCGGGCCCGGCTGGTCTGCATCGTGACTGTACATTTGAACAGTATAGGGGTGGGTCCCATCGCTGCATCCGGGCACGTGAGCCAGGCGGGCACCGGCTGCGGCCAGGGGCCGTGGCTGGCGCCCCGCACCAGGGGCGCCGGCTACACTGGCCAGTGAGAGAACGGCACACACCCTGAAGATGGCTAGGAACAACCCCGCCCGCGGCAAGCAGGGGCCTGCCGGCCAGGCACAGGGGCCGATCACCCTGGAGATGGTGGCCCAGGCCGCCGGTGTCTCGCCGAGCACGGTGTCGCGCATCCTCAACGGCACGGCCGTGGTCAGCGCGCTGAAGAAGCAGGCTGTCGACGGGGCCATCGCCCGACTGGGCTTCGTGCCCAACCCGATGGCGCGTGGCCTGGCCGGCGGGCGCACTCTGAGCGTGGGCGTGGTCACCCAGGCCATCGACAGCCCGTTCTACGGTGCGGCGCTGCGGGGCATCGAGGACGAACTGGACCCCGCAGGCTACAGCCCGCTGTTCGTCAGTGGCCACTGGAACGCCGCCGCCGAGGCGCGCTGCATCGACATGCTGCGCTCGCGGCGGGTGGACGGCATCATCGTGCTGACCGGCCGCCTGACCGATGCCGCCCTCAAGGCCACCGCACGGCAGCTGCCGGTGGTGGTGACGGGCCGCACGCTGAAGGCGCCCGGCCTGTTCTCGCTGAGCTTCGACAACCAGGAGGGCGGCAGGCTGGCCACCCGCCACCTGATCGAGCTGGGACACCGGCGCATCGCCTTCATCGCCGGGGATGCCGACCATCCGGATGCCAATGACCGCCTGCGTGGCTACCGCCAGGCGCTGCAGGAGGCGGGCATCGGCTACGAGCCGGCCCTGGTCGTGCCGGGCGAATACCACGAGGTCAGCGGCCTGCTGGCGGTGGACCGCCTGCTGGAGAGCCGCCAGCGCTTCACTGCGATCTTCGCCGCCAACGACCAGATGGCCTGCGGCGCTGCGCTGGGGCTGCACCGCCGGTCGCTGCGTGTGCCGGAGGATGTGTCGCTGGTCGGCTTCGACGACCTGCCCACCTCGATGTACTCGCTGCCGCCGATGAGCACGGTGCACCAGCCGGCCTACGAGCTGGGCCGCCTCGCGGCCGCCGCCATGCTGCAGCTGCTGGGCGGCACCGCGCCCACGGTGGTGGTGCCCGCACCACGCCTGATCGCCCGCGAATCCAGCCGCCGCATGGGCGGTTGAGGCCGGCCACATCCGCCAGCGGCACGGGCCAGCCTGTGCCTTGCCGACGCCCGCGACAGGGCCCCGCGCTTACCCTCGATTGACACGCCGGTGGCTGCAAACCTATAGTTTGAAAGCGCTTTCATGGCGCCGCCATCCACCATCTCCTGGCGCCGGCTGCGCCGACCGGAGACAGCACACATGCACAGCAAGCCATCCTGGAATTGACACCATGCCGTTCTCGCTGCCCATCCAGGACCTGCGCCTGCCCGCCGACCCCGCCCACCACTTCCCGCCCGGCTTCGTGTGGGGCGTGGCCACCAGCGCCTACCAGATCGAAGGCGCGGCCAGGGCAGACGGCAAGGGCGCGTCGATCTGGGACGTGTTCTGCCGCCAGCCCGGGGCGATCGCCGATGGCAGCAATGGCGACATCGCCTGCGACCATGTGCACCGGCTGGAGGAAGACCTGGACCTGATCGCGGCGCTGGGGGTGGATGCCTACCGCTTCAGCGTGTCCTGGCCACGGGTGCAGCCGCTGGGGCAGGGCGCCTGGAACGAGGCCGGCCTGCGCTTCTACGAGCGCCTGGTCGACGGCCTGCTCGCCCGCGGCGTGCAGCCCCACCTGACGCTGAACCACTGGGACCTGCCGCAGGCCCTGCAGGACCAGGGCGGCTGGGCCAACCGCGCCACGGTGCAGCACTTCGTCGACTATGCGCTGGGCATGCACCGCCGCCTGGGCCGGCGGGTGGCGGCCATCACCACCCACAACGAGCCCTGGGTGGTGGCCAAGCTGGGCCATGAAGACGGCATCTTCGCGCCCGGCCTGCGCAGCCGTTGCACGGCGATGCAGGTGGCGCACCACCTGCTGCTGAGCCATGGCCTGGCGCTGCAGGCCCTGCGTGCCGATGGCTGCCGCGCGCGCCTGGGCATCGTGCTGAACCTGTCGCCGGTGCAGCCGGCCACCGACAGCCCGGCCGACCTGGCCTGTGCCAGGCTGGAAGACGGCCTGCTGCTGCGCTGGTACATGGACCCGCTGCTGACCGGCGCCTACCCGCAGGATGTGCTGCAGCACCTGGGCTCCGATGCGCCGCTGGTGCTGCCTGGCGACATGGCGGCCATGCACACGCCGCTGGACTTCCTGGGCATCAACTACTACTCGCGGGCGGTGGTCAGCGCCGGGGCGCCGTTCGACGTGGCGCGCAGCGGCCTGCCGCTCACCGACATGGGCTGGGAGATCTACCCCGAGGGCCTGACCGACCTGCTGCTGCGCCTGCACCGCGACTACGCCGTGCCACCGCTCATCGTCACCGAGAACGGCGGCGCCTTCGCCGACGCCGTGGTGGACGGCCGGGTGCATGACCATGCACGCAGCGACTACATCGCCAGCCACATTGCCGCGGTGGGTGCAGCGCTGCACCAGGGCGTGCCCATGGCCGGCTACATGGTGTGGAGCCTGCTGGACAACTTCGAATGGGCCTCGGGCTATGCCAAGCGCTTCGGCATCGTGCATGTGGATTACGCCAGCCAGCGCCGCACCGCCAAGGACAGCGCGCACTGGTACCGCCGTTTCCTGCAGCGCCAGCGCCAGCGCGCCGGGCAGGCCGGCCAGCCGGCCCTGGCCGGGAGGGGCTGACATGACGCAGGCCAGGAAACCGGCGGCGAAGAAGCCGCGCTGGACGCTGGTGTGGAGCGACGAGTTCGAAGGAAACAGCGTCGACCGCTCGAAGTGGGATTTCGACATCGGCAACGGCTTCTTCGACTACCGGCACCATGTCTGGATCCCGGGCTGGGGCAACGAGGAACTGCAGTACTACACCGCCGAGCCGGCCAACGTCAGCGTGCAGGACAGCCTGCTCACCATCCGGGCGGTCAAGGAGTCGCTGCACGGCTGCGGCTACACCTCGGCGCGCCTGAAGACCCGCCGGCGCGACGGCACGCCGCTGTTCACCAAGTGCTACGGCCGGTTCGAGTTCCGCGCCAAGGTGCCCTGGGGCAAGGGCCTGTGGCCGGCGCTGTGGCTGCTGCCGCAGGACGACACCTATGGCGGCTGGGCGGCGTCGGGCGAGATCGACGTGATGGAGATCGCCGGCGAACGGCCGCATGAGGTGCTGAACAGCATCCACTTCGGTTCGTCCTTCCCGAAGCGCTCGCTGATCACCCATGTGCACCCGCTGCCGGGCGGCAGCACGGTGGCCGACTGGCATGTCTATGCCGTCGAGTGGGAGCCGGGCGAGATCCGCTTCTATGTCGACGGCGTGCACACCTCCACCCGCAACCATTGGTGGAGCACCAGCAAGAACAAGGACGGCGTGGGCCTCGAAGCCAGGCGCGCGGCCGATCTCAACCCCTGGCCGGCGCCCTTCGACCAGCCCTTCTACCTGGTGATGAACGTGGCCGTGGGCGGCAACTTCCCGGGCGCCCCGAGTGCGGCGACGCCGTTCCCCGCCGAGCTGGTGGTCGACTACGTGCGCGTGTACGACAAGGTCGGCGGCTACGGTGAGCCCAAGCCGATCGGCCCGGGCCGATTCCCCTGGCAACAGAAACCCTGACTGGACCGCTGATGTCAAAACCCAAGACACCCGACCAAGACGCCGCCCAGGGCGCGGACGCGGCCTCCGGGCAAGCCCGCTCCGGTGCCCAGCCCCAGGCTGCGGCCCAGGGTGGCGCGTGGTCGCACAGCAAGCCCCAGCTGTGGACCGGCGCCGAGCGCACGGCACTGCAGCAGGTCTTTCACGGCGTGCTGCAGCGTGGCGTGCACGGCCTGTGCTTCAGCCCCTACCTGGAAGGCCAGGCGCCGGGCGCGCAGGTGACGGAAGCGCAGATCCGCGAACGCCTGGCGATCATCCAGCCCAGCACACGCTGGATCCGCACCTTCTCCTGCACCGACGGCCATGAGCAGACGCCGCGCATCGCGCACGCGCTGGGCCTGAAGACCCTGGTCGGCGCCTGGATCGGCACCGATGCCGAGACCAATGAACGCGAGATCGCGGGCGTGATCGCCGTGGCCCGGGCTGGCCACGCCGACATCGTGGCCGTGGGCAACGAGGTGCTGCTGCGCGAGGACATGGACGAGGATGCGCTGCTGGCCTGCATCACGCGCGTCAAGCAGGCCCTGCCCGGCGTGCAGGTGGGCTATGTCGACGCCTACTACCTGTTCGAGAAGCACCCGCGCATCACCGCGGCCTGCGACGTGGTGCTGACCAATTGCTATCCGTTCTGGGAAGGCTGCCCGCGTGAACACGCGCTGGCCTACATGCAGAACATGGTGCAGCGCACCCGTGCCGCGGCGCCGGGCAAGCGCATCGTCATCAGCGAGACCGGCTGGCCCGACCAGGGCAGCGCCTTCCACGCCTCGGTGCCGTCGGTCGAGGGGGCCATGGCCTACTTCACCGACACCATCACCTGGGCCGAGCAGGACGGCATCGAGGTCTTCTACTTCGCAGCCTTCGACGAGGCCTGGAAGGTGGGCGCCGAAGGCGACGTGGGTGCCTACTGGGGCCTGTGGGACAAGCACGGCGTGCCGAAGTTCGCATGAGCCGCATGCACCAGCTGCCGACCGGCCCTGCCATCTGCTACTCGGGTTACCGCGATGGCCAGAATCCGGGCGACAAGATCTACCCCTCGCTCGACCAGATCCGCGAAGACCTCGCCATCCTGCGCAAGCACTGGGCGCTGCTGCGCCTGTACGACTGCAGCCTGCATGCCGAGCGTGTGCTGCAGGTGATCGAACAGGACCGCCTGCCGTTCCAGGTGATGCTGGGCGCCTACCTGGGGCCGGAGATGAACAATGCCGGCTGCCCCTGGGGTGGTACCTACACCGACGCGCAGCTCGACGCCAGCCGTGCCGAGAACAGTGCCGAACTCGACCGGCTGGTGGTGCTGGCCAACCGCTATCCCGGCATCGTGTTCTCGGTGGCCGTGGGCAACGAGGCCACGGTCGACTGGACCGACCACTGCGTGCCGGTGCCGGCGATGGTCGCCCACGTGCGCCGGGTCAAGGCCGCGGTGCGGCAGCCCGTCACCTTCTGCGAGAACTACGTGCCCTGGCAGCACAAGCTGCGGGTGCTGGTGCCCGAGCTCGACTTCATCTCGCTGCACACCTACCCGGTGTGGGAGTACAAGCACATCGACGAGGCGCTGGACTACACCAGGCACAACCTGGCCAGCGTGGCCAGCCTGTACCCCGGCAAGCCCATCGCCATCACCGAAGCCGGCTGGTGCACCAGGAGCAACGGCCGTGGCATGCCGGCCGAGCATGCGGCGCAGGCTCTGCAGGCCCGCTACTACGCCGACCTGATGGCCTGGACCCGGGCCGAAGGCCTGCTGTGCTTCGTGTTCGAGGCCTTCGACGAGAACTGGAAGGGCTCGCCCGATCCGCTGGAGCCCGAGAAGCACTGGGGCCTGTTCACCGCGGACCGCCGGCCGAAGCTGGTGATGCAGGCGCTGTACCCGGAGCTGGTGCCCCAGGCCACCGGTGCCTGAACGAACACACCTGAAACCGGGCCCCCAGCCAGAAAGCAAGCCATGACCACAGCGTCCACCGCCGCCAGCCACAAGGTGCCCTTCGGGCAGAAGGTCGCCTTCGGGCTGGGCATGCTGGCCAACCAGATGTTCCCGGCCGCGCTGGGCATCTTCATGGTGGTGCTGGTGCAGGACATGGGCTTCCCCACCTGGATGTGGGGCATCCTGTTCTTCCTGCCACGCGCCTACGACGCGGTGCTGGACCCGATCATGGGCTTCATCTCCGACAACACCCGCTCGAAGTGGGGCCGGCGCCGGCAGTACGTGTTCATCGGCGCCATCATGATGGGCGTCGCCTTCGTGGCGATGTGGCAGCTGCACCGCGCCGACGGCCTGGTCTACAACTTCGTCTACTTCCTGCTCTGGTCGCTGGTGTTCTTCACCGGGCTGACCGTCTTCAGCATCCCCTACGTGGCCATGGGCTACGAGATGAGCGACGACTTCCACGAGCGCACCAGCATCATGGCCGTGGCGCAGTGGATCGGCCAGTGGGCCTGGGTGATCGCGCCGTGGTTCTGGGTCGTGATGTACGACCCCAAGTGGTTCGCCAACGCCGACACGGCCGCGCGCACGCTGTCGGTCTGGGTGGGCGTGCCCTGCATGCTGCTGGCCATGGTGCCGGCCCTGTTCATTCCCAGCCGCTCGACCCGGGACGACCACCACCTGGTGCCGCTGACGCTGGCCAACCTGGGCGCCGGCGTGCGGGAGCTGCTGGCCGGCTTCAAGGAGGCCTTCGGCTGCGCGCCCTTCCGCAAGCTGTGCTTCGCCACCTTCCTGATCTTCAACGCCTTCAACACCGTGGCGGCGTTCTCCTTCTTCATCGTCGTCTACCACCTGTTCCAGGGCGACACCGCGGCCGCGGGCATCTGGCCCACGCTGTTCGGCAGCATCGGCGCCCTGGTCACCACCTTTGCGGTGATCCCCACCGTGGCCTGGATGTCCGGGAAGATGGGCAAGAAGAACGCCTTCATGCTGTCCCAGGGCATCTCCCTGCTGGGCTACGTGCTGCTGTGGTTCCTGATGGTGCCCGGCAAGCCCTGGATGTTCATGCTGGCGCTGCCGTTCTTCTCGTTCGGCATCGGTGGCCTGTTCACGCTGATGATGTCGATGACGGCCGATGTCTGCGACCTGGACGAACTGGCCACCGGCAAGCGGCGCGAAGGCATCTTCGGCGCGATCTACTGGTGGATGGTGAAGCTCGGCTTCGCCGTCGCCGGCCTGCTCAGCGGGGCGATCATGGCGCTGGTGCAGTTCACCCCGGGTGCGGCGCTGCAGCCCGAGGGCGCGGTGGACGGGCTGCGGCTCTTCTACTCCGGCGTGCCCATCGTCGGCACGCTGCTGGCCCTGTGGATCATGCGCAACTACGACCTGGACGAGCAGCGCGCCCTGGAGGTGAATGCCGAACTGCAGCGGCGCAAGCAGCCGGCCGCTGCGGTGTCGTCGGGCGGCTCGCAGGGCTCGGGCGGGCGGCCGACGCTGAAGGCGCGCGGGCTGGACCCGACGGCCCGGCATGGCGCCGGCAGCTTGCGCACAGCGGGCCTCACGCCGCAGCAGCTGCCGGCCGTGATGGCGCAGGTGCTGGCGGCGCGCCTGCACGGCCTGTGCTTCAGCCCCTACGCCGAGGGGCAGGCGGCGGGCGACCTGCTGTCGGAACAGCAGATCCGGCGCCGCCTGGCCGTCATCGCGCCCAGCACGCAGTGGGTGCGGTCCTTCTCCTGCACCGAAGGCCATGAGCGCATCCCCGGCCTGGCACGCGAGCACGGGCTGAAGACCCTGGTGGGCGCCTGGATCGGCCAGGACCTGGCGCGCAACGAGCGCGAGATCGCGGCGCTGGTGCAACTGGCCAACGCGGGGCTGGTCGACATCGCGACCGTGGGCAACGAGGTGCTGCTGCGCGGCGACCTGCCCGAGCAGGCGCTGCTCGCCTACATCCGGCGCGTGCGGGCCCAGGTGCCCACCACGGTGCCGGTAGGCTGTGTCGACGCCTACAGCGCCTTCCTGGACCGGCCGGCGCTGGTGCAGGCCTGCGACGTGCTGCTGCCGAACTGCTATCCGTTCTGGGAGGGTGAGGATGTGGCCGAGGCGCCGCTGGCGCTGCAGCACATGCACGCGCTGGTGCAGCAGGTGGCCGGTGGCAAGCCGGTCATCGTGGCCGAGACCGGATGGCCCGGCCAGGGGCAGACCGTATCGGCCGCCGTGCCATCGCCCGAGAACGCGATGCGCTACTTCATCGATGCGCAGGACTGGGCCCGCCGCGAGGGCGTCGCGCTGTTCTACTTCTCGTCGTTCGACGAGCCCTGGAAGCTCGGGCAGGAGGGAGCGGTGGGTGCGCAGTGGGGCCTGTGGGACAAGGACGAGCGCCCCAAGTACCGGCCGGCTGCCGCGTGATGGTGTGCCGTCTGATGCGGGCGCCCGCCAGCGCCGCGGCTGCCTGCGCGGGCCTTGCCCGCTAACCTGCAGGCAGGGCGACCTCGGCGACCACGGCCAGCACCCCGTCCGGCGTGAACTGCAGGTCTGCGCAGTCGTGCCAGCCGGTGGCGGTCTGGATGCGCAGCCTGGTGGTGGCGCCGCGGCGGTAGCAAAAGGGCTTGCCCGCCCAGGTGAACTGCAGCGCACCCTGGGCGGGCAGTTCCTCGGCGTCCAGCAGCAGGGGCTGGAACAACAGCTTGCCGCCGCGCACGCGCAGCCCCAGTTCACCCCAGCGGGTGAGCACCTCTTCCTTCACCTGGCCGGTCATGCCCGGCTGCTGCGCGCCACCCTCGCCCGCCGTGTGGCTGTACGGGTCGGCCGGGAAGGCGCCATAGGCTGCCGCGCTCTTGCGGTAGCCCAGGCCGTCGCGCACCCGGCGGTAGTGGGCCTGCAGGGCCGCCAGGGCCGGGTGCTGCCCATCGGCGGCGGCAAACACCTGCTCCTGCACCGCCAGCAGCAGCTTGGCCACCATGTGCCAGTAGATGCAGCCCAGGCCTTCGTAGCCGAACATGGTGCCCGAGCGGCCGGTGAACTGGTGGTGCTGCAGCACCCGCTCATAGGCCTGCACCAGCGGCGCCAGGGCCGGGCCCAGGTCGGCACCGGCCGCCTCCAGGTCGCCGCGGTTGGCCAGGCCCGGCGCAAAACGCACCGTGCCGTCGCTCTGGGCCTGCAGCAGGTCGCTGCGGTGCTGGGCGAGCAGCTGCTGCACCACCGGCAGCGCCAGTGCCGGCGCATCGAGCTGGTTGCGCTGCAGAAAGCCGGGCAGCGGCCGGTCGGGGTAGAGCAGAAAGCTCTGCCGGCGGGGGCAGAACAGTGGGCTGGCGAACAGGGCGTCGAGCAGGGCCACGGCCTCGCCGGGCTGCAGCAGGCCCGACGACAGCAGGGCCACCTGGCCTTCCAGCATGGGGTAGAGCGGGGCCACCTCGGCCCGGCCGCCCTGCAGGTCGACCAGGTTGTAGCTGTGGAACAGGCCGTCGCTGCGGCGGGCGCGCTGCAGCGTGGCATCCACCAGCGGCAGCAATGCCCGGGCCAGGTCGGTCAGCAGGCCGGCCGGCGCGGTGGCGCGGGCGCCCGCCGGATAGCGGCCTTCTGCACCCTGGTGGCCGCTGCTGCGCCAGCCATCGAGCAGCCGGCCGGCGCTGTCCAGGTAGCTGCGGCGCGCCACGGCGTCGTCCACGGCCGCTGCGGGGGTCTGCCGCAACAGCTGCAGCAGGGACTGCACGGCCTGCAGCGTGGTGGGCGAGATGGCAAACGCCTCGCCCGCCGCCGGCACATCCAGCAGGAAACACAGCAGGCGCCGCAGGTGCGCCAGCGTCACCACCGACAGGCCATTGCCCACCAGGGCGTTGTTGGCATCGTTCCATTCCGGGCGCTGGGTGTGCAGCCACAGGCCACCGCCGGGCACCAGGCTGCCGGCCTTGGCCAGCACGATGGTGGCCAGCTTCTCGCCCAGCGTGGCCAGCACCGGCTGGCCGGTGTCGTCACACACCAGCAGGCCGTCGCTGCCGATCTGCGCGGCCAGTGCATGGGCACGCCGGTCGGCGTCGGCATCGAAGTCGATGGTGTGCTTGGGATGTGCGGTCTGCTGGTCGTGCGGCTTGAGCCGGTAGGGCACGGCCGCAAAGCTGAACAGCGCGCGGTTCCACAGCTGCGCCAGCAGGCCGGGGTCGTGTGCATGGGCAGCTTCCAGCAGGCGCAGCAGGTAGACCACCTGGTGGTCGCCCCAGTAGCCGATGTGGCTCCAGGGGTCGTCGGGCTCGGGACGCTCCCAGTCGATGCCCGCACGGCTGATGCGGTAGGGGTTGTGGCCGTCGGGCGTCATCGCCCCCAGGAAGACCGCCACCATGGAGGCGGCATAGGCCGGCTGGCTGGGCAGCAGGGCCTCCCAGTTCTGGAAGATGTCGCGCCAGTTGCCCTCATAGTTGACCACCCGCCGGCCCGCTGCATCGCGCACCCGGATCGAGAACTTGTTCCACGGCCGGCTCGGGTCGCCATGCCGGCGGCTGAAGGTCAGCGGCAGGTACTCCAGCACCAGGCGCTCGGCCTGGGGGCCGGTGCTGCGGGCGATGGCCAGCGCATCGCCGCGTTCCAGCACCGCCGGGCCGCCGGCCAGCCGTGGCTGCAGTGCGGCGGCGACGGCCCGGTTGCGCTGCCGCACGAAGGCCAGCAGGTCGTCGCGGTCGAAGCGGGTGCCATCGACGAACACCCCACCGCGCATGATGTTGAACAGCACGTTGGCGCGGTGGTGGGCGGCGGCCATGGCATCGGCTGATGTCTGCAGGCCGTCGGCGCGGGCCAGCAACTCGTCCAGCCCGGCATCGTTGTCCGCCAGGGCGCGCGCGATGTGCTGCGACGTGCCATGGCCGGCATCCAGCCAGCGGGCCAGCTCGAAGGCCTCGACCTGGCTCTTGGGGCCGTCCAGCACCTGGTGCCACTGCAGGCCATCGGCGGCCAGCGTGGCGTCGAACTGCAGCAGGAAGGCGCCGCGCCGGCCGCGGGTCAGCGTCTCGGCCTGCACCGTGCCGGTGTGGCAGAACGCCTCCACCTGGTGGGCCGAGAGCAGGCTGCGCGCACCGGGCGGTGCGCCGGCATGCCAGGCGGCCAGGGCCTGGAAGCTCTCCTTGGGTTCGGCCCGGTCCCAGATGCGCGCGTACAGGGTGAACAGCCCTAGGCGGCCGCCGGCGGCCGCCTCGTTCCACTTGTAGGCGTCGGTCAGGCAGGACATGGTGGCGGCCTGCAGCACGCTGACACCGGGCGGCACCAGGTTGAGCACACCGTCCAGCACCTGCAGCCGCAGCGGTGGGGCGCTGGTCGCATCCGGCGGCTGCAGCGGCTGCAGCCGCACCGTGCGCACCAGGCCCAGGCCGGCGGCGCCCGACCATTCCTGCTCGATGGCCAGGCGGCCCGAGTCGTGCACCTCGCGCAGGCGGATGCGGGTGCCAGACAGCGTCTTCCACACCGAACGACTGCCGCTGCCGCCGGCCAGGCGCGGCGCGAAGGGCTGCCACAGCGTGGCCTGGTCGCCATCCAGGATGCGGATCCAGCTGCGGGGGCCGGTGTGCTCCCAGCGCAGGTGGATCTTGTCCACCGTCTCGTAGGGCAGGAGGGCGCCCTCGGCATCACGCCGGCCGGCGGTGAGCGAGCCGTTGCTGGAGAGGAAGGCCCACAGGTCGCTGTCACCGGCCAGGGTCATGAAGAAGGGCGGCGCGCTGTCGGGGTGGTCGATGCGGTACCAGGTCTGGCCGTCGGCCTCGGTGAAAGCGCCTGTCATGGTGGGCGGGCAAGGGCCGGTTGCGTGCATGCAGGGGTCGTGAGACAGGGGGTGGGTCAGGCCAGGCAGGTGGTGATGGCGCGTGGTGGCAGGCTGGCGCGCAGCGCCTGGCCGTCCAGCACAAGCACGAACTGAACCGGCTGGTCGCTGCGGTTCATCACCACCGTGGCCAGGCTGCCGTCGGGGTTGGCGAAGGCGGTGCACTCCAGCACCGCCTGGCTGGCGGCACACAGCACCCGCTGGGCACCGGGCTGGATGAAGCGGGCGAAGTGCGCGATGTAGTGGTGCGAGCTCTGCGGCAGCAGTGCACCGCTGCGGGTGTCGGCCAGCAGCGGGGCGCTGCAGAGGTTGCCGACGTGGTTGGGGCCGCCCGTCTGGTCGAGCAGCAGGTTCCAGTCGATCCAGCCCACGGTCCAGTGGTTCAGGTCCTGGATCATGGACCGGGCGTAGCGCTCACCCAGCGCCCAGCTGCCGGTGTGTGGCCCACCCTCCTGGCAGCCCTCGGTGAACAGCAGCTGCTTGTCGGGCCAGGCGTCGTGGACCAGCTGCACCTGCTCGAACTGGTCCTCCACATACCAGTGGAAGCCCGCGCCCCAGACATAGCGGGCAGCGGCCGGGTCGCCGTAGACCACGCTGGCGCGCGCCACCAGCCCGTCGCGGTTGTGGTCCCAGATGACGATCTTCACGCCGCCCAGGCCGGCCGCATGCAGGGCCGGGCCGAGGTGATCGCGCACGAAGTCGCGCTCTTCCTCGGCGCTGTAGAGGCAGGATTCCCAGCGCTGCACCGCCATGGGTTCGTTCTGCACCGACACCCCCCAGACCGGCACGCCTTCGGCCTGGTAGGCCTGGATGAAGCGCACATAGCACTGGGCCCAGGCGGCACGGCATTCGGGCCGCAAACGCCCGCCGCCGTGCATCTGGCCATTGGTCTTCATCCAGGCGGGTGGGCTCCAGGGCGAGGCCAGCAGGCGGATCGGCCGGCCGGCCACCTGCAGCGCCGCGCGGATGAAGGGCAGCAGGGCCTGGCGGTCGCGGGCGATGCTGAACCCGGCCAGCGTGGCGTCGCCCTCCAGGTCCGCATGGGCGTAGTGGCCCAGCGAAAAATCGCAGCTGTTGATGTGCACCCGGCACAGGCTGTAGCCATGGCCCAGCGTGGGGTGGAAGCATTCCCGCAGCACGGCCGCCTGCTGTGCGGGTGGCAGGGCCTGCCAGGTCAGCGCTGCCGCCTCGGTGAAAGCAGCGCCGAAGCCCAGCAGGGTCTGGAACCGGCGGCTGCTGTCCACCCACACCTGCGGCAAGGCCGCATCGGCCGCGCTGGCGGCCGGCAGCGGCGGCTGTGGCGCCAGCACCTCGGCCAGCCCCTGGGCGGTGAGCACGCTGCGCATCGGCGCGGTGGCGGTGGCCGGTGTGGCGGCTTGCAAGGCGTGCGCCGTGGCGACGACCGGCACGCTCACTTGGTCCAGTGGATGTTGTCGATGTAGACCTTGCTGGTGTTGCCCCGGATCGTGGTGTTGCCGGTGGCGTCGTAGACATCGTTGACCACGAAGGGGTTGGTCACCTTGGTCAGATCGAAGCGGGCCGTGGCCGCGGTGTTGCCGAACGACGGTGCGCCGGCCGCCTTGATCGCGCTGATCGGGATCGACACATCGCGCCATTGGCCGTCGTTGACGAAGCCGTAGCCGTCGGCATTGCTGTTGCTGACGGTGAGGTAGGCGTCGTAGGCGGTGTTGCCGGTGCCGGTGAGGAAGCCGAAGCGCAGCTTGCCCGGGTAGGTGGTGCGGATGCGGAAGTTCAGCCGGCCGCCGGCCTCGAACTGGCTGAGGTCGGTGGACGCGCTGGCGGTGGCGAAGTGGCCCCAGCCGTAGACCGCAGGCGTGGGGGCGATCTCCAGGTGGTGGAAGGCCTCGCCATCGGCGGCCGTGCCCGTCACCTCGCCGGAGAACGAGGTGGCGGGGCTGTCCCAGCCGAAGAACTGCAGGTTGCTCACCCGCTCCTCGCCACCCGTCACTGCGTCGGCATACAGGGTGTAGCGGTTGGCGGTGACGGTGTTGCTGCTGATGGTGGCGGCATAGACCGCGTCTGCCTCGGTGTAGGTGGCATCCCAGAGGTTAGCCGGGTACAGGCTCTGCACCATGCTGCGTGCCTTGCGGCCCACGGTGAACAGGCCCCACTTGTCGTCGCGGCCCTTCCAGGGTTCGTCGAAGGCCTCGAAGTAGATGATGGCCACCGGGCCGCTGCCGGCAGCCTGGCTGGCCGCGCGCCAGGCGATGAGCCGGTCGAAGTACATCTTCTGGTTCGCCGGGTGGGCGCGGTTGAACTCGCCCCCCGAGGCCTCGGCCTTCCACCCGGTCTCGCCCACCACGATGGGCTTGGCGCCGTGGCCCAGGCTGTCCATGTGGGCCCGCACCGCGGTGTATTCGGCCTTGGCCGCGGCGATGGCCGCGTCCATCATCGCGGTGGCGCGCGCCGGGCCGGCGGCGGTGGCCTGCTGCTGCCAGTCCCAGTTGGCGATGGCCGGCGGCACGGTGTCGAGCAGCGGGTAGGTGTGCATGGAGACGAAGTCCACCGCCTCCAGCACCAGGCGCGGGTCGTAGCGCTCGCTGGCGCCCTTGGCGAAGAAGGCCCAGTTGTCGTCGGTGGTCACCGGCTGGCTGATGCGGCTGCGCACCGCGCCGATGTAGCCGGCCATGATGTCGGGCGCGCTGGGCACGAAGCTCCACACCACCATGGCCTCGTTGCCCACGCTCACCGCCAGCACGGTGTCCGGGTAGGCATTGGCCAGGGCCACGGCCCGCTCCACCTCGGCCAGGTTGAAGGCCCGGTTGTTGGCCAGCTGCGCGGCGCTCAGGCCGGCGGCGCTCTCGCTGAGGATGTAGGCGCCCAGCATCACCTTGAAGTCCAGCCGGTCCTGCGCGATGACCTGCAGCAGCAGCTTGGCCACCGCATCCGAGCTGTCGAACAGCCGCAGCAGGGTGAAGCCGCCCTGCTGCAGCAGGGCCAGGTCTTCCCGGAGCATGGCCGCGGTGATGGTCTCGGTGTCGCGGTTGGCCGAGCGGAAGGGCGAATAGGCCACCGCCTTGCGGGTGCCGAACTCCGCGCTCAGCGGGCGCACCTGCACGCCGGCCACCGGCACCGTGCCACCGCCGCCGCAGGCGGCCAGCACCAGGGCCAGCAGCAAGGCGGTGACCAGCGCCGCCGCAGCGCGCAGCAGGCTGGGGTGGTGGGGGGGCAGGGCGTGGGCCGGCATGGTGGGGTGTCCTGTGGGGGTCATGGTGTGTTGCGCGGGCATGCGGGGCATCAGAAGGCGTAGACCATGCCCAGGCCGAACCAGTTGCCGTTGCGCGCCACGCGTGCATCGACATTGGTGAACGCGGCATTGCCGGGCATGGAGATCGGCGCCAGACTGCAGGTGCCGGGGGTGCGTGCGGGCTGGCCGTTGCAGCCGCTGGACACGGCGGGCAGGCCATAGCGCACCATGCCGGCCAGGCCGTAGACCTGCAGGCCGCGCAGCTGCTCGCCGAACTCGTAGGTCAGGCCCAGGGTGTTGACCAGGGCCGAATTGCTCTGGCCGCTCTCGGTGGGGTTGTCGGTGCTGCCCTTGCCGAGGTAGGCCATGCCGGTGTGCGCCACCCAGGGGCCGATGCGGTAGCGCAGGCCCAGCATGGCATCGGTGGAGGTGGCCGGGTAGCCGCGGAAGATGCCGCCGCCCAGGTCTCTGGACCAGTCGACGTTGAACATGTTGTTCCACTGCGCGCTGTTGTTCTCGAACTTGGTGATCGCCGCGTAGGCGCCGCTCCAGCGGTTGCGGCGTACGCCGCCCGAGATCTCGATGGCCGAGCTGAGCTGGTAGCGGGCCATCACCATGGCGATGCTCTGGCCGCTGCCGCCGAGCTTGGCGTCGTCCACCGAGAACGGCGTGAGGCCGGTGAAGGGGCCATGGCTCCAGGCCGCCGGCGTGCCGTTGCGGGTGTCCTGCGCCATCGCGTCGACCACCAGGTCACCCCGGTGGTACTGGGCATAGAACTCCCAGAACCGCGGCTTGTTCTTCTTGAAGCCGGTGTCGCCGTTGGACCAGGTGGCTTCCAGCACCAGATCCCCATCCAGCACGTCCAGCGGGCGGGTGGTCAGGCGCACGGCGCGGGTGAGCAGGCCGTAGCCGGCGCCGGCCGAGCCCCAGACATCGGCCACGCCCACATTGCTGCCGTAGGGGTAGTCGGCCACGCTCCAGGTGCGGGTGGTCATCGCCCCCACGCGCAGGCTGCCGTAGTCCTCATGGCTGAGCGCCACATTGCGGTCGTACCAGAAGCCCGGGATGTCGGCCTTGCCGTCGCGGAAGCGCTGGCTCAGCAGGGCCGACAGCTTGAAGCCCTGGCCGAGGTCGAACTTCAGCCCCAGGTAGGGCTGCACCAGGGTGACATGCACCTCGCGTGTCTTGTATTCGGTGCCGGGCACCAGTTCGTCCGCCCAGAAGCGCTGCTTGTTCTCGTCGGGGAAGCGCTGGCAATCGGGGCAGTTGTTCGACACCCGCGAGAACTCCACCTTGGCGAAGCCGTTCAGCGTGAACGGGCCGATGTCCAGCGCCTGGCTGGCGCTGGCCGACAGCAGCGCCGCCGCCACCAGGCTGCGCCGCAGCAGGCGCCCGGGCTGGGCGTGGGGGGCGGGCTGGCGTCGGAGGGGGTGTGCAATGGTCATGGTGTGCGCCGCGAAGGGGAGGGCGAAAGAGGCGCTAGCCGCTTGTCTGCCCGGGCAGGCGGCCCGGCGGCAGGAACGTCATGCGTCGACATCTGAAAGCGCTTTCAATCTGAACCCGAAGGGTAGGGGATGCGTCTGCACCCGGTCAATCCGTCGCCGCCCCGTGTTTTCCCTCGATGGGCGCCTGGTGGCCCACCGGTGGTGCCGAACATCCCTGCGCCCAGCAGGGAGAACTGCCGCAATGTGGTGGCATGGCCGGCCGGCAGCCTGGCCTGCATTCCTGGCCTGCAACCTGGATCTGCAGCAAGGATCCGCAACCAGGGCCGGCAACCGGGACCGGCAACCAGGACCGGCATCCACCGCCTGCTGCGGGTAAACCTGTGCACCGTTCTGAAAGCGCTTTCAGTATTCTCCGGCTGCGCGGCGAAAGGTTGCCGCGGAGGAAGCGTCCATGCATGCTGTCTGTCGCCTTGTATCGGCCACCTTGCTTGCCCTGGGTGTGGTGGCCGCTGCCACCGCCCAGCCGGTGAAGCTGGGCGCGGCCACCTACCACCTGTCGCCCAAGCCGGGCGACAAGCCGCCGCCGGCCGCCAGCGGCCGCACCGAGGCCATGGCGCGCCGCGCCGCGCCCACCAACCAGTGGTACTCCACGCTGCTGTTCAGTCCCCAGCCGGAGGCCCTGTTTGCCCAGCCCATCACCGTCAAGCCCACGGCCGCGGGGCTGGAAGTGGCCCTGCCCAGCAAGGAGGTGCTGCCCACGGTGCGGCGCGATGTCGAGATCCACTACCCGCACAAGAACCCGATCGTGCTGGCGCCGGTGGCCTTTGCACCCGGCAGGGCGCTGCTGGCCCATGCCAGCGACTGGGCGGTCGATTTCGACATGGGCCAGGGTGCGGACCGCATGCTGGTGACCGTGGCCCACGGCAGCCCCTATGCGCAGGTGCAGCTTTCCCGCGGTGACCTGCGCCTGCGCCTGCCCGCGGCTGGCGAGCGCCTGCATGCCGCGGCCGATGCCCGGGTGCTGGCGCTGCGGGTGGGCGGCAAGGTGTATGCGCTGTTCGCGCCCAGCGGCGCGGCCTTCGAGCCGGTGTCGGCCACCGAATGGTTGCTGCGCATGCCGGCCGGCAAGGGCTATGTGTCGGCCGCCGCGCTGCCCGACGACCAGGCCGCCACGCTGGCCTTGTTCACCCGCCACGCCTATGCCTTCATCCAGGACACCCGGGTCGACTGGCGCTACGACCAGGCCACCAGCCAGGTCGAGACCAGCTTCACCACCACCGTCAAGCTGATGGAAGGTGCCGACAACGGCACCTTGATGGGCCTGTACCCGCACCACTGGTTCAACAACGCCACGGTGGCCGACAAGCTCGGCCCGGCCTTCGACACCGTGCGTGGCAAGCTGCGCCTGCTGGCGGGCCACCAGTTCAAGACCAGCACCCGCTACACCGGCTTCGTGCCGCACTGGCCGGGCGTGGCCGACGGCCCGCGTGCCGGCGAACTGGCCGATCTGCTGAAGACCGACCTGCGCAAGCGCCGCGAGCTGATCCCGGTGCGCGAGAACAAGGACAACTGGCGCACCAGCGCCTACTGGCAGGGCAAGGGCCTGACCCGCGCCACCCAGCTGGCGGCGGTGGCCGAGCAGCAGGGCGACACCGCCGGGCGCGACCAGCTGCTGGCCCTGGTGCGTGAGCGCATGGCCTGGTGGTTCGGCGCCCAGGGCCGGTCGTATTTCCACCTCGACAAGAGCCTGGGCACGGTGGTCACCTACCCGGACGAGTTCTTTGCCGTCGAGCAGATGAACGACCACCACTTCCACTACGGCTACTGGATCCGCGCCGCGGCCGAGCTGGCGCTGCGCGACCCGGCCTGGGCCGCCAAGGACCAGTGGGGCGGCATGGTCGACCTGCTGGTGGCCGACATCGCCACCACGGAGCGCGGCCGCGCCGATTTCCCCTTCCTGCGCAACTTCGACCCCTACGAGGCGCATTCCTGGGCCTCGGGCGTGGGGCTGGGCGAGTGGGGCAACAACCAGGAGTCGTCGTCGGAGGCGGTGAACGCCTGGGCCGGCCTGATCCTGTGGGCCGAGGTGACCGGCAACGCCCGGCTGCGGGACCTGGGCGTGTACCTCTATGCCAGCGAGGTCAACGCCATCAACCACTACTGGTTCGACCTGCACCGCGTGGTGCTGCCGCCCGAGTACAAGAACGTGGAGGTCAGCATGCTGTTCGGCGGCAAGTACGCCCACAACACCTGGTGGACCGACGAGCCCCGCCAGATCCACGGCATCAACCTGCTGCCGATCGCGCCGTATTCCACCTACCTGGGCATGGACCCGGGCTTCGTGCAGCGCAACATGGCCATGCTGCAGCAGAACATGCAAACCTACAAGGAACGCGGCCAGTTCCCGCCCAACCCGCCGCCGGCCGACATCTGGCAGGACATCTTCGCCAAGTACACCGCGCTGGCCGATCCGCAGGCGGCGCTGGCGCAGTGGAACCGCCATGGCGACGTGGAGATCGGCGAGACCCGCAGCCACACCCTGCACTGGATGCTGAGCCTGCAGGCCATGGGCACGCCCGACTTCAGCGTGCATGCCAACACACCCTTGTATGCGGTGTTCAAGCGCCCCGACGGCCGCAAGACGCACCTGGCCTACAACGCCGGCACGGCGCCGCTGGCGGTGCGGTTCTCCGACGGCCAGCTGCTGACCGTGCAGCCCGGTGCGCTGGGCCGCAGCAACTGAACGCCACCGCGCGCCCGGCCGCTTCCGCCCAGGCCCGGGCACGCCCACCACGGCGGCCCGATCACCAGTCCGTGCTGTTGTTCCGATCCATCTGAAAGCGCTTTCGCCATACCGGGGTCGGTGATCCCGGGCACCAGAAGAACGCACCCGGGGCCGGCCAGGCCGCTGCCCCACCCACCAGGAGACCTGTCCATGCACCACCGCCCCACATCCTTTGCCCTGCTGGCCGTTGCGCTGGCCGCCACCGTCCTGGTGTCGGCCTGCGGCGGCGGCGACGCCGGCGCACCCGACGCCGTGCCGCCCACCGTGACCATCACCAGCAGTGCCGCCGGCACCACGGCCACCGCGGCCGTGACCTTCACCTTCGACTTCAGCGAAGACGTGGGCACCAGCTTCAGCGCCGAGGACATCGTCGTCAGCGGCGGCGCAGCCGGCGCCTTCACGCGGGTGAGCGGCACCCAGGCCACGCTGGTGGTGACCCCCGCGGCCGGCGGCGCAGGCAGCGTGTCGGTGGCCGTGGTGGCATCCAAGTTCAACGACAGCGCCAACAACCCCAACACCGTGGCGGCCAGCCTGGAGCAGGCCTACAACACCGGCGCACCGGCCGTGAGCGGCAACACCGGCACCTGCACTGCCGCGCCCTGCATCGGCTTCGAGGCGGCCACGCTGGGCCTGGAGCCGTTCGAGGGCCTGGGCGCGGCCACCGTCGAGACCGATCCGGCCGATGCCGCCAACCGGGTGTTGAAGGTGGTCAAGGTGCCGGCGGGCCAGCCCTGGGCCGGTGTCACGGTCTACACCAGCGCGGCCAACAAGTCGGTGGATGCCATCGGCCTGGCCACCAGCAAGGTGGTGACCCTGCGTGTCTATTCCCCGGCGGTGGGCAAGAAGATCCGGCTGAAGATCGAGGACGCGGGCGACACCACGGTGTCGATGGAGGCCGACGCCACCACCACCCAGGCCAATGCCTGGGAGACGCTGACTTTCGACTTCAGCAACCCGGCGGCCGGCACCTACAACGCCGCCAAGACCTACAACAAGGTCAGCGTGTTTCCCGAGTTCCTGACGGCGGTGGCTGCCGACACCATCTTCTACTTCGATGAGCTGCAGTACGCCGCGGCGGCCGCTGGCGGCGGCGGTGGCGGTGCGGCGGCCTGCGCCGCGCCCACCTGCGTCGACTTCTCGGCCGCCACCATCGGCTTCGGCCCGTTCGAGAACCAGGGCGGTGGCACGGTGGAGGTGGTGGCCGATCCCGCCAATGCCGCCAACAAGGTGGCCCGGTTCGTCAAGAAGCCGGGGGACGGTGACTACTTCGGCACCACCATCACCGGCCTGGGCGGCAGCATCGTGCTCACGGCCGACAGCCGCACCATCACCATGAAGGTGTGGTCTGCAGCCGCCGGCACGAATTTCCTGCTCAAGCTGGAAGGCGGCGCGGGTGGTGCCACCACCGAGAAGGACATGGTCACCACCCAGGCCGGCGCCTGGGAGACGCTGTCGTTCGAGTTGCCGGCCGCAGGCAGCTACACCACGCTGGTGCTGTTCCCCAATGGCCGCAGCGCGGTCAGCGCCGAGAAGACCCTGTACGTCGACGACATCCGGTTCCCGGCCTTCGCCGCCAGCGGCGGCGGTGGTGGCGCGGTCGGCGGCAGCTTCACCGGTGGCATCTATGCCGCCGAGTACGGTGGCAACCTGGCCGTGGCCGGCTCGGCCAAATCCAACCTGGGCGGCGACATCGGCTTCTACTACGCGCCCGAACTGGCCGCCACCAAGCTGTACGACTTCGGCGGCATCGGCACCCTGGCCGAGAACCCCGGCGGCGTGCCGAACTTCTACTTCGGTTTCGGCCTCAACAAGCCGGCCATCACCAACGCCTACTTCGGTGCCTATGTCAACGCGCCGGGCAATGGCACGGTGGATGTCTCGGGCTTCAGCAACCTGAAGGCCAATGTCTGGGGTCCGCAGGAAGCGTTCGAGAGGGGCTTCACGCCGCAGGTGTCGATCCTGCTGACCGGGCCGGTGGTGGCCGGCTGCGCGGCGTCCTCGTCGGGCCGCTCGGAACTGCAGGCCTCGGTGTCGGGGCTGAAGATCGGCGCGGCCAGCAACTACACCGTGCCGCTGAACAGCTTCACGCTCAAGGTGGCCTGCAGCGGCGAGACCACGGTGGCCCAGGTGCTCAAGAGCGTGGCCCAGGTGCACTTCCAGCTGCTGAACACCAACATCCAGTACACCGTGGCGGACACCGGCTCGCCAGCCGCCTACCCCAACGGCCTGAACGTCGGCCCTGTGAAGTTCGATTGATGCCGCCCCGGCGGCGCGATCCACCCCAACAGGAGTCCAGCATGACGTCCAAGCTTCGTCTGATCCCGGCGGCCGCGGCCGCCTGCGTCATCGCCGCCTGCGGTGGCGGCGACGCCGGTGCCCCGCCCGGGGTGCAGGCGCCCGCCACACCCACCAGCGGTGTGGCGGTCGACGGCTACCTGCGCGGCGCCACGGCGCTGTGTGATGCCAATGGCAACGGCAGTGCCGATGCCGGCGAGGCCAGCACCACCACCGGCATCAGCGGTGGCTACACCTTCGCCAGCGGCTGCAGCGCGGTGGTGGTGGTCACCGGTGGCACCAACGCCGACACCGGGCTGCCCTTCCGGGGCCTGCTGAAGGCGCCGGCCGGTGCCACCGTGGCCAGCCCGCTGACCACGCTGATCGCGGCCGGCATGTCGCAGGCGGCGCTGCTGTCCACCCTGGGCCTGCCCGCCGGCACCGACCTGCTCAACACCGACCCCGCCCTGCGCGGCAACGGCAGCCTGGTCCATGCCGACCTGCTGAAGAAGACCCTGGCGGTGCAGCAACTGCTGCAGCAGACCACCGATGTCTTCGCCGGCCTGGCCGGCAGCAGCGACGCCGCCGCGCTGCAGCAGGTGTATGGCGAGGTGGCCGCCGCCTTCGGCGTGCTGCTGCAGGGCAGCGGGGCCCTCAACAGCGGCAACCGCATCGACAGCACCATGGTCGCCAGCCTGGTGCAGGCGGCGGCCACCCGGGTGGGCACGGCCACCGCGGTGCCGGCAGCCGTGCGCAATGCCGTGGCCGCGCTGAATGCCGCGTCGCTGGGCGTGGTCACCGCCGGATCGCTGGCGCTGCAGGCCGAGGCGCTGCTGCAGGCCGCCGACGCAGACGTGGTGGCCGTGGCCACCGCACGCCAGGCCGACACCACCACCGCCAGCTTCGTCGCCGCCAACAGCGGCCAGCTCGGCGCGGCCCCCACCGCCGCCACCGCAACCCTGGGCAGCAGCCTCACCCAGCAGGTGGCCGCCGGCGGCACACCCGGCGGTGGCGGCGCGCCGGTGATCGACTTCTCCGGCGCCAGCGTCGGGCTCACCGCCTTCGGCAGCAACGGTGGGGGCTTTGCCGCCATCGCGGCCGACCCCGCCGATGCCGGCAACCCGGTGGCCCAGATCGTCAAGAAGCCGGGCGACGAGGTCTGGGCCGGTGCCACGGTGTATGCCGATGCGGCGGCCGGCAGCATCACGCCGGTGGCGCTCACCGCCACCAACCGGACCATCAGCGTGCGGGTGTATGCACCCGCCGCCGGCGAGCAGGTGCTGCTGAAGCTGGAGCAGGGCGACGGTGGCGCTGCGGATCTGGAAGTGCAGGCCACCACCACCGTGGCCAATGCCTGGCAGACCCTGAGCTTCAGCTTCCCGTCGGCCGGCACCTACCGCAAGCTGAGCCTGTTCCCGCATTTCGGCAGCACGGTGTCGGCCGATGCGGCGTTCTACTTTGACGACATCCGCTACCCCACGGCCGCCACCCCACCCGCGCCCGCCGACTACCTGGCCCTGGCCGGTGACGCGCTGAGCCTGGTCAACGGCAGCAGCGTCACCAGCTATACCCTGGCGCAGTTCCAGTCGGACGCCGGCATCCGGGTGGCCTGGCCGCTTCCCGCGACCATGCTGCTGCGGGTGGCGGTGGCCGAGACCGGCAATGTGCCGCTGGCGGCAGGCCAGACGCTGAGTGCGGCGGTGGCCATCAGCGAGACCAGTGCCTCAGGCCAGGGCCAGCTGCTGGGCTTCATCGACCAGGTCAGCGTCAGCAAGACGGCGCAGGGCCTGCTGATCGCCGTGCCCGCCAGCGGCGCGCAGGCCCTGGTCTACGGCGTGTCGACCGACGCAAGCAAGAAGGCGGTGATCGATTTCGCCGCCAGCGTGGCCGGGGTGCAGAACAGCCTGCGCACCGCGGCGGGCAGCCTGAACAACATCGTCTTCGGCAGCGTCGTCAACCACGCCATCAACCAGGTCAGCAACGATTTCACCGGCATCTACGGACTGCGTGGCAAGTACCGGCTGACCATCGTGGTCAACGGCCTGCCGCTGCGCCAGGCGGACGGCAGCGCCTTGCCCGAGCTGAGCATCACCGTGCCCACCGCGCTGAATGCGGCCGGCGTGGCCACAGCCAGGAAGACCGTCAGCGGCCCGGGCCTGGTGGGCTTCATCACGCTGACCGACTGATGGCGCCGCGTCTGCCACGGCGCTGGGCGCTGCTGGCGCTGCTGCTGGGCAGCGCCAGCGGCCAGGCTGCGCCGCTGGACACCTTGCTCACCGCCACCCCCGAGCGGGCCACGCCGCGCCTGCGGCTGGAACTGGGCCTGGACCTGGTGAACCGCTCGCTGGACTTCTCCACCTCGGCCGACCCCGCCAGCCAGAACCCGGCCACCACGGCCGGCGGCTACCGCGGCGCCCAGTTGCTGGCGGCCTGGCGTGCCAGCGACCGGCTGTGGCTCTCGGGCGGGCTGCGGCAGCAGCGCATCAGCAATGCGGTCGATCATTTCGACTACAGCGGCTGGCAGCTGGCCGGCCAGTGGCGCCTGGCCGATGCCGCAGGCGCCTGGCCGGCGCTGGCGCTGCGCCTGGGTGCCTGGGGCAACCGTGCCGCGGCCACCGAGGCCACCACGCCGGTGCGGGTGCCGGGTGCCATCCTCGACACCGTGACCGTGGACCGCCCCGCCGACCGGCAAGTGCAGGTCGACCTGCTGGCCACCTGGGCCTTGTCGCCCCGGCTGGATGTCAGCGCCGTGCTGGGTGCCGGCCGCACCCAGCTGCGCTACGCCGGGCTGCGCGCCACCACCACCCGCAACGGCTGCCCCTACAACCTGGTCTTCAACGGCAACGACATCTTCGGCAGCCTGGCGCGGGCCTGCACCAGCACCGGCGGTGGCGTGATCCGGCAGTTCTACGACAGCAGCGGCGACTACGGCGTGGACGTGGCGCGCGAGATCGCCTGGGGCGGGCACTTCGTGCAGGCCGGCGCCAATCTGCGCTGGATCAGCGGCGACTGGCAATGGGCCGGTGGCTACCTGTTCCACACCATGCGCCGCCAGCATGTGGACAGCATCCTGGCGCGCCGCGGCGACCCGGTGCACCGCCACAACCATGTGTTCATGGCCGAGGTGGCCTACCAGGTGCGGCCGCAGCTCAGCCTGTTCGGCCGCGCCCAGCTCAGCAGCCATCTGTTCCTGAACGACATCCCGGTCACCTACAACACCAGCACCTCGGGCAGCTTCGGCAACCGGCTGTCGCTGCTCACGCTGGGCTTGCGGGCCGATTTCTAGCGGCCGGCAGGCCCCACCGGGCCGGGTGCAGGCCTTCACGGCCCTGTCACCGGCGGCCGGCATGCTGTGATGACCAACTGGTTTGCGCCACCACCCCACCGAGCCCAGCCGTGATGCCCGATCAAGATTCCGACCTGCACCAGGACCTGCTGCGCCGCATCGAGCGTGACCTGATCGACGGCCACGACGAAGAGCTGGAGCTGGAGATCGAGGACCGTGAACTCGACGGCAGCATCCGGCCTGGTGCCGACGGCGCGGCCGAGCGCAGCGCGCGCCAGCAGTACTTCCGCGAGCTGTTCCGGCTGCAGGGTGAACTGGTCAAGCTGCAGGACTGGGTGGCCCACAGCCGGCACAAGGTGGTGATCCTGTTCGAGGGGCGGGATGCCGCCGGCAAGGGTGGCGTGATCAAGCGCATCACCCAGCGCCTGAACCCGCGGGTGTGCCGCGTGGTGGCGCTGCCCGCGCCGAACGACCGCGAGCGCACCCAGTGGTACTTCCAGCGCTACGCGGCGCATCTGCCGGCCGCCGGCGAGATGGTGCTGTTCGACCGCAGCTGGTACAACCGCGCCGGCGTCGAGCGGGTGATGGGCTTCTGCAGCGAGGACGAGGTGGAGGAGTTCTTCCGCTCCGTGCCCGAGTTCGAGCGCATGCTGGTGCGCGCGGGCATCCAGCTGATCAAGTACTGGTTCTCGATCACCGACGACGAGCAGCACCTGCGCTTCCTGGGCCGCATGCACGACCCGCTGAAGCAGTGGAAGCTCAGCCCCATGGACCTGGAGAGCCGCCGCCGCTGGGAGGACTACACCCGCGCCAAGGAGGCCATGCTGGAGCGTACCCACATCGCCGAGGCGCCGTGGTGGGTGGTGCAGGCGGTGGACAAGAAGCGCGCGCGGCTGAACTGCATCGACCACCTGCTGCAGCAGATGCCCTATGCCGAGGTGGCGCGCGAGGCGATTGCGCTGCCGGCGCGGGTGCGCAACCCCGACTACATCCGCCAGCCGGTGGCCCCTGCGCTGTTCGTGCCCGAGCGCTACTGAGCGCACGGGCTGCGCGCCCGGCTGCGCCGCCCTGTCCCGGCTGGTGGAGGCCCCAGCGCCCGAGGCGGGAGAACCCGCCAAAGCGCGTGTCGGGACGGCGGGCGGGTCAGGCCGCCGGGGCGGGCAGCAGGAAGTCGGCAGCGCCCTGGCGCCGCACCAGCAGGCGCAGATCGTCGCCCACCGTCTGGCAGTGCACGAACTGCAGCGGCAGGGCCTGGTCCAGCGCTGGCAGGGTGGGCAGGGCGGCCATGCCCAGGCCGGGCCCGATCAGCTTGGGGGCGGTGTAGACCAGCAACTCGTCGACCAGGTCGGCCGCCAGCCAGGCGGCGTTGAGCACGGCACCGGCCTCCACATGCAGTTCGCCGACGCCCTCGGCCGCCAGGTGCTGCAGCAAGGCCCGCAGGTCGACGCGGCCGTCGGCAGCCGGCAGCAGCAGCACGGCGGCACCGGCGGCCCGCAGCGCGGCCATGCGCTCGGCATGCGGCTGCGCGCCCACCACCAGCACCCGGCCCGGCACGGCCAGCAGGCGCGCACCGGGTGGTGTGGCAAAGCCTGAATCCAGCACCACGCGCAGTGGCTGGTGTTGGGTGGGCACCAGGCGCACATCCAGCTGCGGATCGTCGGCCAGCAGCGTGCCGATGCCGGTGAGCACCGCGCCTGCGCGGCGCCGCCAGGCATGGCCATCCTGCCGGGCCGCTGCGCCGGTGATCCACTGGCTGCGGCCGTCGGGCAGGGCGGTGCGGCCGTCCAGCGAGGCGGCGATCTTCATGCGCACCCAGGGCCGGCCACGCTGCACCCGCGACAGGAAGCCGATGTTCAGCTCCTGCGCGGCCTGGCGCGCGGGGCCGGCCTCGGCCAGATCGACCACCATGCCGGCGGCCCGCAGGCGCGCGATGCCACGGCCCGCCACCTGGTCATAGGGGTCGCCCAGCGCCACCACCACCCGGGCCAGGCCGGCCGCGATCAGGGCGTCGGCACAGGGCGGTGTGCGGCCATGGTGGGCACAGGGTTCCAGGCTCACCCAGGCCGTGCCACCGGCCAGCGGGCGGCCGGCCGCTGCCGCATCACGCAGCGCCATCACCTCGGCATGCGGGCCACCGGCCTGCTGGGTGAAGCCTTCGCCGGCCAGCTGGCCGTCTGCGCCGTGCAGCACGCAACCCACGCGGGGGTTGGGATCGGACAGGCCGATGGACTGTTCGGCCAGTGCCACCGCCCGCAGCAGGCGGGCCTGGTCGGTGTCGGACAGCGGCATCTCAGGGCGCGGGCTGGTGCTGGCGGGTGTTGGCCAGCATCAGGGCATCGATGCCCTGGCCGTTGGGCGTGCCGTTGTCGTTCAGCTCGGTGGGGCAGGTCTGGTTGCCCTTGATGACCAGGAAGTTCTGGTTGATCAGGTTCAGCTTCACCCGCCGGCCGGTGCAGGCCAGCCCGGCCTCGTTGTTGTTGCGGGGGCGCTCCAGGCAGTACTTGCGTGGATGCTCGGCGTTCAGCGTGTACTGGGCGTGGGGATCGGCCTCGATGGCCACGGTGTCGGGATTTTCGGCGCTGGGCAGATCGGTGGTGTAGCGGCAGCTCTTGTAGTCGGACTCCAGCACGCTGAAGGCGCCGTTGGCCAGCACCAGGTCGAGCTGGCCGCCCCAGCCAGGCGCATCGTTCGTGGTCACGGCGCAGAAGTAGGCGACACGCTGGTCGACCACCACCGAATAGCAGCTGGCAGCGGTGCCGGCACCGACCGCGTCCACCAGCTCAAGCGCACCAGGCCCGGTGGCCAGCGGCAGGGCCGGGCCGGCGGGTTGTTCGGCATCCGCGCCGGTGGGCTGGGTGTCGCTGATCTGGAACTGCACCGTGCCCGACACCAGGGTGGCCACCGGGCAGGTGGTGTAGTCGGTGACGCCGGCGCCGCAGGCCCGCATCTCGCCGGTGAGGTTGTTGAAGTACCAGCCGATGCCACCCCCGCCCGGTGGGTCGAAGCGGCTCTGGCCGGGGTCGCCCGCCACTGGAACCGCAGCGTCGGGAATGCTGGCATGCCGCCCCCGGTTGCGGCTGAGGGGAGACTCCCGGTGCGGCACCACCAGCATGGCGCTCAGCGTGGGGGCGGTGGCGCTGATGCTGCTGTCCAGTGTCACCGTCTGGCGCTGGTTGGTGCGGTCGGTCCATTGCACCTGCACCGACACCACCTTCAGCGCACTGTTGGCATCGTCGGTCACGTTGCGCACCACCCGGTAGGTGGTGTTGCCGATGCCGTCGGGCGGCTGGTAGGCCTCCACCACCCGGTCGACGATCTCGTCGTAGGACACACCGGGCTGGCCCGGCACCACGGCCATGGCGGTGTAGGAGCGCAGGCGCTCGATCTCTTCGCTGGCGATGCGGGTGGCCTCGGTGCGCTGCTTGGCCAGGTCGCTGTTCAGGCGCATGGTGCTCTGCACACCCACCAGGGCCAGCATGCCGATGGACATCACGGCCAGGGCCACCAGGGCCTCGACCAGCGAGACACCGCGGCGGCGCAGCAGGGAGCGGGGGGAGGTGGCCATGGTCAGAACAGGTTCCAGCCGCCGGGCGCCCGCACGAACGAGCCATAGCGCAGGCGGATGGTGTCGAGCATGGCTTTGTTGTAGCGCAGGGTTGCCGGGGCATTGGCGGTGAACGAGGTCATGGACACCATGGCGCCGTCCCAGGTGGCAGTGGCCGCATCCCAGGTGATCCGGTTGGCGTGCACGAAGCCGCTGAACTGTGCATTTCCCGAGACGGTCAGGTTGCCGTCGACGATCAGCATCATCGGGTCGGCCGCCGTGCCCAACGCGTCTGCGGTGTCGAGATTGACGTTCCCGTCGGCCCAGATCGGGTTGCGCGGGTTCATCAGCAAGGCGTTAGCGATGGCCGCACTGTTGCAGCCCGCCGCGCAGGGCAGGCGTATCGTCGCCGGCTGGCGCTGGTAGCTGGCGCGGTCCAGCGTGAACTGGGCGCGGAACCAAGCCTCTGCACCAAGCGCCTGCAAGGAGGCCAGCACGTTGTCATTGGGGATGAGGCCATCACCGGCCGTGCCCACTGGCGGCTCGAAGCGGCTGGCGCCCGCCGGGGTGATGGCCCCTCCTGCGTGCACGGTGAACCCAGACGCAAAGTCGCCATTGGACACCCGCATCTCACCGTCGGCGGTGGTGCCGACGGTCAGCGTGGCCTTGGGCTCCACCGGCAGTGCGCGCACCAGGCCCACGGTGGCGATCACCGAGGTCGAGCCGTCGACACCGGGCTGGTCGTCGGTCTGCGCAAAGCAGGCCGTGTTGCCGGCGCCGGGGTTGGCGCAACCGCGCGACAGGAACTGCATGGCACCGCCCCGCGCGGTGGTGTCGTTGAACAGCCGGAAGGTGATGCGGAAGGCGCTGCCGATGCCATCCGCCGGCGCGCCGATGTCCGCCGGTGCCTCCCCCAGTGCCGGGCAGATGCAGCGCAGGGCACCATCGACGATGATGCAAGCCGGGTAGACGCGGTTGGCCGGCACCTGGCCCCAGGGCAGTTCGAAGGCACCTTCACCGTTGGCGCTGTTGCTGGAGGGCACGAGATAGCGGCTGCGGAAATCGCCGAGCCCCGCCGCCGCGCCAGCGCCTGGCTGGGTGCAGTTGGCCGTGGTGCGGCCGGCGTTGAGCATGGCGATGGTCCACTCCACGCCGGCGTCGGCGGCTTCCAGTGCCCGGGTGGCGCGGTAGCTGTTGGCCGAGATGCGCTGCTCGAACACCAGGTTGCGGTTGGTGTAGGCCGCCACCAGGGCCATCACGAAGAACAGCACCATCACCACGGTGAGTGCGGCCACGCCGCGGGGCAGGGCGCGTGGTGTGTCCCGGTGGTGGTGGCGCATCATGGGCATTGCTCCACCGGCACGTTGTTGCGCAGGCGCACGTTTTCACGCAGGCTGCGCTGCACGTTGGCGTCGTGCACGGCGCGGGCCACGATGGTGAAACTGATGTCGCGTGACTGCACCGTCACCGGCCCGCCGCAGACCGGCCCCTGGGCCTGGCAGCCGGCGGCCGCGCACGGCACGGGCAGCACCTGCCGGTTGAGTGTGATGTTGAACTGCGTCACCCGCAGCACCGCCGGGTCGGTGAGCGCCTGCCAGTTGTTGGCGCCCACCATGTACTCGATGGTGCCCGCGCCTTCGTTCCAGCGGAAACCCACACGCTCGCGTGGCCGGTTGGCACCGCCACCGTCCACCAGGTCATCGTCGGTGTTGAAGCTGGCGCCACCTTCGGCATCGGTGGACCGGTCGTACACCAGCTCGGTGGTGCCGGCGGGGGCCGGCGCCACGGCGGGTGCCATGGTGTTGTAGGGGTTGGGCGTCGCGCAGTTGACCAAGTCGTCGCGGGACGCCGGCCACACATTGCAATACGCCTTGCCCCAGTAGCCGGCGCGGCGCACGTCGCGCGCAATCATGTCGGCCGTGGTGCGCAGATCCTGCTGCAACTGGGCCTCCAGCAGCAGCCTGCGGTTGTTGTCGAGCTGGGTGGTCAGCACCAGCGTGGCGCCGGCCAGGATGAACAGCGAGATGGTGATGCCCACCATCAATTCGACGATGGACACACCCAGGCCGGCGGCGCGCCGCGCCCGCCGTGCAGGAGACGCCGTGCGCTGCAGCCTCATGGCTCACACCGCTTGATGGCGCCGAAGCTGCCCGACACCGAGCAGATCGACGGCACGCCTGCGGGGTTGGTGCTCACACGGATCTCACCCGCCGTCGCACTGGTGAGCGTGACACTCACCGTGCGGTTGAACTGCGGCATGCCGTTGTAGCCGCCCACCGCGAGCCAGGGGCGGTTGGCGGTCAGCGTGATGCCGGTGGACACGGGGATGTTGACCTGCCGGATCGCCGCGGGCCGCAAACCCGGCGCATCGGCAGGGCCGCACATCACGTCATCGCCCAGGCCGCAGTCGCAGTCGAACACGTTGTCGCCCTTGACGTAGAGGATGTAGCAGGCCTTGCTGTCGTTGCCGCTGAAGCCGATGGCCGTGCCGGTGCCGGGGCGGTTCTGGATCTGGTGCGACTTGAGCAGGCGCAGGTCGGTCACCAGCTCCTGGGCGATGCCTTCCAGCCGCTTGCGCGCCACGAAGTCGCGCATCGACGGCAGCGCGATGGCCACCAGCACGGCCACGATGGCCAGCGCCACCATCAGCTCGACCAGGGTGACACCGGCCGCAGCAGCGGCCAGCCGGCGCCGCGGCAGAGGGCTCAGCGCACCCAGCATGGGTCGGGCGTGGCGTTGGCGACACCACCGGCCAGCGAGCTGTAGACGATGGTGCCGCCGGTCACGGCCACCTGCAGCACCTGGCAGCGGCTGTCGCTGCTCTGGGGCGAGGCCGCACGCGCCGTGGCCCTGGCGGTGAAGCCGGTGGCGGTGACCGTGCCCGCCACCAGGCTCAAGTCATAGTGCTGGTCGCCCGAGACGGCGTTCTGGGCGCCCGGCAGATCGGCCAGCGTGGCCTGGTAGACGGGGTTGTTGGCGCGCCAGCGCTCTTGCGCCTGCATGATGTTGGCCAGCGCCGACATGCCATCGGCACGGCGGCTCTTCTGGACCGCCTCCTGCAGCGCGGGCCAGGCCAGGGCGGCGAGGATGGCCATCACCGCCAGCGCGATCATCAACTCCACCAGCGTGAAGCCGGTGCGGCGTGGTCGGGCACGGGAGTGGGAGCGCATGGGTGGATTATCCGCAGCGTGGCCGGGCCGGCCCGGCGGGCCGCCGCCGTTCATCCGGCCGGGCGGGCCGTCCGTCACCATCCCCCCTGAACCAGGGGTCACTCGCAGGCGCGCAGGCCGCCCACCGCACCTGCCGGCGTGCAGGAGCGCACCCGGCCCATGATGTTCACCACCTGGTGGATGGCGCGGCCGTCGCGGGCCGTCAGGCGCAGGGTGGCGGTGGGGGTGACCGTGCCCTTGCGGCCGTCGAAGACCAGCGGGCGCTGCAGGGCGGCCAGCACCACGCCTCCGGCAGCGGCCTGGCCTTCGCTGCGCAGCAGCTGCACGCCGGCGTCGCAGCGGGCCTGGCCGCTGTCGGTGCATTCGCAGGCATCGGCCGCGCCGTTGTGCAGCATGTAGCAGCTGCCACCGGTGGGCAGGGCCTGCACCACCAGCCGCACCGGCTGGCTGCTGCGGATGGCGCTGGACCGGGCCAGGTGGATGTCGGTCTCCAGCAGTGCCGCGGTGGCGTGCAGGCGCTGGCCCAGGCGCAGGTCGTTCATCATCGGCACGGCGCCGCCCAGCAGCAGCAAGCTGATGGCCAGCGTGCACAGCAGCTCCACCATCGACAGGCCGTGCTGGCGGTGGCCGCCGCTGCCGTTGTTGGCGGCAGTGCTGCGGTGAGCGGTGTGGCTGGCCATGGTGTGCTCCGGTGGGTGGTCGATGGGCACACTGTAGAAATCGCCCCCCGCCAGCGCGTCGCCCTGGCGGGGGTGTCGCCGGGTGGGATGCGGAGGGGCCCCCGAGGGGGGAGAAGGGCTGACACCCCAGGATGGGGGAAGGCGCGCCAGCCGACCGCACGCACGCGGCACCACCAAGCAGCGCCGTGGATCCGGCTCTGCCGGTCCACCGGCGTCGCCCCCATGGGGCGAAGACCGCAGGCGCTTCGGGGGGGCTAGATATCCCGGATCAGCTGCCGGAACTCGTCCACGTCTTCGAAGCTGCGGTAGACCGAGGCGAAGCGCACATAGGCCACCTTGTCGATGCGCTTGAGTTCGCGCATCACCAGCTCGCCCAGGCGGGCACTGGGCAGCTCCCGCGCGCCGGTGGCCATCAGCTTGTCCTGGATGCGGTCGATGGCTGCATCCACCTGTTCCATGCTCACCGGCCGCTTGCGCAGCGCCAGCATCATCGATCCACGCAGCTTGGCCGGGTCGAACTCCACCCGCGCACCGTCCTTCTTGACCACCGCCGGCAGCGCGATCTCGGCCCGCTCGTAGGTGGTGAAGCGCTTGTCGCACTTCTGGCAGCGCCGCCGACGGCGCACCACATCGCCTTCATCCGACTCGCGGGTTTCGGCGACCTGGGTTTCCTGGTGGCTGCAGAAGGGACAGCGCATGGCGGCGTGTCAGCAGCGCTGCCGGTGGCCGGCGCTCAGCGGTAGACCGGGAAGTCGCGCGTCAGCACGGCCACCTTGGCCCGCACGGCGGCGATGTTGGCGGCGTCATGCGGGTTGTCCAGCACGTCGGCGATCAGGTGGGCCGTCTGGCGCGCCTGGTCTTCGGTGAAGCCGCGGGTGGTCATCGCCGGGCTGCCCAGGCGGATGCCGCTGGTCACCATCGGCTTCTGCGGGTCGTTGGGGATGCCGTTCTTGTTGCAGGTGATGTGGGCCTGGCCCAGCACGGCCTCGGCCTCCTTGCCGGTCAGGCCCTTGGGGCGCAGATCGACCAGCATCACATGGCTCTCGGTGCGGCCGCTGACGATGCGCAGCCCGCGCTGGGTCAGGGTCTCGGCCATGGCCGCGGCGTTCTTCACCACCTGTTGCTGGTAGGCCTTGAAGGCCGGCTGCAGCGCTTCCTGGAAGGCCACCGCCTTGGCGCCGATCACATGCATCAGCGGGCCGCCCTGGATGCCCGGGAAGATGGCGCTGTTGATCTGCTTGGCGACGGCATCCTTCATCAGGATCAGGCCGCCACGCGGGCCGCGCAGGGTCTTGTGGGTGGTGCTGGTCACCACATCCGCAAACGGCACCGGGTTAGGGTAGACGCCCGCGGCGATCAGGCCGGCGTAGTGCGCCATATCGACCATGAAGTAGGCGCCGACGGCCTTGGCCACCTTGGCGAAGCGCTCGAAATCGATGCGCAGCGAATAGGCCGACGCACCGGCAATGATCAGCTTGGGCTTGTGCTCGTGCGCCAGACGCTCCATCGCGTCGTAATCGATGGCCTCGTCGGCGTCCAGCCCGTAGCTGACCACCTTGAACCACTTGCCCGACATGTTCAGCGGCATGCCGTGGGTGAGGTGGCCGCCTTCGGCCAGGCTCATGCCCATGATGGTGTCGCCAGGCTGCAGCAGACCGAAGAACACCGCCTGGTTGGCCTGCGAGCCCGAGTTGGGCTGCACATTCGCGTTCTCGGCGCCGAACAGCTGCTTCAGCCGGTCGATGGCCAGTTGCTCGACCACGTCCACATGCTCGCAGCCGCCGTAGTAGCGCTTGCCGGGGTAGCCCTCGGCGTACTTGTTGGTGAGCTGCGAGCCCTGCGCCTGCATCACCGCCGGCGACGCGTAGTTCTCGCTGGCGATCAGCTCGATGTGCGCTTCCTGGCGGGTGTTCTCGAGCTGGATGGTCGCCCACAGCTCGGGGTCGACGTTGGCGATGGTGGATTGGGTGCGGTCAAACATGGGCAGTCCTGTGGGGGTTGAGACCCGGCGGCAAGTGTTTGCAGGCGGCGGCAGGGCCACACTGCAGACCAAGCCCGGATCCGGGCTGCCCAGGCGAACGGCTGTGGCGGCGGCAGCCCGCTCGGGCTGCCCTTGGCAGGGCCGGCTTGCGCTCCACGGTGGTGGTCCACCTCAGGCTGCCTGGCATTCTTGCCAGCCTGCCCTATCGCCAGTCGCGCAAACCCGCAGATTGTAGCGGCAGCAGGCAGCGCCGGGCGGGTTGGCTGCCCGTGGCTGTCAGCGGGCCATGGCCACGCGCTCGTCGGCAACAGCCGGTGCGCTGGGGCTGGCCGCGGGCGGCAGGGCCGGCTCGCTGCTCTCGACCTTGGGTGGCTGGGGCGCCGGCGAGGGCATGTTGTTGCTGGCATTCACCGCCACGCTGCGGCCGTCGGCCACCTGGCGCAGATGCCCCTGCTCGGACAGCACCTTGCCCACATAGCCGCCGTCCTCGCCGGAGATGGCCGCGCCCACGTAGTAGCGCAGGCCGGCTTCCAGGCTGCCGGCGCGCGCGATGCATTCCTTGAGCACCTGCACGCCGACACGCAGGTTGGACACCGGGTCGAAGGCGGCACGGATGCCGCCGTAGGCCTCGTACTTGTCGTCGTGCACGCGTGTCATCACCTGCATCAGGCCCTGGGCGCCCACAGGGCTCTGGGCAAACGGGTTGAAGCTGGATTCGATGGCCATGATCGCCAGGATCAGGGTGGGATCCAGGCCGACGCGGTGGCCCACGGCCCAGGCTTCCTGCACCAGGCGGCTCACCGGCTCGGGCGCCACCTTGTAGCGGCGCGACAGCCAGGACGCCACGGCCGCCTGCTGGCGTGGCAAGGCTTTGGGGTCGGCGGCGGTGGCGCGCGCCACCGCATCGGGTTCCGGCTCGGGCTTCAGTTCGACCACCTGCGGATCACGGGCTTCCTGGCGCGCCATCAGCCAGTCCAGCGCGTGGCGCTCCACCGTGCTGCGGATGTCTTCCCGGCCGCCGGCAAACAGTGCCACACCCACCACCACCAGCCCCAGCAGGGCCAGGGAGTTGTGGCTCACCTCCAGCAGCCCGGCGCCCACGTCACGCAGGAACACCCGCGTCGATTCGACACAAGAGCTGGCCACAGCGCGAATACTTGCTTTCGCTGACATGTCAGACCCAGTTGTTGACCCCGTGGTGCCCACCGCGCCGGAAGAGCCGGCAGGCTGGTGGTCGGGATCGATAATGAAAGGCTTGGCCTGTCGCACCGTGCAGGTTGCCGGCAGGCCCGCGTCGAGAAGGTCGCGTCAGAAGGGGTCCCCGCATCGGCAGCACATGGCGCACTCTGGATGGGGGTTAACCCTTGATCGACAAGGTTTTCCGGATTCTAGGAAGGCCTGTAATAACCGGTCAAGTATATCAATCAGCTTTGTTATGCATTTCAAACGATGAAATACCGCGATCTGCGTGACTTTGCCGCTCAACTGGAGCGCATGGGTGAGCTCAAGCGGGTGGCCCAGCCGGTGTCCCCGCAACTGGAGATGACGGCCCTGGCCGACCAGGTGCTGCGCGCGGGCGGGCCGGCGCTGTGGTTCGAGCAGCCCACCGGCCACAGCACCCCGGTGCTGGCCAATCTGTTCGGCACACCGCGCCGTGTGGCGCTGGGCATGGGCGCCACCGAGGTGGGGCAGTTGCGCGAGATCGGCAGCCTGCTGGCGCGCCTGAAGGAGCCCGAGCCGCCGCAAGGCCTGAAGGACGCCGGCCGCCTGGTGCAGATGATGAAGGCGGTTTGGGCCATGAAACCGGTGCGCCGCCGCGACGGTCCCTGTCGCGAGGTGGAAATGCTCGCCGACGACATCGATCTGGCGCGCTGGCCGATCCAGACCTGCTGGCCAGGCGACGCCGCGCCGCTGATCACCTGGGGCCTGGTGGTCACGCGGGGCCCGCAGGCCATTGAGCGCCCGCGCCTGCGCCAGAACATCGGCATCTACCGCCAGCAGGTGATCGGCCCGCGTGAGGTGATCATGCGCTGGCTGGCGCACCGGGGCGGCGCGCTGGACTTCCGCGACTTCGCCCGCGCCAACCCGGGCCAGCCCTTTCCGATGGCCGTGGCGCTGGGTGCCGACCCGGCCACCACGCTGGGTGCGGTCACCCCAGTGCCCGACAGCTTGTCGGAATACCAGTTCGCCGGCCTGCTGCGTGGCAGCGCCACCGAACTGGTGGACTGCAGCGTGGGCGAAGCCGGCCGTTTGTTGCAGGTGCCGGCCACCGCAGAGATGGTGCTGGAGGGCCACATCCCCACCGCCGCGCCCGGCTTCAGCGGCCGCAGCGCGCACGGCGTGCCGGTGAAGGAGGTCAACGGCTACCTGCACGCGCTGGAAGGCCCGTATGGCGACCACACCGGCTACTACAACGAGCAGGACTGGTTTCCGGTGTTCCGCATCGACCGCCTGACGCACCGGCGTGATCCGGTCTACCACTCCACCTACACCGGCAAACCGCCCGACGAGCCCGCGGTGCTGGGCGTGGCGCTGAACGAGGTGTTCGTGCCCATCCTGCAAAAGCAGTTTCCCGAGATCGTCGACTTCTACCTGCCGCCCGAGGGTTGCAGCTACCGCATGGCGATCATCTCGATCAAGAAGGCCTACCCGGGCCATGCCAAGCGGCTGATGTTCGGGCTGTGGAGTTTTTTGCGGCAATTCATGTACACCAAGTTCATCGTGGTGACCGACGACGATGTGGACATTCGCAGCTGGCAGGCTGTGGTCTGGGCCATCACCACCCGCATGGACCCGGTGCGTGACACCACCCTGGTCGACCAGACGCCCATCGACTACCTGGACTTCGCCTCCCCGGTCAGCGGCCTGGGCGGCAAGATGGGCCTGGATGCCACCAACAAGTGGCCGGGCGAAACCAGCCGTGAATGGGGCCGCGCCATCACCATGCCGACCGCCGTGACACAGCGTGTGCAAGGCCTGTTCGACCAGCTGATGGCGCGCTGACCCGGCTGCCTGGTCAACTTTTGCTTGCAGGCAGGCGGGGCTGGGAGTACTGTCGGGATGCCTTCCATGAAGGCACTCAACTTCGTGCAGTCTCTGCATGAAACGGGGCCCCGGACTTCCATCCTCCGGATCCCCACATGGTGGCCATCGGCCACCCGCCCCCTCGAATCGCAAGGTTCGAGGGGGTTCGTGTTTCTGGGCTGCGTGGGCCTCAGCCGTCAGGCGCCTGCCGCCAGGCCGATCCACTCCCGCAGCGCCTGGCGCACCCGCTGGTTGCCCTCGGCGGTGGGCAGCCAGCGCTGCAGCGGCGGCAGCAGGCGGTCGGCCACCAGGCCCATGGGTGCGGGTACCACGCGTATCGTCATGCCGTTGTGCGTGGCTTCTTCGTTGAACGCGCGCATGGCCCGCCGCATGTGCCAGCCATGGGTGACCAGCAGCACCTGGGCGATGCCCTCCTTCTGCAGCAGTTGCAGGCTGAAGCGCGCGTTGCCACGTGTGTCGTGCGATTCAGCCTCCAGCCAGCGCAGGTTGCGGCCGTAGTCGCGGCTGGCCATGCGGGCGGCCACGGTGGCTTCGGCCGGCGCGTCGGGCAGCGCCCAGCCCGTGCCACCGGAGAACAGCAAGGGCGCAGGCACCTGGCGCGCCAGCCACAAGCCGTAGTGCAGCCGCTCGCTGGACAGCGTGCCGAGCAGCGACTCCCCGTATTCCGACGCCAGTGGCTTGACACCACCACCCAGCACCACGATGGCGGTCTTGCCATCACCCGCGCTGCGCCGCAGTTCGGCCAGACGCTGGCTGGACAGCGAGGGCGCGACCGACAGCTGGCGCTCCAGCAGTTCACCGGTGATCTGGCATTGGCTGAACCACAGCGTCCCCACGCAGAACATCAGCAGCACGGTGGCCAGCGCCGGCCGTCGGCGCTGCCACCACCAGGCCAGCAGCAGCAGCAGCAGCAGCGGCACCGGTGGCAGCAGCAGGGCCGAGACCACCGGCTTCCAGTCCAGCAGGCCAAAGGTGGCAAAGATGTCGTTCACGGGCGTCGTGGCGGGATGCGCATGGCGCAATTCTGCATGCGGGCCGTGCAGAAACCCTGGCCCTGGCCGGCGGGCCGTGAGCCACCACAATCCGGGCTGGCAACGCAGGGAGGTCGAAGGGCATGAACGAGGACACCATCACGCTGGGCGGCGGCTGCTTCTGGTGCACCGAAGCCGTGTACGAGCAGGTGCAGGGGGTGCTGGGCGTGCAATCGGGCTACTGCAACGGCGCAGTGCAGAACCCCAGCTACGCCCAGGTCTGCGAGGGCAACACCGGGCATGTGGAAGTGGTGCGGGTGCGTTTCGACACGGCCCAGATCACGCTGCGCGAGATCCTGGAGATCTTCTTCGTGGTGCACGATCCGACCACGCTGAACCGCCAGGGCAATGACGTGGGCACACAGTACCGCTCGGGCATCTACTTGCACCGGCCGGAGCAGGCGGAGGTGGCGCGGGCGGTGATGGCCGAGGCCGACGCCCGCCTGGGCGGCAGGTTGGTCACCGAACTGGTGGCCGAAGACAACTACTGGCCGGCCGAGGACTACCACCAGCACTACTTCGCCAACAACCCCGGTCAGGGCTACTGCGCGTTCGTGGTGGCGCCCAAGGTGGAGAAATTCCGCAAGACCTTTGCGGCGCGGGTGCGCCGCGGCTGATCGGCTGCGCCGTCAGCTGCCGCCAAGGTGCAGCCAAGGCGCCGTCAGGGGGCCAAGCGCTCACGCTGCCACTGGCCGCTGTCGTCCAGCCGGTAGCGCAGGCGGTCATGCAGGCGGCTCTTGCGGCCTTGCCAGAACTCCCAGCGGTCGGGCACCAGGCGGAAGCCGCCCCAATGCGGCGGGCGCGGTGGCGAGAGTGCGAACTGCGCCGCATAACGCGCAGCCTGAGCCACCAGCACACCCCGGCCGCTGATCACCTGGCTCTGCGGCGAGGCCCAGGCGCCGATGCGTGAATCCAGCGGGCGTGACGCGTAATAGGCATCGGCCTCGGCGTCGTCGACCCGCTGCACCCGCCCCTCGATGCGCACCACCCGTTCCAGTTCCACCCAATGAAACTGCAGCGCGGCCATGGGGTTGCCGGCCAGTTCCTGCCCCTTGCGGCTGTTGAAGTTGGTGTACCAGACGATGCCACGCGCATCCACGCCCTTGACCAGCACCACGCGGGTGGACGGCCGGCCGTCGGCCCCGACGGTGGCCAGGGTCATGGCATTGGGCTCGGGCAGCTGGCCGTCGATGGCCTGCTGCAGCCAGGTCTCGAACTGGTGCAAGGGCTGCGCGGCGGCGGCGTGCTCGTCGAGTTCGGCCCGTTCATAACTCTTGCGGAGATCGGCGATGCGGTGGTCCATGCACCGAGTATGCCGCTGCGCACGGGCCACCGGCGCGGCCGCACAAGCCAGCCGTCAGCCTGGGCTGGCATGGTGGTTGCACCCTAAGTGATTGGCCTTAGGTACACCTCCGACTGTCGATCACTGGCGGTCGCCCCCATGCTCGGTGTTCAGAGGTGTCCGGGAGTGCAGGGAAGGACCCCAGTGAGTGCAACCATGAAACCCCAACCCGTCATCGTCGTGCTGGCAGCAGGCCGCGGCAGCCGCTTCACCGGCCCGCAGCACAAGCTGGCGCAGGCGCTGGGCAGCGCCAGCGTGCTGGGCCAGACCATCGGCCATGCCATCGAGAGCCGGCTGCCGGTGGTGGTGGTCACCACCGAGCCGCTGGCCGCTGAAGCGGCGCGTTGGGTGGCGCGGCGTGACGTGGTGGTGCTGCCCGAGGTCGGCAGCCCCGGCGGCGGCCAGCTGGGCATGGGCTTCTCGATTGCAGCAGGTGTGGCCGCGCGCTCCGACGGTGGTGGCTGGCTGGTGCTGCCGGGTGACATGCCGCTGGTGCGCCCGTCCAGCCTGGTGCGGGTGGCGCAGGGCCTGGCCCACCATGCGGTGGTCTATGCCCAGCACCGGGGCCGGCGCGGCCATCCGGTGGGGTTTGGTGCCGAGCTGTTCTCGGAACTGGTGCAGCTCAGTGGCGACGAGGGCGCCCGGCGCCTGATGGCGCGCTACCCGTCCTTCGGCATCGAGCTGGACGACCCCGGTGTGCTGGTCGACGTGGACACCACCGATGATCTGGCCGCCGTGCGCGCCAGTGCGGCACTGGCGGCCGCGGCTGCGGCCGCGCAGGCGCGCTGAGGCCGGCTCAGGCCAGGCCCTCGCGGCGCGCCAGCGCCACCAGGCGCTCGCTCTCGCGGTCGCACATGCGGTGGTGGCGCAGCGCCTCGGCCGTGCGCACCAGGTAATCCAGCGTGCTGCCATAGCGCCCCTGGGCCTGGCGCAGGATGTCCAGCATCGCCTGGTCGTCGATGCGGCCGGTGTAGTTGGGGCTGCGCCGGCTCAGGGTGAAGGCCAGGGCCATCACCGGGCCAGCCGCGGTCTGGCAGCGCAGCCAGCGCGGGTCGTACACGCCGGTGGGCATCTCGCGCTGCCACAGCCGGTCGAGTTCTTCCGGGCCGCGTGCATGCGGGATGCGGTAGACCATGCCGCGGCACATGCCGCCCGAGACCAGCGCATACACCAGGCCCGGGCGCTCGGGCGTGCCGCGGTTGATGCGTGAACGCATCTGGAAGGCCCGGTGCCAGCCGCGCACCAGGGCAGGGCGATGTTCCACAGCGTCGAACTCCGGCCGCCAGATCAGCGAGGCATAACCGAACACCCAGAGGTCGTCCTGCCCACCCCATTGCCGCCGCACCTGGGCCAGCAGGGCGGCTGTGTCACGCACGGCCAGCGATTCCATGCGCCCAGCATGCCAGAAAGCACGGCCCGCTTGTTGCTCCGGACCTGTGCAGGACGGCTTGACGGTGTAACCAGGTTACTTCACAATCAACCTATCAGTTACTGATCGCACACCATGAAACCTCGCATCGCCGCCGTGACCGAGCGCATCCGTGCGCGCAGTGCCCCAGAGCGCCAGGCCTATCTGGCGCGCCTGCAGAAGCTGGTGGACCGCCCGCCCGGCGCCCAGCGCATGGGCTGCGCCAACGTGGCCCACGCCTTTGCCGCCATGCCCGGTGACCAGCGCCTGCGTGTGGTGGCCGAGCGCGCGCCGCACCTGGCCGTGGTCACGGCCTACAACGACATGCTGTCGGCCCACCAGCCCTACGAGGTCTACCCGGCGCTGATCCGCAACGAGGCCCGCCGCCGTGGTGCCACGGTGCAGGTGGCCGGTGGTGTGCCGGCCATGTGCGACGGTGTCACCCAGGGCCTGCCGGGCATGGAGCTGTCGCTGTTCTCGCGCGATGCCATCGCCATGTCCACCGCCGTGGCGCTGACCCACGATGTGTTCGATGGCGCCCTGTTGCTGGGCGTGTGCGACAAGATCGTGCCCGGCCTGCTGATCGGTGCGCTGCATTTCGGGCATCTGCCCTGCGTCTTCGTGCCCGCCGGGCCCATGGGCACCGGGCTGTCGAACAGCGAGAAGTCCAAGGTGCGGGAGCAGTATGCCCAGGGCAAGGTGGGGCGCGACGCCTTGCTGCAGTCCGAGCAGGCCGCCTACCACGGTGCCGGCACCTGCACCTTCTATGGCACGGCCAACAGCAACCAGATGCTGCTGGAGGCCATGGGCCTGCATGTGCCCGGCGCAGCCTTCGTGCACCCGCACGACGGCCTGCGCGAGGCGCTGACGCGCGAAAGCGTGGGCACGCTGCTGTCCATCATCCGCCGCGCCCGCTACACCCCCATCGGCCAGCTGGTCGACGAGCGGGTGATCGTCAACGCCATGGCGGCGCTGCTGGCCACCGGCGGGTCCACCAACCACCTGATCCACTGGGTGGCGGTGGCGCGGGCCGCCGGCATCCGCATCGACTGGACCGATTTTGCCGACTTGTCGGCCGAGGTGCCCCTGCTGGCGCGGGTGTATCCCAACGGCGAGGCCGACGTGAACCAGTTCCAGGCCGCGGGTGGGCCGGGCTGGGTGCTGCGGGAACTGCTGGATGCCGGCTGCCTGCATGGCGATGTGGCCACGGTGGCCGCTGGTGGCATGGTCGCCTACGGCAGCGTGCCGGGGTTGGCCGACGCGGGGGGCGCGCTGGCGTGGACACCGCTGGCGGCGCAGACGCCCGACGACAGCATCGTGCGGCCGGCCGCGGCGCCGTTCTCGCCCAGCGGTGGCCTGAAACTGCTGGACGGCAACCTCGGCCGCGCGGTGATCAAGATCTCCGCCGTGCCCGACGACCGCCATGTGGTGGAGGCACCGGCGCGGGTGTTCCACAGCCAGGAGGCGCTGCACCAGGCCTTCCATGCCGGTGAACTCGACCGCGACGTGGTGGTGGTGGTGCGATTCCAGGGCCCGCAGGCCAATGGCATGCCCGAGCTGCACAAGCTCACGCCGCCGCTGGCCGTGCTGCAGGGCAAGGGCTACCGCGTGGCCCTGGTGACGGATGGCCGCATGAGCGGCGCGTCGGGCAAGGTGCCGGCCGCCATCCACGCCAGCCCCGAGGCCCTGGCCGGCGGCCCGCTGGCTCGGGTGCGCGATGGCGACGTGATCCGGCTGGATGCCACCGCCGGCACGCTGGACGCCCTGGTCAGCCCCGCCGAATGGGCAGCGCGCACGCTGGCCACGCTGGACGCCGAGCAGGCCGAGGAGAACGCCCATGGCCTGGGCCGCGAGCTGTTCGGCGGCATGCGGCGCACGGTGCGCAGCGCCGAAGAAGGCGCCATCACCTGGCTGTGAGGCCAGCCCTACCGCGCACACCCGCAACTTGCTTCAGGATTGACCATGACCGACACCCTCAGCCTGGCCAGCCACGGCCCCGTGATCCCCGTCATCGTGCTGCAGCGTGTGCAGGACGCCGTGCCCCTGGCCGAGGCCTTGCTGGCCGGCGGCGTCAAGGTGCTGGAGGTGACCATGCGCACACCGGTGGCGCTGCAGTGCATCGCCGCCATCGCCAAGGCCCTGCCCGAGGCGGTGGTGGGCGCCGGCACCATCCGCTCGGCGGCCGATGCGCAGGCGGCGCTGGACGCCGGCAGCCGCTTCGCCGTCAGCCCCGGCTACACCGCCGAGGTGGGCGCCGCCTGCCGCCGCATCGGCCTGCCGCTGCTGCCGGGCGTGGCCACCGCCAGCGAGGTGATGGCCGCCCAGGCCGACGGCCTGTCCTTCCTGAAGTTCTTTCCGGCGATGCAGGCCGGTGGCATCCCGATGTTGAAGGCCCTGGGCGGGCCCTTCCCCGACATCGCCTTCTGCCCCACCGGCGGCATCAGCCTGGAGACGGCGCCGCAGTTTCTGGCGCTGCCCAATGTCAAGGTGTGCGGCGGCTCCTGGCTGACACCGGCCGACGCGGTGGCCGCGGGCGACTGGGCCCGCATCACCCGGCTGGCGCGCGAGGCGCAGGCGCTGCGGGCCTGATCCGGCACGTTCAGAGGTTGCGCCGCTCGATCAGCTCGATCTTGTAGCCAGCGGTATGAGATATTGAATATTAAATATCAATCAAATCAACAACTTACCGCATGCTCCAAACTGTGTGGAGCCTCAAAAAGACTCACAGCCGCCACAAAATGGCGGTTGAAGATCTATCAATTGGATAGTATAGCCATCTGACTGAGAAATAAGACGAACAGTCCACAAGGGGCAGAGAATTCCAAGCAGCAAAAATATCCCGGCTGAATTCGGATCACGCCTCGCAGCGGCCATGGTGTTGGCTAACAATGTCAAGCAGGCAGAGCTGGCGCGCAAGATCGGCGCCAGGAAGGCGACCGTCGGCCAGGCCGTGAACGGGCAGACGCACGAGCTGAGCGCAACCTTTGCTGTTCGGGCAGCGCTGGCCTGTGACGTCGACCCGTTCTGGCTGGTGCTGGGCGAAGGCGAGGCTCGGGACGCTCTGCGCGTGGAGCGCCGGTCCCTGTCGCCGAAGGCGGTTTACATCGGTACGCTACTGGACGCGCTGCCGGACAAGGACATGCGCGGCCGGTCCTACTTGCTCATCGTCCAATTACTTGAGCTTTTAGGCAGTGGGCAGCCCAACAGCGCCAAAGCGATAGGCGGCGCACCGCCTGATTGAACTGGTGGGGGACGGCCACGGCCTTCTCCGCCCTAGAAGATGTCGTCAACGCCCACGATGCGAAAGCCTTGCGGGTGTAGCAGGCTGGCCGTCTTGCTCTTCATATGAACATCCCCGCTGCACTGCACGTACTGCCTCGTGGCGTGAGCGATGACGGCTGTGTGGTAATCGTCCTTCCCCAGCTCGACTCGTACCTTTCTGTTCAGATCATCAAACTGGGTGTCGAGGGTGATCGTGCCTGCATCGTCCTCTTTCGGCTTGCTGAGTTTCGTAACGTACCCGGTCAATGTGCGGCCTGTCAGAACGTAGTCGTCCTTGAAGTAGCAGGACGCCTTCTCCAGTATTTCGACTTGTGGTGCCTCAAACTTGAAGGTGCGAGCCTCAGTCTCAAACATGGGCCCGTCTGATGGGCTCACCTTAATCTCGAAAGCTCTGCTCCTCTTGACGCCACTGAAGCCCAAGAGGGCGTCACACATATTCGCGCTCGCGCCCTGAACGATGGTCGTTTCGAACTCCCTCAAGCTCCCAGTTTCCTGGAAACGCTTGCTCGCCTTCTCCAGCGCTTCCAGCCCGGTGACGAGGTTCAGAGTCACCGCCTTCGCGAGCGGCACTGCCTCCGCCGCGCCTGACGCTATCGGGCTGCCCTGAACTGGTGCGATGACGTTGACGACATAGCTGCCGATTTCCGTCTGCCCGAGCAACAGGGTGTCAACGTACTCCTTGGCATCAGGCGCGGGCTTGCCGGTGAAATGCTTTCGCTTTGCGAAGATCGATTGCGCGGCGGCTGACAGCAAGTCTTTGGCCTTGGTGATCAGTAGAACTCCGTCGCCAATTGGGATCGTGCCATCGTTGGTGTCCGCATGGATGACGCGAACGGTGATGACGTTCGCGAACATTCGTCCGATGTCGCTGACGACATCGAAAACACTGCGCCGCTCGAACGAAGCAACGGCAGCAAGAGCATCGCGAAGGCGCGGTACGTAGTCCTTGACGGAGTGCGATAGTGGAAGGACGACCTCCGCATCAAGATCGTCCTGTCGATTCCAGATGGTTGCAACGCTGCGAAGCTTGCCGGTCTGAATCCAATGCTCATTGCGCAGGTAGGCCTCAAGTTGCTCCGGCGAGACCTCCTTAGCGCGCTTGACGATCTCTGTCATAGCCACTCCCCCTCGCTGGCGCGATCCATCATGGTGAGCAGCGTGTCGCCGGTCAGGCGCTGCTCAAGGGGAACGTCAACGGTGACACTTTGCTCGTTGTCGGTCGGGCCGTAGTTCCGAAGGGAGAGCCAGTAGCAGTTGTTGTAGAGGGCGATGTGACCGTCGTTGTGCACGATCCAATGGTTCGTGTCCGCTGGCACGAGCAATACCGCAAGGTAGCGAGGTGTGATCACGTCGTCGCCGCGCAGGTCGTCGTAGTTCTTTCGAGGGAGCGGGAACTTGATCACACCGTCCCTTACAAGGTTCTGCGACGTGCACTTCAACTGGATCTGGATCTGCGGGTTTCTAAACCTTCGTCCTCGGTAGCCAACGCTCTGGAACAGGACATCGACGCTGTCGTTGTCCACGCGAAGCCCCCCGCGGTTGATCCCGGCATGAGCGGCTAACGCGGACAGGTATGCGTAGTTGAACTCCTCTTTCTGCTGGTTTGGATCCATGCGTCGGACAGCCTCCGTTCTGAGGAAGTCATGTTACACATGGATGCTCGCATTTTACTGTGTAAATATACAGCATTCGGGTTGGGCTGGACCTGAGGCCCATGAGTGCAATGGCCCTAAATCCGCGAAAGGGTTCGCCCCAGGTGCACACCGGGATGGCCTACGTGGCCGCCAAAGAAAAGACGCCTGCGAAGGCGGCAGAGGCCTGCTTCAAGGAGCGGCTATAGATGGCGTTGCTGCCTGTGCGCGGAAGCCGGGCAACTCCGTCTCCGTTTCTGTGTTGCACATTGGCGGTTTTTTGGCGGTTGATGAGTTAAGTTGTTGATTCTCTTTGTATTAATTCGATCTTGTAGCCGTCGGGGTCGGTGATGAACGCGATCACTGTGCTGCCGCCCTTCACCGGCCCGGGCTCGCGGGTGATGGCACCACCCAGCGCCGCCGCCTTGTCACGCAGCCGGTTGCAGGTGGCCACCACGTCGGGCACGCCGATGGCGATGTGGCCGTAGGCCGTGCCCAGATCGTACTTGTCGACCCCATAGTTGTAGGTCAGCTCGATCTCGGCCTGGTCGGGGTTGCCGCCGCCATAACCGACGAAGGCCAGGTCGTACTGCTGCTCGGGCCGCTGCGTGGTGCGCAGCAGTTCCATGCCCAGCACCTGGGTGTAGAAATCGATGGCGCGCTGCAGGTGGCCGACCCGCAGCATGGTGTGCAACAAGCGCATGGAATGTCCTCGGTGAGAAGTGGAGTGGATGCTGGGCTCAACGGCGCTCGCGGTCCAGCCACACGCCCAGGCCCTGGGCGTTGAGCTCGATGTCCAGCGCCAGGCCGGCCAGCGCAGTGTCCAGGTCGGCCAGCTCGTGGCGCTGCAGTTGCTGGCGTGCGATGGCCCGCAGCCCGGTCTTGAGCTGGTCGTGCCGTTCTGGTGACGGCGCCAGACTCTCGGCCAGCGCCACCATCGCATCCACCTGTTCCAGCAGCAGGCCGGCCAGGCGCGGCACATCGCCCACCGCACCGAAGTGCGTCAGGTACATCTGCTGCGGCTGGCGTTCCAGCAGGAGGGTGATGGACTGGCGCAGCGGCCCGGGTTCGAACTGCACCGGGCTGGAGGTGGGCATGGCCCAGGCGCCGGCGGCGCTGTCCGTCTCGCGGTAGCTCAGGCCGAAGGTGTCGCCGGTGAACCAGCCTGCGCTGCGGGCGTCCCAGATGCAGTGGTGGTGGCGTGCATGGCCGGGGGTGTCCATGAACAGCAGCGGCCTGCCGGCGAGTTCCACCACCTGCCCGTCGGCCATGGCCTGCACCCGCTCGGCCGGCACCGGCTGAAGCTGGCCGTATTCGCGGTCCATCACCGCCTGGCCGTAGACCGCCAGCGCGCCCTGGTACAGCGCCTGCGGGTCGACCATGTGGCGGGCACCGCGCGGGTGCACCAGCAGCGTCGCCCGCGGCAGGGCCTGCATCAGCAGGCCGCAGCCACCGGCATGGTCCAGATGCACATGGGTGGGGATGACATGGTCCACCGCATCCCACGCCAGGCCCAGGTCGTCCAGCGCGGCCAGCAGCCGCGGCACCGCGAAATTGGTGCCGGTGTCGACGAAGGCTGCGCGGCCGTTCTCGACGATCAGGTAGGCAGCGTCGAACAAGGGCCGGTGGAAGCCGGTGTCGATGACGTGGATGCCGTGGGGCAGGGTTTGGACGTAGGGCAGGGTCATGGGTGCGTGCAGACAGCAAAAAGGGCAGGAGAACCTGCCCTTCGATTGTGGCCGAGGCGCTGCTGCGCCCGGCGCCCGTCAACCCTGCGTGTTCGCGTGCAGTGCCCACAGCCGGCCGATGTCGGCCGTACCGTCCGCGCCCTTCACGCCGCGCAGCACCTGCACTGCCTTGGCCTTGGTCTTGGCGCCGCCCTGCAGCAGGGCCATGCCCAGCCGCAGCTGGGCGTCGTCGGGCCGCTTCAGGCCGCCCTTGGCGATGCCCTGCTCGATCAGCGCCACGCCCTTGTCGGCCTGGCCCATGGTGGCGTAGGCATAGCCGATCTGCACCAGGTCGTTGCCGTCCTTGGCGGCAGCGGCGGCGCTGGCGCGCTGCTCGATCGAGGCCTTGCCCTCGGCCTCCTGCTTGTTGGCCAGGTCACGCAGGCGCTTGTGGCGTTCGGCCTCGGCACCGGTGCCCAGTGCGCCGCTGGCAAAGCCCTTGTCGACGATGGCCTTGCCTTCGGCCGGCAGGCCGGCCTGCAGCGCCAGCTGCGACATCTCCATGAAGTCTTCGGTCTTCTCCAGCGAGCCGGTGGCCAGGCGCAGGCGCATCAGGTCGAGGTTGAGGCGGCTGGAGAAGCCGGCCTTGCGTGGCAGCCGGCCCAGGTAGATGGCCCAGTAGTCCTTCTTGGGGTAATTGAACAGCAGCTTCTCCAGCGTGGCGGCCTGGCCGGCGGCATTGCTGGTGCGGGCCTGGGCATCGGCCAGCCGCAGCAGGTCGCCTTCCTCGGGGCGCCGGCCGGCCTGCTCGGCAGCGGCCACGGCAGCGGCCGCTTCCTTGGCGATGCTGGCGTAGTCGCCGCTGTTGCCCTGCAGATAGGCCTGCAGCTGCTTGAGGCTGGCGCTGTTGTTGCCGGCGGCCTGCGCCTTCTGTACCCACTGCGCGGCCTTGGCGTTGTCGCGGGCGTTGGCATGGGCGCTGGCCAGTTGCTCGGCCACCTGGCCTTGCTCACCACCCGACACCTTGCCGTACAGCGATTCCAGGGCCTGCACCGTGGCGCCGCTGTCGCCGGCACGCTGGGCGGCGGCGGCCTTCATGCGGTCGACCATCAGCGATTCAGCCGCGGTCTTGCCACCCACGGCCTCGGCCTCGCGCACCTTGGCCAGGGCTTCACGGGCCTTGCCCGCCTTCAGCAGCTCGGACGCGGCCTGCAGCGGCTTGCCCACCTCCGGGCGCATGGCCTGGGCCTGGGCGGCCGTGGTGGCCAGGGTCAGCAGCAGGGCCGCCGCCAATGTCGACAGCTTGTTGATCATGCGTGCGCTCACTGCAGGAATTGCTCGTTGCCCACCAGGCCGATCTTGGTGACACCCAGGCGCTGGGCGCTGGCCATGACCATGGCGACCACCTTGTACGAGACCAGCTTGTTGGGGCGCAGGTGCACCTCGGGTTGGTCGGGCAGGGCAGCCACCTGGCTGAGCTTGTTCTCCAGCGTGGCGCGGTCGGGGATGATCTCGCCGTTCCAGCCGATGGTGCCGTCGAAGTCCACGTCGATGCGCACGATCTCCGGTGGCTTGGGTGGCGCGCTGCTGGGGCCCACCGGCATGTTCATCTTCACCGCATGCGTCTGCAGCGGGATGGTGATGATCAGCATGATGATCAGCACCAGCATCACGTCGATCAGCGGCGTGGTGTTCATCTCCACCATCACCTCGTCTTCGCCACTGGCGTTGCCGACATTCATTCCCATGGTGTGTGCTCCTTACTGCTTGGGCGGGGCTTCGGTGATGAAGCCCACCTTGGCGATGCCCGCACGCTGGCAGGCCACCACCAGGCGGCCCACCGCCTCGTAGCGCGCTTCTTCGTCACCGCGGATGTGCACCTCGGGCTGCGGCTCCTTCACCGCCTCCAGCTTCAGCGCCGCCACCACGCTCTCGATGTCGGGCATCTTGCGGGTGTTCCAGTACACATCACCGTCCTTGCTGACGGCCAGCAGCACGTTCTCCGGCTTGGTCTGCGTGGGAACGTTGCGCTCCTTGGGCAGCTGCAGCTGGATGCTCTGGGTGACCACGGGAATCGTGATCAGGAAGATGATCAGCAGCACCAGCATCACGTCCACCAGGGGCGTGGTGTTGATGGCCGAGTTCATCTGCTCTTCGCCGTCGTCGTCCGGCGAGCCGACACTCATGCCCATGGCGTGGTCCTGTCAGTCGAAGCGGGGGCAGCCGGCGCCGGGCCGCCCCAAGGCGGCTGCCAGCCCCCTCGGGGGGCGGGGCCGTGAGGCACGGGGGTCAACATCAACGCTTGCCTGCAAGCAGGACGTTGTGGACATCACCGCTGAACGCGCGGATCTTTTCCATCACCGTCTTGTTGCGGCGGATCAGCCAGTTGTAGCCCATCACCGCGGGCACGGCCACGGCCAGGCCGAAGGCGGTCATGATCAGCGCCTCGCCCACCGGGCCGGCCACCTTGTCTATGGATGCTTGCCCGGCGATGCCGATGGCGGTGAGCGCGTGGTAGATGCCCCAGACCGTGCCGAACAAGCCCACGAACGGTGCCGTGGAGCCCACCGTGGCCAGGAAGGCCAGGCCGTCCTGCAGGCGGCTGTTGATGTTGCTGACGGCACGCTCCACGCTCATGCTGATCCAGGTGTGGCGGTCGATGCTCTCGACCAGCGTGCCCTCGTGGTGCTCGTCGGCCTTGACGCCCTGCTCGGCGATGTAGCGGAAGGCGCTGCCTTCGTCCAGCGTGCCGGTGGCCTGCTTCATCGAGCCGGCCTTCCAGAAGCCTTCGCCCACCGCGTTGGCCGCCTTGAGCATCTTCTGCTGCTCGAACAGCTTGGTGAAGATGATGTACCAGGAGCCCATGCTCATGATGATCATGATGATCAGCGTGCCGCGGGCCACGAAGTCACCCTGCACCCACAGCGCTTCCAGGCCGTAGGGGTTCATCACCTCTTCCTTGGCCACCACCGGTTCGGCCGGTGCGGGGGCGGGTGCGGCGGCAGGTGCGGGCGCGGGCGCCTCGGCGGCGGGCGCCGAGGCCTGGGCGAAGGCCGGGGCCGGTGCGGTGGTGGTGGCGAGGGTGGCGATCACCACCAGGGCGGCGGCCAGCGGCGCGCGCAGGGATTTCAACAGGGACATGGTCACTCCAGGGAAAGCGGATGGGAGGGGAGGGGCCGCCAGCGCTGAGGCGGGCGGCGGCCGATTTATTCGGTTTTCCAGACGTACTCGACGACGGTCGTGGCGCCCACGGCCTGGCCGTTCTCGTCGGTGCCCGGCTTGAAGGGGCACTTGCTCAGCGCCTCGATGGCGAAGCGGTCGAGCAGGCGGTGCTCACGCGAGGGGCCCGCCGATTTCTCGATCTCGGCCTTGCTGACCTTGCCCGAAGCATCCACGGTGAAGCGGATCTTGGTGGTGCCGGTGGCCTCGGCGCGCAGGGCGGCGGCGGGGTACTCGGGCTTCTCGCAGGCGTTGACGTTGATGCTGGCGGCCACCGCCTGGCGCTTGGGCGCGGGCGGTGCCTGTGGTGCGGGCGGCGCCACCGGGCCGGGCGCCGGTGCCGGGGCGATGGCCACCGGCGGTGCGGGCGGCGGGGCCTCGCGGGTGACGGTGATGGCCGGTGCCGGCGGCGGGTTGGCCACCTGGATCTCCGGCGGGGGCACGAAGGACGGGGGCGGCAGCGCCATCTTGGGCGGCGGCGGCAGGTTCTCCGGCGGCGGCGGCGGGGGAGGCTTCACCTCCTCGATGATCTTGGTCTCGATCGGCGCCTTGATCACCTCGACGATCTTGTGGCCCAGGCCGTTCACCAGGGCATAGCCCAGGGCCACGTGGCCGATGGCCACCACGATCAGCCCGACCGGATGTTTGCCCGGGTTCCGTTGCTGGGAAGCGTAATCCACTGTTTTGACCTCCAGTCGGCCGGGCACTTTGGTACCTGGACGCTGTGACATGTGTTCATGGGGCAGCCTCGTGAGCCGCTGGCCGCCTGATTGTTTGCGGCGCCGGGAAATATAGCGTGAAACATTACTACATCAGCTTGGTACAACACCCTAACCTGGTGGGGAGGCCGCCGCCGGCCCTGCAGACCGCCTCCCCACAGCCCACAAGCAAGCCCGATGCCCGGTGGTCGCCAAGGGGTGTGGGCCGGACCCTGGACGGGCTGCCTGCCGCTGCAGTCAGCGCCTGGGTTGAACCAAAACTACGGCCGCTGCAGCGGCTGGCCGCCGTCGGCGGGCGGGCTGCCCGGCGCGGCATCGGCCAGCGCCTCGCGCAGCCGCGCCTGCAGGCCGGCATGGCGCTGGCTGCTGGCCTGCACCGTGGCAGCCAGCACAGCCGCACCGGCGGCCAGGCTCACCCGCTGGCGGGCGCGGGTGATGCCGGTGTAGAGCAGTTCGCGGCTGAGCACCGGGCTGCGCTGGGCGGGCAGCAGCAGCAGCACGGCGTCGAACTCCGAGCCCTGCGACTTGTGCACCGTCATGGCCCAGGCGGTTTCATGCGCCGGCAGTCGCGCCGGGGCCACGCTGCGCCAGTGGCCGTCGTCGGCCGGGAACAGCACCCGCAGCGCACCGTCCGGCCCGGGCAGCGTGAGCCCGATGTCGCCGTTGAACAGCCGCAGCGCGGGGTCGTTGCGCAGCACCATCACCGGGCGGCCGGCAAACCAGGGCTGGCGCGCATCGCCGGCGGCGCCGGTGATGGCCTGGCGCAGGTGGCGGCTGAGCGTCTCGTTCACCGCCAGCACACCGCGCGGCCCGGCGCGCAGTGCACACAGCACCCGGAAGCGGCCGAATGCAGTGCCGAGCGAGCCGATGCCGTCGTCGTCGAGGTGACCACCGGCCAGCGCCGTTCGGCAGGCCTCGGCATAGCCTGCATAACCCGCCAGCATGGCGGCCAGCGTGGCCGCTGCCGGCTGGCTGCCCGCATCGTCCAGCCAGGCCAGTTCACCACCGGACGGTGCGCGCAGCGTGGCCAGCAGGGCCGCTGCCTGGCCCGACAGCGTGTCGGCGGCCAGGCGACCGATGGCCGAATCGCTGGCAAAGCGGAAGTTGCGCTGGAACCAGACCACGCTGTCGTGCAGCGCGCCGGGCTGGGCCGGCGGTGGTGGCCGGATCTGGTCGGCCGGCAGGCCGCACAGCTGCGCCAGCTGGGCGGTGGCGCCGGGGCTCAGCGAGGGGTCGGCACTGAGCTCGGCAAACACCGCGCCCGACTCCACCGCCGCCAGCTGGTCCTTGTCGCCCAGCAGCACGATGCGGGCATGCAGGGGCACGGCCTCCAGCAGGCGCGTGGCCAGGGCCAGGTCCAGCATCGAGGCCTCGTCCAGCACCAGCAGGTCCAGCGCCAGCGGGTGGGCGGCGTCGTGCTGGAAGGCCTGTTCACCGGCGCCGGCCAGGCCACCCCGCCCCGGGCGCACACCCAGCAGGCGGTGCACCGTGGTGGCGCTGGTGGGCAGGCGGCTGCGCAGCCCGGCGTCCAGGTGGCCGGCGCGGCTGCGCAGGGCGTCGGCCAGGCGCGCCGCCGCCTTGCCGGTGGGGGCGGCCAGCACCACACGCGCGGCGGGCTCACGCGCCAGCAGGCAAGCCAGCAGGTTGACCACGGTGGTGGTCTTGCCGGTGCCCGGCCCGCCGCTGACCACGGTGAGCCGGCCGCGCAGTGCCAGCGCGGCTGCCAGCATCTGCCAGTCGGGCTGGCCGTCGCCACGCGGGCCGAACAGCGTGGCCAGCTGGGCGGCCGTGGCCTGGTCGGCGGCAGGGTCGGCCGGCCAGGGCGTGGCGCTGTGCAGCAGCCGGCGGGCCAGCCGGCGTTCCAGGTCGAACTGGCGGTGCAGGTAGAGGCGCCCGTCGGCGTCCAGCACCAGGGGTTGCTGGTCGGGCGCCGCCGCCGTGCCCACCACCTGGCTGGCCAGCAGTTGCCGGCGCCAGGCCTCGGGCGTGGTGGGCAGGCCGGGGTCTGCGTCCGGCAGGGCGGCGGTGCGGTCCGGCAGATCGGCCAGCCACACGCAGACATGGCCGTCGCCGGTGGCCAGGCTCAGGGCCTGGGCGGCCCGGGCCGCAGCCTGGGCGGCAGCGGCAGGCGCGCCGCGCGCCCTCGCCCAGCGCTGCACATGCTGCCCCAGGCCACGGGCCAGGGCGTCGGCGCTGTCGAGGGAACCGTTCACTGGTTGACCCTCCGGTCACTGCGTGACCACCTCCCCGAGGGAGGAGGGCGCTTCCTTCGGAGCGGCCGTGCGGAAGCGCTCACGCCAGCCCCCCATCCAGCAAGGACGACAGCTGGTTCAGCACCGCTGCCGACGGCCGGTGGAAGTGCAGGCCGGTGGGGCTGCCATCACCCTGGGTCCAGCCCGGGCGCAGCCCGCGCACGAACAGGTAGAGCGCCCCGCCGAAGTGCTGTGCATGCTGGTAGCCCGGCAGGCGCTGCTGCAGCCAGCGCTGCAGCGCCAGGCTGTAGACCAGGCTTTGCAGCTGGTAGTGGTGGCTGGTCATGGCCTGTTCGAGCCGAGGTGTGGCGTAGTCGCTGGGGGCATCACCCAGGAGGTTGGACTTCCAGTCGGCGATGAACCAGCGGCCCTCGTGCTGCAGCACCAGGTCGATGAAGCCCTTGAGATAGCCCTGCAGCTGGCCGAAGCCCAGGCGCGGCGCCGGGTAGCCGTGGGCGGCCAGGGTGCGGGTCAGCGCGCTGGCCGACAGCTGGGGCGCATGCAGGTGGAATTCCAGCTCGTTCAGGCGCTGGCGCGGGTGCAGGCTGTCCAGCCGCAGCGGGGTGGCCGTGCCCACCGGCAGCGGTGTGGCCAGCACATCGGCCAGGCCACGCTGCAGCATGGCGGCCAGCGGCTGGGTGTCGGCACCGGGCTGGGGGCTGTGGCGCTGCAGCGCCTGGTCGATGGCGGCCGGCCAGCTGCGGGCGTCGCTGAAATCGGCCAGTTCGAATGCGGCGTGCACACACTCGCCGGCCAGGGTGCCACGCGGGAAGCGGCGCAGGTCGTCGGCGGGCAGGGGGGCGGGGGCATCGCCGCTGTCGGCACCGCTGTCCACCGCCGCGTCGTGGTCGGCGCCGGCACGGGGCTGCAGCGGGCTGTCCGGCTCGGCCACCGCGGCCGCGGTGGCAGCGTCGGCCCCCTGGGCCAGGCTGCTGTAGCTGCCGATCCACCAGGCGCGGGGCAGGGGCGCAGGCGGCGCCAGCGCCTGCAGCGGCGCCTGGCCATCGTCGGCCGGGGGCAGGGGCTGCTGGTGGGCGGGTGGCAGCGGCGCCACCGCCAGCGCGCCGGGCAGGGCCAGGCGGGTCCAGGCGGCGTCGATCTCGGCGGGCGTGGCGGTCTTGCGCCTGGGGTTGAACCAATCGCTGCCCTGCAGGCCCGCCCCCAGCACCAGCCAGTTCAGCAGGCTGCGTGCGCTCTCGGTGCTGCCCACATGCCTGCCGGTCTGGCTGCGGTAGCTGCCGGCCACCAGGTAGCAGCGCTGCACCGCGCGTGTCAGCGCCACATAGACCAGGCGCAGGGTCTCGGCCGCGGCCTCCAGCCGGGCCTGGGCCTTGGCGGCGGGCTCGTCGAAGGCATCGTCCAGGCCACGCCGGAAGTCCAGCACCGCCTGGCCGTCGTCGTCATGGCCGGCCACGCCGTCCAGGCCGTCGCTGCTGCCGGCGGTGCGTCCGTCCCACAGGAAGGGGCAGAACACCACGGGGTACTCCAGGCCCTTGCTCTTGTGGATGGTGACGATCTGCACCAGGTGCTGGTCGCTCTCCAGCCGCAGCTGGCTGGCGTCGTCGCCACGGGGATCGTCTCGCTGGGCCTGCAGCCAGCGCAGCAGGGCCTCGGGCGAGGGCTGGGTGGCGCTGGCCTGGTGCAGCAGTTCACCCAGGTGCAGCAGGTTGGTGAGCCGGCGTGCGCCGTCGGTGGCGGCCAGCAGGCGCTCGGCCACCTGCTCGGCCTGGCGCCAGTGCTGCAGCGCCACGCCGATGCCACGCTGGCGCCACAGCGCGCCGTGCTGGGCGAAGGCCTGCAGCCGGTCCAGCCAGGCCGTCTCGTCGCCGGCCAGGGCATCGATGTCATGCGCCGCCAGGCCGTGCCAGCGGGTGGCCAGTGCGGCCTTGAGCAGGCCGTCGCGGCCGGGCTGCAGCATGGCGGCCAGCACACGCTCCAGTTCCTCGGCGTCGGGCCCGTGGAACACGCTGGCCTGCGACAGCTCCACGCTGCCCACGCCCAGCGCGGCCAGGGCCTGGCGCACCACGCTGCCCTGGGCATGGCTGCGCACCAGCACGGCGATGTGGCCGGCGGCCAGCGGCTGGCCACCCAGGCTGATGCGGCCGGCCCGGGCCTCGGTCAGCAGGCGTGCGATCTCGCCGGCGCAGGTGGCGGCGGCCTGCTGGCGCGCCTGGGCCTTCGGCAGCGGGCCGCTGCGCTGGCGCGGCAGGGTCCAGATCTGCAGCGGCGCGCGCGGCGCGCTGTGGTCGACCAGCAGCGGCTTGGGCTTGGCACCCTCGGTCACCGGGTGGTAGTGCAGGCCGGCCTGCATGAAGGGCTGGCCATGCTGGCCGAACAGGTTGTTCAGCGCGTCGATCAGCGGGCCCACGGCGCGCTGGTTCTGGCCCAGGGTGTGGCAGGCCGCGGCCTGGCTGCGCGCCTGCAGGTAGGTGTGCAGGTCGGCATGGCGGAAGCTGTAGATGGCCTGCTTGGGGTCTCCCACCAGGAACAGCGGCGCGGCCTGCTCGCCCACACCCGCTTCCGGCACCGCGTAGATGGCCTGGAACACCGCCCATTGCAGCGGGTCGGTGTCCTGGAACTCGTCGATCAGCGCGGCCGGGAAGCGCTGGCGCAGCGCGCTGGCCAGGCCGGGTGCGGCGGGGCCATGGGGCCCGGGACACAGGCGCTGGTGCAGGTTGGCCAGCATGTCGTCGAAGGCCACCACGCGCCGGGCGCGCTTGGCCTGGCGCTGGCGCTCGGCGCCGTCGGCCAGCAGGTCACGCAGCAGGCGCAGCCGGGCCAGGCGCAGGGCGCGCTCGCTGGCGGCCAGGGCGTCGAGCAGGGCCTGGGCGGTGTCGAAGAAGGGGTGGGCCGGCGGGGCATGGCCCTTGGTGGTGCGGCGGGCCAGGTTGGCGCTGCCCAGCAGCACGGCGCCGGGCGGCAGCGCGGCCGGGGGCGTGGGGCCGGCCAGCAGTGCATCCCAGGCGGCGCCGGCGGTGGCGGCCGCGTCGGCCTTGTAATAGGTGCGGTGCAGCTGCTTCAGGCCCTGGTCCAGCATGGCCAGGGCCTGGCTGCGCTGTGTGGACCAGGCGCTGCGGGCCTGGGCGAAGGCGGCCTGCAGGGCCTGCGCCAGGCCGCCGCGGTCCGGCGCCGCATCGATGTCGGCCGGCCAGACCAGGCGCGACAGCGGCCGCGCCAGCTGGCGCTTGAGCAGGCGCACCCAGCGTTCGGGGCTGTCGCCCTCGGCCAGCAGATGGGCCGACAGCGCGGCATCGGCTGCGCCGCCGGCCACCCGCTGGCGCCAGAAGTCGTGCACCGCCTCGGCCAGCACGGCGCTGTCGTCGGCCAGCAGCTCCTGCACCAGGGGCATCTGGGCGGCGATGGGCGTGTCGGCCAGTGCACGCTGGCAGAAGCCGTGGATGGTGAAGATGGCGGCTTCGTCGAAGCTCTGCAGCGCCTGCGCCAGGCGCTGCTGCAGCTCGGCGTCCTGCGCGCCCTGGGCGCGCAGGCGGGCCAGCAGGGCGGGCACGAAGGGGTCGCCGCCGGTGGTGGCGGTGGTGGTCGCCGCCTGCAGCCCGGCCAGGGTCTCGACCAGGCGCTTGCGCAGGCGTTCACGCAGTTCGGCAGTGGCCGCGTTGGTGAAGGTGACCACCAGGATCTGCTGCACCGTGAGCCGGCGCTCCAGCAGCAGGCGCAGGACCAGGCCGCAGATCGCCCAGGTCTTGCCGGTGCCGGCCGAGGCCTCGATCAGCTGCACGCCGCCCAGGGGCACGCTGAACACGTCCAAGGCTTGCGGCGCCGTGTTCATGCCTCACCGCCGTCCAGGTGGTCGAACAGCGGCTGCAGCACCGCAGCGCTGGTGGCCTCGAAGGCTGCCAGCCCACCCTCCAGCGGGTCGGGCAGGCCGCGCAGCACCAGCCGGTTCGCAGCATCGGCCTGCTCGGCGAATGGCTTGCGGGCGCTGGCCAGCCAGGTGGCGCGTGCCGCGTTCAGGCTGCGGCCCTTCTCCAGCCAGGCCCAGGCGGTCTTGGGGAAAAAATACAGCGGTGCCTGCTGGCCCTGGGCGAACAGCGCCACCAGCTGCTGCAGCAGCGGCAGCGGATCGTGCACCGTGCGGAAGCCGAACTGCGCCCCGCGCCCCAGCCAGCGGGTGCGCCCGGCCACGCCGGCCGGCGCGCAGGCGCACAGCGCCAGGTGGTCCAGCCAGGCGGCCAGGTGGTCGGCCGGGCGGGGCTCGTCGTAGCGGTGGCGCAGCAGTCCGCCGGGACGCAGGTCGCTGAAGTGGACGGACAACGGCCAGGCCTGCGCCAGGCCGTCGATGCCGACCGTGGTGTCCAGCGTGGCCACATGGGGCGCCAGCAGCGGAACGGCGCCGGTCTCGGCCAGCGCCAGCGCATGGGCCCGCAGCAGCGGCAGCTCGTCCAGGGTGTGGCGCTGGCCGATGGGGCCGGCCGGCAGGCTGGTGCCGGCCTCGGCCAGGGCCAGCAGGTCGGCATCGGCCAGCGTCTGGCCGGTGGCCTGGGCCTGCAGCATGGCCGGCAGCAGGCGTTGGGCCAGTTCCTGCCGCGCGCTGAAGCCGGGCAGAAAGGGCTCGTCGTCGTCCAGGGTCTCGTCGGCCTGGCGCAGCACCAGGCCCAGGCGCTGCTGCAGCAGCCAGCGTGCCGGGTGGCGGAAGAAGCGCTGCAGCTGGGGCAGGCCGATGGCCGTGGTGGCCGGCGCGGGCAGCGGCCGGGCGAAGAAGGCGGGGGCGCCGGGGGCACCGGCGGCGTCTGGGTCGCTGTCGTCGCCAGCGTCGTCCGCGGCGCCGTCGCTGCCGGCCGCGGTGTCGCCGGCGCTGTCGTCGAGGCTGTCGGCGCCCGCCGGGGCGTCGTCGGTGCCGCTGTCCACGTCCTCGCCGGCCACCGCCTGGGCCGGCGCCAGCACCGCCGCCCGCGCTGCCGCCTGGCCCGCCGCCAGCGCCACCGCGTATTCGGCATGGAAGCTGCGCAGCCGCACATCGCTGCCGGCCTGGAAGCCGCGCAGGTCGAAGGCCTGCAGCGGGTGCTCCACCACCAGCCGGGCCAGGGCCTGGTCGGGCGGTGCATCCAGCGCCGGCAGCAGCACGTCCAGCAGTTCGGACACCAGCACCGAGGGTGGCAGCCGGCTGTTGTCGCGCACGCTGCGGCCGGTGTGGCTGAGGTAGAGCCGCTGCCGCGTGGCCAGCAGCAGGTCGAGGAAGAGGTTGCGCTCGTCCTGCCGGCGCTGGCGGTCACCCGGGCGCGGGTGCTGGGCGATCAGGTCGAACTCGGCCGGGCGGCTGGCACTGGGGAAGGCGCCGTCGTTGAGCCCCAGCACACACACCATGCGGTAGGGCAGGCCGCGCAGGCTGGGCAGGGCCGAGAAGGTGATGCGGCCGGTGGGCACACCGCCCAGCGCGGGGTCGTCCAGCGCCTGGCCGAGTGCCTGCCGAACCACGTCCAGCGCCAGCGGCAGCGTGGGCGCGCTCAGGCGCCAGCTGCCGGCCAGGCCCTGCAGCGCGGCGCGCAGGTCGGCCAGGGCCTCGGTGCCGGCCGTGTCGGCATGCAGGAAGTCGTCGACCAGGCCAGCCAGCAGGGCCGGCCAGTCCTGCGCCGGCAGTGGCCGGGCCGTGCGCTGGCGCAGGCCGTCCAGCGCCTGGACAAAGGCCCACAGCGCGCCCAGCGCCAGCGCCGCACTGCCCTCGGCCTCGCCGGCGGGCAGGCGGCCGTCGAAGGGCGCGGCGTTCGACGGCAGGGCATGGCCGAGGAACAAGCGGTCCAGGCCATCGGCCCAGCTGTGGCGGCCGTGGTGGCCGGGCCCTTCGTCCAGGCCCAGGCCGGCACGCTGCGCACCGTCCAGTGCCCAGTGCACACCGGCGTCCAGCAGCCAGCCGTGCACCCGCGCCAGGCCCTCGTCGTCCAGGCCGAAGCGCCGTGCCACCACCGGCTGCTGCAGCAGGCCGAACACCGCGCTGGCGGTGCAGCGTGAACCGGCCAGGGCCAGCAGGTCCAGCAGGGCACGGGCGGCCGGGTTGACCTGGCTGACGGCCCGGCCGGTGATGGTGAAGGGCAGGGCCAGGGCCGGCGGCGCGGTGCCGAACACGCTGTCGATCAGCGGTGCGGCGGTCTCCAGGTCGGGCACCACCACCAGGATCTCGCCCGGTGCCGGTGCGCCGGGCTGGGCCACCAGGGCCAGCAGCTGGTCCTGCAGCACCTCCAGCTCGCGTGTCAGGCTGTGGCAGACATGCAGCTCGATGCTGCGGTCGGCCGCCGCCAGCGGCAGGCTGGCAGGTGCCAGGTCCTGCAACTGCAGGATGCTGTTCTGCAGCGCCGCCAGCAGGCCGTGGCCGGCGTGCGGCCGGAAGTGGTCGTCGTCGACCACACCGTCGCCGCAGGCGTCGACCAGGGCGGCCAGCTGGGCCTGGGTCTGCTGGCCCCAGGCGGCCAGCAGGCGGTGGCCCACCTCCAGGTGCTGGGCCTTGCCGGCCGCGGCCAGCCGGGCCAGGCGGCGCGGCTCGACCACGTCGAACCAGTAGTCGGCGCAGGGGTTGATGGCGTAGACATGCAGGTCCACCCAGCGCGCCAGCTGCTGCAGCAGCGCCAGGTGCACCGGCGCGATGGTGGGCAGGCAGAACACATGGGCCGATGCCGGCAGGCCGGCCTGCTGCAACCTGGCTGACGTGGCGGCGCTGCCGGGCAGCTGCGCCAGCGCTGCGGCCAGGGTGTGGGCGGCGGTGGGGTCGATGCCGCTGTGGTCGTCGGCGGCGTTGATCTCGTTCTGCAGGCGGCGCCACAGCGCGGCCTGCCAGGCTTCGTCGTCGCGGCCAGCGGCGCCCGCCGGCAGCGCCGGGCGGCCGTCGCTCCAGGCCGCCAGCCAGTCGGGCCGGTAGGTGATGTGCTGGTCGACCTGCACCGCCACCCGCTGGGCCAGGTCCAGCCGGGTCACGGCATCGGCCTGGGCCAGGTAGCGCGCCAGGCGGGGCTGGGCGGCCACCCAGGGCCCGTCGTTCAGCGCAGCCAGCACCCGCCAGGTCAGCAGGCCGGGCTGCCAGGGCGCCTGGGCGCTGTCGGCGGTGCGCTGCGGCAGGGTGGCCCCCGGCGCGGCCGTGGCCAGCACCAGGGCGCCCTGTGCCCACAGCCACTGCGCCAGAAAGCCGAAGCGCAGGTTGGCGCACACGCCGTAGCGCCGCGCCATCTGCAGGGTGACGGCCCGGCGCATGGCCATGCTGGGCACGATCACCTCGGCGGGGATGAAGAGGTCGCCGCCCGGCTGGCCCAGGGCGCTGGTCAGCAGATCGGCCAGCGACTCCTGGTGGTTGGCGAAGTGCAGGCTCAGCATGGACGGCGCATTGTCGCCGTGCCGCGTGCCGGCTCAGGCGCTCAGATCACGTTCTGCGCGCGCAGGGTGGCGATGGCATCGGCGCCGTAGCCCAGCTCGGTGAGCACGGCCTCGGTGTGCTCGCCGATGGTGGGTGCACGCTGGCGCGGCACGGCCTTGGTCTCGCTCAGCCAGATCGGCACGTCGGCCACCGGCGCCGGCAAGCGCAGGCCGGGGTACATCACCGGTTGCAGGATGCCCATGGCCTGCACCTGCGGGTGGTCCAGGGCCTGCTGCGGGCTCAGCACCGGCGCGGCCGGGATCATGGCGTCGCCCAGGATGCCGACCACGGTGTCGCTGTCGCGCGGGCGGCACCAGCGGCCCATGCGCTCGCTGAGCAGGTCGCGGTGGATGCCGCGGCTCTCGTCGGTGGCGAAGCGCGGGTCGGTCAGCCAGTCGGGATCACCCGGCTCGGCGGTGGCCGGGTCGGCCAGCATCAGTTTCGCCCAGCGCCGGTAGAGCGGGTTGCCGGTGACGGCCAGCAGGATGAAGCCGTCGGTCACCTCGTACACGTCCACCGGGGCCGAGGTCTGGCCACGGTTGCCGGTGGGCACGCGGTTGACCTGGGCCACATGCTGCTCGATCAGCGTGCCATTGGTCACCGCGATGGCCGTGGCCAGCAGGGCGCCGGTCACCATCTGGCCCTGGCCGGTCTGGCTGCGCTGCATCAGCGCGGCCATGGTGCCGAAGGCGCAGTGCAGGGCGGTGCCGAAATCCACCCAGTTGGCGGCGGCACGGGTGGGTTTGCCCGGGTCGCCGGTCATGTACATCGCGCCGCTCATGGCCTGGCCGATGGTGTCGAAGCCCACGTTCTTGCTCATCGGCCCCACCGGGCCGTAGGCGGTGTTGGTGACGAAGATGATGTCGGGGCGGTAGCTCTTCAGGGTTTCATAGTCCAGGCCCATCTGCTTGAGCGTGGCCCCGGGCAGGTTGGCGATGACCACGTCGGCGCCCTTGACCATCCTGGCCACCACCTCGCGCCCGCCGGGGCTGGCCGGGTCCAGCGTCATCGAGCGCTTGTTGCGGTTCATCTGCAGGAACAGCGAGCCGGCGCCCTCGGCCAGCGGGGCGGTGAAGCGGTCTTCGCTGCCGTCGCGTTTCTCGATGCGGATCACGTCGGCGCCATACTCGGCGAGCATGGCCGCGCAGTAGGGACCGGCGATGTAGCGCCCGAAATCGAGCACGCGGATGCCTTGCAGGAGTGGAGCCATCGTGACAGTGCCTGGTGGGTTGGGGTGCTGAAATCATGGACTCAACGCGCCTATCACCCTGCCACCACGGAGACAAGCATGACTTCTTCGGCCATCCAGCAGGGCATGTGCCCGCAGCGCCTGGCGCGCATCGACGACTTCCTGAAGACCCGCTACATAGCCAGCGGCAAGCTCCCGCACACACATTTGGTGGTGGCGCGGGCTGGCCAGGTGGTGCACCGCAGCCTGCATGGACAGGCCCGGCTGGCGACGGCCGAGGCGAGCGCGGTGCCGCTGACCGAGGACACGCTGACGCGCCTCAACTCGATGACCAAGCCGATCACCAGCGTCGCCTTCATGATGCTGGTGGAAGAGGGCAAGGTGGCATTGGACGATCCTGTGCACAGCTTCATCCCGTCGTGGCGCAACCTGGGTGTCTATGTCAGCGGCGGCCCGGGCATGTGGGTTACCAGGCCCACCGACGCGCCGATGCGCATCATCGACCTGCTGCGCCACACCTCGGGCCTGACCATCGGCCTGCAGATGCGCAACAACGTCGATGCGGCGTACCGCAGCGCCGACCTGAATCCTTCGGCGCAGCAGGAGGGGCTTCAGGGCCTGATCGACGGCCTGGCCCAGGTGCCGCTGGTCTTCTCGCCGGGCACGGCCTGGAACTACTCGTTGTCCACCGATGTGCTGGGCCACCTGGTCGAGGTGATCTCGGGCCAGCCGTTTGCGCAGTTCCTGCAGCAGCGCATCTTCGGACCGCTGGGCATGGTCGACACCGCGTTCCACGTCAGTGAGGACAAGCTGCGGCGGTTTTCCGAGTGCTACATCGTCGGTGCCGACGGCAAGCTGGCGCCGGCGATCCAGGGCCGGCCGACCTACAAGGCGCCACCGGCCGCGGCGTCGGGCGCCAGCGGTCTGGTGTCGACGATGGCCGACTTCCTGCGCTTCTGCGAACTGTTGCGCCGCGGCGGCGAGTTCGAAGGCGTGCGCCTGCTGGGGCCGAAGACGCTGCAGCTGATGCGCAGCAACCACCTGCCGGGGCAGCTGGATCTGCACCAGGCTTCGGTGTCGATGTTCTCCGATGCCAGCTTCGCCGGTGTCGGCTTCGGCCTGGGCTTCGCGATGAACGTCGATGTGGCCAAGATCGGGCTCGCCGGCAGCCTGGGCAGCTATTGGTGGGGTGGCCTCGCCGGCACGCTGTTCTGGATCGACCCGGTCGAAGACCTGAGCGTGGTGTTCTTCACCCAGCTGATCCCGTCCACCCTGTACCCGATCCGCCGTGAGCTGTTCACGCTGGTCAACGCGGCCATCGTCGACAGCAAGGCGTGATGCCTGGCGCCACCGCCGACCCGCAAACGGCCTCGCTCACCACGGTCGGCGTCACCGACAGCGATCACACACGCGATGCCTTGCAGGCGTGGAGCCATCGTGACAGTGCCTCGGCGCTCGGGATGCTGAAATCACCTGCCCAACGGGCTTGATCGCCCTGCCACCCCGGAGACAAGCTTGACATCCTCAGCAACGCAGCAAGGCATGTGCCCCCAGCGCCTGGCGCGCATCGACGAGTTTCTGAAGACGCGTTACATCGACACCGGCAAGCTGCCCCATGCCCACCTGGTGGTGGCGCGCGGCGGCCAGGTGGTGCACCGCAGCCTGCTGGGCCAGGCCCGGCTGGCCACGGCCGAGGCGCCGGCGGTGGCCCTGGCCGAAGACAGCCTGGTGCGCATCTACTCGATGACCAAGCCCATCACCAGCGTGGCCTTCATGATGCTGGTGGAAGAAGGCAAGGTGGCGCTGGAAGACCCGGTGCACCGCTTCATCCCCAGCTGGCGCAATCTCGGGGTTTACGTGAGTGGCATGCCCGGCATGTTCATGACCCGGCCCACCGATGCGCCGATGCGCATGGTCGACCTGCTGCGCCACACCTCCGGCCTGACCTACGGCTTCCAGAACCGCACCAATGTGGATGCGGCCTACCGCAGCGGCAAGGTGGAACCCTTTGCCCAGAAGGAGGGGCTGCAGGGCTTCATCGACGGCCTGGCCAAGGTGCCACTGGAGTTCTCGCCCGGCACGGCCTGGAACTACTCGGTGTCCACCGATGTGCTGGGCTACCTGGTGGAGGTGATCTCGGGCCTGCCGTTCGCGCAGTTCCTGCAACAGCGCATCTTCGGCCCGCTGGGCATGGTGGACACGGCCTTCCATGTCAGCGAGGACAAGCTGGCCCGCTTCACCGAGTGCTACAGCATCGGCGCCGACGGCAAGCTGGCCCCGGCCATCCAGGGCTGGCCCAGCTTCAAGACCGCGCCTGCCGCGCCCTCGGGCGGCGGCGGCCTGGTGTCGACCATGGCCGACTACCTGCGCTTCTGCGAGCTGCTGCGCCGCGGCGGTGAACTCGACGGTGTGCGCCTGCTGGGCCCCAAGACCCTGCAGCTGATGCGCTGCAACCACCTGCCGGGCGGCAAGGACCTGTCCGACATCTCGGTGTCGATGTTCTCCGAGGCGCTGTACCAGGGCATTGGCTTCGGCCTGGGCTTTGCGATGACCACCGACGTGGCCAAGACCGGCATCGCCGGCAGCCCGGGTGAGTTCTGGTGGGGTGGCATGGCCAGCACCGCCTTCTGGATCGACCCGGTGGAAGACCTGAGCGTGGTGTTCATGACCCAGCTGATCCCGTCCAGCCTGTACCCGATCCGCCGCGAGCTGCGCACGCTGGTGAACGCGGCCATCGTCGACAGCAAGGCCTGAGGAACCTGCGAACGGGTCATCCACGCCCGCTCGACGTGCCCTGTCGACCCTGCTCGTCGTTGCAAATGCTCGCCATATCTCTGGATATGGCTGTGCTTTGCGCCTAGATCAGTGCCGCCCTGGCCCGCCGCTCGGACGCGGCTGACCCCTTCACAGGTTCCATCGTGACCGCCACCACCGTCTCTGCTGCTTCAGCCGATCCGCGCACCACCGCCCTGGCGCTGGCCGCCGCGGCGCTGGCTGCGGCCTGCTTCATCGGCATGGACAGCACGGCCAAGCTGCTGGGCGAGCGCTATGGCACGGCCCAGGTGACCTTTCTGCGCTTTGCCACCGGTGCGCTGTTTGCCGTGCCGCTGTGGCTGTGGCGGCGCACACCGCTGCCGGCGCGGCCGCAGTGGCGCTGGCATGCGCTGCGCAGCGGCCTGCTGCTGGTGGCCCTGCTGACCTGGTTCTTCGCGCTGAACCGCCTGCCGCTGGTGCAGGCCGTGGGTGTGGGCTACACCGCGCCGCTGTTCATCGCCTTGCTGGCGATGTGGCTGCTGCACGAGCGGCCCTCGCGCTGGATCTGGGCGGCGCTGGCCATGGGCGCGCTGGGCGTGGGCGTGGCGCTGTGGCCCGAGCTGCAGGCCAGCGACGCACCCGGCAGCGATGCCCGGCTGTGGGGCATGGCGGCGGCCGCGGTCTCGGCCATCACCTATGCCGGCGTGGTGGTGGTGGCACGCCACCAGGCCCAGCACGACGCGCTGTGGACCATTCTGCTGGTGCAGAACCTGCTGCCGGTGGTGGTGCTGGCCGGGCCCATGCTGTGGCTGTGGCAGCCGATGGCAGTCACCGACATCCCCATCCTGCTGCTGATGGGCGGCCTGGCCACCGTGGGCCTGCTGTGCATCACCTGGGCCTTCTCCCACATCGAGGCCAGCCGCGCCGCGCCGGTGGAATACACCGGCCTGGTGTGGGCCGCGCTGCTGGGCTTCCTGGTGTTCGGCGAGGTGCCCACGGTGTGGAGCCTCAGCTCGGCGGCGCTGATCATGCTGGGCTGTTTGCTGCTGGTCCGCCGCTGAGGCCGTTGCGGGCCGGCCCGCATGGACAGGGGCGCAGGCCCGGCCCGAAGATCGAGACACCACTGCTGAAAGCCTGACCATGACCGCCCTGCATTTCCAATCCGCCACCGAACTGGCGCGCCGCATCCGCGACCGCGAAACCACATCGCGTGATCTGCTGGAGCATTTCCTGGCCCGCGTCGACCAGCACAACCCGGCCATCAACGCCGTGGTGGTGCAGGACCGCGCCGGGGCGCGCGCTGCCGCCGACGCCGCCGATGCCGCCCAGGCGCGTGGTGATGTGCTGGGCCCGCTGCACGGCGTGCCGATGACGGTCAAGGAGAGCTACGACCTGGCCGGCACGGCCACCACCTGGGGCATCCCCGAGCTGCGCGACAACATCGTGCACACCGACGCCCTGGCCATCAAGCGGCTGAAGGCGGCTGGCGCCATCGTGTTCGGCAAGACCAATGTGCCGATCCGGCTGGCCGACTTCCAGAGCTACAACGCCATCTACGGCACCACCCACAACCCCTGGCGCGCGGGCGCCACGCCCGGTGGCTCGTCGGGCGGGTCGGCCGCTGCGCTGGCCGCGGGGCTCACCGGCCTGGAGATCGGCAGCGACATCGGTGGCTCCATCCGCAACCCGGCGCATTTCTGCGGGGTGTTCGGCCTCAAGCCCACCTGGAACCTGGTGCCGATGCGCGGCCATGCCCTGGGTGGTGTGCGCACGCCCACCGACATCTCGGTGATCGGCCCGCTGGCACGGTCGGCGCAGGACCTGGAGACCACGCTGCGCCTGCTGGCCGTGCCCGATGTGATCGAGGCGCGTGGCCTCAGCGTCACCCTGCCGGCGCTGTCGCAACCCACCAGCAGCCTGCGCATCGCGCTCTGGCGCAACCATGCGCTGTGCCCGGTGTCGGCGGCGGTGCAGGCGCGGGTGGAGGCCGTGGCCCAGGCCCTTGCCGGGCAGGGCGCCACGGTCGACGACCAGGCCCGCCCTGACTTTGCCGCCGAACACAGCCATGGCATCTACCAGGCCCTGCTGCACTCGGCCATGAGTGCACGGCTGCCGGATGCCGAGTTCGCCCGGCTGGTGGCCGAGGCCGACGCGCTGGACCCGGCCGACCAGGGCCCGGCAGCGCTGCTGCTGCGGGCCCAGACGCTGCGCGCGCGTGACTGGCAGCGCCTGAACGAGCAGCGCACGCAGCTGCGCTGGGCCTGGCACCGCTTCTTCGAGCAGGTCGATTTCCTGGTCATGCCGATGATGCCGACCACGGCGTTTGCGCACGACCACACGCCGCCCGGGCAGCGCAGCCTGCAGGTCGATGGCCAGCCGCTGCCGTATTTCAACCAGATCTTCTGGGCCGGCCTGGCGGGCGTGGCCCTGCTGCCGGCGGTGGTGGTGCCGGGTGGCCTGGCCCCCGACGGCCTGCCGGTGGGGGTGCAGATCGTCGGCCCGGCCTATGGCGATCTGCGCCTGGTGCAACTGGCCCAGCGGCTGGAGGCGCTGGGCTTCGGCTTCAGCCCGCCGCCGGGGCTGTAGGCGCCGGGCCGGCCCGTCAGGGCCCGCGCACGCAGCGAAAGCCGATGTAGATCACGCTGGTGCCGGCCGGCTTGGACTGCAGGTGATCGGCGCGCATCTGGGCCGCGCCGTACCACCAGCTGCCACCCCGGGTGCGGCGTTCGGCGCTGCCGGCCGGCTGTGCGCCGCCGGCCGGCTCGTCCACCCATTCCCAGGCATTGCCACCCATGTCGTGCAGGCCGTTGACGCCGGCTGCTGTGCTGCCCGCCAGGGCATGGCCGTGGCCACGCTGCAGCAGCGCGCCATGGGCGATGGCCCGTGCCCGGGCGGCGGGGCCGCAGTCGGCCAGGCATTGCGCACCCTCGGGCGTGGGCCCGCTGGGGTAGGGGTAGGTGGTGCCGGTGGCGAAGGGCGCAGGCGCCGGGCGGCGCTGCTCGGTGTAGGCGGCACGCAGCCATTCGGCATCGCTGGGCAGGCGGCCGCCGGCCCAGCGGCAGAAGGCCTGGGCCTCGTCGAAGGCGATGTGCACCGCCGGCTCGTCGGGGTGGGCGTCCTGCGTGCCGCCGAAGGGCCGGCGCCAGGTCCAGCCGGGCTTGGCCACCCAGCCGGCCTCGTAGACCTGGCCGCCGCCGGCCGCTTCGGCGCGGGTGCGTTGGCCGGTGGCCAGTGCGAAGCGCGCGAACTGGCCCACCGTGGTTTCGGTGCGCGCGATCTGCAAGCCGGGCAGGGCCTGCCAATCGATGCCCGCCGGATTGGGCTGGGCCGCGGCGGCGGCGCCGGCCAGGGCCAGCACCAGTCCCGGCACCAGTCGCGGTAACTGCATCAGTGGCCGGCGTCCAGGGCCGGGGGCTGGGTCAGGTCGGCATCGACGTTCATCAGCACGCTGGCCAGGGCCAGCGTGCGCCACAGCGGCGCGGGCATGGCCATGATGGCGTCGGGTGTGCGGGCGGTGGCCACCCAGCCGGCGATGTCGGCATGCTGCTGGCGGGTGAGCAGGCGGCGGCTCAGCATTTCGTCCAAGGTCTTCATGTGGTCAGTCCCCGCGATGACAGGCCGGCGACCGGCCCGCTTGCATCATGCCAGCGCCACCGGGCGCGGGCAGGCCGCGGCCGATCAACCCCAAGGAGACAAACATGCGAGACCTCACGAACAAGGTGGCCTGGATCACCGGCGCCGGCAGCGGCATCGGCGCCGGCACGGCCCTGGCCTATGCCCAGGCCGGCATGCGCCTGGTGCTGTCGGGCCGGCGCGTGGCCGAGCTGCAGGCGGTGGCCGACCAGGTGGCCGAGATCGGCCGCAAGACGGGCGCCAGCGCCCGCGTGGCGGTGCTGGACGTGGTCGACGTGGCCGCGGTGCAGGCCGTGGCCGCGGGCATCGCCGCCCAGGAGGGCCGCATCGACGTGCTGGTCAACAGCGCCGGCCTGAACGTGCGCGAGCGCAACTGGAAGCACCTGTCCACCGCCGGCTGGGACCAGGTGCTGCGCATCGACCTGGACGGCACCTTCTACTGCTGCCATGCGGTGCTGCCGATGATGCGGGCGCAGAAGGACGGGCTGATCGTCAACGTCTCCAGCTGGGCCGGGCGCTTCGTCGGCACCATGACCGGGCCGGCCTACAGCGCGGCCAAGTTCGGCGTCAACGCCATGACCGAGAGCCTGAACATGGAGGAATGCATCCACGGCATCCGCGCCACCGCGGTGTGCCCGGGCGAGGTGGCCACGCCCATCCTGGACAAGCGGCCGATCCCGGTCAGCGCCGAGGACAAGGCCAGGATGGTGCAGGCCGAGGACTGCGGCGAGCTGATGCTGTTCCTGGCCAGAATGCCCGCCCATGTGTGCCTGAACGAGGTGACCATCAGCCCCACCTGGAACCGCGGCTTTGTGGCGGCGGCCAACGCCATCCCGGGTTGAAGCGGGCATGGCACACCCACTACGCCTGCGCCAGGTCTGCCTGGCCGCGCCGCGCCTGGAGCCGGTGGTCGACGATCTGCAGGCCATCCTGGGCCTGCAGGTCTGCCACCGTGATCCGGGGCTGATCGCCTACGGGCTGGAGAACGCCCTGCTGCCGGTGGGCACGGATTTCATCGAGGTGGTGGCGCCTGTGCAGGCCGACACCGCCGCCGGCCGCTTCATCCGCCGCAGCCGCGGGCATGGCGGCTACATGGCGATCTTCCAGGCCGAGCAGCCGCGTGCAGCCCAGGCCCGGGCCGCGGCCCTGGGCGTGCGCACCGCGCACGAGATCGACCGCCCCGCCTACCAGAGCGTGCAGTTGCACCCGCGCGACTGCCGCGCCGCCTTCATCGAGCTGGGCCACAGCCCGGGCGGTGACGACCGGCAGCAGGGCACCTGGTGGCCGGCCGGCCCGCACTGGCAGGCGGGCATGCGCACCGAGGTCACCCAGCGCCTGCTGGGCATCGTGCTGGAAAGCCCGGAGCCCGCGGTGCTGCTGGCGCACTGGGCGCGCATCCTGGGCCTGCCCGACGCTGCGCCGGTGCTGCAGGTGGATGGCACGGCCATCAGCGCCGAGCCCGGCCCCGCCGACGCCCTGGGCGCCATGCTGCTGGCCGTGGCCGACGTGGACGCGGTGCTGGACCGCGCTGTCGACCGTGGCCTGCGGGTGCAGGGCAGCAGCTTCCACCTGGCTGGCATGCACTTCCGGCTGCAGGCCACAGCCGGCTGAACCCAAAAAAAAGCGCCTGCCGGGAGGCAGGCGCTTGTCGCTGGCAGGCGCGTGCTGCGCGCCGCTACGTGCCCACCAGGTACAGCGACAGCTGCGGCACCGTGGCCACGATCACCAGCCAGATCAGCATGATGACGATGAACGGTATCGCCGCCTTGCAGATGGTGCCGAAGCTCTCCTTGAACGCCGCCATCGCCACGATCAGGTTCAGCCCCACCGGCGGCGTGAGGTAGCCGATCTCCAGGTTGGCGATCATGATGATGCCGAAGTGGATCGGGTCGAAGCCCTTGGCCGACGCCAGCGGTTCCAGCAGCGGCGCCAGGATCAGGATGGCCGAGCCCACGTCCATCAGGCAGCCCACGATCAGCAGCAGGATGTTGATCATGAACATCAGCACCCAGCGGTCCTGCACCGCGCCCACCATGAACTGCACCATCTGCTTGGGCGCGCCCGAATGGTCCAGGATGGTGTTCAGGCTGCCGGCAATGCACAGCAGGGGCAGCAGGGTGGCCAGCAGGCGCGTGGTCTCCAGCACCGTCTCCACCAGCTCCTTCGGGTTCATCGCCCGGGTGGCCAGGTAGTGGCGCACGCCGTCCAGCGCACCAGCGCCGGCCGGTGCCGCAGGCGCCTTCTCGCGCTTGTGCACGAAGAACTCGATGAACAGCGCATAGGCCAGTGCCACCGCCGCCGATTCGGTGGGGCTGAAATAGCCCGAGTAGATGCCGCCGATGATGATCACCGGCAGCAGCAGGGCGTAGATGCCGTCGGTGAACGACTTCCAGGCCTGGGTGCCGGTGTAGCGCTCGCGCGGGATGTTGCGGTTCACCACCAGCGAGTAGCCGGCGAACATCAGCGTCAGCAGCAGGCCGGGGCCGATGCCGGCCACGAACAGCTGGGCGATGTTCTTCTCGGTCATGATGCCGTAGAGGATCAGCGGGATCGACGGCGGGATGATGATGCCCAGCGTGCCGGCCGAGGCCACCGCGCCCAGCGCAAAGTGCTTGCTGTAGCCACGCGAGACCATGGCCGGGTACATCACCGAGCCGATGGCCAGCATGGTGACGATGGACGAGCCGTTGATGGCCGCGAAGGCCGCACAGCTCAGCACGCAGGCGATGCCCATGCCGCCCGGGATGGGCGAGGTGATCGTGGTCATGAAGCCGATGAGCCGCTGGGCGATGGACCCGCGCGACATCACGTTGCCGGCCAGGATGAACAGCGGGATCGACAGCAGCACCTCGCGGTCGACGGTGAACCAGAAGTCCTGCAGCAGGAATTCCAGTTTGCTGTTGGCGATGAACACATGGATGTAGGCGGCGGCCACCGCGAACACCAGCACCAGGCTCTGGCGCAGGGCCAGCAGCACCACGATGACGGCAAGAAGCCCTAACCAACTCATGCTGGCACCTCGGAACGGGGAACAGGCCGCAGTTCAGGCCAGGTGGCGAAGGCGATGTGGCGCAGTGCCGACGAGAAGAACATCCACGGCAGCACCAGCTGGATGGGCCACACCAGGATGGGGATGGCCATGCCACGCTCGCCCAGGCGGGCCGAGCTCAGCACGAACTCCACCGCATACCAGGCCAGGCCCAGGCAGATCAGGGCCGAGACCAGTTCGCCGATGCGTTCGATGTGGGGCTCCAGCGACTTGGGCACCAGGGCGTCGGCGAACTGCGGGCGCAGGTGGCCGCGCTCGGCCGTCACCAGGGCAAAGCCCAGCAGGCCGGCGATGGCGTTGGCCCAGACCGCAAAGCGCTGGGCGCCGAACAGGCCGTTGCCGAAGGCTTCACGCGCCAGCACATCGGCCATCAGCGCCAATGCGGTGCCGCAGAAGGCGAGGACGCAGACCGTCGCCTCCACCCGCCAAAGCATCTTGAGGAATTTCTGAACTGCTTGCATGGATCACCGTGTCGGGGTTGGCCGCGGGTGCTGGTTCATGTGCCGCTCACTTGCCGCCGCTGGCGGCGTATTCCTTCTTGCCCTTCTGGATGGCGGCCCACAGTTCGGGCGCGCTGCCACCGATCTCCTTGATCAGCGCTTCCTGGTTGGGCTCGACCAGCTTGCGCCACTCGGTGCGCTGGGCGGCGGTGAGCTCATGCACGAAGCCACCCTTCTTCTTGAAGTCGTCCATCTTGGGCTTGACCTCGTCGTCCACCGCCTTGCGCATGCGCACCACGTTGGGCACCGCGGCCTGCACGGCCTGCTTCTGCGCGGCGTTCAGGCCGTCCCACACCGCCTTGTTGGCCACGATGGTGCTGCCGTGGTGCAGGTGCTGGGTCAGCACATAGTGCGGGGCGCTCTGCGCGGCGGGCGTGGTCACGTAGTAGGGGAAGGGCAGGTCGGCCGCATCCACCAGGCCGCTCTGCAGCGCCGGGAACAGCTCGGACAGCGGCATCTGCACGCCGTTGCTGCCCAGCGAGGTCCAGAACATCTTGGACGCCGCCGACGGCGAGATGCGCACCTTCATGCCCTTCACGCTCTCGGGCGTGAGGCAGGCCTTCTTGCAGACCACGTCGTTCCAGCCCACCTCGCCCAGGCCCAGGATCACCAGGCCCTTGGCCTCGTAGATCTTCTTCATCACCGGCAGGGCGTGCTTGTCGGTCACGTAGTCACGCTCGGCCGAACTGACCCACAGGTAGGGCATGTTCAGCACCGAGGCCTCGGGGATCAGGCCGGTGGCGCCGGTGTAGGAGATGCTGGCCAGTTCCAGCCGGCCGCGCACCACCTGCTGGGTGGCTTCCTGCTCGCTGCCGACGAACAGCCGCTCGACCTTGATCTCGCCCTTGCTGCCTTCACCGACCTTCTGCGCCAGCTCGTCGACGAACTGCACCAGCACCGTGCCCGGCTGGGCGGCCGAGCCGACCTTCCAGGTCTTCTGCGCCCAGGCGCCGGTGGTGGTGCCGAGTGCGGCACAGGCCAGCAGGATGGCGGGGGACAATTTCATCGGAGACTCCGTCGAGCATGGGTTGGGATGCGCGCATGATGTCAACAACCAACCCGCGCGCAACTGTCGTTTACGACACGTGCAAACAGGGCCTGCTTCGTCGTTTTGGACGATGGGCGACCGGCCTGCGCAGCGGCAACATCCGGGCGCCGCGCAAGGCGCGCCGGCCCGTTCTCCCACCGCCAAGGCCGACCGCATGCACACTGACCCGGGGCACCCATCCGACACACCGGCGCCTGCCGCCACGGCGGCCATGCCGGCGTCACCCATGGCCGGCCTGCGGGTGGTGGACCTGAGCACCGTGGTGTTCGGCCCCTACTGCACCCAGACCCTGGCCGACCTGGGCGCCGACGTGGTCAAGATCGAGCCGCCCGAGGGCGACCATGTGCGCATCATCGGCAAGCCGGCGCACACCGCCGGCATGGGCCCGGTGTTCCTGCGGCTGAACCGCGGCAAGCGCTCGGTGGTGTGGGACATGAAGTCCGACACCGGCCGGCTGGCGCTGCGACGGCTGATCGCCACCGCCGACGTGCTGCTGCACAACATCCGCCCCGACGCGGTGGACCGCCTGGGCCTGGGCTACGAGGCGGTGCGCGCCATCCGCCCCGACATCGTCTATGTGCACTGCACCGGCTTCGGGCTGGACGGGCCCTATGCCGGACTGCAGGCCTACGACGACGTGATCCAGGCCAGCACCGGCGCTGCGGCCCTGCTGCCGCGGGTGGACGGCAACCCGGCGCCGCGCTATCTGCCGATGCTGTTTGCCGACAAGGTGTCGGGCCTGCACGCCACCTACGCGGTGCTGGCCGCGCTGCTGCACCGCCAGCGCACCGGGGCAGGGCAGTTCGTCGAGGTGCCCATGTTCGAGGCCCTGGCCAGCTTCAACAGCCTGGAGCACCTGTGCGACCAGACCCTGGTGCCGCCCACCGGCGGCTGGGGTTATGCGCGCCAGCTCGACCCGGTGCGCCAGCCCATGCAAACCCGCGACGGCTGGATCTCGGTGGCGCCCTACCTGGACGCACGCTGGCAGCGCTTCTTCGAGGCCATGGGCCGGCCCGACGTGTTCCAGCGGCCCAGCCTGGCCGACAAGGAGCTGCGGCGCCAGAACATGTCGGAGATGTACCGCGAGATGGCCGCCATCCTGCCCGGCCGCAGCACGGCCGAGTGGCTGGCCCTGTTCAAGCAGATCGAGGTGCCGGCGATGGCGGTGCAGACCGTGGGCGACCTGCCGGCCGACCCGCACCTGCAGGCCGTGGGCCTGTTCCGCGAGCGCCAGCACCCCACCGAGGGTGCCTACCTGGAAGTGCGCCAGCCGGTGCGCTTCGGTGGCTGCAGCCTGCCCGAGCCCCGCCATGCACCCAACCTGGGCGAGCACAGCGACGAACTGCTGCGGGAACTGGGCCTGCTGCCCGCGTTGCAGCCCGACGTGCCGCCGCCCACTTGACGCAAGACGGGCCCGGGCCGCGCCACCACCATGCCGGCCCAAGGAGACACACCATGCCCGGATCGACCTTCAACGCCATCGTCCAGAACCAGGCCCGCCTCAAGCCCGACGGCCTGGCCTACCGCTGCGGCGACCGGCGCTGGACCTTTGCCGATGTGGAGCGCGACACCAACCGCATCGCCAATGCCCTGGTGGCCCTGGGCGTGGGGGCCGGCGACCGGGTGGCGGCACTCACCAAGTTCCATGTCGAGGCCACGCTGCTGACCCTGGCCGCGGCCAAGCTGGGCGCCGTGTGCATGCCGGTGAACTGGCGCCTGGCGCCGGGCGAGGTGCACTACATCGTGGACCATGGCGGTGCCAAGCTGATGCTGGCCGATCGCGGCTTCCTGCCCCTGGTCGACCGCGCGGCCATGCCCACGCTGCAGCAGGTGCTGGTGACCGATGGCGCGCAGGACGGGCATGCCGGCTTCCACGACTGGTATGCCGGCGCCTCCGACCAGTTCCAGGCGGTGGATGCCAAGCCCGACGACCCGCTGCTGCAGCTGTATTCCAGCGGCACCACCGGCCTGCCCAAGGGCGTGGTGCTGTCGCATGCCGGGCTGATCTTCAACTGCCAGCTGGGCACCCTGGTGTGGGACGTGACGGCCGATGCGGTGGTGGGCAATGCCCTGCCCACCTTCCACATCGCCGGCGCCAACATGGGGCTGTTTCCGCTGTACGCCGGCGCCACCGGCTCCAGCTACCCCGATTTCGACCCGGCCGGCTTCATCGCCGCCATCGGCCAGCACGGCATCACCCACACCTTCGTGGTGCCGGCCATGATCCTGTTCATGCTGCAGTCGCCCCAGGTGAAGGCCGGCGATTTCCGCACCCTGCAGCTGATGTCCTACGGCGGCTCGCCGATCAGCGACCGGGTGCTCACCGAGGCCATGGCCACCTTCGGCTGCGGCTTCATGCAGGTGTACGGCCTGACCGAGATCGCCGGCTCGGCCACCTTCCTGCTGCCCGAGGACCATGCCGCCGACGGCCCCAAGGCCAGGCTGCTGCGCTCGGCCGGCCAGCCGGTGCCGGGGGCGCGGGTGCGCATCGTCGACCCGGTGACGCTGCAGGACCTGCCCGAAGGCCAGACCGGCGAGGTGCTGATCGAATCGCCCGGCAACATGATCGGCTACTGGCGCAACCCCGAGGCCACGGCTGCGGCCTTCCCCGAAGGGCGCAATGCCAATGGCGGCTGGTTCCGCTCAGGCGACGGTGGTTACATGCAGGACGGCTATGTCTACATCAACGACCGCATCAAGGACATGATCATCTCGGGTGGCGAGAACATCTACCCGGCCGAGATCGAGAACACCTTGATGAAGCACCCCGACGTGGCCGATGGCGCGGTGATCGGCGTGCCCGACGACAAGTGGGGCGAGAGCGTGAAGGCGTGCGTGGTGCGCCGGCCCGGCGCCAGCGCCACCGAGCGCGAGATCATCGACTGGATGCGCGATCGCCTGGCGCACTACAAGTGCCCCAAGAGCATCGACTTCGTCGACGTGCTACCACGCAACCCCAGCGGCAAGCTGCTCAAGCGCATCCTGCGTGCGCCCTACTGGGACGGCAAGACCCGCGGCGTGAACTGAAGCGCCATGGACGACGCAGGCTGCCTGGAACACACGCTGGCGCTGGTGGCCCAGCGGGTGGGTGATCCGGCGCCGCTGGTGTTTGCGCAGCTGTTTGCCGAATCCCCGGAGTTGCAGCCGCTGTTCTGCAACGACACCAGCGGCGCGGTGCGTGGCGAGATGTTCCTGCGCGCCATCGAATGCCTGCAGGACGCCGCCGGCCCGCAGCAGTACGGCAGCAGCCTGGTGGCCGCCGAGCACCTGACGCACCAGGGCTACGGCGTGCCCACCGACCAGTTCCAGCGCTTCTTCCGCGTGCTGGTCGATGTCTTTCGCCAGACGCTTGGTGCCGACTGGACGCCCGAGATCGACCAGGCCTGGGCGCGCGCGCTGCAGCAGATGGCGCGGGCCACGGCCACCTAGGCGGCGAGATCAGCGGCCGGATCAGTGGCCGAGTCAGCGGCCTGGCGCGGCATCCGGCCGCAGGCTCGGCAGCACATGGCCGCTGAACTGCTGGCGCAGCGTGCGCTTGTGCACCTTGCCGGTGCCGGTCATGGGCAGGGCGTCGACGAAGGCCACGTCGTCGGGCATCCACCAGTCGGCGATCTTGCCGCGCATGAAGGCCAGCATGGCGGCCGCATCCAGTGCGCTGCCGGGCTTGCGCACCACCACCAGCAGCGGCCGCTCCTGCCAGCGTGGGTGGGGCACGGCGACCACGGCCGCCTGCAGCACGTCGGCATGGCCCATGGCCAGGTTCTCGATCTCCACCGAGCTGATCCATTCGCCGCCGGACTTGATCACGTCCTTGCTGCGGTCGGTGAGCAGGATGCGGCCGTCGGGGGCGATGGTGGCCAGGTCGCCGGTCTGCAGCCAGCCTTCTGCGTCTAGCGCGCTGCCGCCTTCGTTCTTGAAGTAGGCCGAACTGACCCAGGGCGCCTTGACGCGGAAGTGGCCCACGGTCTGGCCGTCCTGCGGCAGCTCGCTGCCGTCGTCGTCCACCAGCCGGTAGTCCACACCCCAGGCGGCGTGGCCCGAGGTCATCCGGCCCTGCACCCGTTCGTCGAAGCTGCGTTCTTCGGCCCGTGGTGGCATCAGCACGCCGCTGCCCCCCAGGGCCTCGGTCATGCCCCAGCCCTGCAGCACCTCCACGCCATGGTCGCGCTCCAGCGCCTCCATCAGCGACCGCGGCATGGCCGAGCCGCTGCTGAGTGAATGGCGCAGGCTGCTGAAGGTCTTGCCGTTGCGCTGCAGCCAGTCCAGCAGGATCAGCCAGAAGGTGGGCACGCCGCAGGTGAGGGTGACGCGCTCGCCCTCCAGCAGCTCGTACAGCTTGTCGGGCTCGTAGTTGCGGCCGGGCAGCACCAGCTTGGCGCCGTGCATGGGCGCCAGATAGGGGAACTGCCAGGCGTTGCCGTGGAACATGGGCGCCATCGGCATCAGCACCGGCAGCTCGCCGTTGCGCGCGCGCAGGCCCATCAGCGGGCCGAACAGCAGGGTGGTGAGAACCGCCGAGCGGTGGGAATACACCACGCCCTTGGGGTTGCCGGTGGTGCCCGAGGTGTAGCAGATGGTGGAGGCGCTGCGCTCGTCGAAGTCGGGCCAGTCGTAGTGCGCCGGCTCGGCGGCCAGCAGTTCCTCCACACACAGCAGCCCGGGCAGCGTGGTGGTGGCCGGCATGCCGGCGCGGTCGCTCATCATCACGAAGGCTTCGACGGTGGTGAGCTGCGGCGCGATCTTCTCGACGATGGGCAGCGTCATCGCATCGACGAACAGCAGGCGGTCCTCGGCGTGGTTGATGATGTAGACCAGCTGCTCGGGGAACAGCCGCGGGTTGACGGTGTGCAGCACCGCGCCCGTGCCTGACACGCCGTAGAACATTTCGAACTGGTGGTGGGTGTTCCAGGCCAGGGCGCCCACCCGGTCGCCCGGCTGCATGCCCAGCCTGGTGATGGCATGCGCCAGCTGGCAGATGCGCTGGTAGGCCTCGCCGTAGCTGTAGCGGAACAGCGTGCCGGCGATCGTGCGGGCCACGATCTCGGTGCCGCTGTGGTAGCGCGCGGCGTGGCGGATGATCGACGAGATCATCAGCGGCTTGTCCATGATCAGGCCGGGCATGGGCATCGGATGGGGTCCTGGTGGGGGGTGGCGAGGCGTGGCCAGCCAGTGGCGCAGAAGCCGCCGGCCCTGGCTATCCGGGCCTTCCCTGTTCGGTGCAGCGGCTCTGTTGCAGGCCACGGCTCTTTGCAATTAGCCTTCCATGGAACATCCAAGTGGATGGTGATAGGATGGCGCCATGCCGAAACCCGCCCAATCCAAGCCGCTGCGTGACAAGCAGTCCGACACCGAGAAGCTCACCATCAATCTGGGCTTCGTCGACCTGGGCCAGATCGACCTGCTGGTGGCCGAGAGCTTCTACGGCAACCGCAGCGATTTCATCCGCACCGCCATCCGCAACCAGCTGGCCCAGCATGCCGAGGTGGTGAAGCAGGTGGCCGCGCGCAAGACCCTGGTGCTGGGGCTGCAGCACTTCACGGCCGAGCAGCTGCGGGCGATGCAGGCCAGCGGCCAGACCCTGGACCTGCGGGTGCTGGGCCTGGCCTCGATCGCGCCCGATGTGTCGCCCGAGCTGGCGCTGGCCACCATCAACTCCATCCACGTGCTGGGTGCACTGCAGGCCAGCCCGGCGGTGAAGGCCGCGCTGGCCACGCGCATGCGCTGATGCACCACACCCCCACCCAAACGCTCGTCCAACCCCACGTCCACCCGCACGTCCGACTTCCAGCTCCACCCACATCCCCACCACCCAAGGACCCCATGAACCACTCCCTGCAGGATTTGATGCGCGATGCCACCCGGCTGACCCAGGCAGGCCAGCTCGGCGCCGCCACCCAGGCCATCCAGCGTGCGCTGGGCGGCCTGGTGATCGGTGGTGCGGCGGCGGCCGCGCCGGCCGGCGAGGTGATCGACGTGCAGGCCGTTGAAGTGGTGACACGGCCGACGGCGGCGCCGCAGCCCACCGGGCACACGCCCGCCAGCTTCATCGGCGGCACGCACAGCCATGCTGGTCTGCAGCGTGACTACAAGCTCTATCTGCCACCCGGCGCGGCCGGCCAGGCCCTGCCGCTGGTGGTGATGCTGCATGGCTGCACGCAGGATCCCGACGACTTTGCGGCCGGCACCGGCATGAATGCCCTGGCGGCGGCCCGGGGCGTGGCGGTGCTGTACCCGGCCCAGGCCCAGAACGCCAACCCCAGCCGCTGCTGGAACTGGTTCAAGCACAACCACCAGCAGGCCGGCCGCGGCGAGGCGGCGCTGATCGCCAGCCTGGCCCAGGCGGTGGTGCGGCAGCACGGGCTGGATGCCGGGCGGGTGTTCATCGCCGGACTGTCGGCCGGTGGCGCGATGGCGGCGCTGGTGGCGGCGGCCCACCCGGCGCAGTTCGCGGCGGTGGGTGTGCACTCCGGTCTGGCGCCCGGTGCGGCGCAGGACCTCAACAGCGGCCTGGCGGCCATGCGCAGCGGCGCGGCCAGCACGGCGCCGCTGCCCGTGCCCACCATCGCATTCCATGGTGACCAGGACAGCACGGTGCACCCGCGCAATGGCGAGCAGCTGCTGGCGGCGGCCATCCGTGGCGCGGCGCCAGCGGGGGCGCAGACAGCGCAGGTGCAAGGCATGTCCGCCGCCGGCCAGCGCTACACCCGCAGCAGCCACGGCCTGGCCGGACAGCCTGCCAGCGCCGAGCTGTGGCTGCTGCACGGCGCCGGCCATGCCTGGGCAGGTGGCCGGGCCGCCGGCAGCTACACCGATGCCCGTGGCCCGGATGCCAGCGCCGAGATGCTGCGCTTCTTCCTCAGCCAGCCACCCCGGCCGCGCTGAGCGGCCGCAGGCAGGCCGGCTACTTGGCCGGAAGCACCCGCGACAGCAGTTCCGCGTCCAGCATGCCCGCGCCCTGCGGGTGGCTGGCCGGACGCTCCACATGGCGCTTGATGGTGGGCAGTCCATCGGCCGGGCCGACCCAGCGCACCTCGGTCTCGCCGGTGCTGCTGGTCCAGCGCAGCTTGAAGGCCTTGAAGGTGCCGGCGGGCACGGTCACGTCGCCCCAGGATTCGACCTGGTAGTCGAAGCGCACGGGCACCGTGGTGCCCGAGGGGTAGAGCGTGATCCTGTGCTCCGAGGTCCAGGTCTTGCCCACCTGCAGCGGCCACTGGTAGTCGATCGGCGGGCTGAAGGCCATCTGCGGCGCGCCGCTGGTGCCCAGCACCGCCACCAGGCCGTGGTTCACCGGGTCATGCAGGTTGGCGCCGGCCTGTGGCGCCGCCACCACCACCACCGGCTGGCCCTGCCAGGTGCCGGGGCGCTGGGTCCAGACCACGGTGCCATCGTAGTTGCCCAGGCTGCCCGAACTCTTGCGGTGGTAGGTGGTGACCGTGCCCATGGGGGTCTCGGTCATGCCGCTGGCGCTGGGCGGTGTGCTGGCGCAGCCCTGCAGCAGCAGCGTTGCGGAAACGGCAGTCAGCGCAAGCGCGCCGGTGAACGGTGAGATGGGCATGCTGGCTCCTCGACCTGCCCATCGGGATCGGGCAGCCCAGCCACTCTAGGCAGGCGGCAACCGCCGGCCATGACCTGGATCAGCGGCAGGCCAGCCTCTGCACCCTCATTCCGCAAAGACCTCCTCGCGCTTGCGCCGGATCATGGGCAGCAGCACCACCAGCAGCAGCAGCACCGAGGCGCCCACCAGGGCGCCGCTGAGCGGGCGCTCGATGAACACCATCGGGTCCCCCTGGGCGTAGCGCATGGCGCGGCGCAGGTTCTCCTCCATCAGCGGGCCCAGCACAAAGCCCAGCAGCAGGGGCGTCATCTCGAAGCCCCACTGGATCAGCGCAAAGCCCAGCAGCCCGAAACCGGCGGCCAGCATCACCTCGAAGGCCGAGTTGTTCAGCGAATAGACGCCGATGCAGCAGAAGATCAGGATGGCCGGGTACATCAGCCGGTAGGGCACACGCAGCAGCGACACCCAGATGCCGATCAGCGGCAGGTTGATCACCACCAGCATCAGGTTGCCCACCCACATGCTGGCCACCATGCCCCAGAACAGATCGGGCCGCTTGCTCATCACCTCCGGCCCGGGCTCGATGCCCTGGATGATCATCGCGCCCACCATCAGCGCCATCACCGCATTCGACGGGATGCCCAGGGTCAGCATCGGGATGAAGCTGGTCTGCGCCGCCGCGTTGTTGGCCGATTCCGGCCCGGCCACACCTTCGACCGCGCCCTTGCCGAAGCGGGACGGGTTGGTGGCGATGCGCTTTTCCATCGCATAGGCGGCAAACGAGGCCAGCACCGCGCCGCCGCCGGGCAGCAGGCCCATGGCCGAGCCCAGCAGCGTGCCACGCAGCACCGAGGGCGCCGCCTCCTTCAGCACCGCCCGGGAGGGCCACAGCCCGGTGACCTTGGTGTTGAGCACCGAGCGGTCCTGCTCGGCATGGCCCATCAGGTTGCGCAATATTTCGGCGATGCCGAACAGGCCCATGGCCAGGGCCACGAAGCTGATGCCCTCGGACAGCTCGCCGATGCCGAAGGTGTAGCGCATGGCGCCGGAATCCACGTCGGTGCCCACCAGGCCCAGGGCCAGGCCCACGAACACCATGGCGAAGGCCTTGACCACCGAGCCCGAGGCCATCACCACCGACGCCACCAGGCCCAGCAGCATCAGCGCGAAGTACTCGGCCGGGCCGAACTGCTGCGCCAGGCCGGCCAGCGGCGGGCCCGAGGCGGCGATCAGCAGGGTGCCCACGCAGCCGGCGAAGAACGAGCCCAGCGCCGCCAGCGCCAGCGCCTCGCCCGCGCGGCCCTGGCGGGCCATCTGGTAGCCGTCGAGCGTGGTGACGATGGACGAGGCCTCGCCCGGCAGGTTGACCAGGATGGCGGTGGTGGAGCCACCGTACTGCGAGCCGTAGTAGATGCCGGCCAGCATGATCAGCGAGCTGGTGGGCTCCAGCTTGAAGGTGAGCGGCAGCAGCATGGCGATGGTGGTCACCGGGCCGATGCCGGGCAGCACGCCGATCAGCGTGCCCAGCAGGGTGCCGATCAGGCAGTACAGCAGGTTGTGCAGGGTCAGTGCGACGCTGAAGCCCAGCGACAGGTTGTTGATCAGATCAGTCATCGTGGCCACACCCGCAACGGCAGTTGCAGCAGCCAGGGGAACAGCACGCAGGCCGCCACCGCCAGGCCGGTGGCCAGGGCCAGCACGCTGCGCCAGCCGTTCTGCGGGCTGGCCAGCGCCGACAGGCCCACCACCAGCAGCGACGCGATCAGCAGGCCGGCACGCTCCACGCTGACGGCGAACACCAGCATCGCGCCCAGCACCAGCAGGATGGGCCGCAGCGGCCAGGCGGCCAGGCGCGGGCCGTGCATCACGAAGGCCCGCACCAGCAGCAGCAGGCCGAAGCCCAGGATGATCCAGGTCAGCAGGCGCGGGATGTAGCCCGGGCCCATGCGGAAGGCGGTGCCCACGCGCAGGTCCTGGCCGAACCACCAGGCCAGGCCGGCACAGGCCAGCAGGAACAGCGCGGCGATCAAGTCGTTGGGCGCACGCAGTGGCCCGGCGGGCGCGGGCGCCGGGACCGGACTGGGAAACTCGGACATGGTTCTCCTTCAGGGGTGGGGCGTGCCACGGCAGGCGTGGCAGCGAGCATGCCTGACTATCCCCGCGAAGGGCGGTGCGCCACACAGGGCTAGCCCGCAGAGCGTGCGCCAATGTCGCTTGCGTGACCGGAGCGTGAACGGCCGCTGGGGCCTAATCTTTTGCATGCACGGCCAGTGGGCAGCGGTAGCGTCGCTGCGTCGCGCCCGCTGCAGCCGCTTCGCAGCTGGCAACCATCCAAGGAGACATCCATGACCAACGACCAGAACATCGACCACACCCGCCGCAAGGCACTGGGCCTGGCCGCCGGCAGCGCCGCCGCCGGCCTGCTGGGCATCCCCGGCACCGCACTGGCCCAGGCCATTCCCACCAGCGGCCCCATCCGCCTGCTGGTGGGCTACCCGGCCGGCGGCGGCACCGACGTGATGGCGCGTGTCATCGCCGAGAAGCTGAAGGAACGGCTGGGCGTCAGCATCATCGTCGAGAACCGCGCCGGCGCCAGCGGCACGCTGGCCAACGAGGCGCTGAAGAACGCCACGCCCGACGGCACGGTGCTGCTGTATGCACCCAGCGCCGGCACGGTGGCGCAGACGGTGACCAAGAAGCAGCTGAACTACGACCTGGAGAAGGACCTGGCCACGGTGACCCTGGCCGGTGTGCTGCCGGTGGTCTACGTGGTCTCGCCCACGCTGGGCGTGAAGAACTTCGCCGAGTACGTGGAGTGGCTCAAGAAGAACCCGAAGAAGCACAACTTCGGCACCACCGCCATGGGCAGCCAGACCCACTTCTTCGGTGTGGAACTGGGCCAGGCCCTGGGCATGCCGCTGGAGCCGGTGGCCTACAAAGGCGCGGCGCCGCTGATCGCCGACCTGAGCGCCGGCCATGCCAGCGCCGGCTGTGGCGGCCTGTCGGACTTCCTGCAGCACCACCGCGGCGACAAGCTGCGCATCATCGCGGTGTCGGGCCCCAAGCGCGCGGCCTCGGCGCCCGAACTGCCCACCATCGGCGAGCTGGGCCATCCCAAGCTCACCACCGAGGGCTGGTACGGCTTCTATGCCCCCGGCAAGATGAGCCCGGCCCTGGTGCAGGCCTGGAACAAGGAACTGGTGACCGTGCTGGAGAGCCCGGACATCAAGCAGAAGATCCTGCAGATCGGCATGGAGGTGCGCACCTCCACGCCGCAGGCCTTTGCCGAGATCCAGTCCAAGAACATCGTCTCGTTCCGCGCCTCGATGAACGCTGCCGGCTACCAGCCAGAGTGAGCGGCACGGCGCCGGCGTCGCCGGCGCCGTGCCAAGTCCCTCAGCGGTAGACCAGGCTGCCGTCGTCCAGCGCCGCCTGGGGCAGGCTGGTCTTCTCGCTGGCGTAGTCCTGGCCGTGCACCCAGGGCGCGCGCTCGCCCTGCTGCGGCAGCAGGTGCACACCACGCTGCACATAACCGGCGTTGAAGTTGTCCGGCGTGATCCAGGGCAGCAGCGCCATGTCGGCGTCCTGCGGGCGCAGGGCCGGCACCACCACCTCGGCGCCCTGCGCATCCATGTGCCGCAGCAGGCGGCACACCAGGTCGCCCATCATGTCGGTGCGCAGGGTCCAGCTGGCGCGCAGGTAGCCGAACACCCAGGCCAGGTTGGGCACGCCGGTGAACAGGGCGCCGTTCCAGGCCACGGTGTTGGCAAAGTCCAGCGGCTGGCCGTCGATGCTGAACGCGATGTCGCCCAGCACGTTGAGGTGGAAGCCGGTGGCGGTGACCACCACGTCCGCCGCCAGGTGGGCGCCCGAGGTGAGCTGGATGCCGTCGGGCGTGAAGGCCTCGATCTGGTCGGTGACCACCGAGGCCTGGCCGCTGCGCACGGCCTTGAACAGGTCGGCATCGGGCACGAAGGCGATGCGCTGCTGCCAGGGCCGGTAGCGTGGGTTGAAGTGCTGCTCCACCTCGGCCTCCAGGCCGGGGCCCAGGGCAGCGCGCACGCCGGCCAGCAGTTCCTGGCGCACCACCTCGGGCTCGGCCTGGCAGCGCCGGATGAAGTTGGCCTGGTCGAACAGCACTTTGCGGCGCACGATCTCGTGCGTCCATTCGTTCGGGATCTCGAGCTGGCGCAGGGTGTCCGCCAGCTCGTTGGCGTTGCGGCCGGTGATGAAGAATGTGGGGCTGCGCTGCAGCATGGTGACATGGCTGCACTGCCCCGCGATCGCCGGGATCAGCGTGGCGGCGGTGGCGCCGGAGCCGATCACCACCACACGCTGGCCTGCCAGGTCCAGATCGGCTGGCCAGGTCTGCGGGTGCACCACCCGGCCCTGGAACTGGTCCATGCCCGGCCACGCGGGCGTGTAGCCCTGGCTGTGGCGGTAGTAGCCCTGGCACATCCACAGGAAGCGGGCGCTGTACTGCACCTGCTCCGTGCCATCGCCAGCGGCCGTGGGGCGGCTGGCGGTCACCGTCCAGCGCCTGGTGGCGCTGTCCCAGGCCGCCGACTGGATGCCGTGCCGGTAGTGCATGCGCGGCGCCAGGCCGTGTTCATCGATCACCTCGCCCAGGTAGGCCAGGATCTCGGCCGCGGTGGCGATGGGCTTGCCCATCCAGGGCTTGAAGCGGTAGCCGAAGGTGAACAGGTCGCTGTCGCTGCGGATGCCCGGGTAGCGGTGGGTGCGCCAGGTGCCGCCGAAGCCATCCTGCGATTCCAGGATGGCCCAGGTCTTGCCCGGGCACTGCTGCTGCAGGTGCACCGCCGCGCCGATGCCGGAGATGCCGGCACCGACGATCAGCACATCGAGGTCTTCCGTGGGTGTCGGCATGGTGGTCCTGTCACTTGAACTCGGGTTCGTCCCACCAGGGGAAGAAGTCGGGCATGTCGGTGCTGACCTTGTTCGGGTAGACCGGCGTGCGCTTCTCCAGGAAGCTGCTCACGCCTTCGCGGGCATCGGCCGACTGGCCACGCGCCTGGATGGCGCGGCTGTCGATCTGGTGCGCCTTCATCGGGTGGTCTTGCCCGGCCATGTGCCACAGCATCTGGCGGGTGAGGGCCACCGACACCGGCGCGGTGTTGTCGGCGATCTCGCGCGCCAGGGCGCGGGCCGCGGGCAGCAGCTCGTCGGGCGCATGCAGGCTGCGCACCAGGCCGCGGTCCTTGGCTTCCTGGGCGTCGAACACCCGCCCGGTGAAGCACCATTCCAGCGCCGTCTGCATGCCCACCAGCCGGCCCAGGAACCAGGTGCTGGCCGCCTCGGGCGTGATGCCACGGCGGGCGAACACGAAGCCGAAGCGGGCGGTGGTGCTGGCCATGCGGATGTCCATCGGCAGCTGCATGGTCATGCCGATGCCCACGGCCGCGCCGTTGATGGCGCCGATCACCGGCTTCAGGCTCTTGAAGATGCGCAGCGTGGCAATGCCACCGCCATCACGGTAGACATCGCCCACCTTGTACTTGTCGCGCGCCGCATTGCCCTGGGAGGCGTAATCGAAGGTCTTGCCACCCGAGGACAGGTCGGCCCCGGCGCAGAAGGCGCGGCCGGCGCCGGTGATGATGACCACGCGCACGTCGTCGTTCTTGTCGGTCTCGTCGAACACCGCCACCAGGTCGTCACGCATCTGGGCGGTGAAGGAGTTCATCTTCTCCGGCCGGTTCAGCGTGACGGTGGCGATGCCGTCCTGGATGTCGAGCAGCAGGGTTTCGAAGGTGGGCAAGGTCGTGGGCAGCGTCATGGGGTGGGGTCTCCGTTGGAAAGGGCAAGGGGTGGTCAGGCGGCCAGCAGGTGCTGCGGCCGGCGCAGGTGCGGCGCCAGGCCGGCGCCCATCAGGTCGATGAAGTTGTCGGCATAGAAGCGCTGGCGCTCTACCGGCGTGGTGTTGGCCAGGGATTCGTCGAAGCGCTTGAGCGGCGCCCGACCGCCTTCCACATGCGGGTAGTCGGACGAGAACAGCGCCACCTCGGGGCCGCTGTTGGCGATGATCCAGCCCGCGTCTTCATGCGGGTAGGGCGTCACACGCAGCTGGCGCCGCACGATCTCGCTGGGCAGGGCGCTGAGCTGCTGCAGCCGGGTCTCGTTGCGGCGGAAGGCATGGGCGGCCGAATCCATGGCCCGCATCCAGCCCGGCACCCAGGCCGCGCCCAGCTCGATGGCGCCCCACTTCAGCCGCGGGAAGCGGTCGAACACACCGTCGAAGATCAGCGTGGCCAGGGTCTGCATCACCGCCGTGGGGATGGGCATGTAGCTGACTGCGGTGAAGTTGTCGTCGCCGCCGTGGAAATCGGGCACCGGCGGCCCGCCGTTGGCCTTGTAGACCGGGTTCATCTTCTCTTCGCCGCCGACGTGGAACAGCACCGGGATGCCGGCCTCCTGGGCTTGCGCCCAGACGGCATCCAGCGCCACATGGCTGGGGCTGTGCCGCTGCGGGCACTTGCTGGGCACCATCAGCGCCTTGGCACCCAGCCGGATGGCCAGTGCGGTGGTGGCGGCGGCGCGTTCGAAGTCTTCCAGCGGCACATAGGCGGTGGCCAGCAGGCGTTCATCCACGCTGCAGAAGTCGGCCAGCATGCGGTTGTGGGCGTCGGCCGCGGCATGGCACAGCGCCATGTCGTCGCCCTGGTCCAGCCCGAAGTTGCCCAGGCAGAAGGTGGTGAACACCAGCTGGCTGGCGAAGCCCAGCAGGTCCAGCGCCTCGGGCCGGTCGGCGCGCAGAAAAGCGCCATGGGCCTCGTAGTTCTTGCGCAGCAGGAGGTTGGGCGCCACCGCGGCGCGGAAGGCCGGATCGGCATGGGCCTCCTTCGAGCGGCCCGGGCGCAGGCCACGCGCCAGCTGCGCCTGGTAGCCGGGGCTGGCGTGGAAGCGCGCCAGCAGCTGGCGGTCGAAGTGCGCGTCCAGGCAGTCGTCCAGCTCCATCAGGTGGCTGTCGGCGTCGTGGATCAGGCGGCCGTTGGCATAGCTCATGTCATCTCCTGGTTGAAGATCACCTGCTGGTCCAGCAGATGGGCGATCTGTTCGGCGCTGTAGCCGGCTTCGGCCAGCACGCTGGCGCTGTGCGCGCCCAGCGCCGGCGCCGGGCCGGGTGCACGTGCCGTGCTGCCGTGCATCAGGATGGGGGCGGCCACCGTGGTGCCGCTGCGGTGGGCGTAGCCCACCAGGGCGCCGGCGGCGCGCATCTGGGCGTCGCCGTCCACATCGGCCAGCGTGCCCACCACGCCGAAGGTGATGCCCGCTGCATCCAGCCTGCTGCGCCAGGTGGCCAGGTCGTGCCGGGCAAAGCCCTGGTCGAACAAGGCGATGAGCTCGGCGCCGTGGGCCTCGCGGCTGGCGGCCGTGGCCAGGCGGGGGTCGTCCTGCAGGTGGCCCAGGCCCAGCACCTGCAGCAGCGGCTGCAGCTGGCGCGCCTCGTTGAGGATCACCAGGCTCAGCCAGCGGCCGCAGCCCACCTGGTAGATGTTGGAGAGCGGGTTGGGAGCCTGGCTGCGTGGCAGGCGCGGGCCGTAGCGCATGCCGCTGAGTTGGGCCTGCACCTGGATGGCGTTGGACCACAGGCCGTTGGCCAGCAGCGAGGTGCTGACCAGGCCACCGCGGCCGGTGCGCTCACGCCGGTACAGGGCGGTGCTGATGGCGGCGAACAGCGTCACCGCGCTGGGGTGGTCGCCCATGCCGGGCACCGGCCGGGTGGGTGCAGCGGTGTGGTCGGCGCGCACCATGTCCATCAGCCCGGCGCGGGCCCAGTAGGCGGTGACGTCGAAGCCGCTCTTGCTGGCCTCGGGCCCGGTCTCGCCATAAGCCGTCATCGACGCGACCACCAGGCGCGGGTTCAGCGCCAGCAGGGTGTCGGCGGCGATGCCCAGGCGTGCGCGCACCGGCAGCGGCAGGTTGGTGATGAACACGTCGGCCTGCTGCACCAGCCGGTGCAGCACGGCCTGGCCGGCGGCCTGCTTCAGGTCGAGCACCAGGCTGCGCTTGTGGCGGGCGTTCAGGTCCCAGATGAAGTTGTTGTCGGCCAAGGCCGGGTCGGGCAGGCAGCCCACACGCTGGTACAGCGTGCGGTGCGGGTCGCCACCGGGTGGCTCGACCTTGACCACGTCGGCACCCAGGTCGGCCAGCAGGGTGGCGGCCACCGGTGCGGCGATGAAGCTGGCGCAGTCGATCACCTTCAGGCCCGTGAACGGCAAGGGTTCGGGCGGGGATTCGTCGTCGTGATCCGGTGCGGTCAAGGGGGCTCCTGGGCGGTGTGCCCAAGCTAGGCCTGCACCGCGGTGGTGTCAATCCGGGGCGGCAGCCAGGGTCGCCCACCGGACACGGGTTTGCAGCATCGCGCAGCGCCGTCTGGTGTGGTGTCACCCGAACGACTGCGGCCCCCGGGCACGACGCGCACAGTCGGCCCCGCATGTTCTGCACAGCACCCACGGAGACCACCCCATGAATCAGCCCGCCAAGACCGCCTCGCCCTTCCTGCTCAGCCCGGACGATCCGCTGAACGACCTGCGCATGTCGGCCAAGGCCATGCCGCTGTACGAGCATGTGAAGCGCTTCATCGCCGAGACGGTGAACCCGATGAGCGCCAAGTACGAGGAACTGGGCAAGAACCGCCACGGCGCCGACCGCTGGCAGTACGCCCCCGGCCAGCTCGATCTGCTGGAAGGCGCCAAGGCCCAGGCCAAGAAGGAAGGCCTGTGGAACTTCTTCCTGCCAGACGCCGAGACCGGCGAGGGCCTGTCCAACCTGGACTACGCCTACATCGCCAGCGAGCTGGGCAAGAACCCGATGGCCAGCGAGTGCATGAACTGCTCGGCCCCCGACACCGGCAACATGGAGGTGCTGGAGCGGGTGGGCACGCCGGCGCAGAAGGAGCAATGGCTCAAGCCGCTGCTGAACGGCGAGATCCGTTCGGCCTATGCCATGACCGAGCTGCACCACGCCTCGTCGGACGCCAAGAACGTGGCCACCAAGGCGGTGCTGGAAGGTGACGAGTGGGTCATCAACGGCGAGAAGCACTACATCTCGGGCGCCGGCTCGCCGCGCTGCAAGATCCTGATCACCATGGTGCGCACCAGCCCGGACGCCCCGCCGCACAAGCAGCAGAGCATGATCCTGGTGCCCAAGGACACCCCGGGCGTGGAGATCGTCGGCGCCCAGCATGTGTTCGCCGAAGACCATGCACCGCACGGCCACATGCACATCCGCTTCAACAACGTGCGGGTGCCGGCCAGCAACATGCTGCTGGGCGAAGGCCGCGGCTTCGAGATCAGCCAGGTGCGCCTGGGCCCGGGCCGCATCCACCACTGCATGCGCAGCATCGGCGCGGCCGAGAAGGCGCTCGACCTGATGGTCAAGCGTGGTGTCAGCCGCGAGGCCTTCGGCAAGAAGCTGGCCTGGCTGGGTGGCAACGTGGAGATCATCTCCCGCGCCCGCATCGAGATCGAGGCCATGCGCCTGATGGTGCTGAAGGCCGCCAAGGCCATGGACACGCTGGGCAACCGCGAAGCCCGCATCTGGGTGCACATGGTCAAGGCCATGATCCCCGAGCAGGTGTGCAAGATCATCGACCAGGCGATCCAGATGCACGGCGCCCTGGGCGTGAGCCAGCACACCCCGCTGGCCCACATGTATGCCCAGCAGCGCACCCTGCGCCTGGCCGACGGCCCCGATGAGGTGCACCACCTGGTGGTGGGCCGCAGCGAGATCCAGCGCATGGAAGGCAACACGGAAGACGCCAGCATGCTGCAGGTGTTCCGCAACTGATGGGCGCGGGCCTCTCTCCTGGCGAGGCCCTGCATGCGGGGCTGGATGACGGTTGGGTGCTGCCCGCACCTGCGCCGCGCCAGGCTGTGCAGACACGCAGCCTGGTGTTCCGCAGCTTCCGGCGCGACGACGGGCTGATCGACATCGATGCGCGCTTTGCCGACACACGGCCGTTTGCCTACGACAACGAGTTCCGCGGCGCCTGCGCCGCGGGTTCGGCCCTGCACCACATGCAGCTGCGGGTGACGCTGGACGCCAAGCGCCACATCGTGGCCCTGCAGTCGGCCATGCCCAGCACGCCCTACACCACCTGCAGCAGCGTGCAGCCCAACTTCCAGCGTGTGGTGGGGCTGAACATGGGGCGCGGCTTCCGCAAGGCCCTGCGCGAGCGCCTGGGTGGCACCGAGGGCTGCACCCACATCATTGCCCTGCTCGACGCCATGGCCGCGGCGGCAGTGCAGGCCTTCGCCTCCAACAACTACCGCCCGCGCGGCCCGGACGAGCCAGCGCCGGTGCGGGTGTGGCGGGTGGACGAGCTGGTCGACACCTGCTGGTCCTACAAGGCCGACGGGCCGGTGATGCTGCAGATGAAACAACGCCGCTGAGGCAGCGGCGTTGGCAGGTTCAACAGGGCGCCCGCTGGGCGCCCTTGTTCATTCACTTCTTCGCGGCAAACGCCTTCTTGCCGGCGTTCAAGGCATCGATCACCTCCTGCGCCTTGCCGCCGATGGCCTGGATCATCTCGGCCTGGCCCGGGCGGATCACCGCGGCCCAGGCTTCACGCTGGGCGTCGGTGAGCTGGTGCACGAAGCCACCCTTGGCGACGAACTCCTTCATCTTCGGGCCCTCGGTGTCCGCCACCTGCTTGCGCGCCCAGTTGGCATCCGGCAGGGCCTTCAGCAGCTTGGCGCGCAGCTCGGGCTTCATGCCGTCGAACAAGGCCTTGTTGACGATGAAGGTGCTGGGGTGGTGGTAGTGGCGTGTCATCACATAGTGCGGCGCGCTCTGGGCGGCCGGCGTGGTGACGTAGAACAGGAAGGGCAGGTCACCGCCCACCACCAGGCCGCTCTGCAGACCGGGCCAGAACTCGGTGAGCGGCATCTGCACGCCGTTGGCGCCCAGCTGCTTGAACACGATGCGCGAGGCCTGCGACGGCGAGACCCGCATCTTCTGGCCCTTCAGGCTGTCGGGCGTGAGGCAGGCGGTCTTGCAGACCATGTCGTTCCAGCCCACGTCGGCCACCAGGATCAGCTCCAGGCCCTTTTCGGCATACAGCTTCTTGGCCACCGGCAGGCCGTGGTTGTCGGTGACCCAGGCGCGCTCTTCATCGTTCTTCCACAGGAAGGGGGTGTTGAACACCGCACCTTCGGGCACCAGGATGGAGCCGCCGGCAAACGACGAGGCGCCGGCCTGGATGCGGCCACGCACCACCTGCTGGTGCATCTCCTGCTCGTTGCCGATCAGCTGGTACTCCAGCTTCAGCTCCGGCCCGGAGACGGCGTTGAAGTCGTTGATGAACTTCAGCACGATGTCGTAGAGCACCGAGCCGGGCTGGGCCGCCGTGCCCAGCTTCCAGACTTCCTGCGCCTGTGCCGGCACCGACAAGCCTGCAGCCAGCACTGAAAAGCTGGCGGCCATCAACAAACGCTTGAACATCTTCATCCATGTCTCCTGGGGGGTGGGGTGAGGGGGGGACGATCTTGGGTGTCGTCTGTGTACAGCTGCATCTTGCGTGCTGGGCCCGTGGCCCGCAATCCTGGACAAACACCGAGGCTCAGCTGCGCCGCTCCAGCCGGTCGACCGCGGCCTCGGCCTGCGCCAGCGATTGCAGGATGCTGCGCTTCAGGCCCGCCATGTCCACGCCCTCGGTGCTCTTCTTGCCCTCCATGTAGCGGGCATAGACGCCGTGCACGATGGCGGCCGATTTCCAGCGGTTGAAGCCGATGTAGAAATCCAGCTTGCGCAGGTCTCGCCCGGTGCGTGCGGCATAACGGGCGGCCAGTTCGGCGCGGCTGGCAAAGCCGGGCTGGGCGGTGGGCGGGTCACCACGCACGGCGGGTGGGTCGTCGGGCTGGGCCCACTGGTTCAGCGCATAGGCCAGGTCGGCCAGCGGGTCGCCCAGGGTGCTGATCTCCCAGTCGACCACCGCGGCGATGCGGCCATCGGCACCCACCAGGGTGTTGTGCAGGCCGTAGTCGCCGTGCACCACCCGGGCGGGGCCCTGGTCGGGCGTGTGCTCGAGGAAGTACTTCTGCAGCGCATGCGCACGCGGGTCGTCCAGCTGGGCGCCTTCGATGGACGCGTTCCAGCTGCGGTACCAGGTCTTGAGCTGGCGCTCGATGTACGCGTCCTTCTTGCCCAGGTCGGACAGGCCCACGGCGTCGGGGTCGACCGCGTGCAGGTCGGCCAGCACGTCGATGAAGCTGTGCGACAGCGCCTGGCGCAGCGGTGGTGGCGCCCAGCGGCGGGCGTCGTCGGCGTTGTACAGCGGGTGGCCGTCGATGTGGCCCATCACGTAGAAGTGCGCGCCGGTGACCGCCGTGTCCTCGCAGAAGCCCAGGGCCGCCGGCACCGGCACGGGGGTGGGCCCCAGCGCGCTGATCAGCGCCCACTCCCGGCCCATGTCATGCGCCTTGGGCAGCAACTCGCCCATGGGCGGGCGGCGGATCACGGCGCGCTGGCCGTCGGCATCTTCCAGCAGGTAGGTGAGGTTGGAATGGCCACCTTCCAGGCGGGTCCAGCGCAGCGGCTGGCGCAGGCTGGGCACATGGGCGGCCAGCCAGGACTCGACGGCGCTGCGCTGGTAGCCGACCGGGTCGGCGGTGCCGTGGCCCGTGCTGTTGGCCGCGCCCACCTCATTGCCCCTTGAAGGCGGGCTTGCGCTTCTCGACGAAGGCCAGGCCGCCTTCGCGTGCGTCGGCGCTGTCGGCAGCCAGGGCCTGGTGGCCGGCCTCGGTGTTGAGCGCTTCCTCGTAGCTCTGCGACAGCGCCCGCACCAGGCCCTGGCGCATCAGGCTGTAGGCACGGGTGGGGCCGGCGGCCAGGCGCTCGGCCAGGGCGGTGGCGCGGGCCATCAGCTGGTCGTCGTCCACCGCGGCATGGATCAGGCCCCAGGCCTCGGCCTTCTCGGCCGGCACACGCTCGCCCAGCATGATCATCTCAGTGGCGCGGGCCTTGCCGATCTGGCGCGCCAGCATCCAGGTGGCGCCACCGTCGGGCACCAGGCCGATGTTGACGAAGGCCTCCAGGAAATAGGCCGACTTCGCGGCCAGCGTGAAATCGGCCGCCAGCGCCAGGCTGCAGCCGATGCCGGCGGCCACGCCGTTCACCGCGGTGACCACCGGCATGTTCAGCTGGGCCAGGGCCAGCATGGTGGGGTTGTAGTGCTGGGTCAGCGCCTTGTGGGTGTTGGCGCCGCGGCCGGTGGTGGGCGCATCCCCGCGACCGGCCAGGTCGGCGCCGCTGCAGAAGGCGCGGCCCTCGCCGGTGATCAGCAGCGCCCGTGCGCCCAGCGCCGGCAATTGTTGCAGTGCGGCACGGATCTCGTCGAACATCTGCGGCGGTGCCGCATTCAGCCGCTGCGGGCGGTTCAGCGTGAGCACCGCCACGGCACCCTGCAGGTTCAGGCGGATGGTTTCGAAATGGGGCGTGGCGTCGTTGGACATGGGCAGGCTCGGCGGTTGGGAAGGTGGTTGCAGCGTAGTGCGCCGCGACCGTGGGCATCTGTCACCGGGTGGACTGTGACGGCGCAGCCCGCATGCCCACAATCGGCGTCTACCCCTTGACACCCCACCCTGCCGGAGACTGGCCATGACCGAAGCCCTCATCATCGACGCCTGCCGCACCCCCCGTGGCATCGGCAAGCAGGGCAAAGGCGCCCTGGCCGACATGCACCCGCAGCACCTGGCCGCCAGCGTGCTGAAGGCCCTGGCCGAGCGCAACAACCTCAAGACCGCCGAGGTCGACGACATCATCTGGGGCACCAGCACCCAGAAGGGCGCGCAAGGCAACGACATGGGCCGCATGGCCGCGCTCGACGCCGGCTACGACGTCAAGGCCAGCGGCATGACGCTGGACCGTTTCTGCGGCAGCGGCATCACCACAGTGAACCTGGCCACCGCGTCCATCATGGCCGGCATGGAAGACCTGGTGATCGCCGGTGGCTGCGAGATGATGAGCCTCACCGCCACCATGCGCGGCGACGGCCCCAGCTTCATGGACGCCGGCAACGCCCGCCTGCGCGCCAAGCACCCGCAAAGCCACCAGGGTGTGTGCGCCGACGCCATCGCCACGCTGGAAGGCATCCCGCGCGAGGCGCTGGACGACCTGGCCCTGGTGAGCCAGCAGCGCGCTGCCGCTGCGATTGCCGGTGGCCACTTCAAGAAGAGCGTGGTGCCGGTCTACAAGGCCGACGGCACGCTGGCGCTGGACCACGAAGAGTTCCCCCGCCCGCAGACCACGCGCGAGGGCCTGGCCGGCCTGAAGCCCGCCTTCACCCAGATGGCCGATGTGGACCTGGATGGCCAGGGCACCACCTACCGCAAGCTGATCACCGCCAAGTACCCCGACCTGGACATCAACTTCGTGCACCACGCCGGCAACTCGTCGGGTGTGGTGGACGGCTCGGGTGCGCTGCTGCTGGCCTCGCCGGCTTATGCCAAGAAGAACGGCATGAAGGCCCGGGCCCGCGTCATCGCCTATGCCAACGTGGGCGACAGCCCCACGCTGATGCTCAACGCGCCGGTGCCCGCCGCCCGCAAGGTGCTGGCCAAGGCCGGCCTGACGGTGGACGACATCGACCTGTGGGAGATCAACGAGGCCTTTGCCGTGGTGGCCGAGAAGTTCATCCGTGACCTGCGGCTGAACCGCGACAAGGTCAACGTGAACGGCGGCGCCATGGCCCTGGGCCACCCCATCGGCGCCACCGGCTCCATCCTGATCGGCACCCTGCTGGACGAGCTGGAGCGGCGTGACCTGAAGCGTGGCCTGGTGACCATGTGCGCCGCCGGTGGCATGGCGCCCGCGATCATCATCGAAAGAATCTAAGCCCCCCCAGAAGCGCCGCCAGGAGACACCCATGGACTTGAGCTATTCGCCCGAAGAACAGGCCTTTCGCGACGAGGTGCGCGGCTGGCTGGCGGCCAACCTGCCGGAGGACATCCGGCAGAAGGTGACCGGCTACCAGGGCCTGAGCAAGGACGACTACATCCGCTGGCACAAGATCCTGGCGGCCAAGGGCTGGAGCGTGCCGCACTGGCCCGAAGAGTGGGGCGGCACCGGCTGGAACACCACCCAGCGCTACATCTACGAAGAAGAGTTCGGCCTGATCGGCGCGCCGGCCCTGCCGTCCTTCGGCCCCAACATGTGCGCCAGCGTGCTGCTGAAGTTCGGCTCGCCGGCGCAGAAGGCGCGTTTCCTGCCGCGCATCCGCGAGGGCGATGATTTCTGGGTGCAGGGTTACTCCGAGCCGGGCTCAGGCTCCGATCTGGCCTCGCTGAAGACACGCTGCGAACGCCAGGGCGACCAGTACATCGTCAACGGCCAGAAGATCTGGACCACGCTGGGCCATTACGGCGACTGGATCTTCTGCCTGGTGCGCACCGACAACAGCGGCAAGCGCCAGGAGGGCATCAGCTTCATCCTGATCGACATGAAGACCCCGGGCATCACCGTGCGCCCGCTGATCCTGATGGACGGCGGCCACGAGGTGAACGAGGTGTTCTTCGACAACGTGGCCGTGCCGGTGGAGAACCTGGTGCACGAAGAAGGCAAGGGCTGGACGGTGGCCAAGTACCTGCTGGGCCATGAGCGCATGGGCTCGGGCAACGTGGGTGGCAGCCGGCGCGAGCTGGCGGCGCTGAAGGAGCTGGCCAGGCGGGAGCAGAAGGGCGGCAAGCCCCTGATCGACGACCCGCGTTTCCGCGACAAGCTGTCCCGCGTGGAGATCGAGCTGGACGCGCTGGAGATCACCTCGATGCGCTTCCTCGACAAGATGCGCCGCACCGGCCAGCCGCCGGGGGCGGATGTGAGCATGCTGAAGATCCGCGGCACCGAGGTGCAGCAGATGATCACCGAGCTGATGATGCAGGCCGCCGGCCCGATGGCCCAGCCGTTCAAGGCGGTGGACAACGGCGCCATCGATTTCTTCACCAGCCGCCTGGCGCCGCGCTACTTCAACTACCGCAAGGCCAGCATCTACGCCGGGTCCAACGAGATCCAGCGCAACATCATCGCCAAGATGTCGCTCGGCCTCTGAAGGAAGACAGCATGAACTTCGACTACAGCGACGAGCAGCAGCAACTGGCCGACAGCCTGCAGAAATACCTGTCGCAGAACTACGGCTTCGAGCAGCGCAAGGCGATCCTGAACTCGGCCAGCGGCATCAGCGACAACGTGTGGACGGCGTTTGCCGAGATGGGCCTGACCTCCATCGCCCTGCCCGAAGAAGACGGTGGCTTCGGCGGTGGTGCGGTGGATCTGATGGCGGCGATGGAAGCCTGCGGCGAAGCCCTGGTGGTGGAGCCGCTGCTGGACAACGTGGGCCTGGCCGGCCGGCTGCTGTCGCGCTGCGGCTCGGCCGCCCAGCGTAGCGCCTGGTTGCCGGGGCTGATCGACGGCTCGGTGAAGCTGGCCTTTGCCGGCCACGAGCCCGGCCGGCGTTATGACCTGGCGCCCGCCACCACCACGGCCACGGCCGATGGCGGCGGCTGGGTGCTGAACGGTGCCAAGTGCGTGGTGGTGGGGGCAGCCTCGGCCACGCGGCTGGTCGTGTCGGCCGCAGCCTCCGGCGGCGCCAGCCTGTTCCTGGTCGACCCGCGGGCTGCCGGCGTGGCCCTGAACCCCAGCCGCACGGTGGACGGGCTGCGGGTGGCCGATGTGGCCTTCCAGAACGTGCAGCTGGGCGCCGACGCCCTGCTGGGCACGGCCGGTGGTGCGCTGCCGGCCATCGAGGAAGCCAACGACTTCGCCACCGCCCTGCTGTGTGCCGACGCCATCGGTGCGATGAAGAGTGCCTGCGATGCCACGCTGGACTACATCAAGCAGCGCAAGCAGTTCGGTGTCGCCATCGGCAGCTTCCAGGTGCTGCAGCACCGCATGGTGGAGATGGTCATCTGCACCGAGCAGGCGCGCTCGCTGGCCATCAAGGCCGCCAGCACGGTGGACCACAGCACCGACGCCGCCGAGCGCGCGCGCGCGGTGTCGGCGGCCAAGGTGAAGATCGCCGACGCGGCGCGCCAGGTCAGCCAGGAAGCGGTGCAGCTGCACGGCGGCATGGGCATGACCGAGGAGCTGAAGGTCTCGCACACCTTCCGCCGCCTGACGATGGCGGGGCAGCGCTTCGGTGATGCCGACCACCATCTGGAACGTTTTGCAGCCTTGACCTGACAGGAGCCACCATGGGAGACAGACTGCAGGGCAAGGTGGCCATCATCACCGGCGCCGGCTCTGGCATCGGCCGGGCCTCCGCCCTGCTGTTCGCCGCCGAAGGCGCGAAGCTGGTGCTGGGTGACAAGAGCGAGGCGGTGCATGCCACTGCCCAGGCCATCGTGGCCACCGGTGGCCAGGCCATGGCCTTCCAGATGGATGCCGGTGTCGAAGCCGACGTGGCCCAGCTGGTGGCCACTGCACTGTCGGCCTATGGCCGGCTGGACGTGGCCTTTGCCAACGCCGGCATCGCCGGTGGCATGGCAAGCATCTTCGAGGCCACGCCCGAACTCTGGACCGAGGTGCTGCGTGTCAACCTGATCGGCCCCTGGCTGATGGTCAAGCATGCGGGCAAGGCCATGGCCGACGCCGGCAACGGCGGGTCCATCATCTGCACTGCCTCCGTCGCGGGCATCCGCTCCGGCGCCGGTGGGCCGGCGTACTCGGCCAGCAAGGCGGGGGTGATCAACCTGGCCATGGTGTCGGCCCAGCAGCTGTGCGAGACCGGTGTGCGTGTGAACGCCCTGTGCCCCGGCCTCACCGAGACCGGCATGACCCAGCCCACCTTCAACTACGCCAAGGACAAGGGCGTGACCCACAAGCTGGGCCGCCTGAACCCGCTGCGCCGCGCCGCCCAGCCCGAAGAGCTGGCCAATGTGGCGCTGTTCCTGGCCAGCGACCAGAGCAGCTATGTCAACGGTCAGGCGATTGCGGTGGACGGCGGCCTGAGCAGTTCGCATCCCGTCACCCGGCAGCTGCCGGGGCAGACCGCCGTTTGAACATTCCCAGGAGACACAGCATGTACAAACCTTTCGACTTGAGCGGCCGCGGCGTGGTGGTCACCGGCGGCAACGGCGGCATCGGCCTGGGCATGGCCCGCGCGCTGCTGGCATCGGGTGCCAAGGTGTCGATCTGGGGCAACCGCGCCGAGAAGACCGAGGCCGCCCGCGCCCAGCTGGCCGCCGAGTGTGGGGATGCCGGCCGCGTGCATGCCCTGGTGTGCGATGTGGGCGACGAGGCCCAGGTGGATGCGGCGTTCACCCAGTCGGTGGCGGCGCTGGGCACGGTGCACGCGTGTTTTGCCAACGCCGGTGTGTCCGGCAAGGGCAACATGGTGATGGACATGACGCTGGACGAGTTCCGCCGGGTGCAGCGCATCAATGTGGAAGGGGTGTTCCTCACCTTCCGCGCGGCGGCGCGCCACATGGCCGCGCATGGCGAGGGGGGCTCCCTGGTGGCCACCGCCAGCACGGCGGCGGTGGAGGGCGCGGCGCGCAACAGCCACTACGGCGCCAGCAAGGGGGCGGTCACCGCCTTCGTGCGCGCCTTGGCGGTGGAACTGGCGCGCCACAAGATCCGCGTCAACAGCATCCTGCCGGGCTGGATCGTGACCGAGATGACCGAGCGCTCGGTGGGCAACGACAAGTTCGCCGGCGCGGTGATGCCGCGCATCCCCGCCCGCCGCTGGGGCGAGATCGACGACTTCGGCGGCATCGCCGTCTACCTCGCCAGCGGCGCGGCCGGCTACACCACCGGCGAGCAATTCATCATCGACGGCGGCTACACCAAGTTCTGAGCGCGCGAGCGGGCAGAATGGCGGTGGCACAACGCCCACCGTGATGGGGCGTGGCACGGTCTGCGGCCCGCCGTTCATGGGCCTGCTGTCGGTTCGAGGAGACCACGATGATGGGATGGAAGACTGCGGCCTTGTTGTCGCTTTGCCTGGGCATGGCCGCACCCGCGATGGCCGCTGACGCAACGGCCAAGCCCGCTGCGCAGGCCAAGGCCGAGACCACCTGGGACAACATCAAGGATTTCTCCCACCAGGAGAAGACCAAGGCCGTGGCCGCCGGCAAGAAGCTGATCGCCGAGACCGACAAGAAGATTGCCGCCTTGTCCAAGCCGGTCAAGAACGCCACCGCCGAGACCAAGGCCGCGCACGAGGCCAACATGAAGGAACTGAAGGAGAAGAAGGCCGCGGCCCAGGCCGAACTGGCCAAGCTGGGCAAGGCCAGCGGCGAGGTGTGGGATGCCACCAAGACCGGCTTTGCCGACGCCGGCAAGGCCCTGGGCGCCGCCTACGACAAGGCCGCCGCCGCCGTCACGAAGTGAACGGCCCACCCGGTCGCCCGGGTGACTGCCCTCCGAAGCCCCGGCCTGCAGAGTCCGGGGCTTCCGCACTTCTGAAGGCACACACCATGGGCATCCAACTCGGCAAGCAGGCCATCGACCTGGGCATCATCACCACCAACGGCGAGGCCATGCTGGCCTTCTACCGCGATGTGATCGGCCTGAAGGTGCAGGGCCAGATGGCCATGCCCGGTGGCGGCACCATGCACCGCCTGTTGAGCGGCGACAGCCTGATCAAGCTGGTGGTGGTGCCCAGCACCCCGGCCGCGGCTGCGCCGGGTGGCATCCAGGGTGGTGCCGGCTACCGCTACTGGACCATCACCGTCACCAACCTGAGCGAGATGGTCCAGGCCTGCACCGATGCCGGTGCCAGCGTGGTCTGGACCGAGCGCGAGATCCGCCCCGGCGTGCGCATCGCCATGGTGGCCGACCCGGATGGCAACTGGGTGGAATTCCTGCAGGTGGGCTGAGACCTGCACGCCGGGCCAGGCGGCCCGGCGCAGCACCAGGCCGCCTGGTTCAGGCGGCCCGCTGGCGCCGGCGCCCGAGCCAGGCCAGCACACCACCGCCCATGGCCAGCATCAGCCAGGTGCCGGACTCGGGCACGGCGCTGATCTGTGCGGCGGCGATGTTCTGCAGCGCCACGGCCTGTGCCGAGGCGATGCCCAGCGCCGCGGCGGCGGTTTCGCCGGCGCCCAGCGCCCGTGGGTCGGCGCCGGTGACCATGCCGAACACCACCAGCGCGTGCAGGTAGTAGCCTTCGTTGCTGGCGTGGTAATGGTCACTCGCCCAGAGGTTGAGCTTGCCGGGATCGATGCCGTCATAGGGGTTGCTGTCGGCCACGCCCTCGGCGAAGGCACGGTTCCAGGCCAGGCCCACCGGGTTGACCCGGTTCACCACGCCGGGGTTGTTGGCGGCGGCCACGTCGTAGCCGGCCTGCACGTCGATGCCCATCTGGCTGATGGGCGCGCCCAGCCAGGGGCTGGCGGTCTGGTAGGTGAGATCGGCGCGTGACCAGGTGGCGGTGAGGCTGATGTCGACCGCGGGATTGCGGGCCTGGAACATGGCGCCCAGCAGGCCGGTGTACTGGCTGATCGCCGCCGGGTTGTTGGGGTTGGCAAAGTCGAGGTTGCTCTGGCCGTGCATCACCACCTTGTCCCAGGCCTTGTCGATCAGTGCCTTGCGGCTGGGCGTGTCGTAGTGGTAGCTCAGGTTGCTGCCCGGCTGGGTTTCCAGGCTCACGTCGTAGTCCAGCCCGGTCTGCACCGTGAAGGCCTTGAACAAGGCCGGCACACCACCGATGCCGGTGCCGTTGAGGTCGGTCACGCTGCCGGGCAGGTAGGTCTGCACCGTGGCCAGTGCGCCATAGGTGAAGCTGTTGCCGATGAACAGGATGGATGTGCCGGCGGCCGCCGGCATGGCCTGCCAGGTCAGCAGCAGGCCGGTGGCGGCGGCCAGGCTGCAGCGCAGAAAGGGCCGCCGTGGGGTGGTGGGGTCGGGGCTGGGTTGCTGCATGGGGGGGTGTCTCCGTCGGTCTGTGGGTGGCGTGGGAACGCTGCTAAACAGTAAACGGAGCGGCCAGCCCGGGTCAAGAACCATGGCCGCCGAAGGGTGGGTGCATTGCTGCACAGCCACCGGGCGGCTGGCCCTGGGGTCAATCCGGATGGTGCGTGGCCTGCGGCTGCCGGTGGCCCGACATCTCTGCCCCCGCATCCGGCGCCAGCCGCCGGTACCACCAGATCGAGGCCAGCGAGACCAGGCCGATGGCGGCGAAGGCGCGGCTGAAGTCCACGGCCAGCAGCATGCTGCGGCCGTCGGCCAGGCGTGAACCGTCCAGCAGCATGGCGGCCACCGCCACCCCCGCGGCCAGGCTCAGCTGCTGGGCCACGGCCACCAGGGCGGTGGCACGGCTCAGGCGGTCTTGCGGCACGTCGGCATAGCCCAGGGTGTTCAGGCTGGTGAACTGCAGCGAGCGGAAGAAGCCGCCCACCAACAGCACGGCCATGATCACCGGCCCGGGGGTGTGGACGGTGAACAGCGCCAGCGCAGCGATCATGGCGCTGCTGAGCCAGGCATTGGCCAGCAGCACCCGGCGAAAGCCCCAGCGGCGCAGGATGGGCGCGGCGGTGAGCTTCATGGTCACCGCGCCCACCGCGGCGCTGAAGGTCAGCAGGCCGGACTGAAAGGCGCTCATGCCGAAGCCCAGCTGCAGCATCAGCGGCAGCAGAAAGGGCAGGGCGCCCACCGCCAGGCGGAACAGGTTGCCGCCCAGGATGGAGATGCGCAGGCTGGCGCTGCGCAGCAGGGTCAGGTCCAGGATGGGATGCGGGCAGCGGCGGGCATGGTGGCCATACAGCCACAGCAGCAGGGCACCGCCGGCCATCATGGCCAGTGCGCCGCCCGGGTGGCTGCTGCGGCTGCCCAGCAGGGTGAAGCCGAAGATGGCCAGCGACAGGCCGCTGCCGGTGAGCAGGAAGCCGCGCCAGTCCAGCGGCGGTGCATCGTCCACCCGCACCTGGGGCACGAACCACAGCGCCAGGGCCAGGCCCAGCAGGCCCACCGGCAGGTTCAGCCAGAAGATGCCGCGCCAGTGCTGGTAGGTGGTGATGAAGCCGCCCACCGGCGGGCCCAGGATGGGCGCAAACAGCGTGGGGATGCCCAGCCAGGCCATGGCCGACACCATCTCGCGCCTGGGGATGGCCCGCAGCAGGATCAGCCGGCCCACCGGCAGCATCATGGCCCCGCCCAGGCCCTGGCAGAAGCGGCCGACCACCAGGCTCCACAGGTCCCAGGCCAGGGCGCAGCCCACCGACGCCAGGGTGAACACGGCGATGGCCGCGGCGAACACCGTCTTGGCGCCGAAGCGGTCGGCGCACCAGCCGGAGATGGGGATGAAGATGGCCAGCGCCACGAAGTAGGCGGTGAAGGCCAGCTTCAGCGTCAGCGGGTCCACCTGCAGATCGGCCGCGATGGCCGCCAGCGAGGTGGCGATCACCGTGCTGGTGAGGCTTTCCATGAACAGCGCCGCCGCCACCACCAGGGTCAGCGTCCGGGTGGTGGGGGCACTGGTCAGCGTCATCTCATCCTTGTGGCAGGGCCGCGATCTCGGCCTCGATCAGCTGGGCCATCAGGGCCGGGTCTTCCATCGGCAGGAAATGGGTCTTGCCGGGCTGGAACAGGTCACGGCCCTGGGGGAATTCTGCCGCCAGACCGGGCCAGGTGGGCGAGCCCAGCGGATCCCAGGGCTTGATGGCCGGGTCTTGCGCCCGCGCACGCACCACCAGCACCGGGATCTGCAGTGCATGCACCAGGTCGTAGGTGGTGGGGTTGTTGCGCGCCAGCGGGTAGACCTGGCCCTCGTGCTGCGGCGCGCAGGCCAGCTGGAAGCCGGGGCCGCTGTCGGCCGGGCGCAGGCCGAATTCGCAGTAGTCCATCAGGGCCTGCCGGTTGAACACCGCATACGGTGGCCGGTCGGCAAAGCGGTCGAACATGGCCTGGGGTGAATCGAAGTGGTTCTTGCGCTGGGCGGCAGGGTGCAGTTCACCCAGGGGCACCGGCGGCAGCTGGTAGGCCGCCGGCTCCACCATCACCGGGTCGACCAGGATCAGCCGCTTGAAAGCGCCGGGCCGCAGCACCGCCGCCTGCACCAGCGCATGTGCGCCCATGCTGTGGCCAACCCCGATGGCACCTTGCAGGCCGCAGGCGTCGATCTGCGCCGCCTGGTCCTGGCCGAACAAGGCCCAGCGGTCGAACGCCACGGCCTCGCTGCGGCCATGGCAGCGCTGCTCGATGGCGATCACATGGCGGTGGGCCGGCAGGCGGCGCACCGCCTGGTCCCACACCCGGCCGTGGAAGCCGGTGGCATGCACCAGCCACACCGTGGGGCCCTGGCCGCGCTGGCCGGCATGCCATTCGAAGTGCGCCAGGCGGATGCCCGGTGCCTGGGTGAAGTGCAGCTGCGGCTGGTCGGCTGGCGTGTGCGTCATCGCCTAGACCTCGGCGGCCAGGCGGCTGGCCTGGTCGATGGCGCGCTTGGCGTCCAGCTCGGCGGCCTCGTAGGCGCCACCCACCAGGCTGCTGCGCACGCCCAGGGCCTGCAGTTCGTCGAACAGGCCACGCAGCGGTGTCTGCCCGGCACAGACGATCACGGTGTCGACCTCGAACAGCCGTGGCTCGCCGTTGACCCGGGCATGCAGGCCGGCGTCGTCGATCCGGAGGTATTCCACCCCACCCACCATCTGCACGCCGCGGCGGTTCAGCACCATGCGGTGGGTCCAGCCGGTGGTGCGGCCCAGGGTCTTGCCCAGGGCATCGGCCTTGCGCTGCATCAGGATCACCTCGCGCTCGTTCCTGGCCACCTGCGGCTGCACGCCGGTGACACCACCACGCGGGTGGTTCTTGAAATCGATGCCCCATTCGCGGGCAAACACGTCGATGTCCACCGCACCCGAGGTGCCGGCATGGGTGATCAGCTCAGCCACGTCGAAGCCGATGCCGCCCGCGCCCATGATGGCCACGCGCTTGCCGATGGGCCGGCGGCCCAGGATGGCGTCGATGTAGGGCACCACCTTGGGATGGGAGATGCCGGGGATGTCGGGCGTGCGCGGCTGGATGCCGGTGGCCACCACCACCTCGTCGAAGCCTTCGGCCTTCAGGCTGGCAGCGTCGGCACGGGTGTTCAGCCGCAGCGTGACGCCGTGCTTGTCGAGCATGGTGCGGAAGTAGCGCAGGGTCTCGTAGAACTCTTCCTTGCCCGGGATGCGCTTGGCCAGGTTGAACTGGCCGCCGATCTCGGCCGCGCTGTCGATCAGCGTGACGCGGTGGCCCCGCTCGGCCGCCACCGTGGCCGCGGCCAGGCCGGCCGGGCCGGCACCCACCACGGCGATGCGCTTGCCGGATTTCACCGGCAGGTAATTCAGCAAGGTCTCGTTGCAGGCGCGTGGGTTGACCAGGCAGCTGACCTGCTTGTTGCCGCCGAAGGTGTGGTCCAGGCAGGCCTGGTTGCAGCCGATGCAGGTGTTGATCTCGTCCTCGCGGCCTTCACGGGCCTTGTTCACCAGCTCGGGGTCGGCCAGCATGGGCCGGGCCATGGACACCAGGTCGGCATCACCGCGCGCCAGCACGTCCTCGGCCACCTGGGGCATGTTGATGCGGTTGCTGGTGATCATCGGCACACGCAGTTCCTTGCGCAGCCGGCCGGTGACGCTGGCGAAGGCCGCGCGCGGCACCATGGTGGCGATGGTGGGCACCGGTGCCTCGTGCCAGCAGAAATGGGTGCTGACGATGTTGACACCGGCGGCTTCCACCGCCTTGCCCAGGGAGACGATCTCGTCCCAGGCCAGGCCGCCTTCGAGCATGTCCATGGCCGAGATGCGGAAGATGACGATGAAGTTCGGCCCCACCGCCTCACGCACCCGCCGCACCACCTCCACCGGGAAGCGCATGCGGTTCTCCCAGGGGCCGCCCCACTGGTCGGTGCGCAGATTGGTCTTCTGCACCAGGAAGGTGGACAAGAGATAGCCCGCCGAGCCGATGATCTCCACGCCGTCGTAGCCCGCCAGCTTGGCCATGGCGGCGCAGTTGGCAAAGTCGTCGAGCTGCTTGTGGATGCCGGCTTCGGTCAGTTCATTCGGCGTGTGGCTGCCGATGCGGCTTTTCACCGGCGAGGGTGCCACGCAGTCGGGCGTGCGTGCCAGCGCGCCGGTGTGCAGGATCTGCATCACGATCTTCACGTCGGGGTCGGCGGCATGCACGGCGCTGGTGATCAGCCGGTGCTGGTCGGCTTCGGCGGGGGTGGACAGCTTGCTGCCACGCCCGGCCTCGCGGTTGGGGTAGATGCCACCGGTGATGACCATGCCCACGCCGCCACGCGCCCGCTCGGCGTAGTAGGCGGCCATGCGCTCGAAGCCCTGCTCGGCCTCTTCCAGCCCGGTGTGCATGGACCCCATCAGGATGCGGTTCTTCAGCGTGGTGAAGCCCAGGTTCAGCGGGGAAAAGACATGCGGATATCGGGTGGTGGTGGTGCCGGTCATGCGGGAGCCTCGGGTGGATGGGCGAGAAATGGCCATGCTGGGCCAGCGGCGATGGTGGGGCAGGGCGGCCGCCCCTGGGTATCGTCGAAACTGACGAATCGCAGCCTGCCGGGCCGTGGCAAGCCAGGATGGACGCTGCACCGGCCACCGGCTAGCCTGGGGCCTCCACCGCTGACCCGCCCACCCAACGAACATGAATGCCGACGAACTGCGCGCCATCCAGGCCCCGCTGAAAGCCCGCTACCGCGACCAGCCCGAGACCGCGGTGTTCACCGTGCGTGCCGAAGGCAAGCTGGGCGCGGGCATCACCTGCCGACTCGGCACATCACGTGGTGATGTCACCGCCGGCCTGCACCCGGTGGCCGGCGGCACCGGCCTGGAGGCCTGCTCGGGCGACATGCTGATGGAGGCCCTGGTGGCCTGCGCCGGCGTCACCATGCAGGCGGTGGCCACGTCGCTGGGCATCACGCTGCGCGACGCCACGGTGCACGCCGAAGGCGACATCGACAGCCGCGGCACCCTGGGCGTGGCCAAGGACGCGGCGGTGGGTTTTCGCCAGATCCGCCTGCGCTTCGACCTGGACACCGATGCGACGGACGAGCAGGTGGCCACCCTGGTCAAGCTGACCGAGCGCTACTGCGTGGTCTTCCAGACCCTGGCCCAGCCGCCGGCCCTGTCGGCCAGCCACCGGCGCACGTCCGTCGGCTGAGCGACGGCCGGCGGCGCTGCGGGATTGACGCCCGCCGGGCCTGGTGCTGAACTGCGCCCGCGGGCCAGCCATGCCGTCCCAACCCCACGGATGCGCTGCCGGGCCCCCGGGAGCCGGCCATGAGCGTCAAGATCTTTGTCAGCCACAGCAGCAAGTACCGCGACATCGCCACCAGCCTGAAGCTGTCGCTGCTGGCGCTGGAGTCCGAATCGCACCTGGACATCCGCATCAGCGAGGAGATGGCCGGTGCCACCGACTGGCGCCAGTGGATCGAGGACAACGTGCGCTCGGCCGACATCTTCCTGCTGCTCTACCCGCATGCGGCGATGGAGATGGGCTGGTGCAACTACGAGCTGGGCCGCTTCTACGTGCAGGACAGCCGGCGCCCGGTGGTGTGCATCAAGAACACCGACATCGCCAAGCCGCCGCCGGCCTTCCAGCCCTACCAGGCCTATGACGCCGACCCGGCGGGCCTGGGCAAGTTCATCAAGGAGCTGTTCGTCACCGGCGACCTGACCGGCGGCCGCAAGCTCAATGCCGATGTGGACCGGCCCACCTCCGATTTCTACCTGCGCGGGCGTGACGTGGCCAGCTTGCTGGCCAAGCAGTTCGCCGAGGCGCGGGTGCGCGAGCACTTCTACGAGCGTCGTCTGGTCATCAACGTGGTGCACCGGGACCGCGACCGCATCGACGCCGAGGCCTCCACCATCCACGGCAATGCCGAGGGCCTGAACCTGCTGGGCCTGGGCGAGGGCGTGCCGGCACGCTGGGCGGCGCTGCAGGCGCGGCTGGGCGAGAACGGCGCCTGGCTGCTGGAGCTGGAACAGGCCATCGCCACCGTGCCCACCGGCGCGCTGCCGCCGGCGCTGAGCCCGTTCCGCTGCCCCGGCGGCATCTACATCCCGCTGGTGGTCAAGGCCGAGAGCGCCGACGGCCTGCTGCGCCAGCTGGTGCTGATCTTCGTGCCGGCCAGCGCCGAGCGCCTGCTGCCGCTGCTGGGCTGGAGCTTCCCCAAGGCCATGCCCGACCCGGTGAAGTACCTGCTGCACCTGGTGCGCATGATGTTCCGTGCCCGCTGGGAGATCCTGGAGCCGCGCTACCAGGAGGCGAAGTACAAGACCCCCACACCGCAGCGCTGCGCCGAACTGGCCGCCCTGGTGCTGGCCGACTACGCGCAGATGCAGCACGACTCCGACGCCGATGGCCAGGGCGGCCTGGACCGGTTCTTCGCCGCCTTCCACAAGGAATTGCGCGGCGAAGTGGCGGCCTGCGGTGACGAGTGGATGCAGTGCACCGGCCGCCTGCGCGACGCCAGCGCGCCGTCGGCCAACGAGCTGGCCGAGTTGCTGAAGGCCTTGCTGCAGAACAATGCCCGCTGGCTGAGCCTGGCCAGCCGGCAGTTCATGCACGCCGTGCACGACCTGGCCTGAGAAGGGGACAGCTGCCGGGCGCCCTGGGCGGCGCCCGGGACGCACTGCAGGCAAGCGCCAGCCGAAGCGCCGCCGCGTGCTTCGTATGATGGGCGGCATGGGCCACCCACCGGAGCACCGCATGCCATCGATCTTCCGCCTCATTCCGGCCGGCGCCGCCCTGGTGCTGGCTGTCCTGGGCCAGCCCACCTGGGCCGGCAGCCTGGGCACCTCGTCGGCCGCGGGTGGCTCGTCGGCGTCGTCGGCCAGCTCGGCGTCCAGCGAGGCCTCCAGCGACAGTTCCAGCCGGGGCCAGCGGGCCGCAGCCGGCCCCTACCGCATCACCGAGGTGGCGGCGCTGGCCGACCGGCCGGGTCAGGTGCGGCTGCAGCTGCAGGCGCTGGCCGCCGACGCCGCCGAGCCGGTGCATGTGCTGGTGCTGCCCAGGGCGCTGGCGCAGCAGCATGGGCTGGCGGCCGGCCAGACCATCACCGCCCGGCCGCAGGCCTATGGCACCGAGTTCGTGCACGGCACCAGCCAGCAGGCCTTCTACCTGGTGTTGCACGACAGCTGGCAGCGTGAGCTGGGTGCGCAGCCGGTGCTGCTCTGAGCCGGCGCCCGGCCTGCGCAGGCTGCTGCTGGCCGCCGCCGGCCTGTGCCTGGCCACGGCGGTGCAGGCCGATGTGCTGCGCCACTGCGCCGAGCCACCGGCCCTGGACGCGGTGCAGCAGGACCGGCTGTTCCGCTTTGCCGCCCTGGTGCGCGATGAGCTGCAGGGCTCCGGCCAGCGCCTGGCCCTGATCGCCCGCGCCGGGCTGGACCTGCGCCGCTTCGGCCAGCGCTACAGCCATGCCGGCATCAGCCTGCAGGCCAGCCCCAACACACCCTGGTCGGTGCGCCAGCTGTACTTCGATTGCGACATCGGCCAGCCGCGCCTGTTCGACCAGGGCCTGCCCGGCTTCGTGCTGGGCGGCGCCGACCCCGACCAGGGCCATGTGGTGCTGTGGCTGCTGCCGCAGGCGCCTGCCGCGGCACTGGAGGGCGCCGCGCTGGACAAGCGGCAGGCCCTGCGCCAGCTGGGTGCCACCTACAGCGCCAACGCCCATGCCTGGAGCACCGCTTACCAGAACTGCAACCAGTGGGTGGCCGAACTGCTGGCGCAGGCCTGGGGCGCCCTGCCCGACAGCCCCCAGCCCCGTGCCGACGCCCAGCATTGGCTGCAGCAGCAGGGTTATGCGCCCACCCGCATCACGGTCGGCAACCCGCTGGTGATGCTGGCCGGCGCGCTGCTGCCCTGGCTGCACACCGACGACCACCCGCCCGACGCCCTGCAGCGCTGGCAGTTCGACACCAGCATGCCGGCGTCCATCGAGGCCTTCGTGCGCCGGCAGGTGCCCGGCGCGCGGCGCATCGAGTTCTGCCACGACCAGCGGCAGATGGTGGTGCGCCAGGGCTGGGAGCCGCTGGCCGACGACGGCTGCCAGGCCGCGCCGGGCGACCGGGTGATTCCGCTGCAGCCCGGCCCGGCCGCGGCCGGCGGTGCATGATGCGGGCCCTGTTCGCCCATCCGGAGCCCGCCATGCCCACTGCCATGCCCCCGCTGCTGGCCCGCACCCTGCTCACCGGCACCGTGGCCCTGCTCGGTGCCTGCGCCGTGCTCCAGCTGCCCCAGGCCAGCCCCGGCCAGACCGAGGCCGAGGTGCTGTCACGCCTGGGCCAGCCCACCGGCCGCTACCACCTGCCTGCCGGCGGCCAGCGCCTGGAGTACGCCACCGGCCCCTACGGCCGCACCACGGTGATGGTGGACCTGGCCGCGGACGGCCGTGTCACCGCCAGCCAGCAGGTGCTGACCGAGGCCAACTTCGCCAAGGTGCGCCACGGCATGCCACGCGACGAGGTGCTGCGCCTGCTGGGCCGGCCCGCCGACAAGGCCGGCGAGTACATGAACCGCCAGACCTGGTCCTGGCGCTACCCCACCTACGAATGCATGTGGGCCCGCATCACCTTCGAGCCCGACGGCCGGGTGCGCGGCGGGGCCTCGTTCCTGCCCGACCCACGCTGTGACGCCGACCAGTGACCTCCATGACCATCACCCTCTACGGCATTCCCAACTGCGACACCGTGAAGCGGGCGCGGGCCTTTCTGGCCGGGCGCGGCGCGGTGGTGGCCTTCCATGACTTCAAGAAGGCCGGTGTGCCGGCCGAGCGGCTGGCGGCCTGGATCGCCAGCGCCGGCTGGGAGCGGGTGCTGAACCGGCAAGGCACCACCTGGCGCAAGCTGAACGATGGCGTGAAGGCCGGCGTGACCGACGCCGGCAGCGCCAGCGTGCTGATGCGCGACCAGCCCAGCATGGTCAAGCGCCCGGTGGTGGAATGGCCCGACGGCAGCATCACCGTCGGCTTCGACGAAGCCGACTTCGCGCGGCGTCTGTAGCCAGCGCCTTCATCCAGCGCCGCCACTGCCTCCACCAGAAACAGAGCCTGTCGCCGGGTGGTCTTGCTGCGGGATCGGCAGACCGCCGTCCATCACCGTGGCTGGCGTTTGCCGGCAGTGCGCCGCCGGTTGATGGCAAGGTCGAGGTTGTGGGGCCGGGCAGGGCTTGGCACGCGAGGCGCGGCGGCCATGCCACGCACAGCGGAATGCACCGCCGTGTCTTCGCGTGCCAAGTCCTGAACGGCCCCACGACCTCGGCCTTGTGGCCGCGGTCGCGGCATGCAGACATCCGCCGCAGGCGGATGGCGTGCCACAGACGACCGCCGCTTCTGAGCGAATGCCTGGCATCGCCCAGTTGCCTGGAACGCGCTCAAGCCTCCGCGCGCAGCGCCGCCTTGTGGATCTTGCCGGCGGGTGTCATGGGCAGCACCTCGCGCAGCACCACCTGGCGTGGCACCTTGTAGTCGGCCAGGTGCTGGGCACACCAGCTGCGCACATCGGCCTCGCGCAGGTTGCTGCCGGGCTTGGGGATCACGTAGACCCGGCCCACCTCGCCCAGCACCGCGTCGGGCACGCCGATACCGGCGGCCATCACCACGCCCGGATGGCGGTGGATCAGGGCCTCCACCTCGGCCGGGTAGACGTTGAAGCCGCCCTGGATGTACATGTCCTTCTGCCGGCCCTTGAGCGTGATCACGCCACGCGCGTCCACCGCGCCCAGGTCGCCGGTCTGCAGCCAGCCGTCGCTGCTGAAGCCCTGGCCGGCGGCCGCGCCGATGTAGCCCGCCACCACGCCCACACCCTTGAACCACAGCTCGCCCACCGTGCCTGGCGGCAGGGTCTCGCCGTGCGGGCTGGCCACCTTCAGCCGTGCGCCTTCCAGCGGCATGCCGATGGTGGTCATCAGGTCTTCGGGCGTGCGGTCCCAGGGTGTCATCACCATCGCGCCCGAGGTCTCGGTCAGGCCGTACAGGTTCATCAGCGTGGCCTGCGGCATGCGCTCACCCAGGCGCTGCAGCAGGGCGGCGTCGACATTCGAGCCGCCCGAGAACACCAGGCGCACGGCCGACAGGTCCACCGCGTCGATGCGGGCATGCATCAGCAGCAGGGTCAGCACCGTGGGCACACCGGCCAGCAGGGTGGGGCGGTGCTGCTGCATCAGGGCGATCATGCGGTCGGCCTTGAACTCGGCCACCAGCACCACGGTGCCGCCGCCCACCAGGTGGGTGAGCACACCGCAGGTGATGCCACCCACATGGTTCAGCGGGTTGGCCACGTGCAGCACGTCGCTGGCGCACACCCGGGTGTGGCGGGCCTGCGCCGTGGCGCTGGCCAGCAGGCTGCGGTGGCTGAGGCCGGCGCCCTTGGGCCGGCCGGTGGTGCCCGAGGTGTAGATCACCATCGCCACGTCGTCGGCCAGCACCCGGCGCCTTGCGGCGGACAGGCGTCCGGCCTCCAGCGGCGTGGCCGCCAGGGCGCTGAGGCTGTTCAGCCCGCTGCCGTCGATGGCGATCACATGGCGCAGCGCCGGCAGGCGCGGGCCCAGGCGCTGCAGCATGGCGGTGAAGTCGAAACCCTCGTGCTCCTGCAGGGTGAACACCACCTTGGCCTGGCTGTCGCCCAGCATGGCCTCCAGCTCGGTGTTGCGGTAGCGCACGCTCAGGCCCACCACCGCCACGCCGATCTTGGCCGCGGCGTAGAACAGCAGCAGCCACTCCACCTGGTTCAGGCCGATGATGCCGATGCGGTCGCCGCGCTGCAGCTTCAGCCCCATCAGGCCGCAGGCCAGCTGGTCGCTGGCGGCGTCCAGCGCGGCCCAGCTGTAGTGCAGGCCGTTGTCGATCACGGCCACAGCTTCGCCCCGCTGCCGGCCCGCCTGGCTGAGGTGTTCACCGATGGTGGTGGGCTCGGACAAGGCCGGCGGAGCCGGGCGGACGGCGGTGTACGGGGCTTGGCGCATGTGCCAGATTGGATCGGTCCGGCGCCCCGGACCACATCGTCGCTTTCGACGATTCATGCCCGCAGGGGGGCGTGTGAGACTGGAATCACACTGCCGCCACACCTTGCCCGGACCCTGCCCGTGACCCTCCAAGCCCCTGCCGACCCTGCTGCCGATGCTGCCTTCCGCGCCGAGGTGCGGCAGTTCCTGGACCAGGCGCTGACGCCCGAGCTGCGGCTGGCGGGGCGCCGCACCGCCGGCATCTTCACCGACGCACCCGAGGCCCGGCCCTGGTTCCGCGCCCTGGCCCAGCGTGGCTGGAGCGTGCCGCACTGGCCGGTGGAATGGGGCGGCTGCGGCTGGACACCGCGCCAGCACGACATCTTCGCCAGCGAGCTGGCGGCGGCCGGTGCACCGTCCACCGCGCCGCAGGGGCCGCGCATGGTGGCGCCGGTGGTGCTGGCCTTCGGCACCGACGAACAGAAGCAGCGCTGGCTGCCCGGCATCCGCTCGGGCGACGACTACTGGTGCCAGGGCTACAGCGAGCCGGGCTCGGGCTCCGACCTGGCCTCGCTGCAGTGCAAGGCGGTGCGCGATGGCGACAGCTACATCGTCAACGGCACCAAGATCTGGACCACCCATGCGCAATGGGCCAACCGCATCTTCTGCCTGGTGCGCACCAGCAGCACCGGCAAGCCGCAGCAGGGCATCAGCTTCCTGCTGTTCGACATGGACCTGCCCGGCATCACCGTGCGGCCCATCATCAGCATCTCGGGCGACCATGAACTGAACCAGGTGTTCTTCGACGACGTGCGGGTGCCGGCCTCGGCCCTGCTGGGCCAGGAGAACCAGGGCTGGACCATCGCCAAGTACCTGCTGGTGCACGAGCGCGGCGGCAGCTACGCCCCGGCCATGCGCGCCCGGCTGGCGCGCATCCAGGCCATGGCGGCCGCGGCCTTTGCCGGCCGCCCGGACGACGACGCCGAGCGCCTGGCCGCGGCCACCGGGCTGGCCGATGCCCAGTGCCGGCTGGACGCCCTGCAGGCGCTGGAGCAGCAGGTGCTGGCCGACCGCATCCGCGGGGTGGAAAGCCCGATCTCGCCGTCGGTCGGCAAGCTGCTGGGCACCGAGCTGCGCCAGCACTTCACCGAGCTGGCGGTCAGCATCGCCGGCCCCTATGCCGCGGCCCGCCTGCCCGCCGGCGAGGCCGGCGCCCATGCCCTGGCCGTGCCCGAAGACGCACTCTGGGCCATGGGCACCTACCTCAACGACCGCGCGGCCAGCATCTACGCCGGGACCAACGAGGTGCAGCGCAACCTCATCGCCCAACACCTGTTGTCGGCGCACTGACAGCCCCCAGGCCTGCATCGGACACCACCGCATGGACCCCATCTTTCCCCTCGACGACACCCAGGCCCTGCTGCAGAGCAGCCTGCAGCGCTGGCTGCAGGACAACGCGCCGTTCGAACGCCGCGCTGCGCTGCTGGCCACGCCGGCGGCCTTCCAGCCGCTGTGGACCGGCCTGGCGCAACAGCTGGGCCTGCTGGGCGCGGCCCTGCCCGAGGCTCTGGGCGGGCAGGGCGGCAGCCTGGCCGACCACCTGGTGATCCTGCAGGCCCTGGGCCAGTCCCTGCTGCCCGAGCCCTACAGCGCCTGCCTGGTCACCGGTGCCGGCCTGCTGCAGCGCCTGCCGTCGGCCGCCACCCAGGCCTTGCTGGCCGGCGTGGCCGACGGCGCGGTGCGCCCGGTGCTGGCGGCGCTGGAACCCGCCGGCCGGCACGACCTGGCCCAAGTGGCCAGCACGCTGCACGCCGATGGCACGCTCAGCGGCCGCAAGGCCCTGGTGCGCGCAGCGCCACAGGCCAGCCACTGGCTGGTGACGGCGCGTGATGGCGCCGGCACCCTGCGCCTGGCCCTGGTGCGGCCCGGTGCCGCCGGTGTCAGCCAGCGTGACGTGCAGCTGGCCGATGGCAGCTGGGCGGCCGAGCTGGGCTTCGACCACACGCCCGCCGAGGCCTTGCCCGACGTGGGTGATGTGCTGCCCCTGCTGCAGCAGGCAGCCGACCAGGCCTTGCTGGCCACCGGCGCCGAAGCCGTGGGCGTGATGCAGCGCCTGCTGCACGAGACGCTGGACTACGTGCGCCAGCGCAAGCAGTTCGGCGTGGCCATCGCCAGCTTCCAGGTCACCCAGCACCGCCTGGCCGACATGCACATGGCCTTGCTGCAGACGCGCGCCCTGGTGGCCGCCACCTTGGCGGCCATGCACCAGCCCGCGGCCGACCGTGGCCGCGCCGTGGCCGCCTGCCAGGTGCAGGTGGCCCGTGCCGCCCGCACCGTGGGCCAGAGCGCGGTGCAGCTGCACGGCGGCATGGGCATGACCGAGGAGCTGGCCATCGGCCATGCCTTCAAGCGCCTGACCCTGATCGAACACCACCAGGGCGGCCTGGCCGTGCACCTGCAGCGTGTGGCACGCTGGCAGGCCGCGCAGCCTGTGGCCGCCTGATCGCTTTCAACACCTCCGGAGACAAGCATGCCCTTGAATTTCAGCCGCAGCTGGATGGACGCAGACCTGGACCAGTGGCGCGACACCTGCGCCCGCTTCGTGGAGGAAGAGCTGGTCGCCGACGACGAGGCCGCGCGCAAGCGCGGCAACGTGGGCCATGCCGTGTGGCGCAAGGCCGGTGAACTGGGCCTGCTGTGCACCGACATCCCCACCGAATATGGCGGCGCGGGCGGTGATTTCCGCCACGAGGCCGTGCTGTACGAGGAGTGCTCACGCCGCGGCATCAGCGGCTGGGCCAACTCGGTGCACACCATCGTGGCCCACTACTTCCTGAACCACGGTACGCCGGCCCAGAAGGACCGCTACCTGCCGCGCCTGGCGCGTGGGGAGCTGGTGGGCGCCATCGCCATGACCGAGCCGGGCGCCGGCAGCGACCTGCAGGGCATCCGCACCAGGGCGGAAAAACGCCAGGGCCCGGGTGGTGACCACTACGTCATCAACGGCAGCAAGACCTTCATCACCAACGGCTTCCTGGCCGGCGTGGTGCTGGTGGTGTGCAAGACCGACCCCACGCAGGGCGCGCGGGGCACCTCCATCCTGATCGTCGAGACCGAGAACTGCCCGGGCTTCCGTGTCGGCCGCGTGTTGGACAAGCTGGGCATGAAGAGCCAGGACACCTCGGAGCTGTTCTTCGACGACGTCACCGTGCCGGCGGCCAACCTGCTGGGCGGCAACGAAGGCCAGGGCTTCTACCAGCTGATGGGCGACCTGCCCTACGAGCGCCTGATCATCGGCGTGACGGCGCTGGCCACGATGGAAGGCGCCTACGAAGCCACGCTGGCCTATGTGCGCGAGCGCAAGGCCTTCGGCAAGCCCATCGGCGACCTGCAGAACACCCGCTTCAAGCTGGCCGAGGTGGCCACCACCATCCAGGTGGGCCGCGCCTTCATCGACCGCTGCGTGGAGCAGCTGGTGGCCGGCAAGCTGGACACCGCCACCGCCAGCATGGCCAAGCTGTGGGGCAGCGAGGCGCAGGGCAAGGTGCTGGACGAATGCCTGCAGCTGTTCGGCGGCTACGGCTTCATGAACGAATACGTGATCGCCCGCATGTATGCCGACGCCCGGGTGCAGCGCATCTACGGCGGCACCAGCGAGATCATGAAGGAAGTGATCAGCCGCGCGCTGTGACCGCCACCCCCCCCACACCGAAAGCACCTGATGGCCGACCAAGAACAACCCCTGCTGATCGACGAGCGCGACGGTGTCGCCTGGCTCACGATGAACCGCCCCGAGCGGCTGAATGCGCTGAACGTCGGCCTGACCGATGCGCTGCGCACCTACTTCCAGGCGCTGGAAGACCGTGCCGACATCCGCGTGGTGGTGCTGCGTGGCGCCGGCCGGGTGTACTGCGCCGGGCTCGATCTGAAGGACCGCACCGGCGCCGCGCCGCGCGACGTGCAGCAGGGCTTTGCCGGCCAGAAGTCCATCCGCGACATCATGATCGCGATGCGTGAATGCCCGCAGCCCATCATCAGCATCGTGCAGGGCTCGGCCAGCGGTGGGGGCCTGGGGCTGGCGCTGGCCAGCGACATCCGGCTGTGCACGCCCGAGGCACGCTTCAACGCCGCCTTCATCAAGATCGGCATCTCGGGCTGCGACATGGGGTCGAGCTATTTCCTGCCGCGCATGGTGGGCGCTTCGCTGGCGGCCGAGATGCTCCTGACCGGCCGTTTCCTGCATGCCGACCGGGCCTACAACATGGGCTTCGTCAGCAAGGTGGGCACGCCCGAGGAGGTCGAGGCCGAGGCCCGCCAGCTGGTCGACGAGATGCTCAACGCCACGCCGCTGGGCCTGCGCCTGACCAAGGACTGCATGAACCACAACATCGACGCACCGGGCCTGCGTGCGGCCATCGCGATGGAAGACCGCAACCAGGTGCTGAGCACCCGCGGCAGTGACTTCAACGAAGGCATCCGCGCCTTCCTTGAAAAGCGGCGGCCGGTCTACGGGCAGCCGCAATGAGCGGGCAGGCCATGGCGAACCGCCAGCGCCGGCAGCTGGTGCTGGCGGCCACCGGCACCCTGGGTCTGGCTGGGCTGGCGCCTGCCCTGGCCCAGAGCGGCCCCTTCCCCAACCGCCCGGTGCGCCTGGTGGTGCCGTTCCCGCCCGGCGGGCCGGTGGACACGGTGGCCCGCGCCGTGGGCCAGAAGCTGGCCGAGCTGTGGGGCCAGCCGGTGGTGGTGGACAACCGCGCCGGCGCCGGCGGCCAGGTGGGCGCCGACCATGTGGCCAAGGCCGCGCCCGATGGCTACACCGTGTTCGTCTGCAGCATCCACCACACGGTGCTGCCGGCGCTGCGGCCCAAGATGCCCTACGACATCCAGAAGGACTTCGTGCCGCTGACCTTCGGCGCCAGGTTCCCCATCGTGCTGGTGGTGCACCCGGGCGTGGAGGCCAAGACGGTGGCCGAGCTGGTTGCGCTGGACAAGCGCCAGCCGGGCACGCTGAGCTATGCCAGCTCGGGCAATGGCGGCGGCACCCACCTGGCCGGTGAACTGTTCAACCTGCAGGCCGGCACCAAGCTGCTGCACGTGCCCTACAAGGGCAGTGCACCGGCCATGGGCGACGTGCTGGGTGGCCAGGTGCAGATGATGTTTGCCGATGCCCCCACGGCGCTGCCCCAGGTGCGTGGCGCCAAGGTGCGGGCTCTGGGTGTGGCCCAGGCCCAGCGCAGCGAGCTGTTTCCCGGCGTGCCCACCTTCGCCGAGGCGGGCGTGCAGGGTTATGACGCCTATTCCTGGGCCGGCTTCGTGGCCCCGGCGGCCACGCCCAGGGACGTGGCCGCCAGGCTCAGCGCCGACATCGCCCGCGTGCTGGCCCTGCCCGAGGTCAAGGCCAGGCTGCACGACGCCGGCGCCGAGCCCGCGCCCACCAGTGCCGAGGCCTTCGGCCAGTTCCTGGGCAGCGAGCTGGCCAAGTGGGGCCGGGTGGTCAAGGCCGGCAACATCCAGGCCGACTGACTGGCCGATTGACGGCCCGGTTGAGGCCTTGGCGAGTGCCCGGGAGGTGGCGCCCGTCAGCGACCGAGCGCCGGTGAGCCGGCCGGCCCCTGCAGCCGGAAGGCACCGCTGAACAGGTGGTTGAAGTTCAGTGCGTCGAGCTGGCCCACGGTGGCGTCGCAGTGCAGTGGCAGGCTGACGAAGCAGCCGCGCCACCACAGCGGCACACCGCCCAGGCGCCACACCCGGATGCGGAACTCACGCGGCTGCGGGTAGGCCTGCAGGTCGTTGGGCATGCTGCACACGCAGGCCCTGCGCCGCAGCTCCACCGTCCACCAGCCCGGGCCGCTGGTGTGCAGCCAGGCGTGGCTGGCGGCATGGCGGTGCAGCATCCAGCAGCGGCCCGCCAGGGCCAGCAGCAGCGTGATCAGCAGGGTGCTCGTCATGGTGACTCCAATGCCGGGGTGTGCAACGGCATTGCAGCGATGTTCAGGCCGCGCGGCTACCACCATCCGGGGGAGATGCGGGGCGATCACCCTGCATGTCGGGTGTGGGTGTGCAGCAATGCACAGCCTGCACGGGGCGGCGCTTTGGTGACAGGTGGGCCCAGGGCCGGCTGCAAGAATGTTTGACACGATTCCCAGGAGACACAGGCATGGACAACCGCGTCCGCATCACCATCGACGCCAACGGCGTGGCCGACGTGGCCCTGGTGCGCAGCGACAAGATGAACGCGCTCGATTTCGAGATGTTCGACGCGCTGGCCCAGGCCATCACCCGGCTGAAGGCCGAGCCCGGCTTGCGTGTGGTGGTGCTGCACGGCGAGGGCAAGGCCTTCTGCGCCGGGCTGGACATGGGCCGCATGGCCAAGCTGAACAACGGCGAGCCCGGTGCCACGCGTGACCTGCGCACACGCACCCACGGCATCGCCAACTCGGCCCAGTACGTGGGCCTGGGCTGGCGCGAGATCCCCGTGCCGGTGATCGCCGCGGTGCATGGCGTGGCCTTCGGTGGTGGCCTGCAGGTGGCGCTGGGCGCCGACATCCGCCTGGTCACCGCCGACCTCAAGATGAGCGTGATGGAGATCAAGTGGGGCCTGGTGCCCGACATGGCCGGTGTGGTGCTGATGCGCGGCCTGGTGCGCGACGACCATGCACGCGAGCTCACCTACACCGGCCGCATTGTCGACGGCACCGAGGCCGTGGCCCTGGGCCTGGCCACCCGGGTCTGTGCCGACCCGCTGGCCGAGGCCCGCGCCATGGCGCAAGCCCTGGCCCAGCGCAGCCCCAGCGCGCTGCGCGCCGACAAGCGGCTGATGAACGCCAGCAGCCAGGTGCTGGCCGACAGCGCCCTGGGCCTGCTGCAGGCCGAGAGCGACGAGCAGGTGGCGCTGATGGGCAAGCCCAACCAGCTGGAGGCGGTGCGTGCCAACCTGGAGAAGCGCGCGCCGGTCTTCTCCACCAGCCAGGCCTGACGGCAGCGCCCGGCCCATGCAACGCGACGACGCCCTGCGTGCCCAGCTGGCACAGCGCCTGGCCGACTGGGCGCTGCATGCACCCGATGCCACCGGCCTGAAGCAGGCCGCGGTGGTGCTGGCGGTGGCCGACGAGGGCACCGGTGCCAAGCTGCGCGGGCTGCGCCAGGCCCGAGGCTGGAGCAACCAGGCCGCGCTGATCCTCACCCGTCGCGCCAAGACCCTGAGCGGCCATGCCGGCCAGTGGGCGCTGCCGGGCGGGCGCATCGACGCCGGCGAGACGCCCGAGCAGACCGCGCTGCGGGAGCTGCAGGAAGAGGTGGACCTGCAGTTGCAGCCCGAGGACGTGCTGGGCCGGCTGGACACCTTCATCACCCGCTCGGGTTATGCCATCACGCCGGTGGTGGTGTGGGCCGGCGAGGCACGTGGCCTCAAGCCCAACCCGGCGGAGGTGGCCAGCATCCACCGCATCCCGGTGACCGAGTTTCTGCGTGCCGACGCCCCCATCCTGGAACCGCTGGACGGCAGCGAGCACCCGGTGCTGAAGATGCCGGTGGGCGACAACTGGATCGCCGCGCCCACCGCGGCCATGATCTACCAGTTCCGCGAGGTCTGCGTGCTGGGCCGGCCCACCCGCGTGGCGCATTTCGAACAGCCCAAGTTCGCCTGGAAATGAATGCCCCGGCCAGCGGCCCGACGGCGGACCAGATCCTGGCCCATCTGCGGGCCGCCAATGCCGTGGCAGCGGCAGCGCTGGCCCAGGGCCACCACCCTTTCGGTGCGGTGCTGGTGGCGGCCGACCACAGCACCGTGCTGCTCAGCCAGGGCAATGTGGACGCGGTCAACCATGCCGAGGCGGTGCTGGCGCGCGAGGCGGCGCGCCGGTTCAGCCCGGATGAGCTGTGGGGCTGCACCCTCTACACCACGGTGGAGCCCTGTGCCATGTGCGCCGGCACCCAGTACTGGGCCCACATCGGACGCGTGGTCTACGGCATGGCCGAATCGCGCCTGCTGGCCATCACCGGCAACCACAGCGAGAACCCCACGCTGGACCTGCCTTGCCGTGACCTGTTTGCGCGTGGGCAGAAGGCCATCGCCGTGATCGGCCCGGTGGCCGAGGTCGAGGCCGAGATCGCCGCACTGCACCTGGATTTCTGGCGCCGCGCCGGCAGCACAACACCTGGAGACACCCCATGATCGAACACCACCTCGACATCCCCACCGCCGACGGCGCGATGAACAGCTTCGTGGTGCAGCCCGACGAGGGCGGCCCGCACCCGGTGATCCTGTTCTACATGGACGCCCCCGGCAAGCGCGAAGAGCTGCACGACATGGCGCGCCGCCTGGCCAGCGTGGGCTACTGCGTGGTGCTGCCCAACCTGTACTACCGCCGCAGCCGCGACTACTGGCTGCAGGAGCGCAGCGAGGCCGCCATGGCCGAGATGTTCGGCCACATGCATGCGCTGAGCGCCCGCACCACACGGGTGGACACGCAGGCCATGCTGGACTTCGTCGATGGCTATGCCGGTGCCGACAAGACACGCATCGGCGCGGTGGGCTACTGCATGAGCGGGCCCTTCGTGGTGTGGGCGGCGGCGGCCTTCCCCGAGCGGCTGCGCTGCATCGCCAGCATCTACGGCGCCCGCATGGTGACCGATGACGCCGACTCGCCGCACAAGGTGGTGGGCCAGGTGCAATGCGAGAGCTACCACGCCTGCGCCGAACACGACAAATGGGCCTCGCCCGAGCAGGTGGCCACGCTGCAGGCGGCGCTGGTGGCCAGCGGCACACCGCACCGGGTGGAGTGGTACCCGGGCGCCCACCACGGCTTTGCCTTCCCGCTGCGTGCCGGCATCTACGACAAGCCCTCGGCCGAACGCCACTGGACGCGGCTGTTTGCGCTGTTCGGCAGGCACCTGAAGCCCGCCTGAGCGGCAGACATTGCCTGAACCCAGCGGGCGCCGTGGAACCGGCTTTGCCGGGCCACTGGGGCCGCCCCCCTGGGGGGCTGAGGCCGGACACAAACGGCGTGCCGTTTGTGCCTGCCGAAGGGCTGGGCCTCCGGCCCAGCGCGGCCTGCAAGGCCGCCGCAGGCGCTTAGGGGGGAGGGGTCAAGTCATCACGCCCAGCTTGCGGGCAATTGCCACCGCCTGGGTGCGGCTGCGCGCGCCCAGCTTCAGGTTGATGTTGCGCAGATGGGTGCGCACCGTGCTGTCGCTGACGAACAGCTTCTCGGCCATCACGCTGTTGCTGTAGCCCTCGGCCAGCAGCTGCAGCACGCGGATCTCCTTGCGGGTGAGCGGCTCGTCCAGCGCAGCGGGCGGGGCCGAGGTGCCAGCGGCCGCGCCGGTGGCTGGCGCCGGTTCGTCGGCCAGCGGCTCGTCGCCGGCCAGGGCGATCAGGCGCTGCAGGCAGTCGTCGAGCAGCGGGTCGGTGCGCTCGCCGCTGGCCTGCAGGGCGGCCTGGGTGCGGCGCAGCAGGCTGCCCACGGCCGGGCCTTCGTCCAGCAGCAGGCGCACATAACCCTCGGCCTGGGCGGCCTGCAGCAGGCGCGCCGTGAGCGCCTGCGCGGCATCCAGGTCGGCCGGGCTGCCGGCGCGCTGCAGGGCCAGGGCCTGCAGCAGCTGCAGCTTCAGCGCCCGCCGCTGGCGCTGTGCCGCCTGGGCCTGGGCGGCAGCGGCGGCGGCGGCGCGGGCGGCGGCGGCCGGGTCGCCGAACAGCACCTGCCAGCGCAGCCGGCCGATGGGCAGGTCTTCCACGTCGTGGGCGCTGAACTGGTGGCGCGCCACCCGCTGCCACACCGCGGCATCGTCGGCCCGGTCCAGCGCCAGCGCGGCGGCCTCGGCCTGGCCTTGCAGCATCAGCACGCGGGCCCGCTCCAGCCGGGCGCTGGCCACCACGCGCGGCAGCTGGCGGTGGTGGCCCAGGTGCTCCAGCTCGGTGACGAACTGCAGCGCGGCGTCGATGTCACCACGGCCGAAGGCGATGCGCGTGCACATCACATGGCTCAGGATCATGTGGTCGGGCAGGCCCACGTCGCGTGCCAGCGGCAGGTAGACGTTGAGCAGGTGCTCGGCCTGGGTGGGCTGGTGGGCCTCGTAGACCACGCCGGCATACAGTACGCCGGCCCAGGCATTGCCGTGGGTGGGCTGCCAGCCGGCCGCCATGCCCGCCGCCGCGCTGGGCGCAGCCGCCATGCCCAGCGCCAGCCGGAAGCGGGCGGTGGCCTGGCGCAGCCGGCCCTGCTGCAGGTCGAGCAGGCCTTCCACCGATTCGGTGTACATGCGGTTGAAGCCATCGCCCTGCTGGCCGCGCCGCGCGGCGTCCAGCAGGCGCTGGGCCTGCTCCCGCTCGCCCAGCACGCCCATCACATGGGCCATCACGTTGCACAGCACGCTGTCGGCAAAGGGCTGGCCGGTGGGCACACGGGCCAGCGCTTCGCGGCCCAGGTCGGCGGCGTCTTCCACCCGGTCCATCATCGCCAGCAGCATGGGCTGCAGGGCGTTGACATGGGCCCGCACCGCGGCGTCCGCACTGGTGGCGCAGCCCGACTGCTGCAGCTGCTCCATCGCCGCCCAGGGCCCGCGCGTGAGGTTGCTGGCCCACAGCGAGACCACCTGCAGCATGGGCTTGTCGGCCAGCGCGGCATCGGGCATGGCGGCGAACCAGCGTGCCAGCAGGCGCATGCGGCCCTGTTCCAGGAAGGCCATGGCATGGCCGGCCAGCAGGCTGATGGCATGCGGCACGTCGCCGCCTTCGATGGCATGGTCGATGGCCGGCACCGGCCGGCCCTGCGATTCATACCAGCCCGAGGCCGCCAGGTGCAGGCGGGCCAGGGCGTCGGGCTGCTCGCGCACCAGCTGGGCCCGCAGGAAATCGGCAAACAGGCTGTGGTAACGCCATTCACGCTGCACGTCGCCCGCCGCACCGGCGGCCTCGCCGCCGCGGCCGATGGGGGTGATGAACAGATTGGCGGCATCCAGCTGGGCCAGGATGCTTGCCGCATCGCTGCGGGGCGTGAGCGCCTGGCACAGCGCCGCATTGAACTGGCGCAGGATGCTGGTGCGCAGCAGGAAGTCGCGCACCTCGGGGGTTTGGCGGGCCAGCACGTCCTCGGCCAGGAAATCGGCCACCGCGCGGTTGCTGCCCGAGAACTGGGCGATGAAGCCGGCCACGCTGCCCTGGCGGGCGATGACCGAATCCAGCGCCATCGAGGCCAGCCACAGCGCAGCCACCCAGCCCTCGGTCTTGGCATGCAGGGGGTCGACCTGGGCGGCCCAGTCGGTGGGGGTGCCGCTGCCGTCATCGCCCGGCCAGCGCAGCGCCAGGAACTGCTGGGTCTCGTCGCGCGAGAAGCGCAGCAGCTCGGTGTCGATCTCCAGCAGCTGGCCGGCCATGCGCAGCCGGCCCAGGCCCAGATCGGGCAGGCTGCGTGAGCCCAGCACCAGCTGGCCGCGGCGTGGCAGGTGGTCGATGATCTCGCGCACCAGGCCCAGCACGGTGGGCTCGGTGATCAGCTCGAAATCGTCCAGGAACAGCGCAAACGGCGCGCCGTGGCGCGCCAGCGCATCCACCACCGCCAGCGGCGTGGCCGGGCCGCCGGGGCTGGGCAGGGCAGCCCGGCCGGTCTGGCCCACGATCTGGGCCACGGCCTGCTGCAGGCAGGCCAGGAAGCGGGGCACGTCGTTGTCGGTGCGTTCCAGGGTCAGCCAGGCGGTGGCCACACCCTGGTTGGCCAGCTGCTCACGCGCCTGCACCATGGCCGTGGTCTTGCCGAAACCGGCCGGCGCACGCACCAGCAGCAGCTTCACGCCGCCGGCCTCGGCCATGCGGCGCACCACCGCCTGGCGCAGCACTTGTCGCGCCTGCGACAGGGGCGGGCTGAGCTTGGACGACAGGGGGCCGGCGCTCAGGCCGGGTGCGGGGGTGGGCACGGGCATCACCGCGGATTCTGGCCCAGCCGTGTTGCTGGCGGCCGGCACAATCGGGACACCATGTCCGATGCGCCGACCCCCCACCCGACCCCCGCCTCGCCTGCAGCCGAGGAAGGCTCCCGCAACGCTGCCCACGATGCCGCCCACAGCGCCCCCGACAGCGGCACCCGCCAGGCCCTGGACGACCTGGTCGACCTGCTGCGGCTGGAGCCGCTGGAGCACAACCTGTTCCGTGGCCGCAGCCGCGACAACGGCGGCCAGGCCGTGTTCGGCGGCCAGGTGCTGGGCCAGGCCCTGATGGCCGCCGGCCGCACCGTGGACCCGGCCCACCAGGTGCACTCGCTGCACGGCTACTTCCTGCGCGCCGGCGACAAGTCCATGCCCATCGTCTACGACGTGGACCGCATCCGCGACGGTGCCAGCTTCACCACCCGCCGGGTGGTGGCCATCCAGCATGGCCAGGCGATCTTCCACATGTCGGCCTCGTTCCAGAAGCGCGAGGGCGGCCCCACCCACCAGGACGCCATGCCCGCCGCGCCGCCGCCCGAGGGCCTGGAGGACGACCACCAGCGTGAACGCCGCATGGCTGACCGCATGCCGGCCTGGCGCCAGGCCTACCTGCAGCAGGCCCAGCCCATGCAGAGCCGGGCGGTGAACCCGATCAACGCCTTTGCGCCCGTGCCGCTGCCGGCCCAGGCCCTGCACTGGATGCGTGCACCGCACCCGCTGCCCGACGACCCGCTGATCCACCAGGCCCTGCTGGCCTATGCCAGCGACTGGAGCCTGATGAGCGTGGCCATGCGCCCGCATGCGCTGAGCTGGCAGCAGGGCAATGTGCAGGGCGTGAGCCTGGACCATGCGATGTGGTTCCACCGCGATTTCCGCTTCGACGACTGGCTGCTCTACCAGAGCGATTCACCCAGCCTGAGCGGCGCACGCGGCTTCTGCCGCGGCAGCCTGTGGGCACGCGACGGCACCCTGGTGGCCAGCGTGGCGCAGGAGGGTTTGATCCGCATCCGCCGGCCGAAGCCGGAGGCCTGAAGCAGGGCCTGGCGGCAACTTCGTCGATTCAGACGATGGCCGGGTCTTGCCGGGCTGGATAGCGTGCGTGCCTGTTCCAACCAATGGCAAGGCCACGCCCATGAAACTCGATTCCTCCATCTCCGCCGTCATCACCGGGGGCGCCTCGGGCCTGGGCGCCGCCACCGCGCGCCGGCTGGCCGCCTCGGGTGTCAAGGTCGCCCTGTTCGACCTGAACGCCACCGCCGGCGAGGCCCTGGCTGCCGAACTGGGCGGCGTGTTCTGCCTGGTCGACGTGACCAAGGAGGAGTCGGTCGACGCCGGCTTCGTGAAATCGCGTGCAGCCATCGGGCAGGAGCGCATCCTGGTCAACTGCGCCGGCACCGGCAATGCCATCAAGACCGCCGGCCGCGACAAGACCACCGGCGAGATCAAGGCCTTTCCCACCGCCAACTTCGAACGCATCATCCAGATCAACCTGATCGGCACCTTCCGCTGCATCGCCAAGAGCGCGGCCGGCATGCTGACGCTGCCGGTGCTGCCCGACGGCGACCGCGGTGCCATCGTCAACACCGCCAGCGTGGCGGCCCAGGACGGCCAGATGGGCCAGGCCAGCTACTCGGCCAGCAAGGCCGGCGTGGTGGGCATGACGCTGCCGATCGCGCGTGACCTGATGGGCGAGAACATCCGCGTCAACACCATCCTGCCGGGCCTGTTCAACACCCCGCTGCTGCAGGGCGCGCCCGAGAAGGTGAAGGAGGCGCTGGCCGCCTCGGTGCCCTTCCCCAAGCGCCTGGGTGACCCGGCCGAATACGCCGCCCTGGCCGAATTCATGATCAGCAACGGCTACATGAACGCGGAGAGCGTGCGCATCGACGGCGCCATCCGGATGGCCCCCCGCTGACCCCTGCGCCGCCCGGGTGCGATGATCCGGCGGTGATCTGCACCGCCTCGACCAACGCATGTTCGACCGCCCGGCGCAGGCGCTGATCGCGCCCGCGCTGCAAGCCCTGGCGCAGGGCCTGGTGCGGCGCGGCGTGCGGGCCGACCAGGTCAGCTGGTTCGGTTTTGCGCTGGGCCTGGGCGCTGCGGCCTGCATCGCCTTGCAGCAGCCGCTGGCCGGGCTGGCGCTGATCCTGGCCAGCCGCCTGGCCGACGGGCTGGACGGGGCGGTGGCCAGGCTCACACGGCCCACCGACCGCGGCGCCTTTCTCGACATCACCCTCGACTTCCTGTTCTACGCCAGCATCCCGCTGGCGTTTGCGCTGGCCGACCCGGCCGCCAACGCACTGGCCGCGGCGGTGCTGCTGGCGGCCTTCATCGGCACCGGCAGCAGTTTCCTGGCCTTTGCGGTGCTGGCCGAGCGGCGCGGGCTGAAGAGCCTGGCCTACCCGTCCAAGGGCCTGTACTACCTGGGCGGGCTGACCGAGGCCGGCGAGACCCTGGCCTGCTTCGTGGCCATGTGCCTGTGGCCGGCATGGTTCGCCCCGCTGGCGCTGGGCTTTGCCGCGCTGTGCGGCCTGACGCTGCTGGCCCGGCTGCATGCCGGCTGGCGCGCCTTCGGTGCCGCGCCATGAGCCGGCGCGCCTGCCTGCTGGCCGCGGCGCTGTGGTGGCCGGTGATGGCGTTTGCGGACGCGCCGCTGCTGGCACAGCCGGCCGGCTCCGGTGATGTGCCAGCCACGTCCTGGCAGGTGCTGGGCCTGCCGCAGCAGGCCAGCTCTGCCACCCGTTTCAGCGTGGTGACCCTGGACGGCGAGCGCGTGCTGCGGGTGGAAGCGCAGGCCGGATACGGCAATCTGGTGCACCCGTTGCCGGGTCACCCAAGCGCACGGCACCTGCGCTGGCGCTGGCGGGTCGACCGGTCCAATCCGGCGGCCGATCTGCGCCGGCGCGATGCCGACGACAACCCGCTGAAAGTGTGCGCATTGTTCGACCTGCCAATCGAGGCCGTGCCGTTCGTCGAGCGCCAGCTGCTGCGCCTCGCCCGGCTGCGCACCGGCCAGAAGCTGCCCGCGGCCAGCGTGTGTTATGTCTGGGACGCGCAGCTGCCCGCCGGCACGGTGCTGGACAACATCTACAGCCGCCGCGTGCGCATGATCGTCTTGCGCGGTGCCGAGGCCGGGCTGCGCAGCTGGCACGCCGAGCAGCGCGATGTGCGGGCCGACTTCCTGCGCCTGTTCGCCGACGAGGCCAGTACCGTGCCGCCGCTGCTGGGCATCGGCATTGCGGGTGATGCCGACAACACGCTGGGCCACAGCGTGGGCCACATCGGCGGCATCACACTGGACTGACCAGGCGCCGCGCCGCCGCGGCGCTCAGTGCACCGCCGCCACCTGCGGCACCTCGATGGCCGGCGGCGTGTTGCGGCTGCGCCCGCAGCGCACGATGCCGTCGATCATCACCATGCCCACGCCGGGGATGTCGCCCAGCTGCACGCTCTCCAGCAGGCTGCGGCCGGCGGTGTGCTGGGCACGGTCCATGAAGACGAAGTCGGCATCGCGCCCAGGCTCGACCAGGCCGCAGTTCAGGCTGCGCAGGCGCGCGGTGTTGCCGGTGGCAAAGCAGAACACCAGCTCGGCCGGGATGTTGCCGAGGCTGGAGAGCAGGGCGATCAGGCGCAGCATGCCCAGCGGCTGCACGCCGGAGCCGGCCGGCCCGTCGGTGCCCAGGATCACGCGGTGCGGGCACTTCAGCTGCATGGCGGCCTGGGCGGCGGCGATGGCCACCTTCTCGTTGCCGTTGTGCACGATCTCGATGGCGCGTGGGCTCTTCTCGCACAGGTCGCACACATCCCGCTCGGGCAGGCTGGTGTGGCCGCCGTTGATGTGGCCGATGACATCGGCGTCGGCCTCCAGCACCACGTCCTTGTCGATCAGGCCCGAGCCAGGGATGCTGGGCCCGCCGGTGTGGATGGTGCTCTGGATGCCATGCTTGCGCGCCCAGGCCACCATTTCCTTGGCTTCGTAACCGGCCTTCACGCTGCCCAGGCCCACCTCGCCCAGCAACTTGACGCCGGCCCCCGCCAGTTCGGCGAAGTCGGCCTCGACCATGCCCTTCTCGATCACCGGTGCGCCGGCCAGCACCTTCACGCCGCCCGGGCGGAAGTTGTCGAAGGCGCGCTGGGCGGTGATGGCCAGGGCCTTCAGGCCCACGATGTCCTTGGGCCGGCCGGGCAGGTGCACCTCGCCGGCGCTGACCATGGTGGTGACACCACCGTGCATGGTGCTGTCGATCCAGCCGATCTGGTTCTGGCGCGGGGTCCAGTCGCCGAACACCGGGTGCACATGGCTGTCGATCAGGCCGGGCGCCACGCAGGTGCCACGCGCGTCGACCAGGGTGTCGGGCTGGGCGCAGTCGCAGTCTTTCTCGCGGCCCACCTGGGTGATGATGCCGTCGACCACCACGATGGTGTCGGCATCCAGGATGGGCTGTTCCAGATCACCCGAGAGCAGCAGCCCGATGTTGCGGATCACCACCTTGCCCGACTTGCCACCTGCTGCCACGTCTGCCATTGCGTCACTCCGTTGTTGGTGTAGCAAAGGCTACATGAAGCGACCGGCCGGCTCAAGCCGTGGGTGGCAGCATGCACACCGCCCGGCGCACCGCATCGATCACGAACCCTTCCCAATGCGCCAGCGCGGCCGGCGCCTCCAGGTTCTCGCCCAGGAAGGACGAGAGCGTGAAGCGGTTGCTCAGGTAGAAATAGGCCATGGACGCGATCATCAGGTAGACGTCACGCGCCCGCAGCTCGGGCCGGAACAGGCCTTGGGCGATGCCGGCCTGCAGCACGCTGTCGGTGATGGCCAGGGCCGGGGAGGAATAGTCCTTGGCACGCACGCTCTTGGCGATGTGCTTGCCACGCAGCAGGTTCTCGCTGTTGAGCAGGGTGATGAACTCGGGGTTCTTCTGGTAGTAGCCCCAGACGAAACGGATCATCGCGTCCAGCGCCAGCAACGGCTGCCTGGTGTCCAGCACCAAGCCTTGTTCGGCCTCGTTGAAGCGGCGGTAGGTGTCCTCGATCACCGCGATGAACAAGCCCTCCTTGCTGCCGAAGTAGTAGTAGATCATGCGGTCGTAGGACTTGGCCGCCTTGCTGATCTGCTCGATGCGGCCACCGGCAAAGCCGTGGCGGGCAAAGACCTTGGTGGCGGCCCGCAGGATGGCCTCACGCGTGGCCTGTGCGGCCAGCTCGCGCACACCGGGGGCACGGCTGCCATCGGCGCGGGTGGGGCGCGTGGCGCGGGCGCTGCCCTTGGCGCCGGGCTTCTTGCGCGCAGCAGTGGCCATGCGGTCAGTGCAGGGCGCGCAGATTCACTGCTCGACGAAGGCGCGCTCGACCACGTACTCGCCCGGCGTGGAGGTGTTGCCCTCCTTGAAGTGCCGTGCTTCCAGCAGGGCCTTCAGGTCCTTCAGCAGGGCCGGGCTGCCGCAGATCATCACCCGGTCTTCGGCCGGGCTGATGTTGGGCAGGCCCAGGTCGCTGAACATCTTGCCGGAATCCAGCAGGTCGGTGATGCGGCCGGTGTTGCGGAAGGCCTCGCGCGTGACCGTGGGGTAGTAGAGCAGCTGATTGCTCACCATCTCGCCCAGGAACTCATGCTTGGGCAGCTCTTGGGTGATGTAGTCGTGGTAGGCCAGTTCGGCCACCTCGCGCACACCGTGCACCAGCACCACCTGCTCGAACTTCTCGTAGGTGGCGGGGTCGCGGATGATGCTCATGAAGGGCGCCATGCCGGTGCCGCTGCCCATCAGGTACAGGCGCCGGGCGGGCAGCAGGTAGTCGATCAGCAGGGTGCCGGTGGGCTTGTTGCCCACGATCACCTTGTCGCCCACCTGGATGTGCTGCAGCCGGCTGGTGAGCGGGCCGTCCTGCACCTTGATGCTGAGGAACTCCAGGTGCTCCTCGTAGTTGGCGCTGACCACGCTGTAGGCACGCAGCAGCGGCTTGTTGTTCACCCGCAGGCCGATCATCGTGAAATGGCCGTTCTGGAAGCGCAGCGTGGTGCCGCGCGTGGTGGTGAAGCTGAACAGCCGGTCGGTCCAGTGGTGGACGCTGAGGACGGTTTCTTCGTTGAAGGCGCTCATGGTGGTGCAGCAAAGTTGCCAAAAGGGTGCAAGCCGGGCACCAGACCAGCGCTGTGCCTTGTGCACCTGCGCGCGCTTGCATGGCCTGCGCCCTGAATGTAGCATCAGCTACATCTTGGTTAAGTGGGCACTACATGAAATTGACGCCCGCTCGCTTGGCCTGCATTGTGCCTCAGGCACCGGGTTGCCCCGGGGTGGCCGGGCTTGTTCTGGATCAGCTGGATCAGCAGGAGGGCTTTGATGTCGGCGCATGAGCACACCAAGACCGATGGGCTGGGGGAACTGGTGGCGCCGGCTGCTGCCGCGCCGCCGCCGGACTGGCGCGCCGCGCCGCGCAACCAGCGCATGGCCGCGCACAAGATCGAGTGCAACGCCTGCCCGGTGCTGTGCCAGATCAGCGACGGCAAGGTGGGGGCCTGCGACCGCTATGCCAACCAGGCGGGCGTGCTGGTGCGGGTGGATCCGGTGCTGCTGGTGTGCCAGCGGCTGGATGCGGCCCAGGGTGATGCGGCCGTTGCCGACCTGGTGCCGTTTCTGCCCCAGGGCGCGGCGCCGGTGGTGCAGGCGGCCGATGCGCCGGCGCTGTTCATCACCGCCGTGGGCGCCAGCACCACCTACCCCGACTACAAGCCCGCGCCCTTCATCGTGTCCAGCCAGGTGCAGGGCGTGGACATGGTGACCGTGGTCACCGAAGGCATCTTCAGCTACTGCAGCCTGAAGCTCAAGATCGACACCGACCGCTGGCTGGGCCCCGAGCAGGCCAATGTGCGCTGCAACGGCGAGGTGGTGGGCCATGTCAGCACGGCCGAATACGGCAGCCAGATGCTGAGCCTGGGCGGGGTGCACCACATCACCGGCGGCAGCAAGAAGGAAGGCCGCACCACCGTGGACATGATGGCCGCGCTGGGCAACCAGCAGGCGGTGGAGTTCAGCATCGACGGTGGTGCCCAGGTGCGGGTGCAGGCGGGCCGGGCGCCGGTGGTCAACGGCGTGCCCGAAGAGCGCATGCGCCTGGGCTGCGGCTCGGCCACCATCGGCATCTTCGCCCAGCAGATGGCGGGTGTGGTCGACGAGGTGGTGGTGGTGGACGATCACATCACCGGCGTGCTCACCGAGCACCAGGCCGGGCGCTGCCTGGGGCTGCGCCGCTCGGGCCTGAAGATCCGTGGCCGCAAGAGCACGCCCGGCCGCTACTTCCAGGTGGCCAACCCCGGCACCGGCTGGGGTGGCACCGACATCAGCGAGCCCCTGTCCATCCTGGAGCCCTGGGATGCGGAAGAAGCCTGGCCCGGCCAGCGCCTGCTGATGGTCAGCACCACCGGCGAGCATGCGGCCTGGTTCGAACTGGACGCCGCCCTGCAGCCGCAGCCGGCGCCCATGCCGGCGGCGGTGCAGGCCATCGTCGACCGCATCGGCGAGAACTGCGAGCCGGCGCTGTGCACCGTGCTGTTCGTCGCCGGCGCCGGTGGCAGCCTGCGTGCCGGCGTGACCGACAACCCGGTGCGCCTGACCCGGGCCATCAAGCAGAGCCTGGTCAACGTGACCTGCGGCGGCGCACCCGCCTATGTGTGGCCGGGCGGCGGCATCACGGTGATGGTGGATGTGCTGCGCATGCCGGCCAACAGCTTCGGCACCGTGCCCACGCCGGCCATCGTGGCGCCCATCGAGTTCAGCATGCGGCTGGACGACTACCAGGCCCTGGGCGGCCACATGGCCTATGTGCGCAGCCTGGACCAGACCCTGGCCACCGGCGCCTGGCATGGTGATGGCGCGCCCATGGCGCGCCGCACCCTGGACCTGGCCGCCGGCAACCCCTGGCCCCTGGGCCGGCCGCCCCTGCTGGGCTGATGGTGATGTGGGCCGCGCAACGTGCCCCGCTGCCGGGTGGGCGCTGGCACTTCCAGCAGGGGCCGATCGACATCGTGGTCAGCGCCGAGGGCGAGCCTGCCGCGCTGGACGCGGCCCATGCCGCGGCCTGGGTGCGCTTCCAGCCGCTGCTGGCCGACCTGGTGGCCGAGCTGCCGGCGCTGCGCCAGCCGGTGGCGGCGGATGGTGGCAACCCCTTGCAGGGTGCCGTGGCCCGGCGCATGTGGGCCGCCTGCGCGCCGCTGCGTGCTGCAGCGCAAGGCTTCATCACGCCCATGGCCGCGGTGGCCGGCGCCGTGGCGCAGGAGCTGATCGCCCACTACCAGCGCCCCGGCATCACCCGGGCCTGGGTGAACAACGGCGGCGACATCGCCCTGCACCTGGCAGCCGGGCAATCGGCGCAGGTGGGCCTGTTCGCCGATCTGGCGCGTTTTGATGGGTCGGCCCTGGCGCGCACCGCGGCGGGGAGTCTGCGCACCGATGCGGGATTCAGCCTGTGCCATGCCGACCCGGTGCGGGGCGTGGCCACCAGCGGCTGGCGCGGGCGCAGCCAGTCGCTGGGCATTGCCGACAGCGTGACGGTGCTGGCCACCACTGCCGCCCAGGCCGACGCCGCGGCCACGGTGATCGCCAACGCGGTGAACCTGGACGATGCCCGCATCCGGCGTGCGCCGGCCAGCAGCCGGCGCGACGACAGTGACCTGGGTGAGCGCCTGGTGACGGTGGACGTGCCGGCGCTGCCGGCCGCCCTGGTGCAGCAGGCCCTGCAAGCGGGGCTGGATGTGGCGCTGGGCCTGCAGCAGCAGGGCCACATCCACGCCGCGCTGCTGGCCTGTCAGGGTTCCCTCGCTCGGCTGGCGCCGGCCGGCGCGCTAGAGTTGGTGTAGTACTTGCTAAACGAAAAGCAACCATGTCATTGATTGATATCCGCCGGGTCTTCACCCAGGTCGAAGACATCCACCACGAGGGTGGGCCGCGTGCCGCCCAGCCGCTGCGGCGTGGCGCCATTGCCGCCGTGCTGACCAACCCCTATGCAGGCCGCTACGAAGCGCACATCCTGCCGATGATGGAGGCGCTGAATCCCGTGGGCCTGGACATGGCGCGCCGCCTGCTGGCCGCGATGGATGTGCCGGTGGAGCGCATCCAGGGCTATGGCAAGGGCGCCATCATCGGCGCAGCCGGTGAGCTGGAACACGGCGCGCTGTGGCATGTGCCCGGTGGTTACGCCATGCGTGAGCTGCTGGGTTGGAAGGGAGATGCTGCCGCCTACGCCAAAGGCATCTCCAGCGGTGGCCAGAGCGGCAATGCCCTGGCCATCGTGCCCAGCACCAAGAAGGTGGGCCCGCCCGGCGCCACGCTGGACGTGCCGCTGACCCACATCAACGCCAGCTATGTGCGCAGCCATTTCGACGCGATGGAAGTGCGGGTGCCCGGTGCGCCCCGGCCCGACGAGATGGTGCTGATCCTGGCCATGAGCTGCGGTGCCAGGGTGCATGCGCGTGTGGGTGGCCTGGCGGCTGACGCCATCGCCAAGTGGGATGGCCAGCGTTGAACACCACGGAGACACCAGCATGAGCGACAGTATTCCGTCCTACATCCGCAAGCTCGTGGTCCAGGTCGACGAGACCCGCCGCGAAATGGGCCGCGAGATCAGCCCGCCCACCCGCCGCGCCCTGGCCATGGCGGTGATCCACAACCCGTTTGCCGGCCGCTACGAGGAGAACCTCGACGCCCTGATCGGCATCGGCGAAGAGCTGGGTGCGCTGCTGGGCCAGAAATGTGTGCAGGCCCTGGGCATCCAGCCCGGCCAGGCGCAGAGCTACGGCAAGGCCGCCATCGTCGGCGAGGCGGGTGAACTGGAGCATGCTGCCGCCATCCTGCACCCCAAGCTGGGCGCACCGCTGCGCAAGGCGGTGGAGAAGGGCGCTGCCCTGGTGCCGTCGGCCAAGAAGCAGGGCGGCGTGGGCACGGCGGTGGATGTGCCCCTGGGCCACAAGGACGCCGCCTTCGTGCGCAGCCACTTCGACGCCATCGAGGCCCGCATCAGCGACGCACCACGCGCCAACGAGATCGTGGTCGCGGTGGCCGTCACCGACAGCGGCCGGCCGCTGCCACGCATCGGCGGGCTGCAGGTGCATGAGATCCAGGGCGTCGACGGGCTTCGCTGAGCCCGGACATGGACCAGGACCTGCGTCCTGGCCCATGCCTGGCGAAGGATCTGACGGCCTGCAGGCCGGCAAGCGCTTGAGCCGTTATCGTTCCACCCGTTCCAAACTCCGAGGACTCCCTCATGAACCGCAAGCACTTCCTGGCCGCCCTGGCGGCACTGACATCGCTGGCCGGCACCACGGCCCAGGCCCAGGGCACGATCAAGATCGGCGAAGTCAACAGCTACAAGGTGCAGCCTGCCTTCCTGGAGCCCTACAAGAAGGGCATGGAACTGGCGGTGGAGGAGATCAACGCCGCCGGCGGCCTGCTGGGCAAGAAGGTGGAACTGATCACCCGTGACGACAACGGCAACCCGGGCGATGCGGTGCGTGCGGCGGAAGAGCTGGTCTCGCGCGAAAAGGTGGACGTGCTGACCGGAGCCTTCCTGTCCAACATCGGCCTGGCGCTGACCGATTTCGCCAAGCAGAAGAAGTTCTTCTACCTGGCCAGCGAGCCGCTGACCGACAAGATCGTCTGGGGCAACGGCAACCGCTACACCTACCGGCTGCGGCCCAGCACCTACATGCAATCGGCCATGCTGGTGCCCGAGGCGGCCAAGCTGAAGAAGAAGCGCTGGGCCATCGTCTACCCCAACTACGAATACGGCCAGAGCGCGGCCGCCACCTTCAAGGCCTTGCTCAAGGCGGCCCAGCCCGATGTGGAGTTCGTCGCCGAGCAGGCGCCGCCACTGGGCAAGCTGGACGCCGGCAGCGTGGTGCAGGCCCTGGCCGACGCCAAGCCCGACGCCATCATGAACGTGCTGTTCGGCGCGGATCTGGCCAAGTTCGTGCGCGAGGGCAACACCCGCGGTCTGTTCCAGGGCCGCGAGGTGGTGAGCATGCTGACCGGCGAGCCGGAGTACCTGGACCCGCTGAAGGACGAGACGCCCAACGGCTGGATCGTCACCGGCTACCCCTGGTACGGCATCCAGACGCCCGAGCACAAGGCCTTCTACCTGGCCTACCACCGCAAGTTCAACGACTACCCGCGCCTGGGTTCGGTGGTGGGCTACTCGGCCATCAAGAGCCTGGCCGCCGGCATCACCAAGGCCAAGAGCACGGAGACGGAGAAGCTGATCGCCGCCTTCAAGGGGCTGGAGCTGATGACGCCCTTCGGCAAGGCCACCTACCGGCCGCAGGACAACCAGAGCACCATGGGTGCCTACGTGGGCCGAACCAAGCTGGACAAGGGCCGCGGCGTGATGGTGGACTACGTGTACCTGGACGGCACGAAGTTCCAACCCACTGATGCCGAGGTCAAGAAGCTCCGTCCTGCAGACTGATCGATGACGTTTTCCGCCTTCATCGTCCAGCTGCTCAACGGGCTGGCCGGTGCATCGTCGCTGTTCCTGGTGGCTGCGGGCCTGTCGCTGATCTTCGGCGTCACCCGCATCGTCAACTTCGCGCACGGTTCGTTCTTCATGCTGGGCGTGTACATCGCCTACACGCTGGTGGAGAAACTGGGCGCGGGGCTGGGCTTCTGGCCGGCGCTGCTGCTGTCGGCGCTGGCGGTGGGCGCCATCGGCGCGGCGGTGGAAGTGCTGCTGCTGCGCCGCATCTACCGTGCGCCCGAGCTGTTCCAGCTGCTGGCCACCTTTGCCCTGGTGCTGGTGCTGAAGGATGCGGCGCTGTGGCTGTGGGGGGCGGAAGATCTGCTGGGCCCGCGTGCGCCCGGCCTGCAGGGCTCGGTCGACATCCTGGGCCGGCGCTTTCCCACCTACGACCTGCTGCTGATCGTGGTGGGCCCGGCCGTGCTGGGCGCGCTGTGGCTGCTGCTCACCCGCACCCGCTGGGGCACCCTGGTGCGCGCCGCCACCCAAGACCGCGAGATGGTGGGCGCGCTGGGCGTCAACCAGGCCTGGCTGTTCACCAGCGTGTTCGCCCTGGGCGCCATGCTGGCCGGCCTGGGCGGCGCGCTGCAGCTGCCGCGTGAACCGGCCTCGCTGAACCTCGACCTGCTGACCATCGGCGATGCCTTCGTGGTGGTGGTGGTGGGCGGCATGGGCTCCATCCCGGGCGCCTACGTGGCGGCGCTGCTGATCGCCGAGATCAAGGCCTTGTGCGTGGGCATCGGCCAGGTCAGCGCCTTCGGCATGGACTTCAACGTCAGCAAGCTGACCCTGGTGGCCGAGTTCCTGGTGATGGCGGTGGTGCTGGTGTGGCGGCCCTGGGGGCTGATGGGCAAGCCGCAGGCGGCCAGCCGCAACACCGCGGCGGTGGAGCCACCGCTGCGTGCCGCCGCCAAGCCGCTGCTGCTGGCGGCTGCGGCGCTGGCCATCGCCCTGCTGGCTCTGCCGCTGGTCACGGCCAGCAACCCCTACACCACCGTGCTGGCCATCGACCTGCTGACGGCTGCGCTGTTCGCCGCCAGCCTGCACTTCATCATGGGCCCGGCGGGCATGCACAGCTTCGGCCATGCGGCCTACTTCGGCCTGGGCGCCTATGCGGCAGCCCTGCTGATGCTCAAGGCCGGCTGGCCGATGGAGGCGGCCCTGCTGGGCGCGCCGCTGGTGGCCGGCCTGGGTGCGGTGGTGTTCGGCTGGTTCTGCGTGCGCTTGTCGGGCGTGTACCTGGCCATGCTCACGCTGGCCTTTGCCCAGATCGTCTGGTCCATCACCTTCCAGTGGGACGACTTCACCGGTGGCAGCAACGGCCTCACCGGCGTGTGGCCGGCCGACTGGCTGGGCGACAAGACGGCGTACTACTTCGCCACCCTGGTGCTGGTGACGGCTGGTGTGCTGGCGCTGCGGCGGGTGCTGTTCTCGCCCTTCGGCCTGGCCATGCGCGCCGGCCGTGATTCACCGCTGCGGGCCGATGCCATCGGCATCGACGTCAAGCAGATCCAGTGGCTGGCCTTCGTGCTGGCGGCGGTGGCGGCCGGCCTGGCTGGCAGCCTGTATGCCTTCAGCAAGGGCAGCATCTCGCCCGACAGCATGGCCGTGGGCAAGAGTGTGGACGGCCTGGTGATGGTGCTGCTGGGCGGGGTGCAGACCCTGGCCGGCCCGGTGGTGGGGGCCGTCAGCTTCACCTGGCTGCAGGACACCGTGGCGCGCAGCACCGACTACTGGCGGGCGCTGCTGGGGGGCATCGTGCTGCTGCTGGTGCTGGCCTTCCCGCAGGGCATCGCCGGTTTTGTGGGCCAGTTGTTCGACCGGCGGAAGGCTGCGTGATGAGCCTTCTCAAGGTCTCCAACCTGGGCAAGAGCTTCGGTGGCAACCGCGCGGTGGACGGCATCGGCTTCCAGGTGGCGCCGGGTGAGCTGCTGGCCCTGATCGGCCCCAACGGCGCCGGCAAGAGCACCACCTTCAACATGGTCAACGGCCAGCTGGCGGCCGACAGCGGCAGCATCACCCTGGCCGGGCAGGAGCTGATCGGCCTGAAGCCGCGCCAGATCTGGAAGCAGGGCGTGGGCCGCACCTTCCAGATCGCCGAGACCTTTGCCTCGCTGACGGTGCTGGAGAACGTGCAGATGGCGCTGATCTCGGCCGACAGCCAGCTGTTCAGCCTGTGGCGCCGCGCCGCCCACCACAAGGCACACGAGGCCATGGACCTGCTGCGCCAGGTGGGCATGGCCGCCCAGGCCGACCGCCCCTGCAGCGTGCTGGCCTACGGCGACGTGAAGCGGGTGGAGCTGGCCATCGCCCTGGCCAACAAACCCAAGCTGCTGCTGATGGACGAGCCCACCGCCGGCATGGCGCCCAAGGAACGCAACGAGTTGATGGCCCTGACCAAGCAGCTGGTGATCGAACGTGGCCTGGCCGTGCTGTTCACCGAGCACAGCATGGACGTGGTGTTCGCCTATGCCGACCGCCTGATCGTGCTGGCGCGCGGCCGGCTGATCGCCGAGGGCACGCCCGCCGAGATCCGCGACAACCCGCAGGTGCAGGCGGTGTACTTCGGCACCGGCAAGACCTTCGAGAAGAAGGTGAGCGCATGAGCGCGCCGGGCCGCTCCCAAGCGCGAATCCCGCAGTGCGCAGCACGGAGGGTCGTCCAGTGAACAGCCCGCTGCTGAAGGTCGATGGCCTGAACGCCTGGTACGGCGCGGCGCAGATCCTGTTCGGCGTGGGACTGGAGGTGCGGCGCGGCGAGGTGGTGGCGCTGATGGGCCGCAACGGCGCCGGCAAGAGCACCACGCTGAAGGCGGTGATGGGCATGCTGGCGCGGCGCAGCGGCGCGGTGCAGTTCATGGGCCGCGACATCAACCGCGCCGAGCCGCATGCCATCGCCCGCGCCGGCCTGGGCTATGTGCCGGAAGACCGCCGTATCTTCAGCGACCTGACGGTGCTGGAAAACCTGGATGTGGGCCGCCAGCCCGCACGCCGGTGGCCCGACGGCAGCAGCGCGCCGAGCTGGACGCCCGAGGCGCTGTTCCAGCTCTTTCCCAACCTGGGCGAGATGCCGCAGCGCCCGGGCGGGCGCATGAGCGGTGGTGAGCAGCAGATGCTGACCGTGGCCCGCACCCTGATGGGCAACCCCTTCCTGGTGCTGCTGGACGAGCCCAGCGAGGGCGTGGCGCCGCTGATCGTGGAGCAGATGGCGCAGATGATCATCGCGCTGAAGGCGCAGGGCGTCAGCATCCTGCTGTGCGAGCAGAACATGCACTTCGCCGAGCTGGTGAGCGACCGCGCCTATGTGCTGGAGAAGGGCCAGATCCGCCACAGCTCCGGCATGGCCGAGCTGGCCGCCAACCACGAGGTGCGCCGGGCGTACCTCTCGATGTGAGCGGCCTGGTGGCGGTGGCCGTGGCGCAGCCGGTGCAGTTGCTGGTCAACGGCCAGTGCCACACGCTGGCGGTGGATGGCGCCGCGCCGCTGCTGAACGTGCTGCGCAACGACCTGGGGCTGAACGGTCCGAAATACGGCTGCGGCCTGGGCGAGTGTGGGGCCTGCGCGGTGCTGATCGACGGCGTGGCGGCGCGGTCCTGCAGCATTCCGCTGGGCGGGGTGGCTGGCAGGGCGGTCACCACGCTGGAGGGCCTGGGATCGGCGGGCGCCCTGCACCCGGTGCAGCAGGCCTTCATCGACACCCAGGCCGCGCAATGCGGCTACTGCCTCAACGGCATGCTGATGGCCACCGTGGCCCTGCTGCAGCGCCACCCGCGTCCCACCGATGCCCAGGCCCGCACGGCGCTGCAGCACCATTTGTGCCGTTGCGGCACGCACATCGAGATCCTGGCGGCGGTGCAGCGCGCCGCGGACCTGATGGCTGCGCCCGGCACACCCGCATGAGCTTTCGCGCCGCCGCCTGGCGCCAGCGCGCCGATTTCCGCCAGGCCAGCGGTGTGCTGCTGGTGCTGCGCGATCCACCACCGCCACCACCACCGGCCCGGGGCCAGCCACCGGCCGTGCCGGCCAACCCGGCCGAAGGCCCGGAGATCCTGCTGGCCCTGGTGGCCGAGGACGATGTCCGCATCACGGCCACCGCACTGGCCGGCCATGTGGACCTGGGCACCGGCATCCGCACCGCCTACGGCCAGATCGTGGCCGAGGAACTGGGCCTGCCGCTGGAGGCGGTGCTGGTGGTCCTGGGTGACACCGGGCGCGCGCCCAACCAGGGCCCGACCATTGCCAGCACCTCGCTGCAGCTGCATGCCCAGCCACTGCGGGTGGCGGCGGCCCAGGCCCAGGCCTGGCTGCTGGCGCAGACTGCGGCGCGCCCAGGCCTGCCACCTGCCGGCTTGCTGGCGGGTGCGCATGTGGAGCTGCAGCTGGACCTGGCCACCCCCACCAAGCCGGTGGCCGACTACACGCTGGTGGGCAGCAGCGCGCCGCGGGTGGACCTGCTGGCCAAGGCCACCGGCGAGGCGGTCTATGTGCACGATGTGCGCCGCCCCGGCATGCTGCACGGCCGGGTGGTGCGCCCGCCTTATGCCGGGCTGGATGCCGGGCCGTTTGTCGGCCACAGCCTGCTGTCGGTGGACCAGGCCTCCATCGCCCACCTGCCGGGCATCGTCAAGACGGTGGTGATCGGGGACTTCATCGGCATCGTGGCCCAGCGTGAAGAGCAGGCCGAGGCGGCGATGCTTGCGCTGCGGGTGCAGTGGCAGCCGCACACCCCGATGGCGGCAATCCCGCCGCTGGACGACCTGGCCGCGGCCATCAGCGCCAACCCGGCCACGCCGCGGGTGGTGGCACAGCAGGGCGACGTGGATGCCGCACTGGCCGGCGCGGCGCAGACCTTGGAACGCCAGTACGTCTGGCCCTACCAGCTGCACGCCTCCATCGGCCCCAGCTGTGCGGTGGCCGAATGGGCCGGTGACTGTGCCACCGTGTGGGCCGGCACCCAGAACCCGCATGTGCTGCGTGCCGACCTGGCCCGGCTGACCGGCCTGCCCGACACGGCCATCGAGGTGCTGCGGCTGGAGGCCTCGGGCTGCTATGGCCGCAACGGCGCCGACGACGTGGCCGCCGACGCCCTGCTGCTGGCGCGTGCCGTGGGCGCGCCGGTGCGGGTGCAGCTGACGCGGGAACAAGAGCACCTGTGGGAGCCCAAGGGTGCGGCCCAGCTGATGACGGTGCGCGGTGGCCTGGCGGCCGACGGCACGCCGCTGGGCTACGACTTCGGCACCAGCTACCCCAGCAACGGCGCGCCCACGCTGGCCCTGCTGCTGACCGGCACCGTGCCGGCGGTGGCCCAGGCCTTCGAGATGGGCGACCGCACGGCCGTGCCGCCCTACGCCTATGCCGACCAGCGCATCACCGTCAACGACATGGCGCCCATCCTGCGCGCCAGCTGGCTGCGTGGTGTGTCGGCCCTGCCCAACAGCTTTGCCCACGAGAGCTACATCGACGAGCTGGCCACCGCGGCGGGTGTGGACCCGGTGGCCTACCGCCTGCGCCACCTGCCCGACCCCCGCGCCGCCGCGCTGCTGCGCGCCACGGCAGACAAGGCCGGCTGGCTGCCGCACAGCGCACCGCAGCAGCAGCCCGCGCAGGGTGATTGGCTGCAGGGGCAGGGCGTGGCTTATGCGCGTTATGTGCACAGCAAGTTCCCCGGCTTCGGCGCCGCCTGGGCGGCCTGGGTGGCCGATGTGCAGGTCAACCAGACCACCGGCGAGGTGCATGTGCGCCGGGTGGTGGTGGGCCACGACGCCGGCCTGATGGTCAACCCCAAGGGGGTGGAACAGCAGGTGCACGGCAATGTGCTGCAGACCACCAGCCGGGCGCTGAAGGAGCGGCTGCGCACCGACCCCGACACCGGCACCGCAGCCAGCCGCGAATGGGGCAGCTACCCCATCCTCAGCTTCCGCGAGGTGCCGGTGGTGGAGGTGCTGCTGATGCCACGCCCCGGCGAGCCGGCGCTGGGGGTGGGCGAATCGGCTTCGGTGCCCGGCACGGCGGCGATCGCCAACGCCATCTTCGACGCCACCGGCGTGCGTTTTCGCAACCCGCCGTTCACGCCCGAGGTGGTGCGGGCGGCGCTGAACCCGCTGCCAGCGCCTGCGCCCGTGGCTGTCCCCCCACCGCCGCCATCGCCAACGGCGTCGGTGGCCGACCCGCAGCGCCGTCGCAAGCCGCTGTGGGCCATCGCTGGGGCTCTGGCCACCGGCGCGCTGGGCCTGGGCGCGGCGCTGCTGGGCCTGCGACCGGCCATCGCCCCGGTGCAAGCGAGCAGCGTGGGCCTGTACAGCCCGCAGGTGCTGGAACGTGGCCGGCAGCTGGCCGCGCTGGGCAACTGCGTGGCCTGCCACACGGCCGAGGGCGGTGTGCCGAATGCCGGCGGCCGGGCCATGGCCACACCCTTCGGCACGGTCTACAGCACCAACCTCACGCCGGATGTGGCCACCGGCATCGGCGCCTGGAGCTTCAGCGCCTTCCAGCGCGCCATGCGCGAGGGCATCTCGCGGGACGGCAAGCACCTCTACCCGGCCTTTCCGTACACGGCCTTCAGCCAGGCCAGCGACGACGACCTGCAGGCCCTGTATGCGCATCTGATGACCCAGCCCGCGGTGGCCAGCGCGGTGCCGGACACAGCGCTGGCCTTTCCCTTCAACATCCGACCGCTGATGGGCCTGTGGAATGCGCTCTACCTGCAGCCCGGCCCGGTGGCGCCGGTGGCTGGCCAGAGTGCGCTGTGGAACCGCGGCGCCAGCCTGGTCAACGGCCTGGGCCATTGCACCGCCTGCCACACGCCGCGCAATGCGCGGGGGGGCGAACTGGCCCGCAGCGCCTACCTGGGCGGTGCCCTGGTCGACGGCTGGGAGGCGCCGGCCCTGGGCGCGCTGAACCGCAGCCCCGTGCCCTGGACGGAGGATGCCCTGGTGCAGTACCTGCGCCAGGGCCACCATGCCGAGCACGGCATCGCCGGTGGCAGCATGGCGCCGGTGGTGCAGGCCCTGGCCCAGGTGGACGAGGCCGACGTGCGCGCCATGGCGCATTACCTGGTGGCGCTGCAGCCGCCCGCACCGGCCGTCGACGCCCGGGCCCTGGTGGCGCAGGCGGCGGCCCAGCCCGCCCTGCTGCCGGGCCCGGCGCAGCGCCTGTTCGAGACCGCCTGCGGCGCCTGCCACCACGATGGTGACGGCGCCCCGGTGCTGGGCCTGAACCAGCCGCTGGCGCTGAATGCCAACCTGCACAGCCCCCGGCCCGACAACCTGCTGCGCACCGTGGTCGAAGGCCTGCAGCGCCCGGCCTTCCCGGCCATCGGCCACATGCCGGCCTTCGGCCAGGCGCTGGACGACCGGCAGCTGGTGGAACTGGCCGGCTGGATGCGCCAGCGCTTCGCGCCGCAACAGCCACCCTGGGCCGACCTGCCGGCGGCGGTGGCGCGGGTGCGGGCGGCGGTGCGCGATTGAGGCCCGAGGCGCGTGGCCTGTGGCTGGGCGTGCTGGCCATGGCCCTGTTCGGCATGACCCTGCCCATGACCCAGCTGGCCACCGGCACGGCCGCAGCACCGCAGTTCACACCGGTGTTCGTCACCTGCGCGCGGGCGGTGCTGGCGGCGGGTCTGTCGGCGCTGTGGTTGTGGCGGGTGCGGGCGCCGCTTCCGGATCGCCGCCAGTGGCGCCTGTTGCTGGTGGCCGCGGCCGGCAATGCCCTGGCCTATCCGCTGAGCCTGGCCTGGGCCCTGCGCACCGAGACCAGCCAGCACGCCGCCGTGATCACCGCGCTGGCACCGCTGGCCACGTCGGCGGTGGCGGCCCTGGTGCTGCAGCAGCGGGTGGGGCGCGGTTTCTGGGCGTGCGCCGTGGCCGGCTGTGCCCTGGTGGTGGCCTTCAGCCTGTGGCGTGCGCAGCAGGCCGGGCAGGGCTGGCAGCCGTCGCCGGCCGATGCCTGGCTGGCGCTGGGTGTGCTGGCCGCCTCCGTCGGCTATGTGGCCGGTGCGCGTGTCACGCCGGCCCTGGGCGCCGAGCGCACCATCTGCTGGGTGACGCTGGCGGCGCTGCCCGTCACCCTGCCCGGCGCGCTGTGCACCTGGGCCGACCAGCCAGCGCTGGCCAGCGTGCCGGCCAGCGCCTGGCTGGGGTTTGCCTACGTCAGCCTGTTCTCGATGTGGCTGGCCTTCTTCGCCTGGTACCACGCCCTGGCCCAGGGGGACGCGGTGCGGGTGAGCCAGCTGCAGCTGCTGCAGCCGTTCTTCGCCATGCTGTTCGCCTGGCCCATCCACGGCCAGCCGGTGGTCCTGTCCAGCCTGGCCTTCGGCCTGGCGATCATCGCCACGGTGTGGCTGGGCCGGCGCCTGGGCGCCGCGCCAGCGGCCGGGCGCTGAGGCGGCTCAGCGCCCGGCCTGGCCGAAGGCGGTGGACCAGGTCAGCGACAGCAGCGGCCGCGCCGGCCCGCCGCCCGACCCCCGCAGCACCCCCAGGCCCAGCCGCAGCCGCTGCGCCGGGTCGCCCAGGGGGTGCGAGGCCCAGGCCTGGCCCAGCAGCAGGGCGCCGGTGGCGCCGTCCACACCACCACCGCCGGCGCCACCGGCCAGCAGTTCGGCGCCGGCCTGCCAGCCGCCACCCGCTGCGCTGGCCACGCCGCCGCCCACCAGGCCGATGGAGTAGCCGCCGGCCGCGCCGGCCAGCGCGCTGTGGGCCTGGCCGGCCAGGTAGGCATGGGGGCCGATCCAGCGTTCCAGCACCAGGCTGACCGCGTCCAGGCTGCGCCGCCCGCCGCTGCGCCGGTCCATCGGCGCGATGTGCAGCAGGCCGCCACCCCAGGTGGTGCGCACCACCGTGCCGGCACGGCCCGGGCTGGCTGGCACACCGGCCGGCTCCAGGTCGGTGGCCAGCCACAGCCCGCTGCGCTGCCCACGCATGGCGGGTGTGTGGCCATGGCTGCGGCCCCAGCTGGCCCCCAGCTGCCAGCCGGGGTGGATGGTGGCGGCCAGGGTGCCGTCCAGCCGCAGCAGGCCGCCCCCGCCAGTGGGCACCGCACCGCCGCCGCCCAGGCCGGCCGCGGCACGCAGGCCCAGGGCCAGGCCGGGCAGGGGGCGCCAGTCGCGCCCGGCATGGGCCAGGATCTCCATGTAGCCCGCCGCGCTGCCCTGGGCAGCGGCCGCAGCCTCCAGGCCCCAGCTGAGCGGGCCTTCGCCAGCGCCGCTGCGCCGGTCCAGCCGCACCCCCACCAGCTGCAAGGGCCGGGTGCCGCTGCCCGCGTCCGGGCGGTGCTGCGCCACGGTCAGCGCCAGCTGGTCCACGCCCAGGCCGCTGCGCCCGGGTGCCTGCACACGCTGGCCCACGCGGGCCAGCGGCAGGTGCTCGAACCGGCCTTGCCAGCCCAGCACCAGGCCGGCCTGGCGGCTGCGGATGGCGGTGCCGGGAAAGCGCACTTCCGACAGCGACAGCCCGGCCTGCAGCGGCCCCCAGGCCCGCGTGAGCGCCAGTGACGGGCGCAGCAGCAGGCCGTCGCCCACCGGCGCACCAGCGCCACCACCGCCGCCCAGCGACAGCCCGGTGGCCAGCGTCAGCCCATGGCCCAGTGGCCAGCGGTGCTGCACTTCCAGCCCGCCGACGAAGAAGCCGCCGCGCCGGCCGCTGGCCGCGCCATAGGTCACCGGGCCCAGCCACCAGTGCTCCGCCACCTGGAACAGCAGCTGGCCGGCCACCAGGCCCATGCGCTCGCCGCCTGGCAGGCGCAGCACTTCGGCGCCCAGGCCGATCTGCACCGGCAGGGCCGCGGCCGCGGCGCCGGCAGGCGGGGCCTGTTCCGCTGCCAGGCCGGGCCCGGCCGCAACAGCCAGCTCAAACCCCAGGCCCAACCCCAGCGCCAGCCTGCGCGCGCCGTGCAGGCGCCGGCTCAACGCAGCCAGCCCAGCACCAGCAGCGCCGCCGGCAGGCCCAGCATCGCCAGCAGGGTCGACACCGTCACCAGGCCGGCCACATAACCGCCGTTGCCGCCCATGCGGGTGGCCAGCACATAGGCGCTGCTGGCCGTGGGCATGGCGGCAAAGGCCACGATCACCGCCTGCTGCGCCGGCGGCAGCTGCAGCCACAGCACCAGGGCGATGCCCACCGCCGGCAGCACCCCGTGGCGGATGGCCATCAGGCCGCTGGCCAGCCAGGGCGCCTCACGCAGTGCGCCGAAGCGCAGGCCGGCCCCCACCGCCATCAGCCCCAGCGGCAGTGCGGCGGCGCCGATGCGCGACAGCGTGGTGGCCACCAGCTCGGGCAGGTGCACGCCGCCCAGATTGCAGGCCAGGCCCGACAGCGTGGCCAGGATCAGCGGGTTCTTGGCCAGCTCCTTCAGATAGCCATGGCCACCCTGCTTGGCCAGCGGCCACACCGCCGCCACGTTGCACACCGGCACGCACACCGAGGTGAGCAGCGCCTGCCAGGCCACGCCCGGCGCGCCGGCCAGGCGCTCGGCCAGCGCCAGCGCCACATAGCTGTTGAAGCGGAAGGCGGTCTGCGCGCCGCTGGCATGGGTCATCGGGTCGACGCCCGGCGCCCGGCCCAGGGCATAGGCCAGGGCGATGCCGGTGCCCACGATGGCCAGGCCCACACCGCCCAGCGAGACGATGTCGGCCACCCGGATGGGGTTGCGCACGATGGCCTGGAACAGCAGGCAGGGGAACAGCAGGTAGTACACCAGGCGTTCGGCACCGTCCCACACCGGGCGGTCGAGGGCGGTGTGGCGGCAGATCAGGTAGCCCAGCGCGATCAGCGCAAAGTCGGGCAGCAGCAGCAGCAGATCGGGCATGGCGGCAGTGTGCCAGCCGTGCCGGGAGGGCCCGGTGCGCAGCCGGGCACAATGTCTGCCGATCGTTGCAGACTCCCAGGAGACACCCGGCATGCCCCATTTCAAGCACACCCTGAAACTGTCCACCCTGCTGCTGGCGCTGGCCGCCGCGCCGCTGGCGGCGCTGGCCCAGGCCTATCCCAACAAGCCGGTGCGCCTGGTGGTGCCGTTTGCCCCAGGTGGCACCACCGACATCGTGGCCCGTGTGCTGGCCGACAAGATCGGCCCGGCCCTGGGCCAGACCCTGGTGGTGGAGAACAAGGCCGGCGGCGGTGGCTCCATCGGCGCCAACGAGATCGCCAAGGCCACGCCCGATGGCTACACCCTGGGCATGGCCACGGTGTCCACCACCGCCGCCAACCCGGCCATCAACCCCAAGATCCCCTACAACCCGCTGACCGACTTCACCAACATCACCAATGTGGCGGCCACGCCCAACGTGATTGCGGTGCATCCGTCGTTCCCGGCCAAGGACTACGCCGGCTTCCTGGCCGAGCTGAAGAAGAACCCCGGCAAGTACAGCTATGCCAGCTCGGGCACCGGCGGCATCGGCCACCTGCAGATGGAGCTGTTCAAGAACCTGTCGGGCACCTTCGTCACCCACATTCCCTACCGCGGCGCCGGCCCGGCGCTGAACGACACCGTGGCCGGCCAGGTGCCCATCATCTTCGACAACATGCCCTCGGCCCTGCCGTTCATCAAGGACGGGCGCCTGGTGGCCATCGTGGTGGCCGCGCCGCAGCGCCTGTCGCAGCTGCCCAACGTGCCCACCTTCAAGGAGGTCAAGCTGGAGCCGGTGAACCGCATGGCCTACTACGGCGTGCAAGGGCCCAAGGGCCTGCCGCAGGCCGTGGTCGACAAGATCCATGCGGCGGTGAAGGCCACCGTGGCCCTGCCCGAGGTGCGGGCCCGCATCGAGGGCACGGGTTCGCTGGTGGTGGCCAATACACCGGCCGAGTTCAGCGCCCAGACCGCCGCCGAGTTCGAGGTCTACAAGAAGGTGGTGGCGGCGCAGAAGCTCAAGCTGGAGTGAGCGTCAGGACCGAGCGCCTGGCCTGAGCCTGCCACCACGATGCCGCTGGACGAACCCGGCCCGGTGACACTGCCGGCGGCCAGCCGCGCGCTGATCCAGCGCTTCGTCGATGCGCTGTGGATCGAGGACGGCCTGGCCAGGCTGACGCTGGAGGCCTACAAGCGTGACCTCACGCTGTATGCCCACTGGCTGGCCGACCGCAGCGGCCGGGCGATCGCCAGCAGCAGCGAATCCGACCTGCTGGCCTACATCGCCCACCGCCATGCCGGCAGCCGCGCCACCACGGCCAACCGCCGGCTGACGGTGTTCAAGCGCTTCTTCCGCTGGGCGCTGCGCGAACACCTGGTGGCCGAAGACGCCACGCTGCGCCTGGACAGCGCGCGCCAGCCGCTGCGTGTGCCCAAGGTGCTGAGCGAGGCCCAGGTGGAGGCGCTGCTGAACGCACCGGACGTGGCCACGCCGCTGGGCCTGCGTGACCGTGCCATGCTGGAACTGCTGTACGCCAGCGGCCTGCGGGTGAGCGAGCTGATCGGCATCGCCAGCGTGCGCGTGGGCCTGCGCGAGGGCGTGCTGCGGGTGGTGGGCAAGGGCAGCAAGGAGCGCCTGGTGCCCTTCGGTGCCCAGGCGCAGGACTGGATCGAGCGCTACCTGGCCCAGGGCCGCAACGCCATCCTGGGTGGCCAGCAGAGTGATGCGCTGTTCGTCACCGCACGCGGCGCGGCGATGACGCGGCAGATGTTCTGGTCGCTGGTCAAGCGCCACGCCCAGGTGGCGGGCATCACGGCGCCGCTGTCACCCCACACCTTGCGCCACGCCTTTGCCACCCATTTGCTGAACCACGGCGCCGACCTGCGCGCGGTGCAGCTGCTGCTGGGCCATGCCGACATCGCCACCACCACCATCTACACCCATGTGGCGCGTGAGCGCCTGCGGGCCTTGCACGCAGCGCACCATCCACGTGGGTGAGGCTCAAGGCGCCTTGCTGATGCGGTAGATGGTGTTGTCGGTCAGCGAGACCACGTACAGGCTGCCGTCGGGCGCCTGCTGGATGTCGGTGACGGTGCCGAAGCCACGGCCGATGAGCAGGGTCTCGCTTTCCGTGCCCTCGAACTTCTGCGCCCGGAACAGGTTGTCGGCCACCTTGTCGGCCAGGCGCGGGTCGGCGCTGGTGTCCACGGCCAGGCGGTCGGCGGTGAGGCGGATGCGGTACAGGCTGCCACCGGTGCCGCCCACCTGGGCGAAGCCGCGCGCCGAGCCCATCCACAGCGTGCCCTGGTGGGCGGCCCCCAGCGCCTGGCCCTGGACGAAGGCAGCACCCGAGGGGCCCACCTCGTAGCGCCAGCTCAGCTCCGGGTCCTTGTAGACCGCGCCGGGCAGCATGAACAGCCGCGACAACGCCGCCGACGGCGTGTAGACCGCTCGGCTGGGCGGGTAGCGCAGCTGCTGCAGCGTCAGGTTGTACTGCGTCATCTCGATGGTCTTCCAGTCGCGCACGCGGCTGACCGGCCCGGCGAACTGGATCCAGCCGCCGTTCATGCCCGGCACCACCCGGTTCAGTTCGGCATAGGCGTCGTCGGCGTTCTCGCTGGCCCACAGCGCGCCGCTCAGCGGGTCGAAGGCCATGCCGAAGCCGTTGCGGTGGCCGTAGGAATAGACCTTCTGGAGGTTGGCGCCGACCGCGCCGCCGACGGCCGCGCCGGTCGCGAAGAAGGGGTTGTCCGCCGGCGTGCTGCCATCGTCGTTGAGGCGCAGGATCACGCCGCTGAGGTGGGCGTCGTCGGGCTGCGGCCCGCCGAAGGTGTCGTCGACCAGCGGCGCGGTGAGGAAGGGGCCGTTGACCAGGTTCTGCAGCCAGCCCCGGCGGCCCACGTCGCCCATGAAGACATGCAGCTTGCCGTCGGGGCCGAAGCGCATCACGCCGCCGTTGTGGTTGCCGTTCTCGTTGGGGTTCTGGGTGCCCGCATGGCCGGGCGTGGCGATGTTGTCGGTCTGGCGCGCGCGCAGGCGCAGCAGGTTGCGGTCGAACACCAGGCTGCTGCCGTCCCAGGCGAAGCGGTCGACGCGGTTGCCCAGCAGCGGCACATCCGCCACGGCCGTGCTGTCCACGCCGGACAGGCTCTCCGTCCAGCGCACGTACACCCAGGGCGTGGCGGGGAACTGCGGATGCAGCGCCAGGCTCAGCAGGCCACGCTCGGAATTGCTGTTGACCGCCAGGTCCAGCACCGGCGTGGCCTGGACCACGCCGTTGAGCACCCGCTTGACCTGGCCGCTGGCCTTCTCCAGCACCAGATAGTCGCCGGCACCCAGGAACACGATGCCGATGGGCTGGTTCAGGCCGGTGTTGAGCACCGTCTGCACCTGCAGGCCGGGGTCGAGCACGGTGGCCGGGATGCTGTCCGACCAGGCCGGTGCGGCCAGGCCCAGGCCGGCGGCCAGTGCGCCCAGGGTGGTCAGGCGGCGGGTGGTCTGCAGGGAAGAGGTCATGCTCGTTGCCTCCGGTGGTGGGTGCGCGGGCCCGTGGTGGCCAGGTGTCAGCGGCGGCGGCTCAGGGCCAGGCCCAGCAGGGCCAGGCCGGCCAGCGCGTACGAGGCGGGCTCGGGCACCACGGCCGCACCGGTGATCTGCACGTTGTCCACGCCCATCTGAAGCGGGCCGAAGTTGTCGGTCTCGGCAAAGCGCAGGCGCAGGCTCTGGCCGGCGTTGGCCGACAGCAGGGCGCCGATGTCCGTGCTGACCGTGTTGTAGCCGGTGACCAGATCGCTGCCGACCGGCGTGGTGAACAGGGTGAGCAGGATGTCGGCGGCGGCCACGCTGAACGGGTCGGCACCCGCCTTGAGGATGTCGACCCGGGCCTGCTGGTTGATGCCCGGGATGCTGAAGTCCAGGGTGTCGGGCGTGGCGAAAGCATCGCTGCGGTTGCCGATGAAGAGCTGGAAGCTCAGCGTCGCCGGCCCGGCAGCAGCCAGGAAGTCCTGGTACAGCACGTGGGCGCCAGGGCCCTCCGCGTCGGTCATCGCCGCCTTGCCACCCTGCGGCGGGGCCGGCACTGGGTCGCCGAGCACCGGCGAGGCGGTGCCCGACTGGACCAGGAAGGTCCCGAGTGAGCCCGGCTGGTCGGCCAGCGTCCAGCCGGCGAAGTCATTCTCGAAGCCGCCGTTGACGATCATCGGCGCGGCCCAGGCGGCCGTGCTGCAGGCGCCGGCCACCAGCACGGCGGCCAGTCTGAAAGAGAGCGTGCAGACACCGGACATCGTGATCTCCTGCCTGGGCGGCGTGGACATGGTGTGCACGGTAGGCCTGTTCAGCCGGGCCCAGTGCCCCCCACTCCGGGGGGCGCACCATCAGGGCGGCCCCGCCGGGCCGGTGTGCAGCGCGTCGTGCACCAGCAGGCGCTGCCAGCGGCACAGCGGCGCCAGCGCCGGGTGGGCCAGGGCCAGCGCATCGATCTGCGCCAGCGCTTGCGCCGGGCGGCCGGCGCGCACCGCACGGCGCAGTGCCTGCCAGGCCGCGATCAGCGGCTCGGCCGTGGCGGCGTCCACACCGGCCAGGGGTTGCCAGCTGGGCTGGCCGGCATCACGCCCACGCAGCGCCACCGGGCCCAGCGGCAGGCAGGGCCGTGGATCGCCGGCCCGGTGCAGGGCGTCGTGGGTGGCGTCGCCCACCACCAGGCCCAGGCCGTAGCGGCTGCAGAAGGCCTGCAGCCGGGCCGCCAGGTTCACCGCATCGCCCATCACCGTGTAGGCGCGGCGGTGGCGTGATCCCATGTCGCCCACCACCACCGTGCCGGTGTTGATGCCGATGTTCAGCTGCAGCGCCGGCCAGCCCTGCGCGGCCAGTTCGGCATGGATGGCCGGCAGCCGGGCCAGCATGGCCTGGGCCGCATCCACCGCGTGGCGGACATGGTCCGGGTCGTCCAGTGGCGCGCCCCAGAAGGCCATCACCGAATCACCGATGTACTTGTCCAGCGTGCCCCGGTGCGCGCGCACCACGTCGGTGAGGTGCGAGAACAGCAGGTTCATCATCGCGCCCAGCTCGGCCGGTGGCATGTGCTCGGCCACGGACGAGAAGCCGGAGACGTCGGCGAACAGCACCGTCAGCTCGGCGCTGCGGCTGCCCATGGTGTAGCGCTCGGGCTGCAAACTCATCTCGTCGACCAGCTCCGGCGGCACGTACTGGCCGAACAGCAGTGCCAGCTCGCGCCGCGCACCGGTGGCGCGGCGGTAGGCCTGGGCCAGATGCAGGGCCAGCAGTGCCGGTGGCAGCAGCAGGCCCGCGGCCAGCGGCAGCACCCAGCCCAGCTGCCACCAGGCCAGCAGGTTCAGGGCCAGCAGCGTGGCCATCAGGCCGGCCGCCAGCAGGGCGCCGCGCCACAGCGCCAGCCTGGGCAGGGCCCACAGCAGCAGCCCGCCGGCGGCTGCCAGCCCCAGCAGATCGAGCCAGGGCGCCAGCACCGGCACCACCAGCACCCGGTTCTGCAGCAGGCCGGAGAGCATCTGCGCATGCACCATGGTGCCGAACATGGCCTCGTCCACCGGGGTGCGGCGCTGGTCGATCAGCCCGGGCGCGCTGACCCCCACCATCACCAGCTTGCCGCGCAGGGCGTCGGCCGGCAAGCGGCCGGCCAGCAGATCGGCCGCCGACAGCCGGGCCGGCGTGACGCCCCGTGCGGCGTAGGGCACCAGGGCCAGCGCATGGGCATCCACCGGCACCCGCAGCTGGCCGCCGGCGCCACGCAGCCGCAGCGCACGCAGCGGGCCGTCGGCGGGTTCGAGCGACAGCGCAGCGAGTGTGCCCTGTTCACCCGGCCCACCCAGCAGTGCACGCGCCATGGCCAGCGCCAGTGCGGGCTGCACCCCTTGCTGGTGCTGCACCAGCAGTGGCAGGCGGCGCACCGTGCCGTCGGCATCGATGAGCGCATTCAGGTGCCCGCCACCCAGGCGGGCGGATTGCTGCAGCTGGGCCAGGATGCCACCATGGCCGGACCAGGCCAGCAGGGCCGGGCCGCTGTCGCCCAGCACCTGGCTGGGCAGCAAGGGCGGTGGCAGCACCCCCACGTCGGCCGCGCCGGCCTCGTTGGACAGGTGGAAACCCAGCACCACCGGGCGCTGGCGCAGCAGCGTGGCCAGCCGGCTGTCGTCGTCCAGTTGTGGCCGCAAGGCCTGCCAGGCGTCGGCGAATCCGGCCTGCGTGCCCAGCGGGCCGCGGGCCAGGCGGTCGATGGCGGCGATGCCGGAGCTGTGGTCGGCCTCGGCCAGCACCAAGTCCAGGCCCACCAGGCGGGCCCCTTGCTCGGCGGTGGCCATCTCCAGCAGCCGTGCCAGCTGCCGGCGTGGCCAGGGCCAGCGGCCCAGCGCGGCCAGCGCACGCTCGTCGATGTCGAGCACCACCACCTGGGGGTCGGCCTGGCGCGGTGCCAGCCACTGCAGGCGCAGGTCGTACAGGCTGTCTTCCAGCGGCTGCAGCGGGCCACGCGCCGCCGGCCCATGCGCCATCAAGGCCAACAGCAGCACCAGCAGCACACCGCCGAACAGCGCGCCATGCCGGCGCCAGCCCGGGGCCGCAGACTCAGCGGATCTTGATCTCGACACGGCGGTTGCGTGCCTCGGCCACCTCGTCGGCCGTGGCCACCGCCGGTTCACGCTCGCCGCGCCCCGCCACCGTGATGGCGCTGCGTGCCAGGCCGCCGGCCACCAGCATCTCGCGCACGGCCTCGGCGCGCGCCAGCGACAGCCGGTCGTTGGCGTCCTGCGGGCCCACCCGGTCGGTGTGGCCGATGATCACCACCTCGGCCGCCGGCAGCGCGGCCAGCGCGGCGCGCATCTCGGCCAGCACCAGGTCGGCACCGTCGGTCAGGCGGTTGCCGTTGGACTCGAACTGCACGGTGAAGCTGCGCGGGCGGGCCGGCTGCGCAGCCAGCAAGCTGCCGTAGGCCTCACGAACCGCCTGGGCCGTGCTGACGGCGGGCGTCAGCGCGCCGTCACGCAGTTCGGCCGTGGCATAGGGCTTGTCCAGCAGCAGGCGCTGGCCCCCGGCGCTGACCTCCAGCGCGCTGCGGCTGCCATCGGGCTGCGGCAGCAGGATGACGCGGTCGCTGACGACGCTGGCACAGCCACCCAGGGCGGCGGCCGTGGCCCACAGCAGCAGCCGCACGTTCACCGCGCCACCTTGCCGGCGTCGACGATGAACTCCGTGCCACGCACGCCCAGCACCACGGTGCGGGTCTGCACACGCATCTTGTCGGGTGTCTTCTTGCCGATCAGGCCGGTGACCACCGCCACGGTGCCGCGCCACAGCGACGCCAGCATGCTGCCGTCGTGGGTGGTGCTGTCGAAGTCGTACGCGCTGAGCACCAGCTCGCTGTCGGCGCCCAGGGTGAGCAGGGTGTCATCGGCCATGGTGATGCCCACGGCGCCGTCGGCCGCGGTGCGTACCGTGTCGCCCACATGCACGTTCGCGCCGGCCACCACGGGTGTGCCGGTGCCGGCACGCTCCAGCGTCACCCCGCCGGCAACACGCTTGACCATGCCTGCCACGGCTGGCGCCGGGGTGGGCTGGCTCCATGCAAGCGGGGTCGCCAGACACAGGCACAACAAGGCCGCGGGGACAGGTCGGAGCAGGTTCATGGTGCGTTGGCTCGTGGTGGTACCCGACAAGCGTCGGCCCGCAAGTCTACGTGCAGCCCTGGTGGCCAGCGCCCGGCCGGCGCTGCCGGCCGCCGGCATCGAATCCACGCCAAACACCACCAATGTCACGCCGCAGGATGGCGGGGCACCGGATTGAGGGGGTGAGAATTCGCAGAAGGGCGCTGTCGATCGCTGAAAATACCCTGTCGGAGTTTCTGACGCTTGTGCAGCATGCGGGCCGCCCCGGGCCTGGCAGTGATGCACAAGTGATTGATTCTTCAAGTTTTTTTGCAAGCATGTGCCCGTGGCGCATGTTTTGCTTGAATGGCCTGAATTACCCCCGGCAGGATGCGGGGTCCATCTGCAGTAACCGCGACGCTCAAACCCATGCAATCCGAACAACGTTCACCGTCCACCACCCCAGACGAAGCCGTGCCCGCCATCGCGGTCGACGCCCTGGCGCGCCGGCGTCTGCTGCTCAAGGGCCTGGGCAAGGGGTCGGCGGCGGTGGCTGTGCTGGTGCCCATCCAGACCCTGGCGGCGATCGAGCCCCTGTCTCCGCGCCTGTGCACGGTGTCGGGCGTGCAGTCCAACGTGGGCTCGGGCCGCACCGGCGGCACCACCACCAACTGCAGCGGCTACGCGCCCAGCCACTTCGCCACGCTTGCGAACTGGCCTGGCTATGTGCCTGGCCAAGGCAACTCGGCCGGAAGCGCCTCGTTCCAGGTCGGTGCCCAGACCTACACCGACTCGGCCAGGTTCAACGCCATCTTCGGCAACACCGGCAGCAACACCAAGCTGCTGGACGTGTTCACCCTGAGCACCTCGAGTGCGAGTGAAAAGATCTGGGCGGCGGCGCTGCTGAGCGCGGTCAAGAAGCTGCTGCTCGGGCTCGGCCCGACGCAGATCGGCTCGGCCGGCTACTTCCCGTACACGCCGGCGGAGGTGGTGGCCCTGTTCACCTCTGCCCGCAAGGTCGATGCCGAGGCCTTCTTCAAGAACTACCTGGAAACCCAGACCTGATCTGGCGCGCCGGCCGGGTGCGCACCGCCGCCCCGGGCCGCCCACGCTGGTCTTTGCCTGACGCGCTGCATGGCTGAAGCCTGGGTCCTCAACCCCAGTGTGGTGATGCACTGGCGCCTGATCGACGGCGAGTGGCTGGTCTACGAGGCGCTGTCCGGTGCCACGCATATGATCGACCACCTCAGCGCCGCCGTGCTGACCTGCTTCGAATCCCGCGCCACCCTCAGCATGCATGAACTGCTCGCCCTGCTGGCCACCGATCTGGCCCTGGAGGTGACAGCCGCACAGGCTGGCACGGTGCTGCAGCAGTGGTGCGCGCTCGACATGCTGCTGCCTGCCACCCGCCCTGCACCGATGCATGCTGCTGCATGAGTTGACGGACCGCGACTGCCTGCGGCGTCTGCATGGTGACGGCCTGGGCTTGCGCAGCGGCCCGTTCGGCTTCCGCATCCGCTCGCGCATGGTGCATGTCGCGCAGGGCCTGCGCCTGATGTACGCCGACAACCCGGTGCTCGACGAGGCCGCGTTCGCCGATTTCGACCTCAGCCTGGACCTGGTCCCGGGCATCCGGCGCTGGCTGCGGCCGCAGGCGCAGTTCCTGTTCGACGGTGATTCTCCGTTTGAACCCCTGCCGGCTGACCATGCCTATCCGCTGCTGGAATGGTCGATGAACTGGTGCATCTCGGCCCATGTGCTGGACACCCTGCTGCTGCATTCGGCCGTGGTCGAGCGCGGCGGGCTGGCGGCCATCCTGCCGGCGCCGGCGGGCTCGGGCAAGAGCACGCTGTGCGCCGGCCTGATCCACCGTGGCTGGCGCCTTCTGTCCGACGAACTGGGCATGGTCTCGCTGGCCGATGGCAGCGTGGGCGCGCTGGCGCGTCCGGTGAGCCTGAAGAACGAGTCGCTGGCGGTGATCAAGCGCTTCGAGCCCTCGGTGGTGTTCAACCGGGTCTCGGTGGGCACCAGCAAGGGCAGCGTCGTCCACATGCGGGCGCCGGCCGCGCACGTGGCCCGCATGCACGAGCCGGCCCAGCCACGCTGGGTGGTCTTTCCCCGCTATGTGGCGGGCTCGGCGCCGCTGCTGCAGCCGCGCTCGCGGGCGGACAGCCTGCTGGAACTGGGACGCAACGCGTTCAACTACAGCCACCTGGGCAAGCCGGGCTTCGACGTGCTGGCCGACCTGGTGACGGCCTGCGACTGCTACGACTTCCAGTACAGCGACCTGAACGACGCGGTGGCGGCCTTCGACGGCCTGCTGCAGGCCGCCCAGCCATGAGCCCGCCCGGCCGTCCGAAGGGCGAATTCCGCAGTGCGCAGCACGAAGGCACGCCAGTGCGCCAGCGCCGTGATCTGCTGACACCGCTGTGGCGGCACACACGGACTGCGCCGCAGTTCTCGGTGCGTGACTGGGAACGGGTGATCGGCCAGGCGCGCCGCACGCGGCTGCTGGCGCGGCTGGCCCAGCATTGCATCGACCTGGACCTGGTGGCGCAGCTGCCGGCCGGCGCCTGGCGCCACCTGGCCTCGGAACTGGTGCTGGTGCAGCGCCAGCGTGCCGCCGTGCACTGGGAGCTGGACTGCATCACGCGGGCGCTGGCCGCGCTGGACACGCCGGTGGTGCTGCTCAAGGGCGCTGCCTACCTGATGGCGGACCTGCCGGCGTCGCGTGGGCGGGTGTTCAACGACATCGACATCCTGGTCGACCGGCGCCAGATCGATGCGGTGGAATCGGCGCTGATGGCCGCAGGCTGGATCGCGCAGGAGCGTGACGCCTACAACCAGCGCTACTACCGCACCTGGATGCACGAGCTGCCGCCGCTGCGGCATGTGACCCGCCACTCGGTCATCGACGTGCACCACACCATCACCCCGCCGACCTCCCGCTTCGCGGTGGATGGCGGCTTGCTGCTGCAGCATGTGCGCCCGCTGCGGCCGGGCAGCCCGCTGGCCGTGCTGCAGCCGCTGGACATGGTGCTGCACAGCGCCGCCCACCTGTTCGGCGAGGGCGAGTTCGACCACGGCCTGCGTGATCTGCTGGACATGGACGACCTGCTGCTGCACTTCCAGGCCACCGAGCCGGACTTCTGGCCACGCCTGCTGCAGCGTGCCGCTGTGCTTGGCCTGCAGGTGCCGCTGTACCACGCGCTGATGCAGGTGCAGCGCCTGTTCGGTACCACGCCGCCACCCGCGGTGGCAGCCGCCGTGCAGGCGCTGCAGCCCAACGCCGTGGCACGCCTGGCCATGGGTTGGGCGCTGGGCCAGGCCCTGCAACCCATGCACCCCAGCTGCGACACGGCGTCCACGGCCGTGGCACGCTTTGCCCTCTACGTGCGCTCGCACTGGATCCGCATGCCGGCCCACCTGGTGCTGCGGCACCTGCTGCGCAAGGCCTGGATGCAGGCCTTCCCGCCCAAGGATGCCAACCCCACGCTGTCGGTGTGATCAGGGCGGCGCGTCCAGTGCCGCCAGCTCGCCCTCGCTGAAGCCCGCCGCCCGCCGCGCCACCAGGTTGAACGGCGGCCGCAGGCGCGGCGCGGCGTAGCGCGCCACCAGCTGCGGGTACAGCGCCTCGGCGTCCAGCCCCTCACGCCGGCACAGCCAGCCGTACCAGTGGTTGCCGATGGCCACATGGCCGATCTCGTCATGCAGGATCACGTCGAGGATGGCCACGGCCGCCAGGTCACCCGCCTTGCGCAGCTTGGCCTGGATCGGCGGCGTGGCGTCCAGCCCACGCGCTTCCAGCGTGCGCGGCACCAGGGCCATGCGGGCCACGATGTCGCCGGCCGTGGCCTCGGTCATGCGCCACAGGCCGTCGTGTGCGTCGAAGTCGCCGTAGTCGTGGCCCAGGGTCTGCAGATGGGTGCGCAGCAGGCTGAAGTGCAGCGCCTCCTCGGCCGCCACCCGCAGCCAGTCGCGGTAAAAGGCCTCGGGCATGCCGTCAAAGCGCCACACCGCGTCCAGCGCCAGGTTGATGGCATTGAACTCGATGTGGCAGAGGGCGTGCAGCAGCGCCGCCCGCCCGGCAGGGGTGAACGGCGAGCGGGTGGGCACCTGGGCCGCCGGCACCAGCCGGGGCAGGGCGGGGCGGCCGGGCAGGCCGGGCGGCGCAGCCAGCAGGGTGTGCGGGTCGATCTGCAGTGCAGCGGCCTGCAAGCCATCCCACAGCGCACGCGCCTGCGCCGCCTTGGTGGCCGGATCAGGCAGGGCCAGCACGGCCAGCGCGGCGCTGCGGAGTGGGGGCAATGGCTGCATCCCTAGAATCATAGGCTTCGCCCTCTTTCCGGACCCGCTGCCCATGGCCCTCTACCAGCTCGACGACAACGCGCCCCAGGTGCACCCCACGGCCTGGGTGGCCGAAAGCGCCGTGGTGGTCGGCAAGGTGCACCTGGCCGAGAACGCCAGCGTCTGGTATGGCGCGGTGCTGCGCGGCGACAACGACCACATCCGCGTGGGCGCCAACAGCAATGTGCAGGACGGCAGCGTGCTGCACACCGACAACGGCGTGCCGCTGACCATCGGCGACAACGTCACCGTGGGCCACCAGGTCACGCTGCATGGCTGCACCATCGGCGACGGCTCGCTGATCGGCATCCAGAGCATCGTGCTCAACGGTGCCAGGATCGGCCGCAACTGCCTGGTGGGCGCCGGCTCGCTGGTCACCGAGGGCAAGGAATTTCCCGATGGCGTGCTGATCGTCGGCCGCCCAGCCAAGGTGGTGCGTGAGCTCACGCCCGAGCAGATCGCCAACCTGCAGCGCAGCGCCACGCATTACGTGGCGCAGCAGCAGCGCCATGCCAGCCAGCGCAAGCGGGTGGACTGAGGCACACCACGGCATGGACCAGCTCAGCAAGTTCATCTTCGAAGGCCTGCCGGTGCGGGGCATGCTGGTGCGCCTGGAGGGCAGCTGGCGCGACGTGCTGGCCCGCCGCACCAGCGCCAGCGACGGCGGCCATGCCTTCCCGGCACCGGTGCGGGCCCTGCTGGGCGAGATGGCCGCGGCCAGCGTGCTGATGCAGGGCAGCCTGAAGTTCAACGGCGCGCTGATCCTGCAGATGCAGGGCGACGGCCCGGTGCGCCTGGCGGTGGCCGAGACCCAGCCCGACCTGAGCTTCCGGGTCACCGCCAAGGTGGTGGGTGCCGTGCCGGCAGACGCCGGCCTGGAGGCGCTGCTGAACGTGCACGGCCAGGGCCGCTGCGCCATCACGCTCGACCCGCAGGCCCGCCTGCCCGGCCAGCAGCCCTACCAGGGCGTGGTGCCGCTGCACGGCGACCAGCGCGAGCCGCTGCAGAAGCTCAGCGAGGTGCTGGAGCACTACATGCTGCAGAGTGAGCAGCTGGACACCCGCCTGGTGCTGGCCGCCAACGACGAGGTGGCCGCCGGCCTGCTGGTGCAGCGCCTGCCCATCGCCGGTGGCGCCAACCTGGCAGGCGAGGTGCTGGTCAGCGCCGACGAGGACCAGATCGGCCGCAGCGAGGACTACAACCGCATCGCCATGCTGGCCGCCACGCTGACGGCCGATGAGCTGCTCAGCCTGCCGCCGGCACAGGTGCTGCACCGCCTGTTCTGGGAAGAGACGCTGCGGGTGTTCGAGCCGCAGACGCCACGCTTCGCCTGCCGCTGCTCCCGCGAGCGGGTGGGCAACATGCTGCGTGGGCTGGGTGCCGAGGAAGTGAACGGCCTGATCGCCGAACGTGGCGAGGCCGAGGTGGGCTGCGATTTCTGCGGCGCCATGTACCGCTTCGACCCGGTGGACGTGGGCAGCTTGTTCGTGGCGGGCCGGGAAGCGCCACCGGCGCCGGACCAGGTGCACTGAAGGCCGCCGCCGGCGGGCGCCACCGGCGCCCCGGGGGGCCTTCAGGCGTTCAGGTTGGTGCCGCCGCGCAAGGGCGCCGTGAGCCCGCTCGCGGTGTAGACGCGGCTGGTCGCAGGCGCGGCGGCGCCGGGCATCAGCACGTCGATGGCGCGGTCCAGGGCGGCGGTGGCGCGTGACAGCGCCTCGCGCTGGCGCGCCAGCTGTGCGCTGGCACGCGCCAGGCGCAGGCGCATGTTCTCGGGCACACCGCCATGGCGTGCGGCATGCATGAAGGATTCAACCGCGCGGGCCAGCGCCCGGTGCAGTTCCTGCGCCTGCAGCTCGATGGCCTGCACATCGCGCTCGCGCAATGAATCGGCCAGCGCGCCCAGGCGCTGCTCGACATGGGCCACCAGGGGCTCCAGGCCGTCGGCGTGCGCATCCGGCGCCGGCAGATCCGGCTCCAGGCGCACGTCCACCTCCGCAGGCAGCAATTCCGCCACGGCAGGCCGACCGCTCAGCGCTTGCCCACCGCGCCCAGCAACTCCTGGGCGTTGGCGATGAGCTTGTCGGCGATGGCGTCGGCGTTGACGGTGAACTTGCCGTCGCGGATGGCGTCGGAGATGCGCTGCACCTTGTCGGCGTCGAACACCCCTTCGGTGCTGCCCGCTGCCAGCTGCGACACCGTGCTGGACAGCGCCACCTTGGCGCTGGCCTCCACGTTGCCGCCCGCCGCGGCCGCTGGCGTTGCCGCCGCACCGGGTTTGCGTTCGTTGACGGCCGCGGTGGCCGCATTGTTTTCGAGATGACCGATCTTCATGATGGACTCCAGCAGAGTGGGCCTGAGTACCCGACCCTGAGACATGTTCGGGGTATCGGCGCAGCGTTTGCAGACTTTAGGGCTAGTTGGTCGAAATTTCTCGAATCGGCCTGTTGACGGGGGCAGCGGGGCGCCGGTGGCAGGCCGATCACAGCGCCACCTCCACCCGCCGCGCGCTGGTGGCGACGCCGGTGATGATGCGCCCGCCCTCGGTGCGCACACGGGCATGCTGGCCTTCCAGGCCCGGCCCCATGGCCTGGCCCTCGCTGCTGACCGCATAACCCGGGCCGATGCCGACGATGCGCACCGTGTCGCCGGTGTTGAACATCAGCCGGGTCTTGAGGTCGGCCTGCCGCAGGGCGTCGCCGGCCGACAGGCTGCGCTGCAGGGTGCGGCCGATGGCGGCGCTGGCATGGGCGATGGCCGGATCGGCGCGTTCGGCCAGGTCCACCTCGGCGCTGGCCAGGTGGCGTGCCTCCAGCACCGTGCCGGCGGGCAGGGCGCCAGCGGCCACCAGGGAGGGCGCCCACAGCCGCACGGTGACCGGCAGGCTGACGTTCCAGCGCGCCGCGCCCTGGGCGCAGCGCAGGCCGATGCGGCTGCGCCCCAGCGGGCGCACGCCGCTGGGCAGATAAGGTTGTACCTGGGCGCAGGGCGCCAGTTTCAGATGCCCCGGCAACTGGCCCACCTGCACCTCGATGCGCGGCGCCTGCGCGGCGTCGCCCCACAACACCAGGGCGGCCTCCTGCGCCATGCGCTGGATCTCGCCGCGCAGCGCCTCGGTCAGTGGTGAATCGGCCGCCTGCGCCCGGGCCGGGCCCGCCGCCAGCGCCATCAGCACGGCGGCGGCGCAGGCCAGGGTGGCCGGGCGCAGCCGGGGCAGGGCAGGGAAGGGTGGACATTGGCGCACGGGGCCGATGTTGAGGCCTGGCACGGCGCCGCGTTGGCTCGAACTGCCCGGTCTTGTGCCCGTTGTTCCGGCTCATGTTCGCCGGCCCGCTGCCCACAATCGGCCGGACTCGACACCCCTGGCCTCGGCGCAAGCCTCTGCCAGCTTCCGCCAGCGTTCACGAGGGGCCAGCATGCAGAACCGTTTGACCCAAGCGCTGGATTTCCAGTCCCAGGCCCTGGTGCTGCGGGCAGAGCGCCAGCGCCTGATCGCCAGCAACATCGCCAATGCCGACACGCCGGGCTACCAGGCCCGCGAGATGGACTTCGCGAATGCGCTGCGCCAGGCCACCGGCAGCCTGTCGGCCCAGGCCACACCCGCGGCCCTGGCCACCACCCATGCCGGCCACGACGCCGCCGCGGTGAATCTGCGTGAGGACCCGGGCCTGCTGTACGCCCGCCACAGCCAGGACGCGGTGGACCGCAACACGGTGGACATGGACCGCGAGCGTGCCAGCTTCACCGACAACACGGTGAAGTACGAGGCCACGCTGCGCTTCATCAACGGCAGCGTGCGCTCGATGCTGGACGCGATGAAAAGTCATAACCAATGACCAATGACCGGTGAAGAGGTGTTTGCATGAGCATGTTCAAGATTTTCGATGTGTCGGGCAGTGCGGCCAGCGCACAGACCCAGCGCCTGAACGTGGTGGCCAGCAACGTGGCCAACGCCGACACCGTGGCCGGGCCCGACGGCCAGGCCTACAAGGCGCGGCACGTGGTGTTCCAGTCGCTGCTGATGGGCGAGGCCACCTCCACCGGCGTGCAGGTGAGCCAGGTGATCGAGAGCCAGAACGAGGGCCGCAAGGTGCACGACCCCAAGCACCCGGCCGCCGACGCCCAGGGTTATGTCACCTTCAGCAACGTCAATCCCATCGAGGAGATGGTGGACATGATCTCGGCCTCACGCTCCTACCAGAACAACGTGGAAGTGATGAACACCGCCAAAAGCCTGCTGTTGAAGACCTTGCAGATGGGCCAGTCGTGATGCACTACCCCTCACCCCCTCGCGGCAGGAGCCCTGCATGAGCACCGTCAGTTCCACCGGCAGCAATGCCTTCATCGACAGCCTGAGCAACACCGGCGGCGCCGCCGCGGCCAGCGCCGTCGCCGCGGGCGCCACCACCGCCAAGGAAGCCAGCGAGCGCTTCCTGAAGCTGCTGGTCACCCAGCTGCAGAACCAGGACCCGATGAATCCGGTCGACAACGCGCAGATGACCTCGCAGATGGCGCAGATCAGCACCGTCAGCGGCATCGAGAAGCTCAACCTCACGGTGGAGAGGCTCAACGGCCAGTTCGTGCAGATGCAGGCGGTGCAGGGCGCCGGCCTGGTGGGCAAGGACGTGCTGATCGCCGGCGACAGGCTCTCGGTGGTGGATGGCACGCCGCAGGCCAGCTTCGAGCTCGACACCACCGCCAGCCGGGTGAAGGTGGAGGTGCTGAGCCCCGCCGGCCGCCTGGTCGACACCATCAACCTGGCCACCACGGCGGCCGGCCGCCACGACGTGGCCTGGCCCGCCGGCAAGGACCTGGCCGATGTCGGCAGCTACCGCTTCCGCGTCAGCGCCGCCACCGGCTCCACCACGCTGACGCCGACCGCGCTGATGCGCGACCGGGTCGACGCCGTCAACACCGGCGGCACCTCGCTGACCGTGGAGCTGGAACGCAGCGGCCGCGTGGCCTACAACCAGATCACCGCGCTGGACTGAGCAGCGCCCCCACCGCCTCCATTTGTCCCCATCCGGGCGGCTGCCACGGCCTGCCCGGCTCCGTTTCCCCAGGAGAGATTCCATGAGTTTCCAGCAAGGTGTATCCGGCCTCACCGCCTCGGCGCGCAACCTCGAGGTGATCGGCAACAACGTGGCCAATGCCAGCACCGTGGGCGCCAAGGTGGCGCGTGCGGAGTTTGCCGATGTCTATGCGCGCGCGGTCTCGGGCGGTGCCAGCTCCATCGGCCTGGGCGTCAGCCAGACGGCGGTGACGCAGCAGTTCTCGCAGGGCAGCTTCAAGTCCACCGACGGCCCGCTGGACATGGCCATCAACGGTGGTGGCTTCTTCCAGCTCAAGGACCTGAGCGGCAACAGCCAGTACACCCGCAACGGCCAGTTCAAGGTCGACCGCGACGGCTTCATCACCAACACCCAGGGTGCACGCCTGCTCGGCTACCCGGCCAATGACCAGGGCGTGCTGGTGCCCGGCCAGGCGCAACCGCTGATCCTGCCCACGGCCGGCATCAAGCCCAGCGTGACGAAGGCGGTGACGCTGGAGCTGAACCTGGACGCACGGGCCGTCAACACCTATGACGAGACAGCCTCGCCGCTGATCGACTTCAACGACGCCAAGACCTACAACAACGCCACCTCGGTCAACGTCTACGACACCAAGGGCCAGGAAGTCTCGCTGACCTACTACTTCCAGAAGTCGGGTGCCGACACCTGGAACGTGTATGCCGCGGCCAACGGCGCCGCCGTCAATGCCGATGGCGACGGCCTGCCGCAGCCCATCACCTCGCTCACCTTCCCGACCAACGGCAGCGCGCCCATCAACCCGGACGACGACACCCTGCCGCTGGAACAGGTGCCCTTCGACGTGCCGGCCACCAGCAACTTCCAGGGCGCAGTGACCGAGCCCATCGCCGGCGTGAACCTGGACCTGTCGACGCTGACCCAGTTCGGCGCCGTCTTCGGCGTCACCAACGTCACCCAGGACGGTTTCCCCCCGGGCCAGCTCAACGCCATCAAGGTGCAGCCCAACGGCATCGTGCTGGCCACCTACTCCAGCGGCCAGAGCACGCCGGTGGGCCAGGTGGAACTGGCCACCTTCCGCAACGTGCAGGGCCTGCAGCCGCTGGGCGGCAATGTGTGGGGCGCCACCTTCGAATCGGGTGATGCGGTGCCGGGAACGCCGGGCAGCGGCAACCTGGGCGTGCTGCAGGCCGGTGTGGTGGAGGAGAGCAACGTCGACCTGACCCAGGAACTGGTGGCCATGATGGTGGCCCAGCGCATCTACCAGGCCAACGCGCAGACCATCAAGACGCAGGACTCGGTGCTGCAGACTCTTGTGAACCTGCGCTGATCCTGAACGGCTGACCCCCCATGGACCGCGTGATCTACCTGGCCATGGCCGGTGCCAAGGCCAACATGCAGCGCCAGGATGCCCTGGCGCACAACCTGGCCAATGCGTCGACCAACGGCTTCCGGGCCGAGCTGACGGCCTTCCGTGCCGTGCCGGTGCTGGGCAACGGCGCCAGCACCCGCGTCTACGCCATCGAGTCCACCCCCGGCTACAACGCCGAGCCGGGCCCGGTGTCGGCCACCGGCCGCAACCTGGACGTGGCGATGAAGGGCAATGCCTGGCTGGCGGTGCAGGCGGCCGACGGCACCGAGGCCTACACCCGCGGTGGTGCGCTCGACGTCAACACCGAAGGGGTGCTGGTCACCCGCAACGGCCTGCAGGTGGTGGGCGACGGCGGGCCCATCACCATTCCGCCCAATGCCCAGGTGATGGTGGGTGGCGACGGCACGGTGACGGCCACCGTGGGCAATGGCACACCCCAGGGTGTGGGCAGGCTCAAGCTGGTGACGCCCGAGGCACCGATACAACGCGGCAACGACGGCCTGTTCCGTGCCGTCGAGGGCGACGACCTGCCGGCCGATGCCACCGCCGGCGTGCAGACCGGGGCGCTGGAGGGCAGCAACGTCAGCCCGGTGGAGTCGATGGTGGCCATGATCTCGGCCGCGCGCCAGTTCGAGCAGCAGATGAAGATGCTGCAGTCGGCGCAGGAGCGGGAACAGTCCGCCACCCGGCTGCTGTCCACCGGTTGAGCCGCCACACCCCGGAGAAGCACCGCTGCGGCGGTGCTTTTTGCGTTTTAGGCCCCCTCAAGTTCCCGCGATCATCGGTCACGAGACCAGGCAACCGAAGGCGCCGCATGATCCGATCACTCTGGATATCCAAAACCGGCATGGAAGCCCAGCAGACCGCGCTGGACGCCGTGGCCCACAACCTGGCCAACAGCGCCACCACCGGCTACAAGCGCAGCCACGCGGTGTTCGAGGACCTGATGTACCAGAACCTGCGCCAGGCCGGCGCCAACA
>JAZKFQ010000007.1:0-17478 GCA_040386375.1 Pseudomonadota bacterium
GGCGCCTGCCGCACCAGTGCCGCAGGGGCAAGGGCGTGGTTCATTGACCGCTTACTATTCCTCGGGTTCAAGGCGCGCGAGCAATCTTGCTCAGTCCCGACAGGGGGCCCGAGGATTAAAAGTGGGCCCACTTCCCAGGTGAGGCCCGACAGACCTTATTCCCACCGAACACCTGCAAGGCCGCATCACCAGCGCAGGATGATGGCCTGCTGGACCAGGGCGCCGTTGTAGCGCACACCCAGCACCGGGCAGCTGACGTTCCCGTTCGCAACCGCCTGGGACGCACAGCCTGCCTGGAAGGTCACGGTGTCGCGCCCGGCGGCGTCGCGCACCCAGTGGTGCCCGCTGACGGAAAACTGGGTCTCTTCCGGGTCGTTGGGCCCGCGGCGGCACCCCATGCCGCTGGACTCGCTGCCCGACCATAGTGTCCAGGCGCCGCAGTTCCTGGACACTGGCAAGCCCGAGAAGCTGCCGTCGTTGCGATAACCGTAGTACGGTGCAACACCCATCTCCGTGCCCTTCGGGCCCTTGATGCGGCCCAGGATGTCGACCCGGTAGATCCTGCTGCCGTCTTCATAGGTGCGCTGCACGGCGCTGGTCACCGACAGCCCGCTCCACACCACGTCCTGCCGCGACTCAACCTCCAGTTCCACGATCTGGCGCGCCACTGTGCCCAGGCTGCTGTAGGCGCCCAGGCGCACCTTGTGCGTGCCAGGTTGCGCAAATTCCAGCCACAGGTCCTGCGGGTCGGCGCCGGCTGGTGGCGGCCGGACGATGAACGCATCCTGCTGCTCCGGGTCTTCCACCAGCACATCGGTCCATTCCTGGAAGGTCAGGAACACCGACGGGCCCATGCGTGGGTGCAGCGGGTTGCGCACCTCGCTGTGGCCACGCTGGATGCGCACCGCGCTCGGGTGGTCCGGGTGCCTGGCCGCGTAGTCGGCCACGGCCTGCAACTGGGGCAGGCCGGTGATCGCCGTGTCGGGCACCAGCACCAGTGGGCGCTGCGTGCTCAGGTCGTCGAACTTGGCGTCATCGGGCCACACCGCCAGCTGGCGCTGCTTGGCGCTGAAATCGGCCATCAGGTAAAGGTCCATGCCGCCGCGCAGGCTGCCCTCGGTCAACCAGTAGTCAGCGCCCCAGCTCCGGGCGGTGGTGCTGGCCATGGCAGACGCTTCGCCATGCACACCCAGCCCTGCGCGCATGCTGGGTGTGAAGGCCATCTGGCCGGTGAGCACGCCGTTGAGCGTCAGGCGCACCTTGGGGATGAGGGTGGCCTTGACCTGCAAGGTGGCGTCACCGCTGCCCTGCACATCGAAGCGTTGTGTGAGCCCGGCGCTGGTGTGCTGCACCCAGCCGCCGTCCTTGTAGTCAAAGCCGATGCGCAGGTCGGTCAGCGTCATCGTCGCGGTGGTCGTGCCTCGGACAGCGGCATTGGCCTGCGCCTCCAGCCGCAGGTCGGCACTGAACTCCCCGGTGTAGACCACCGGCACAGGCCCGATGAAATGCACCGACGTGATGCTGCGGCCCTTGATGAGCTTGACGGTCTCGTCCAGGCTGACCGTGCCGTTCGCTTGCACAGCGATTTGCTGCGTCAGCGACGCGGTTCCGACGAGCACCACGCTGGCGGAGTCCAGGCCTGTCACGCCCATGGACAGCTCGGCCTGCAGGCGCGGCTCGAAGGCCAGGGTCACGGTGTCGGTCAGCTGCAGCGCGCCGTTGAAGCTGAAACTGGTGGGATCAGCCGCAGCGTCCGTGGCCAGCACCACGCGCCTGCCCGGCCACGCCGTCTCGACCGATGCGGTACCGGCGACGCCGGCCGCCAGCACCCGCTTGCGCGGCCCGATCAGCCGCTGGCCACCGGCCTCGGGAGCCGGGAACCCCATGCTCGATGCGACCGACCCCGCACTGACCACGTCGGCCAAGGCCGCCGGCACGGTGGCCAGTTCGGTGGTGCCGCCCGGCTGCGCGACCACCGCGCGCACTTGGCGCAGGTAGCCACTGCCCTGGGCACTGCCAATGTAGCTGCCCGGCTTGGGCGCGCTGACGCCGGCTGCCAGCACCACCCGCGTGGGCTCCACGGCCAGAACGGCCGCATCGTCCAGCGCCCTGAAGCTGACACCAGTGCGCAGCTCGCCCGCCGCCGTGGCGGTGGCCACGGCCACGCTGTTGCTGGCAGCACTGGCCTGTTGTGGGTCGGATGCCAGCACCCGCATCTGGTACCTGGTGCCCGCCGTCAACCCGCCGATGCGGGCCTCGTACACATCCGTTCCACTCCACCTGAGCGTGGCGGCCGCGGGTGTGAAGTCAGCCTTGTCCGACAGATGCACCTCGTAGCGCAGCCCGCTGGAGGCTGTTGTCGACACCGCTGCCGTCCAGGCCAGGTTGAGGCTGGTGCTGCCAGCAGCCGAGGCCTCGACGATCATGACTGCCGACACCTTGCTGGTGATACCGGTGCCCGGGCTGGATGCTCCGCTTGCGCCGCCGGCCGCACCACCGGCTTGCCCATCACCGCCATCGCCTCCACCACCACCGCAAGCGGCCAACGACAGGCAGGCGCCCGCCAGCAAGCCGCGCAACAAGGAACTCCACAGCACAGTCAACTCCAGCGCGGCCGGGCCGCATGCAAAACGGGTCAGGCTGGCCAGGCCATGGGAAAAAGAATGGGGCGGCTTTGGAGTGTCTGCGCAAACCATGGCACCGTCATGGCCGCGCAGCGGCTGTTGCAGCTCATTTCCCGGTCAGGAGGCCCTGCATCTGCGGGGGAGGGGCGGCAGTGCACACCGTAGCCGCCATGCCCCGGGCCGGCCACGCAGCATGCGGTGTCAGGCGCAGCCCGCAGCCACCGCCACCCCACCCCGCACCAGCCGCCCCGGCAGCGCACCCGTCGCCACGCCATCGCGGTAGGTGATGCGGCCGGCCACGATGGTGGCCACGAAGCCGTCGGCGCGCTGGTGCATGCGGCGCCCGCCTGCCGGCAGGTCATGCGCCACGGTGGGCACATGCACCTGCAGCCGCGCCAGGTCGATCAGGTTGATGTCGGCCTTCAAGCCCACGCTGAGCTGGCCGCGGTCGGCCAGGCCGGCCAGGGCGGCCGGCACGCTGGTGAGGGCGGCAATCGCCTGCGGCAGCGGGATCTGCTGCGCGCCCTGCGCATCCCGCGCCCAGCGCGCCAGGTAGTAGCTGGGAAAGCTGGCGTCGCAGATCATGCCGTAGTGCGCGCCGCCGTCGGCCAGGCCCACCACCGCCTGCGGGTGGCCCAGCATCTCGCGCACCGCGTCCAGGTTGCCGTCGCGGTAGTTGGCGCCGGGCTGGTAGAAGATGGCCCGGCCCTCGTCGGCCAGCAGCAGGTCGTAGCTGAACGCTTCCACCGACTGGCCGGCCTCGCGGGCACGCTGGTCGATGCGCTGGTCCAGTGCCGGCTCGTAGTCGGCCTGCGAGCCCCAGACATAGCTGTACTGGAAGGACTTCACCGTCTTCAGGTTCACCGGGTTGCTGTCCTCGGCCTGCTCGGCCAGCAGGCGGGCACGCAGGGCCGGCTCACGCATCTTGGCCACCCGCTCGGCCAGGGGCAGGTGCTTGATCGCCTTGTAGCTGGGGTGGTAGGCAAAGGGGTGGAAGCTCAGTTCCAGGCCGTAGAACATGCCCACCGGGCGCGGCGCCACCTGGGCGCGGATCTGCAGGCCATCGGCCGCGGCCTGGCTCAGCGCGCTGAGCGACTGGCGCCAGGCCGTGCGGTCGCCGGTGGGCATCTGGATCAGGCTGTACGACAGCGGCCGGCCGCTGCGCTCGGCCAGGCGGCGCATCAGCGCAAACTCCGACACCGCATCGCCCATGGGCGCCGGGATGATCTGGAACACACCGCGACCGGCGTCCTTCAGGCCGTCGGCCAGCGCACCCAGTTCGTCTTCGTCGGAGAACAGGCTGGGTGCCAGTTCACCGGCCTTGGTGCGGTGCATCATGTTGCGCGAGGTGGTCACGCCCAGCGCGCCGGCCTCGATGGCCTGGGTGGTCAGGCGGCGCATGGCCGCCAGGTCGTCGGCGGTGGGCGGCTCCTGCCCGGCGGCGCGTGCGCCCATCACATACACCCGCAGTGCCGAGTGCGGCAGCTGGGCCGCCACGTCGATGTCGAACTGGCGTGCAGCCAGCGCGTCCAGGTACTCGGGGAAGGTCTCCCAGTTCCAGGGCAGGCCCTCGGCCATCACCACCTCGGGCACGTCTTCCACGCCCTCCATCACCTTCACCAGCAGATCGCGCTCGGCCGGCTTGCAGGGGGCGAAGCCCACGCCGCAGTTGCCCATCACCACCGAGGTGACGCCGTGGCCCGACGAGGGCTGCAGCCGCTGCTCCCAGGTGGCCTGGCCGTCGTAGTGGGTGTGCACGTCCACGAAGCCGGGCGTGACCAGCAGGCCGCGGGCGTCCAGCTCCTCGCTGGCGCTGCCCACCACCTGGCCGATGGCGGCGATGCGGCCGTCCTTCACCGCCACATCGGCTTGCCGGGCCGGATTGCCCAGGCCGTCGTGCACCGTGCCACCGCGGATGATGAGGTCGAAGTCAGACATGGCTGGGTCCTTGCGTGTCGTGGGTTGAGCAAGTGAACGCCGCAGAACCGGCTTTGCCGGGCTGCTGGCGTTGCCCCCTTGAGGGGGTGCGCGAAGCGCGTCGGGGGTGGGCCATCAATCCGCCACGAAGCGTTGCCAGGTGCTGGCCACGTAGTCGATGAAGGCGGGGCCCAGGCCTTCCTGCGCCAGGTAGGCCCGTGTCACCGGCCGTTCCACGGTGCGGAAGCCCGGGTCGGCCAGCGCGCGGCGGGCGAAATCATGGTGCAGCATGGCGCCGTGGCCGATCAGCACGAAGTCGGCACCGTGCTCCAGGCAGCGCTGGGCCGTGGCCGCGTCCATGATCTTGCCGGCCACGCCCAGGCGGGTGCTGCCTCGGGGCAAGGCGGCGAAGTGGTCGATCAGCGGCCGGTCGGCATAAGCCGGGTCCGTCGGCGGCTTGAAGCAGTCCCACAGCGACATGTCCAGGTAGTCCAGCTGGCCGCTGGCCAGCATCTGCCCGGCCAGCGCCAGCGATTCGGGCATGGTGATGCCGAAGCGTTCGGGCGACAGCCGCAGCCCCAGCTGGAAATCCGGGCCGGTGCGGGCGCGGATGCCGGCGATGCAGTCGTGCAGCACGCGGCAGCGGTTCTCGAAGCTGCCGCCGTAGCGGTCGTTGCGCAGGTTGTAGCCGGCATCCAGGAACTGCGCCAGCAGGTAGCCGTGGGCGCCATGCAGCTCCACGCCCTGGAAGCCGGCACGCTCGGCACGCACCGCGGCGCTGATGAAGTCTTCCACCAGCTGCTCCACCTCGGCCGTGCGCAGCGCGCGGGCGCCGGTCTCGGCATCGTCCCAGGGCGCCACGGCCTGCTCGCCGGTCAGCTTGGGGTCGGACCGGCGGCCGGAGTGCTGGAGTTGCAGCGACGAGCCGCTGCCCGCTGCATGGATGCCCGCGGCCAGGCGCGCCAGGCCCGGCAGGTGCTCGTCCGACCACACGCCCAGCTGGCCTGGGAAGCCCTGGCCGCCGCGCTGCACATGGGCGGCGCAGGTCATGGTCAGTGCAAAGCCGCCCTGGGCGCGCATGGTCAGCCACTTGTATTCGGCCTCGGCCAGGGTGCCGTCGGCGTTGCTCTGCCAGTTGGTCAGCGGCGCCAGCATGAAGCGGTTGGCCATCGCGGGGCCGCGGGGCAGGCTGAGGGGGTCGCGCAGTTGGGGCATGGTGGCAGGCATCAGGGCAGGGGGGCAGGGCGGGGGTCAGGAAGGGGACACCGGGCCGAAGGTGGAGGGCAGCAGGCCCTGGGCGCTGGCGCGGCGCTTGTCCAGCCACCAGCCTGCGGCCGGCGGCGCCAGGTTGAAATGCGGGTCCACCCCCAGCTTCTGCGCCGCGTCCAGCGGCCAGTTCGGGTTGTAGAGCAGTTCACGCGCCAGGGCCACCAAGTCGGCCTGGCCCTGCTGCAGGATGGCCTCGGCCTGGTCGGCATGCACGATCAGGCCCACGGCCATGGTGGCGATGCCGGCCTCCTGCCGCAGCTGGCTGGCATAGGGCACCTGGTAGCCGTAGACCGGCGGTGTGCCCGGCACCGGGCCGGCCAGCATGCCGCCCCCCGAGCAATCCACCACGTCCACGCCGCGGGCCTTCAGCGCACGCGCCAGCTGCACGCTGCTGGCCGGGTCCCAGCCCGTGCCGTCGTCCACCGACAGGCGCATGAACAGCGGCTTGTGCGCCGGCCAGGCGGCGCGGGCGCACTCGGCCACCTCCAGCGCAAAGCGCATGCGCTTGGCGGGGCTGCCGCCGTAGTCGTCGGTGCGCTGGTTGGACAGCGGGTTCAGGAACTGGTGGATCAGGAAGCCGTGTGCACCATGCAGTTCCACCACGTCGAAGCCGGCCTGGTGGGCGCGTGCGGTGGCGCGGCCGAAGGCCTGCACCACGCCGGCAATCTCGCTGCGGTCCAGGGCGCGCGGCACCGGCGCGCGGGCATCGGGCGCAATGGCGCTGGGGGCCACCAGCTCCCAGGCCTCCCAATCGGGCACCTGGGCGGTCTCGGGTGTCAGCGGCCTGCCACCTTCCCAGGGCCGGCCGGTGCGGCTCTTGCGGCCCGAATGCCCCAGCTGGATGCCCACGGCCGCACCGCAGGCATGGGTGAAATCGGCGATGCGCTGCAGGCCGGGGATGAAGGCGTCGTCCCACAGGCCCAGGTCACCCACGGTGCCGCAGCCGCGCCGCTCCACCTTGGTGGATTCCACGATGAACAGGCCCGCGCCGCCGGCGGCGTAGCGCCCGGCGTTCATCAGATGCCAGTCGGTGGCAAACCCACGCGCGGCGGCGTACTGGTGCATGGGCGCCACCACCACCCGGTTCTTCAGCAGCAGGTCACGCAGGCGCAAAGGGGTGAACAGCAGGGGCAGGCTCATGGCGATGCACTCTAGCGGCCGGGGTGGCGCTGGTGGTGTCGCCATGCGGTCAGCGGGCACCGGATGGCACGGCGTGGCCCAGTGCCCGCACTGCCGGCCGAACTTTCGTCGGCGCAATGGCCTGTTTACCCAGAAATCGACACCAGATGGACTCTTAAGCTGGAGCCTTCATCGCCTGAGCCGCCTGGAGACCCACATGCCCACCGCCCTGCCCACCGCCTCCCGCCTGCCGCCGCCCTGCCGGGACGAGGCCGCCGTGCTGCAAGCCCTGCTGGCCGGCCTGCGGCGCGAAGGGCCGTTCGACTGGCACGCGGTGGTGGCCAGCGCCAGCCCCTGGGTGGCCGCGGTGCGCGAGACGCCGGCGCCGTTCTGGGCCATGGAATCGCTGCTGCGCGAATACCCCATCAGCAGCGCGGAGGGCCTGGCCCTGATGCGCCTGGCCGAGGCCTTGCTGCGCGTGCCCGATGCCGCCACCGCCATCGCGCTGACGGCCGACCAGCTGGGCCGCGCCGATTTTTCCGGCGGTGCCGTCGCCGGCTCCCAACACAAGATGCTGGCCGGTCTTTCGGCCAGTGCGCTGGGCCTGGCCAAGCGCCTGCTGCCTGCCGGCGGCGCCCAGCCCGGCATGCTGGACCGGTTGGGCGCGCAGACCGTGGTGGCCGCCACCGTGCGCGCCATCGGCCTGCTGGGGCGGCAGTTCGTGCTGGGCCAGACCATCGCCGCCGCGCTGGACGAGGCCCGCAGTGCGCGCCGGGCCGCGCCGCAGCTGCGTTTCTCCTTCGACATGCTGGGCGAAGGCGCGCGCACCGACGCCGATGCGCTGCGCTACGGCGCGGCCTACCAGGCGGCACTGCAGGCCATCGCGGGCAGCACCCAGGGCAGCGGCCCGGCCGAGCGCGACGGCCTGTCGATCAAGCTGTCGGCCCTGCATCCACGCTATGAGGAGAGCCAGACCGACCGTGTCATGGCCGAGCTGCTGCCGCGGGTGGTGGCGCTGATCGACCTGGCCGCCGCCGCCGACATCAACCTCACCATCGACGCCGAGGAGAGCGACCGGCTGGAGCTGTCGCTGGCGGTGTTCGAGCGCCTGGCCGACCACGTGGCCGCCACCGCGCCGCAGTGGGCCGGTTTCGGCCTGGCCATCCAGAGCTACCAGACCCGGGCCCGGGCCATGATCGACGCCGTCGCCGCCATCGGCCGCAGCCGGGGCCTGCGCTTCATGGTGCGCCTGGTCAAGGGGGCCTACTGGGACGGCGAGATCAAGCGTGCGCAGGAGCTGGGGCTGGACGGCTACCCGGTGTTCACCCACAAGCACCACACCGACATCAGCTACCTGGCCTGCGCCCAGGCCCTGATCGGCCATGCCGAGGTGCTGCTGCCGCAGTTCGCCACCCACAACGCAGGCACCATCGCGGCCATCCTGCAGATGGCCCGCGCGGCCGGCTGGCCGCGCACCGGCGATGACGGCCGCCCCGGCATCCGCTTCGAGATGCAGCGCCTGCACGGCATGGGCGAGGCCGTCTACCGGGAGGTGCTGGCCGCCCAGCCGCAGCTGGCCCTGCGCATCTACGCGCCGGTGGGCGAGCACCGCGATCTGCTGGCCTACCTGGTGCGCCGGCTGCTGGAGAACGGCGCCAACTCCTCCTTCGTGCACCAGCTGGCCGACCAGGCCGTGGGCGCCGAAGACCTGCTGCGCTCGCCGCTGCAGCCGGCCCAGGTGCCGGGCCAGCCGGCGCCGGCGGCGCTGTTCGGGCCCGGCCGCGCCAACAGCCGCGGGCTGGACCTGGCCGTGCCCGAGCAGCGTGCGCCGCTGCTGGCGGCGCTGGGCAGCACGGCGGTGCCGGTGGTGGCCGAAGCCGGCGCCGCGGCGGTGGCAGCGGCCATGGCGCGCCTGCAGGCCGGCTTCCAGGCCTGGACCGCCCGGCCGGTGGCCGAGCGTGCGGCCACCATCGCCCGCGCCGGTGATCTGCTGCAGGCCCAGCTGCCGCGCTACTGCGCCCTGCTGGCCCTGGAAGCCGGCAAGACCCTGGGCGACGCGGTGGCCGAGGTGCGCGAGGCGGTGGATTTCTGCCGCTACTACGCCCAGCAGGCGGTGGAGAAGCTGCAGCCCATCGCATTGCCAGGCCCCACCGGCGAAAGCAACGAACTGCGGCTGCACGGCCGCGGCGTGTTCGTCGCCATCTCGCCCTGGAACTTCCCGCTGGCGATCTTTGCCGGCCAGGTGGTGGCGGCCCTGGTGGCCGGCAATGCCGTGGCCGCCAAGCCGGCCGAGCAGACCCCGGGTGTGGCCGCGGCCTTCGTGGCCCTGCTGCATGAAGCCGGTGTGCCCACCGACGCCCTGGCCCTGCTGCACGGCCCGGGCGAGACCGTGGGTGCCCAGCTGGTGGCGCATCCGGCCACCGCCGGTGTGTGCTTCACCGGCAGCACCCAGGTGGCCAAGCAGATCCAGCGTGCGCTGGCGGCCGGTGACGGCCCCATCGTGCCGCTGATCGCCGAGACCGGCGGGCTCAACGCCATGGTGGTCGACAGCAGCGCCCTGCCCGAGCAGGTGGTGGACGCGGTGGTGCAGAGCGCCTTCCGCTCGGCCGGCCAGCGCTGCTCGGCGCTGCGCCTGCTGTGTGTGCACGAGGGCATCGCCGACCCCCTGATCGGCATGCTGCGGGGGGCGCTGGCCGAGCTGCGCCTGGGGCCGGCCGATGACCTGGCCACCGACGTGGGCCCGGTGATCGACACCGAGGCCCATGCCGGCCTGGGCCGCCACATCGCCCGGCTGGAGGCCGGCGCCAGGCTGCTGGGCCGCACGCCCATGGACCCACGCTGGGCCGCCAGCCACATCGCCCCGGTGGCCTTCGAGATCGGTGCGGTGGAGGACCTGCAGCAGGAGGTGTTCGGCCCGGTGCTGCATGTGCTGCGCTGGCGTGGCGAGTTGGCCGACCTGGTGGCGCGCATCAACCGCCTGGGCTATGGCCTGACCCTGGGTGTGCAGACCCGCATCGACAGCCGTGCCTTGCAGATCGCCGCCCAGGCCCGGGTGGGCAATGTCTATGTCAACCGCAACATGATCGGCGCGGTGGTGGGGGTGCAGCCCTTTGGCGGCGACGGCCTGTCGGGCACCGGGCCCAAGGCCGGCGGGCCGCACTATCTCTACCGGTTCTGCGCCGAGCAGACGCTGACCATCAACACCGCAGCGGCCGGTGGCAATGCCGCACTGCTGGCAGGAGTGGCCGACACCTGAGATTGTTCACGCCATTGCCACCCAGGGCCGCCGGGGTCGCGGGTGATACTCCCCTGGAGATGCCCGCCACATGGCTGGCAATGGCTTGCAGGGAGAGCGCGGCATGATTCGACGGATGGGCGGCAGGCGGTTGGCGCGGGGCGCGGCAAGCCCGGTGGCGGCCGCGGCCCTGATGCTGGCACTGCTCGCCGGTTGCGGCGAACCCGGCGTGCCCGCCCTGCTGGACACGGCCCGCAGCGCCCTCGTCAAGAAGGACACCGAGGCCGCCCGCATCAGCCTGAAGAGCGTGCTGCAGCAGGCGCCCGACAACGCCGAGGCGCGGTTTCTGCTGGGCCAGCTGCTGCAGGACAGCGGTGATGCCGCGGGCGCCGAGGTGGAGCTGCGCCGTGCGCTGGAGTTGCAGCACCCGCAGCAGCTGGTGCTGCCGCCGCTGGCCTCGGCCATGCTGGCCCTGAACAAGGGCGGGCAGCTGTTGCAGCAGTTCGGCAGCACCCAGCTGGACGACCCCGCGGCCCGGGCCCGGCTGCAGACCAGCCTGGCCGCCGCCGAAGCCGGCAGCGGCAACCTGGACGCTGCAGCCACCCGGCTGCAGGCCGTGCTGCGCGACCAGCCCGCGCATGAGCCCGCCCTGCTGCTGCGCGCCCGCCTGGCGGCCGCCCGTGGTGACAGCGCCGATGCGCTGGCCCAGCTGCAGGCCCTGGTGGCAAGCCATCCCGACAACGCCGAGGCCTGGCTGCTGCAGGGCGATCTGCTGCTGCGCGGCAAGCCCGGCGAGGCGCCACCGCCCACCGGGCCGGCCATGGCCGCCTACCAGGAAGCCCTCAAGCGCCGGCCCGAGGCCGTGGCCGCCCATGCGGCGGTGATCGGCCTGCAGCTGGCGGCGGCCGATTTCACCGCGGCGGGCAGCCAGCTGCAGGCGCTGCAGAAGGTGGCGCCCAAACATCCGCAGACGCTGTTCTTCGACGCCGTGCTGGCCGAGCACAAGGGTGACTTCAAGCGTGCGCGCGAACTCACCCAGCTGCTGTTGCGCAACGGCCCCATCAGCCCGCAGGTGCTGCTGCTGGCCGGCCGCACGGAGCTGCAGCTCGACAACCTGGCCCAGGCCGAGGCGCACTTCAGCAAGGCGGTGCAGCAGCTGCCCGGCGCCGCCATGCCGCGCCAGCAGCTGGCCCAGGTGCTGCTGCGCAGTGGCCAGGCCGACAAGGCACTGGCCACGCTGGCCCCGCTGCTGGAGGGCAGTGCGCCGCATGTGGAGACGCTGACCCTGGCGGCCCAGGCCCATCTGATCAAGGGCGACAGCGCGGCCGCCGATGCCGCCTTCGCCCGTGCCGCCAAACGCAACCCCGACGACCTGCGGGTGCGCCTGGCGCTGGCGCTGTCGGAGGTGGCCAAGGGCAAGGGTGCGCCGGCGCTGGCCGAGGTGCGCGCCGTGGCCGCGGCCGACAAGGGCAGCAGCGCCGACCTGGCGCTGATCAACCTGCTGGTGCGTGGCAACGACCTGCCCGGCGCGCTGAAGGCGGTGGATGCCCTGGCCGCCAAGCTGCCCAACGACGCCCTGCCCGACCAGCTGCGTGGGCGCATCGCCCTGCAGGCCAAGGACAGCGCCGGCGCACGCCGGCACTTCGAGGCCGCGCTGGTCCGCAACGCCGACTACCTGCCTGCGCTGGCCGGCCTGGCGGCGCTGGACCTGGCCGACAAGCAGCCGGCCGCCGCCAAGTCCCGCTTCCAGGGCGTGTTGCAGCGCGACCCCAGGAACACCAACGCGATGCTGGCGCTGGCCGAGCTGACGGCCCGCATCGGGGGCCCGCCCGACGAGGTGCTCAAGTGGCTGAACGACGCCGTGGCCGCCGACCCCAGCGACGCCCGTGCCCGTGCGCTGCTGGTGGACCAGCTGCTGGCCGGCAACCAGACCAAGGCCGCGCTGGAGGCCGCCCAGGCCGGCGTGGAGGCCCTGCCCGGCAACCCCGAACTGCTGGACCGGCTGGGCCGTGTCCAGCTGGCCCGGGGTGATGCCCAGCAGGCGGTGGCCACCTTCCACAAGCTGGCGGCCGCCGCGCCGCGCTCGCCCCTGCCGCAGCTGCGCCTGGCCGACGCGCAGACGGCGGCGCGCAACCCGGCCGCCGCCGCCGCCGCGGTGCGGCGCGCCGCCGAGATCGCGCCCGACCAGTTGCCGGTGCAGCAGGCCCAGCTGGCGCTGGCCCTGCAGGAGAACCAGCTCGACCAGGCGCTGGCCCTGGCGCGCAAGCTGCAGGCCCAGCGGCCGGACGAGGCCGCCGGTTTCAGCATGGAAGGCGATGTGGAGTTGCGCCGCAAGAACTGGGACGGCGCGGCTGCCGCCCTGCGCAAGGCCCTGGCGCGCAAGCACCCCGGCGATGCCGCCCTGCGCCTGCATGCGGCGCTGACCGCCGCCCGGAAGACCGCCGAGGCGGCGGCCGTGGCCCAGGATTGGCGCAAGCAGAACCCGGACGACCTGTCCTTCGTGCTGCACCTGGGCGACGTGGCCATGGGCTCCAGCCAGCCGGTCGAGGCCGAGGCGCTGTACCGGCAGGTGGTCGAGAGGCAGCCCACCAATGTGCTGGCCCTGAACAACCTGGCTTTCGTGCTGGCCAGCCAGAAGAAGCCCGGCGCGGTGGCGCTGGCCGAGCGGGCGCTGCAGGTGGCGCCCAAGTCGGCCGCGGTGATGGACACCCTGGCCATGGCGCTGGCCGCCGAGCAGCAGCTGGCGCGGGCGGTGGAGGTGCAGAAGCAGGCCGTGGCCACGGCGCCCGAGTCCTACAACTTCCGCCTGCAGCTGGCCAAGCTGCTGATCCAGTCGGGCGAGAAGTCGAATGCACGCAGCGAGCTGTCGGCCCTGGCGGCGCTGGGCAACAAGTTCCCGCGCCAGGCCGAGGTGGCGGCACTGATCAAGACCGCCGACCAGTGAGCGCACGCCGCCCCGCGGCGGCGCTCGCTCAGTGCCCGGCTGCGGTGTACAGCCGGCGCTTGTAGTCGAACCAGAACGGGTGCCAGAAGCCGAAGTGGCGCTGGCACATCACCACGCCGGCCAGGCCGGTGGCCGGCGAGATGAACCAGTGCGTGCCGGCCAGGCCGCCCCACTGCAGCTCACCCACCGCGCCCGCCGGCTCCAGGCTGGAGGCGCGCCGCACCAGCGCACCGCCCAGGCCGAAGCCCAGGCTGGGAATCGGCCCCGGCATCGGGAACTGCACGCACAGATCGCCCGGCAGCTGGTCGCGGAACATCGCCGCCAGGGTGTCGGGCTTCAGCAGCGCCGAGGGCTGGCCCGGCATCAGCTGGCGCAGCAGGGCCAGCATGTCGGCCTGGGTGCTGAACAGGCCGCCGGCACCCGATTGGCGTGGCACGGGCTGCAGGTAGGCATCGGGCCAGGGCGTGGTGGTCAGCCGTTCCAGGCCCGGCTTCATCGGCTCGGCCAGGTCGCCCTTGTAGAGCGCAGCCAGGCGCGGCACCTGGTCGGGCCGCAGCACGAAGCCGGTGTCGGTCAGGCCCAGCGGGCCGAAGATGCGCTGCTGCAGCGCGTCGCCGAAGGTCTGGCCGGTGGCCAGCTCACACAGCCGGGCCAGCACGTCGATGCCCAGCGCGTACTCCCAGGCCGTGCCGGGCTGGAAGCCCAGCGGCAGCTGGGCCAGCAGGTCCATCTGCTCGGTTAGCGTGGTGTTGATGCCGCGCACGCCGCTGGCGTGGTAGGCCTTGTAGAGCAGGGACTCGGGGTCGAACACACCGTGGCTGAAGCCGGCGGTGTGGGTGATCAGCTGGCGGATGCTGATGTCGGCGGCGAGCGGCTCGGTGTCGTCCAGCGTGGTGGCGCCGGGGCGCAGCACACGCACCCGGCCGAAGGCCGGGATCCAGGCCTTCAGCGGATCGTCCAGCTGCCACTGGCCCTCGTCGGCCAGCATCAGCACCAGCACCGTGGTGAACAGCTTGGTGTTGGAGAAGGCGCGGTGGATGTGGTCGGGCCGCAGCAGCGTGCCGGCTTCCAGGTCGGCATGGCCGGTGCAGAAGCTGTCGATCAGTTCGCCATGGCGCAGGGTGGCGCAGGACACACCGGCCAGGCGGCGCGCCTCCACCTCGCCCTGCAGCACGGCATGGGCTGTGCCGAAACTGCTGCTGATGTCGCCACTCATGCCGCCGCCTGCCAGCTGTCGCCCTGCCGCGTGGCCCGGCCCTCGGCCTGCAGCTTCTGCAGATGGGCGCGCAGCGAGCGCAGGGCCATGGCATGCAGCTGCTTGGGGGTGTCGGCGTACACCTCGGCCACCAGGGCGGCCTCGTTCACCGGTGCGGCGCTGCCCAGCTTCTGCAGGCCGGCCAGCACCTTGGCTTCACGGCCCAGGCGGTGGGCGATGGTCTTGTTCACCACCGCGTGCGGTTCGTCGATCAAGAAGCCATGGCCGGGTGCCAGCCACTGCAGCGGGATGTCCAGCAACCGGCGCAGGTTGTTGATGTAGACCGCCATGTCGCCGTCGGGCGGGTTGATCACCACCGTGCTGCCCTGCATCAGGTGGTCGCCGGTGAACAGCAGCTCTTCCTCTTCGAGCAGGAAGCACAGGTGGTTGCTGGCATGGCCGGGGGTGTGCACCGCGCGCAGGGTGACCCCCTCGCCCAGGTTCAGCACATCACCGTCGTTCAGCACTGTGGTCGGCTGGAAGCTCTGGTCCTGCCATTCCGGATGGTCGGCCACGCGGCCGAAGGTGGGCGCGCCGGTGGCCGCAGCGATGGCGGCGGCGGCGGGGGAATGGTCCTTGTGGGTGTGGGTGCAGAGGATGCGGGTGATCTTGCCGGGTGCGGCGGCCAGCAGGGCGGCCACATGGGAGGCATCGTCGGGCCCGGGGTCCAGCAGGGCCCAGCTGTCCGAGCCCGGCGCGCCGATGAAATAGGCATTGGTGCCCGGCCCGGTCATCATGCTGCCGTTGTCGGCCGTCACGCGCAGCACACGCGGGCTCAGCCACACACCCTTGCCGGGCACCAGCTCGATGCTGGCCGTGCCCGTGCCCTCGGGGTCGATGCGGCCCAGTTCGGCATAGGCCCAATCACCGCGGTTGAGCGGCCGCCGGCCCTTGGCCGACAGGCCGATGCGCGGCCGGTTCAGCGGCACCACCGCCTGCGCCCGTGCCCAGGCCACGGCGTCGGCAGCCTTGCCGAAGGTGGCGATGTGCTTGAGCGTGATCTCGGTGACGTTCATCAGCCGCAGGCCGTTGCTCTTGTCCATCACCTCGGCGGGCGTCATCCACAGCAGGTCCACCGTCTCGGTGGCGTCGGCCATGGCCGTCTGGCCGGCCGGCGCCTCGGTGACGAAGAAGCGGGTGTCGAAGATCTTGGGCAGGCCCACCGGGGTGATCCAGTGGCTGTAGTAGGCCAGGCGGTCGGTGGCCAGGCGCACGTTGAAGCGCGCGCAGACCTCGGCCATGCCGGTCTGGTTGGCATGCAGGGCGCGGCGCAGGGCCACCACCTCGTCTTGCGGCAAGGCGTCCAGGTCCACCGTCTTGCCCGCCGCGTCGGTGGCGAACAGCAGGCCGGCTTCCTCGAAACATTCCCGCACCGCGGCCACCCAGTAGTGCAGGCCGTCGGCGGGCAGGCCCAGGCGGGCGCTGGCGGTGGCGTCATCCAGGCCGTTGCAGCGCTCGTAGTGGCCGCGGTCGCTGGCATCCAGCAGGCCACCGGGGAAGACGGTGGCACCGCTGTTCTGGTCGCCGGGCCGTTCGGCGCGGCGGATCATCAGCACTTCCAGTCCACGCGGGCTGTCGCGCAGCACGATCAGCGAGGCCGCCGCGCGGGGCTTGGGCGGCTCCTTGGGGGCGGGCAGGTCCAGGTAGGGGCGGTTTTCGGTGGCCATGGTGTGCTTTCAGCCGCCGACTGCGGCGCCCGACGCGCGCAGCGCGGCGATCTCGGCCGCACTGAAGCCGGCCTCGGCCAGGATGGCGTCGGTGTGGGTGCCGGCCTGCACCGGCGGTGTGGGCTGGGCCGGCTGGCTGCGCGAGAAGCGCGGTGCCGGCGCCGGCTGCAGCACGCCGCCCAGGTCGATGTAGGCATTGCGGGCCTGGGCATGGGGGTGGTTGGCCACCTCGTCCAGGCGCAGCACCGGGGCGAAGCAGACGTCCGTGCCTTCCAGCAGCTTGCTCCATTCATCCCGTGTCTTGGCGCCGATCAGCCGCACCATGTCGGCGCGCATCTGCGGCCAGCAGGTCTTGTCGTGCTGGCGCTTGACGTAGGACGGGTCCAGCCCCACACGCTCGACCATCTCGGCGAAGAACTTGGGCTCCAGCGAGCCGATCGACACCCACTGGCCGTCGGACGTGGCATAGGTGTCGTAGAAGGGCGTGCCGCCGTCCAGGATGTTGGCGCTGCGCTCCTTGGGGTTCCAGGCGCCGCTGGCCACCATGCCGAAGAAGATGCTCATCAGGCTGGAGGCGCCGTCGACCATGGCAGCATCGACCACCTGGCCCTTGCCGGAGCGGCTGCGCTCGAAGATGGCCGACAGGATGCCGAAGGCCAGGTAGAGCGCGCCGCCGCCGTAGTCGCCCACCAGGTTCAGCGGCGGCACGGGCTTGTCGGTGCCGCTCTTGCCACCGCCGATGGCGTGCAGGGCGCCGGTGAGGGCGATGTAGTTCAGGTCGTGGCCGGCAGCCTGCGACAGCGGGCCGGTCTGGCCGAAGCCGGTCATGCGGCCGAACACCAGGCCGGGGTTGCGGGCGTGGCAGACCTCGGGGCCCATGCCCAGGCGCTCGGCCACGCCGGGGCGCCAGCCCTCGATCAGCACGTCGGCCTTGTCGATCAGGCGCAGGGCGGCATCCAGGCCGGCCTTCTGCTTGATGTCCAGCGCCACCGATTTGCGGTTGCGGCCGGTGATCTCGAAGCGCAGTTTGGTGGGCACGCCCAGGCCGCTGGGTTCGGTGCGGTCGATGCGGATCACCTCGGCGCCCAGGTCGGCCAGCAGCATGGCGCACAGCGGGCCGGGGCCGATGCTGGCGAGTTCAACGACGCGCAAACCGCTCAATGGGCCCATGGTGTGTGTCTCCTGCTGGATGTGGGTGGGGATCCGGGCAGTTTGCCGCAGGGGCTTGGGGCGGCGGTGTCAAGCGGGGGACGGCTGGGGTGGATGGCTGGTTGGTTGGGTTGGTTGGTTACGCGGCTTGCTGCGGCTTCGCCGGTGCGCTGCAGCGCGCCGGGTCTCGCCCCGGCAGGCGACCACCCTTTTGTCGCGCCAAAAGGCTGGCCCAAAACGCGCCTTTTGAACTTTGCGACAGCAGCCTCGCGCCAGCCACCATCCAGACGCGCGCCTCG
>JAZKFQ010000008.1:0-85491 GCA_040386375.1 Pseudomonadota bacterium
CGCTGCTTGAGCGGGCAACTGGCGCAGTCCTTCTTGCTCGATCGGTAGATGATCGTGCCGGCCTGCGTGACATGCGTGCGCTCGATCTTGAAGGCGCGCCACTGGCTGCGCAGCGGCTTGCCCTCTGGACAGCGGTACTCGTTGTTCTGCTCGTCCCAGGAGAACTCATTGCTCGACAGCGTGCCGTCCTCTCGCTGGGTGCGATCCCAGACCGGCACATGCGGCTCGATCCCTTGCTCGACCATCCAGCCCAGCATCGGGGCGGTGCCATAGCCTGTGTCACCGATCAAGCGCTTCGGCTTCAGTCCGTACTGCTGCTGGATGCGGTCGATCATCTGCATGACCGAAGTGGCTTCGACGGTCCGGCTGACCTGGGTGGCCATCACGTCCAGAACGATCCCATGCTCAACGTCGATCAGGTAGTTGGTGGCGTAGGCGTAAAACGCCGGGCCGTGGGTGGCCGCAGTCCAACTGGCCATCGGATCGGTTAGGGACAGCTTCTTGGGCGAGGTGACGCCCAACTCGTTGGCCTCCAGCGCCTGCAGGTACTCGCGCGCAGCACGGCTGCGCAGCGCCGGATCAGTCCAATCCACAGCAGCATCACCATCGACGGCTCGCTGGCCGCTGGCATCAGCGGCCACGATGCTGGCGTCCACTGCGAAGCCCTCGCCCTTGACCAGGCCAGCGGCCATGCATTGGCGCAAGACCTCGTCAAAGAACCATCGAAACACCTTGCTGTCGCGAAAGCGGCCGTGCCGGTTCTTGGAGAAGGTTGAATGGTCCGGCACAGAATCCTGCAGTCCCAGTCGGCAGAACCAGCGGTAGGCCAGGTTCAGGTGCAGTTCCTCGCACAGGCGCCGCTCGGAGCGGATGCCGTAGCAGTAGCCGATGACCAGCATGCGAATCATCAACTCGGGGTCGATCGAAGGACGCCCGATCTGGCTGTAGTGTTCGGCGAGGTGCTGATGCAGGCCGCTGAAGTCGATGCACCGATTGATGCGACGAAGGAGGTGATTGGCAGGAACGTGATCCTCCAGATTGAAGGAGTAGAACAACCGCTCCTGTCCTCCTGCTTGGCGTCCCATCATCTCGCGGCCCTCTGAGATCCATGCTGCTAACGCCCAAATTGTGCGACTTGCAGTGACGGGTTGGTAGCCCTTTTTCAACGGAATAAGCCCCAAGCCGCCAACCGCGCATCCATTGCAGCGTCGGGGCGTTGTCTGCACGCGCCCTACATGCTGCGCCGGTACTGCCCGCCCACCTCGAACAGCGCATTGGTGATCTGGCCCAGGCTGCAGCAGCGCACTGCATCCATCAGCACGTCGAACACGTTCTGGTTGTCGATCACCGCCTGCTGCAGGCGCTTGAGCATGGCGGGCGATTCGGCCGCATGCCGGGCATGGAAATCGGCCAGCCGGGCCAGCTGCGATTCTTTTTCTTCGGTGGTGCTGCGCGCCAGTTCGATCTGCTTGGGGTTGGGGTCTTCGTGCGGGTTGCGGAAGGTGTTCACGCCGATGATGGGGTACTCGCCGGTGTGCTTCTGCATCTCGTAGTGCATCGACTCCTCCTGGATCTTGCCGCGCTGGTAGCCCGTCTCCATCGCGCCCAGTACACCACCGCGGTCGGCGATCTTCTCGAACTCGGCCAGCACGGCCTCTTCCACCAGTTCGGTCAGCTCGTCGATGACGAAGGCGCCCTGGTTGGGGTTCTCGTTCTTGGCCAGGCCCCACTCACGGTTGATGATCAGCTGGATGGCCATGGCGCGGCGCACGCTGTCTTCGGTGGGCGTGGTGATGGCCTCGTCGAAGGCATTGGTGTGCAGGCTGTTGCAGTTGTCGTAGATGGCGATCAGGGCCTGCAGCGTGGTGCGGATGTCGTTGAACTGGATCTCCTGCGCATGCAGGCTGCGGCCCGATGTCTGCACGTGGTACTTCAGCTTCTGGCTGCGCTCGTTGGCGCCGTACTTGTCGCGCATGGCCACCGCCCAGATGCGCCGCGCCACGCGGCCCAGCACGGTGTACTCCGGGTCCATGCCGTTGCTGAAGAAGAAGCTCAGGTTGGGCGCGAAGTCGTCGATGTGCATGCCGCGCGCCAGATACGCCTCCACGAAGGTGAAGCCGTTGCTCAGCGTGAAGGCCAGCTGGCTGATGGGGTTGGCGCCGGCTTCGGCGATGTGGTAACCCGAGATCGACACGGAATAGAAGTTGCGCACGTTGTGGTGCACGAAGTATTCGGCGATGTCGCCCATCACCTTCAGGCTGAACTCGGTGCTGAAGATGCAGGTGTTCTGGCCCTGGTCTTCCTTCAGGATGTCGGCCTGCACCGTGCCGCGCACATTGGCCTGGGCCCATTCGCGGATCTTGGCCACCTCGGTGTCGGTGGGCGCGCGGCCGTTGTCGGCGGTGAACTTCTCGATCTGCTGGTCGATGGCCGCATTCATGAACATGGCCAGGATGCTGGGCGCCGGCCCGTTGATGGTCATGCTGACGCTGGTGGCCGGGTGGCAGAGGTCGAAGCCCGAGTACAGCACCTTCAGGTCGTCCAGCGTGGCGATGCTGACGCCCGAGTTGCCCACCTTGCCGTAGATGTCGGGCCGGCGGTCGGGGTCGTTGCCGTACAGCGTGACCGAGTCGAAGGCCGTGCTCAGCCGCTTGGCCGGCATGCCCTCGCTCACCAGCTTGAAGCGCCGGTTGGTGCGGAAGGCGTCGCCCTCGCCGGCGAACATGCGTGTGGGGTCCTCGCCTTCGCGCTTGAAGGCGAAGGTGCCGGCGGTGTAGGGGAAGCTGCCGGGCACGTTGTCCAGCATCAGCCACTTCAGCAGCTCGCCATGGCATTCGTAGCCGGGCAGGGCCACCTTGCGGATCTTGCTGCCGGACAGCGTGGTGTGGACCAGGCTGGTGCGGATCTCCTTGTCGCGGATCTTCACCACGTACTCGTCGCCGGCATAGGCCTTCTGCATCTCGGGCCACTGCGCCAGCAGCTTGGCGGCGGCCGGGTCCTGCTTGGTGGCACGCTGGTCGGCCAGGCGCAGCACGGTGTTCTTGGCGCCGTCGCGTGCCGCATCGTCTTCGTGCAGCATCTGGGCGGTGGCACGCAGCTGCTGCAGCTCACGCGCCAGCTTGGCCTGGGCACGGGCGCGGGCCTTGTAGCCCCGCACGGTGTCGGTGATCTCGGCCAGATAGCGGGTGCGCGCCGCCGGCACCACCGGCGTCTGGTGGGTGCTGTGCTTGGTGGCCACCAGCGGCAGCCGGCCCTCGATCAGCGGCAGGCCCAGGGCACCCAGTCGCGCCTTCAGCGCCTGGTACAGCGCGGTCACGCCGTCGTCGTTGAAGCGGCTGGCCATGGTGCCGAACACCGGCATCTGGTCGGGCATCACATTGAAGGCCTCGCGGTTGCGCTGCACCTGCTTGGCCACGTCGCGCAGCGCGTCGGCCGCGCCCTTGCGGTCGAACTTGTTGATGGCCACGAACTCGGCGAAGTCGAGCATGTCGATCTTCTCCAGCTGGCTGGCGGCGCCGAACTCTGGTGTCATCACGTACATGGGCACGTCCACCAGGGGCACGATGGCCGCATCCCCCTGGCCGATGCCCGAGGTCTCGACGATCACCAGGTCGAAGCCCGCCACCTTGGCGGCGGCCAGCACGTCGGGCAGGGCGGCGCTGATCTCGCTGCCGGTGTCGCGGGTGGCCAGGCTGCGCACGTAGACACGCTGGCCGCTGTTCCAGGGCCCGGTGGCGTTCATACGGATGCGGTCGCCCAGCAGGGCGCCGCCACTCTTGCGGCGGCTGGGGTCGATGCTGATCACCGCGATGTGCAGCGCGTCGCCCTGGTCCAGGCGGATGCGGCGGATCAGCTCGTCGGTGAGGCTGCTTTTGCCGGCGCCGCCGGTGCCGGTGATGCCCAGCACCGGAGTCTGGGCGGCCTTGGCGGCGGCATGCAGTTCGGCCACCAGGCTGGTATCGGCCTTGCCGTTCTCCAGCGCGGTGATGAGCTGGGCCAGGCAGCGCCAGGCCGCTTCGCTGTGGCCCTGGATGGCCGACAGGTTGGTGGGCGCGTAGCCGGTGAGGTCGCGGTCGGCCCGCATCACCATCTCGCCGATCATGCCCTGCAGCCCCATGCGCTGGCCGTCCTCGGGGCTGAAGATGCGCACGCCGTGGCCGGCCAGCATCTTGATCTCCTCCGGCACGATCACGCCGCCGCCGCCGCCGAAGACCTGGATGTGCTCGCCGCCACGCGCTTTCAGCAGCTCGACCATGTAGCTGAAGTACTCGTTGTGCCCACCCTGGTAGCTGCTGACGGCGATGCCCTGCACGTCTTCCTGCAGCGCGGCCGTCACCACCTCGTCGACCGAGCGGTTGTGGCCCAGGTGGATGACCTCGGCACCCATGCCCTGCAGGATGCGCCGCATGATGTTGATGGCGGCGTCGTGGCCGTCGAACAGGCTGGCAGCGGTGACGAAGCGCACCTTGTGCCTGGGGCGGTAGTTGGCCAGGGCCTGGAACTCGGCGGACAGATCGGTCATCGGGTGTCTCCTGGGGGTCGGTCTGGGCCGTGCATGGCGCCGGCAGGCGACGAGTCTAGGCCGGCGGCGGCCGGGCCGCGATGGCGCAAACGCGCGTTGCGCTGATCGGTTTTGCCAGAATGGGCCATGCCCGCCACCCCGGCCGCCCGCAGTGTCTCCATCGCCTTCGTGCGCAGCGCCGTGCAGGCGCTGGACGCTGCCGGCCGTGCCACCGTGCTGGCCGAGGCGGGCATTGCGCCGGTCCTGCTGGCGCAGGATGGTGCGCGGGTGCCGGCTGTGGCGTTCTCCCGGCTGTGGATGGCGGTGGCCCGGGCGCTGGACGACGAGTTCTTCGGCCTGGATGCCCGGCGCATGAAGGTGGGCACTTTTGCCATGCTCTGCCATGCCCTGGCCGGCCAGGCCACGGTGGGTGCGGCCCTGCGCCTGGCGCTGCGGGGTTTCGGCCTGTGCTTCGACGACATCGCCGCCAGCCTGCGCGTGGCGGCCGGCCAGGCCACGCTGCAGATCCACAACCGCATCCAGGCGGGCGCGGACGCGGCCCGCTTCGCCGACGAGACCCTGCTGGTGATGCTGCACGGCCTGCTGTGCTGGCTGGCCGGCCGGCGTGTGCCGCTGGCGCGGGTGGACTGGGCCCATCCGCAGCCCGCACATGCCGACGAATACAGGCGCATGTTCGCGCCGCTGCAGCGCTTCGACGCGCCGGCCACGGCGGCGCATTTCGACGCGCGGGTGCTGGCCGCGGCGGTGTCGGTCACCCCCGCCAGCCTGAAGGCCTTTCTGCGCGACGCGCCGCAGTCGGTGTTCCTCAAGCAGGTGCTGCCCGCGGGCCTGGGCGACCGCGCGCGCAGGCTGTGCCGCAGCGCGCTGGACCAGGGCCATCCCACCCCCACGCTGGCCGAGCTGGGCCGGTCGCTGGGCCTGTCCACCGCCACGCTGCGGCGCCGGCTGGACGCCGAGGGCGTGGCCTGGGGCCCGTTGAAGGACGAGGTGCGGCGTGAGCTGGCCCTGCAGCTGCTGGCCGAGGGGGCATTGAGCGTGGCCGACATCGCCGCCCGCCTGGGCTTCGAGGACGCCAGCACCTTCTACCGTGCCTTCCGCAAGTGGACCGGCAGTGCACCGGGCGCCTGGCGCAGTGCCCAGCAGGCCGCGGCCGTGGGTGGATAGACTGCCGGCACCATGAACAAGGCCTTCACCAAGGAGCCCGACGGCGATGCCGGCGATGCCGACGACGACGGCGGCCCGGCCCTGCCGCCGCTGCCACCCGGCGGCAAGAACTACATCACCCCGGCCGGCTACCTGCGCCTGCGCAACGAGCTGGTGGGCCTGATCGACACCGAGCGCCCCAAGATGGTGGAGACCGTGTCCTGGGCCGCCAAGAACGGCGACCGCAGCGAAAACGGCGACTACCTCTACGGCAAGAAGCGCCTGCGCGAGATCGACCGCCGCATCCGCTTTCTCACCAAGCGGCTGGACATCGCCGAGGTGGCCGACCCCAGCCTGCACCACGGCCATGACCAGATATTCTTCGGCGCCACCGTCACCTATGCCAACAGCCGGGGCGAAGAGCGCACCATCACCATCAAGGGCATCGACGAGGCCGACAACCTGGCCGGTGAGGTGAGCTGGATCGCGCCCATCGCCCGTGCCCTGCTGAAGGCGCGTGAAGGCGACGAGGTGCGGCTGCAGACGCCCGGCGGCGTGGAGGTGCTGGAGGTGCTGGCGGTGCGCTACCCGGCACCCGGGGCCTGATCAGGGTTTGACGCGGGCCGCCCGCAGCACCGGCGGGCTGCGCTTGACGGTGCGCAGCACGTCGGCCAGGTGCTGGCGGTCGCGCACGGCCAGCAGCAGGGTGAGCTCGGTGGCGTCGTCGTGCTGGTCGTTGTCCATCTCGATGTGGCTGATGTCGGCCTCGGCCGCGCTGATGGACTGGGCGATCTGGGCCAGCGCGCCCTTGCCGTTGCGCACCAGCAGCTTCACGCTGGTCTCGAAATGGCGGGTGGGCTGCTCGGCCCATTCCACCGCGATCCAGCGCTCGGGGTCACGTTCGGCCAGGCGCTTGCCCACGCTGCAGTCGCCGGTGTGCACCAGCAGGCCCTCGCCGCGGCCCAGGTAGGCGCGGATCTCGTCGCCCGGGATCGGACGGCAACAGCTGGCCAGCACCACCGACGCACCCTCGGTGCCATCGATCACCACGCCCGGCGGCGGTGCAGCCACGTCGTCGTGGCCATCCACCGTGGCGCCGAAGCGGTTGAGCGTCAGCGTCACCGCGTCGGGCCGCGCGCCGCGTTCGTTCATCAGCTGGGCCAGGCGCTTGGCCACGATGGTGGCGATCTTGCGGCCCAGGCCGATGTCGACCAGCAGGTCGGCGCGGCTGCGGTTGCCGCTCCAGCGGATCAGCTGGGCCCACAGCGCCTGGGCCTGGGTGTCGTCCAGCTCGGCCGAGGGCATCAGCAGGCCCTCGGCGCGCAGCGCCTGGGCCAGCAGCTTGCCGCCCAGCTCGCTGGATTCTTCATGCTCCATGGTCTTGAGGAAATGGCGGATCTTGCTGCGCGCCCGGCCGGTGCGCACGAAGTTCAGCCAGCTGGGGTTGGGCCGTGCGCCGGGCGCAGTGACGATCTCGACCACGTCGCCGCTCTTCAGCTCGGTGCGCAGGGCCACTGGTTCGCCGTTGAGCTTGGCCGCCACGCAGTGGTCGCCCACGTCGGAGTGGATGGCATAGGCGAAATCGACCGGCGTGGCGCCGCGTGGCAGCGCCAGGATCTTGCTCATGGGCGTGAACACGTACACCGCCTCGGGCACCAGGTCGATCTTCACGTGCTCCAGGAACTCGGCCGCATCGCGGGTTTCGTCCTGGATGTCGAGCAGGCTCTTGAGCCACATCGCACCCAGGCGCTGGGCCTCGCCGGCACTGTTCTTCGCGCCGGATTTCGGGTCGTGCTTGTACAGCCAGTGCGCCGCGATGCCGGTCTCGGCCACGGCGTGCATGGGCTCGGTGCGGATCTGGAACTCGACCGCCGTGCCCAGCGGGCTCACCAGGGTGGTGTGCAGGCTCTGGTAGCCATTGGCCTTGGGGATGGCGATGTAGTCCTTGAAGCGCCCCGGCACCGGCTTGTACAGCTGGTGCAGCATGCCCAGGGCCAGGTAGCAGTCCATCAGCTGCGGCACCACGATGCGGAAGCCGAAGATGTCGTTGACCTGGGCAAAACCGGCGTGCTTCTCGCGCATCTTGCGGTAGATGCTGTAGACCGTCTTCTCGCGGCCCGAGACCTGCACCTTCACCTTGCCGGAGGCGAAGGACTTCTCCACCTCGGTGCGCACCCGCTCCACGATGTCGCGCCGGTAGCCCCGCGCGCGCTGCACGGCCTTGGCCAGCGCTGCATGGCGCCAGGGATAGAGGTGCTCGAAGCTCAGCTCCTGCAGCTCGCGGTAGATCATGTTCAGGCCCAGCCGGTGGGCGATGGGCGCGTAGATGTCCAGCGTCTCCCGGGCGATGCGGCCACGCTTGTTGGCGGGCATCGCATTCATGGTGCGCATGTTGTGCAGCCGGTCGGCCAGCTTCACCAGGATCACGCGCACGTCGCGCGCCATGGCCAGCAGCATCTTGCGGAAGCTCTCGGCCTGGCCTTCCTCGCGGGTGCTGAACTGCAGCTTGTCGAGCTTGGTGAGGCCGTCCACCAGCTCGGCGGTGGGCGCGCCGAACTTCTCGATCAGCTCCACCTTGGTGATGCCGCAATCCTCCATGGCGTCGTGCATCAGCGCGGCCATCAGGGCCTGGGCATCGAGCCGCCAGTCGGCCACCAGGCCGGCCACCGCCAGCGGGTGGGTGATGTAGGGCTCGCCGCTGGCGCGGAACTGGCCGAGGTGCGCGCCGTCGGCGAACTTGTAGGCCTCGCGGATCTGCTTGACCTCGGCCTTGCTCAGGTAGCCCAGCTTGTCCTGCAGGCCGGCGAAGGTGCTCACCTCGTCCTTGGCATCCCTGGAGGAAGACGCTGGCGCCGTGTTGCGGTGCCGCGCTTGCAGCATGGCCGGCAACAGCAATTCGGCGGCGAAGGATCGGATGCCCATGTGCCCGAATTTAGCCTGCTTTGTCCGACCGGCCGCCCGGCAATGCCAAAGGGCGCCCCGGGGCGCCCTTGGTGGCGGCAAAAAGGCGCCCGCAGGCGCCTTTGTCAGCGGTGCGGCGGCTGGTTTACAGCGGAACCCGGCGCAGCATCTCGATGCCCACCTCACCGGCGGCGATCTCGCGCAGCGCGGTCACGCCCGGCTTGTTCTTGCTCTCGATCTTGGGCGCGTGGCCCTGGCTCAGCATGCGGGCGCGGTAGGTGGCCGCCAGCACCAGCTGGAAGCGGTTCGGGATCTTGGTGAGGCAGTCTTCGACAGTGATGCGGGCCATGGGCTTGCCTTTGGTGTTGCGCGCCAGCGTGGCTGGCACGTGGGAGCGCGGTGATTCAGATCAGGTCCAGCGCCGCAAACACCTGGGACTTGTTGCGTTGCTGCGCGGCATAGCGCAAGCGCTGGGAGTGCACGACGGTCTTCAGATCGAACAGCGCCGTCTCGAATAAACCGTTGATGATAACAAAATCGAAGTAGCGTGCCTGCGCCACCTCCAGGCGTGCGTTCTCCATGCGCTGGGCGATCACCTCCGTGCCGTCTTCGCCGCGGCGGGTCAGGCGCTGCTGCAGCTCGGCCCAGCTGGGCGGCAGGATGAAGATCAGGATGGCATGGGCGAAGATCTGCTTGATCTGCAGTGCGCCCTGCCAGTCGATCTCCAGCACCACGTCTTCACCGCGGGCCAGCCGGTCTTCGATGGCCGGGCGCGAGGTGCCGTAGAGGTTGCCGTGCACCTCGGCCCATTCGAAGAAGTCGCCCTGGGCGGCCATCTGGCGGAACTCGTCCACGCCGATGAACCAGTATTCACGCCCGTGCTGCTCCTGGCCACGCGGTGCGCGGGTGGTGTGCGACACCGAGACGGCCAGGTGGGAGTCGAGTTCCAGCAAGGCCTTGACCAGGCTGGATTTGCCCGCGCCGCTGGGTGCAGCCACGACGAAGAGATTGCCAGGGGTTTCCATCGCGGGATTTTCACCCAGATGCGCCGGGTGCCAGCCCCTGCCTGGGGCGTGCTTGCGCGTGCGCAAGTTGGCGCCGTTGCCCGGGGTGCATGCTCGGGCCTGCGGTGCTGATCCGGCCACCGCTTGCTGGCGAGGTGCCCGATGCGATCCAAGATGCCCCGGTTGTTGTCGATGTTGCTGCTGTGCTGGGCCTGTGGTGCGCAGGCCGCGCTGGTGGACCGTGGCGGGGGCATGGTGCACGACCCCGAGCGCTACATCACCTGGCTGCAGGACTGGCGCATGGCGGCCGGTTCGGTGTACGACGATGGCCGCTCCAGCACCGATGGCCTGATGCGCTGGGAATCCGCCAACGCCTGGGCACAGAACCTGGTGTACGGCGGTTATGACGACTGGCGCCTGCCCAGCACGGCCCAGCCCGATCCGTCGTGCAGCAACCACGTCGCTTATGGATGGGGCGGCCTGACACAGATCGACTTTCTCTGGGGTTGCGAAGCGGGCGAACTGGGCCACCTGTTCCGCCACCAGCTGGGTGGGCAGGCGCATGCATCCGTGTTCGACGCCACCGGCGACACGCCGGAGCAGCAGGCGAACCTGGCCCTGCTGCGCAACCTGCAGACCTACGATTACTGGTCCGACATTCTCCCGGGCTCGGTGTCGGAAGCCTGGAGCTTCGGCATGCAGGATGGCCGCCAGTTTCCGGCCGGTGTCTGGCATGAACTGCACGCCGTGGCCGTGCGCAGCGGTGACGTGCCCGAGCCGCCGATGTCCGGCTTGCTGCTGTTGGCGCTGGCGGCGGCGGCGCTGGCCGCTCAGAACAGGAAGTACTTCTGCGCCATCGGCAGCACGGTGGCCGGCTCGCAGGTCAGCAGCACACCGTCGGCCCGCACCTGGTAGGTCTGGGCGTCGATCTGCATCACCGGCATGGTGGCGTTGTGCACCATGTCGCGCTTGGTGACGCTGCGGTTGCCCTTCACCGCCACCAGGCGCTTGCTGAGCCCGTAGGACTCGGCAGCCCCATTCGCCAGGCTGGCCTGGCTGACGAAGCTCAGCGAGGTCGGCCCCACGGCCTTGCCGAAGCTGCCGAACATCGGCCGGTAGTGCACCGGCTGCGGCGTGGGGATGCTGGCGTTCGGGTCGCCCATGGCCGCAGCGGCGATGAAGCCGCCCTTGAGCACCACGCTGGGCTTGACGCCGAAGAAGGCCGGCTTCCACAGCACCAGGTCGGCCCACTTGCCCACCGCCACGCTGCCCACCTCGTGGGCGATGCCGTTGGCCAGCGCGGGGTTGATGGTGTACTTGGCCACGTAGCGCTTGACGCGGGAATTGTCATGGCGCTGAGGATCGCCCGGCAGCCCTCCGGGCTGCGCATCACCGGGCAGGCTGCCACGCTGCTGCTTCATCTTGTGCGCCGTCTGCCAGGTGCGGATGATGACCTCGCCCACCCGGCCCATGGCCTGGCTGTCGCTGCTCATCATGCTGATGGCGCCCAGGTCGTGCAGCACGTCTTCGGCGGCGATGGTCTCGCGGCGGATGCGGCTCTCGGCAAAGGCCAGGTCCTCGGCGATGGACGCATCCAGGTGGTGGCACACCATCAGCATGTCCAGGTGCTCGTCCACCGTGTTGGCGGTGTAGGGCATGGTGGGGTTGGTGCTGCTGGGCAGGAAGTTGGCCTCGCCCACCACCCGCAGGATGTCGGGTGCATGGCCACCACCCGCGCCCTCGGTGTGGAAGGCACACAGGCTGCGGCCCTTGGTGGCGGCGATGGTGTCCTCGACAAAGCCGCTCTCGTTGAGCGTGTCGCTGTGGATGGACACCTGCACGTCGTGGGCCTCGGCCACGTTCAGGCACTGGTCGATGGCGCTGGGCGTGGTGCCCCAGTCCTCGTGCAGCTTCAGGCCGATGGCACCGGCCTCCACCTGCTGTTCCAGCGCGGCGGGCCGGCTGGCGTTGCCCTTGCCCAGGAAGCCCAGGTTCATCGGGAAGGCCTCGGCCGCCTGCAGCATCAGCCGCAGGTTGTCGGGCCCGGGCGTGCTGGTGGTGGCCAGGGTGCCGGTGGCCGGCCCGGTGCCACCACCCAGCATGGTGGTCACGCCGGCGTACAGCGCCTCGTCGATCTGCTGCGGGCAGATGAAGTGGATGTGGCTGTCGATGCCACCGGCGGTGACGATCAGGCCCTCGGCCGACAGGATCTCGGTGCCCGGGCCGATCACGATGTCCACCCCCGGTTGCACGTCGGGGTTGCCGGCCTTGCCGATGGCCACGATGCGGTGGCGCTTGATGCCGATGTCGGCCTTGACGATGCCCCAGTGGTCGACGATCAGCGCGTTGGTGATCACCAGGTCGGCCGCCTCGTGGGCGTGCGGGCCATTGGGCGCCTGGCTCTGGCCCATGCCGTCGCGGATGGTCTTGCCGCCACCGAACTTCACCTCCTCGCCGTAGCCGCCGGCACGCAGGGTGAAGTCGTCCTCGACCTGGATCACCAGGGCGGTGTCGGCCAGGCGCAGGCGGTCGCCCACGGTGGGGCCGTACATCTCGGCGTAGGCACGCCTGCCAATGGTTGCCATGTCAGAGTTGTCCTTGGATCTGGCCGCGGAAGCCCCACACCGCGCGTGCACCGGCGTAGTCCACCAGTTCCACCGTGCGCTGCTGGCCCGGCTCGAAGCGCACCGCCGTGCCGCTGGCGATGTTCAGCCGCATGCCGCGGGCGGCGGCGCGGTCGAAGTCCAGCGCCGCATTGGTCTCGGCGAAGTGGTAGTGCGAGCCCACCTGGATCGGCCGGTCGCCGGTGTTCTGCACCACCAGGGTGTGGGTGCGGCGGCCGGGATTCAGGGTGTGTTCACCCTCGTCGGTCAGCAGTTCACCGGGGATCATGGGCTGCCCTCACTTGCGGCGCGCCAGCCACAGGCCCAGCGCTGCCACGGCCGCCAGCACCAGGCTGATATCGCTGGCATGCCAGTGCGACAGGCCGGGCAGGCCATGGCCTTCATGGGCCTGCGCCAGGCTGGCGCCCGCCACCAGCACCAGGGCTGAAAAATGCTTGTTCATGGTGCGTTCCTGCGGGTTTTGTGGGTGTTATGCGATGGGTTGGTGCACGGTCACCAGCTTGGTGCCATCGGGAAACGTGGCCTCGACCTGGATCTCGGGGACCATCTCGGCCACGCCCTCCATCACGTCGGCGCGGCCCAGCACGGTCTTGCCCTCGCTCATCAGCGCGGCCACGGTCTTGCCGTCGCGGGCGCCTTCCATGATGGCCGCGGTGATCAGCGCCACGGCCTCGGGCACGTTGAGCTTGAGGCCGCGTGCACGGCGCCGCTCGGCCAGCAGGGCGGCGGTGAAGATCAGCAGCTTGTCTTTCTCGCGCGGGGTCAGGTCCATGGTGTCGCTCTTTGCAGGATCGGTGCCATCGGCAACATGCTACCGGGGCGGCGGCGGGCCGGTGGTGCTGGCAGGGCTGGGCAGGATGAACCGGGCCTGCCCCGCCGGCACGCGGTGCAGGCTGCCCTGCCAGGCCAGCCACAGGCCGCCGGGTGGCGGTGCCAGGCCAGGCTCCAGCTGCAGATGCAGCGCGCCGTCGCTGCGCTGGGCCAGGCGGTAGCCCAGCGGGCCGAAGGCGGTGCGCAGGCCTTGCACACCCACCGGGCCATCGGCCAGCCAGGCCGGCAGCACACCGGCTGCCAGCACCAGGGCCTGGTCGCTGTCGCGCTCGTAGGCCAGCAGGTCCAGCGCCGAGCGGATGTAGTCCGACGAGATCCAGGCATGCGGCATGTCGCCGATGAAGCGCGGGTGGCGCGGTCGGCGGTCCACCACCTCGGCCCATTGGTGCCAGCCGGCGGGTCGCTGGTCGGCGTGGAAGAAATCCAGCATGGCCCAGGCCCGCTGCGGCTGGCCCAGGCGCAGCAGGGCCGACACCGAGCGCAGCTCGTAGGGCGTGTACTCGGGCCCACCACCGCCGGCACTGCGGCGCTGGGCCTCGTCCCACCAGCGCTGCCAGGTGGCATCCAGCACGGCGCGCGGCACCAGGTCTTCGGCGCCGGCGGGGCTGAAGACCATGGTGCTCGATGTCGGGTCGAAATCCCCCAGCTCCACCGCGCCGGGCAGGTGGGGGATGCGGTGCTGGGCCATGGTGGTGGCCAGGGACTGGCCCAGCTCGCGGCGGAATTCATCGTGCTGGGCCTGCAGTTCAGCAGCCCGCGCACCGTGGCCCAGGGCGCGGGCCAGCTGCGCCGCATCGCGCCAGCCGGCCAAGGCCCAGAAGTTGTCCCAGTGGCTGTGCATGGGCTTGGCCGCGTAGCCCTCGTGGCTGATCGACGCCGGCATCGTGCCCCAGAAGCCCTCACGGCCCGGCTGGCGGTTGAGGGGGATGCGCTCGCTCTGGCGCAGTGTCTCCATGTAGCGTGCGGCGGCGTCCACCTGGGGCCACAGCTGTTCGGCCAGGGCCCGGTCCTGGGTGTGGCGCCACAGCTCGGCCACGCTGAAGATGAACTGGCCGTGGCTGTCGTTCTCGGCCACCGGGTCGGCACCACGTGCATCCACGCAGCAGGGCACCTTGCCGTTGGCAAACAGGTGGCCGGCATACCAGCGCGTGAATTCACGCGCCGCGTCCACCTCGCCCAGGCGCAGCAGGCCGGCCACCATCATCGCGCCATCACGCACCCAGCTGCGGGCGTAGCTGCGGGTGCCGGGCTGCAGCGCCGGGCCGTCGCGCGAGACCAGGATGTGGGCCAGCGCGGCACGCAGGCTGTCGTGCACGGGCTGCGCGGTGGGCGGCAGCTGGAACTGCGCCTTGTTGAGCCTGGCCTGCCACAGCGCGGCCACCGCATCCAGCCGGGCGGCGGCATCGGCGCTGCTGTGCGGTGGTGTCGGCGTGCCGGCCAGCGGCAGGCTGATCACGATGCTGCGGTGCTCGCCAGGTGCCAGGTCCACCGGCCAGCGCAGCAGGGCGCTGGCCAGGCCTTGCGGGTCTTGCAGCCGCAGCAGCGGTGCCGTGGGTTGCGCCAGGGGATCCGCCACATCAAAGCCCGCGGCCAACACCTGGGCCGGTGCGTCCAGCGCGTGCAGCCAGGGCCGGCGATTGACCTGCAGGCTGCGGCCCTGCCAGGCCAGCTGGCGCACCTCGGCCACACCACCGGGGGTGTTGAGGAACTGCTGCGGCGGGTTCACCTGCCAGGGCCGCAGCACCAGCGCCAGCGTCAGCCGCTGCGGCCTGGCCAGCGGGTTGTGCAGGGTGTAGCGGGCGATCAGCTGCGCCTGCGTGCGGCTGCCTTCGGCGCCGGTGTCCAGCTGCAGCCCGAAGGCCGGGTGCGCCCAGGTCAGCGACGGCAGCGGCAGATGGCCCTGGCGCAGCGTGGTGCCGCTGCGGCCTTCGGCCTGCACCTCGGCCCAGCCCAGCATGCGGCCCTGGCCGTCGATCACCAGCGGCTCGATGGACGGCCCGCCACGCTGGGGCTCGATGGCGCCGTCTTCGCTGAGCAGGGCCGCGCTGGCGCCGCCGCCGTCCACGCCCACCAGGGTCCAGTAGTTCTGCTCGCCGTGCAGGGCGCGTGGGTGGTGGCTGCGTTGCGTCTGGTCGGCCTGGGCGGCCAGGGCCCGCAGCATGGCGTTGCGGTCGGGCCAGTCGGCGGGGGATGGGGCCGACAGCTGCAGCGCCCGGGGCTGGCCCGGTGTGGCGCCGGTGATGCGGATGTGGCGGGCCTCCTGGTCGGGCAGCCACAGCGCCTGCCAGTCACGCCGGCCGGGCGGCAGGCGGTGCAGGGTGCGCCAGCGGCGGCCGTCGTCGCTGGCCTGCACCAGGGCCGCGCCATGGCGTGGGCCGGCCCAGCGCCACAGCAGGCCGTTGAACTCCTGCAGCGCGCCGCCGAAGGACAGGGTGCTGCCGGCCTTGTCATGCACCAGGCGGGGGGTGACCGTGGCCGGCGGCGCAGCCAGCGTTTGCAGGCGCAGCTGCTCGAAGCACAGCCGGCCGGCGCCACCTCCCCGGCCGCTGGCCACCACCAGCTCCAGCGCGGCGGCACGCCGCAGCGTCTTGTCGACGGCCGGCCCCCAGGCGAACTCGATCTGGCGCTGGCGGATCTTCAGCGTGGTGCTGCGGGCCGGTGGTGTGAAGTCGGGCCAGTGGCGCCACCACACGTTGTCGCCGCTGCCATCCACCAGCTTGAGCTGGAAGGCATTGGCCGGGCCGGTGCCACGCAGGCGCAGGCTGAAGGCGTGGTGCGCCGGCAGGTCCAGCACCAGCGTGCGCCGCGCCACGGCATAACCCGAGACACGGCCGAAGTCGTAGTGCAGGCAGGTGGCGCCCCGGCCGTCGCTGGCCACCCGGGCCTGCACCTGGTCGGAGGCGCTGGCCACCCAGCGGCTGGCATCGTGGAAGTCGTCGATCAGCTGCACCGACGGCGCCGCCACCACGGCGCCCGCCCACAGCAGCAGCGCAGGCCACAGCTTCACTTGACGCTTCCAATCATCAGGCCGCTCAGGTAGTGCTTCTGCAGCGCCAGGAACAGCAGCAGCACCGGCAGCACGGTGACCACCGCGCCGGCCATCATCAGCTCGCCGTCGGCCACATGCTCGCGCGACAGCGCGGCCACCGCCACCGGCAGGGTGTGCAGGTCGGCATCGGTCAGCACGATCAGCGGCCACATGAAATCGTTCCAGCTGCCGAGGAAGCCGAACACCGCCAGCGTCACGATCACCGGCCGCAGCATGGGCAACACGATCAGCCAGAAGATGCGCCACTCACCCGCGCCGTCCATGCGGGCGGCCTCCAGCAGCGCATCGGGCAGGCTGCGGGCGTACTGGCGCACCAGGTAGATGCCGAACACCCCCGCCATGCCCGGCAGCACCACGCCGGCCCAGGTGTTGACCAGGCCCATCTGCTTGAGCATCAGGAACAGCGGCATCATCGCCACCTGGCCGGGGATCACCAGCGCCGCCAGCAGGGCCTGGAAAATGCGCTCGCGGCCCTTGAACTTCAGCTTGGCGAAGGCATAACCCGCCATCAGGTTGAACAGCAGCGAGCTGGCCGTCACCGCGCTGGCCACCACCAGGCTGTTGAAGAAGTAGCGCAGCATGCCGGTCTGCGCCAGCAGCTGTTCGTAGTTGTGCAACGTGGGCCGTGCCGGCAGCAGCGGCGGCGGCAGGGCATTCGATTCCCCCGGCTGCATGAAGGACACGCTCAGCATCCACAGCAGCGGCCCCAGGGCAAACACCGCGGCCAGCAGCAGCAGGGCATTCACCCACAGCGCCATCGGCGACCAATGCGTGCGCACCTGGCTCATGCCGACGCCGCCGCCTCGCCACGCCGGCCCAGGCGCAGCAGCCCCTGCGTGGCCAGCACCATCAGCACGAACAGCACAAAGGCGATGGCCGAGGCCTGGCCCAGGTTCCACCAGCGGAAGCCTTCCTCGTACATCAGGTAGAGCACCGACACCGTGCTCTGCAGCGGCCCGCCCTGGGTCATCACATAGGGCTCGGCAAACAGCTGGAAGTAGCCGGCCAGGGTGAGCACGCTCACCATCAGCAGGGTGGGGCCCAGCATCGGCAGGGTGATGTGGCGGAACAAGGCCCAGCGGCGTGCACCGTCCAGCCGCGCCGCCTCGTACAGCTCGTCGGGGATCGCCTGCAGCGCGGCGATGAAGATGATCATGTTGGCGCCGAAGTTCTTCCACACCGCCAGCAGCACGATGGCCGGCATGGCCCAGCGTGGGTCGCCCAGCCAGTCGACGGGATCGATGCCCAGGGCGCCCAGGCCGGCATTGACCAGGCCGTAGCGGGTGTGCAGCAGGTAGCGCCAGATCAGGGCCACCGCCACCAGGGTGGTGACCACCGGCGCGAACAAGGCGGTGCGGAAGAACGGCTTGCAGCGTGCCAGCGGCGACTGCAGCAGCACGGCGCAGCCCAGCGACAGCGCGATGGACAGCGGCACACCCAGCAGCACGAAGACCAGGGTGTTCTTCAGCGCCAGCCAGAACAGCGGCAGGCCCAGCACGTGGATGTAGTTGTCCAGCCCGGCAAAGCGCAGGTTGCGCCAGTCGGCCAGGGCGTAGAGGTCGAAGTCGGTGAAGCTCAGGCCCAGGCCGATGGCCACCGGCAACGCAAAGAACAGGCCGATGACTACCAGGGCCGGGCCGACGAAGCTCCAGGCCACCAGGCGTTGCGCCAGGCTGCGGCGCCTCATGCCACGGCCTTTCTGGCCAGCATCCAGCGCCGCTTCTCCAGGAAGCCGTCGACCCGCGCATCGAGCTGGGTGGCCATGGCCAGCGGGCTGAGCTTGTGGGCCACGGCACGCTGGGCCAGCAGCTGCATCTCCTGCGCGATGCGCTCCCATTCGGGCACGGCGGGTGCAGGCCGCACCTGCTCCAGCTGGGTGGCAAAGGCGCGGGTGGCGGGCTCGTCGATCAGCCGCTGGCCGGTGGCGCTGCTGCGCTGCCAGGTGCTGCGCCGTGGTGGCAGGTTGCCGGTCAGGGCATGGAAGCGCTGCTGCACCGCCGGCTGGGCCAGCCAGGCCAGCAGGGTCTTGGCATCGGCCTGGCGCCGGCTGCGGCGGAACACCACCAGGCTGGCCCCACCGGCGGTGGACGCCCCCGGGCGGATGGCGCTGCCATCGGGCGCAGGCAGCGGGGCGGTGGCCCAGTCGCTGCGCCGCTGCGGGCCCAGGCGCCGGTCCAGCTCACCGATGTTCCAGGGCCCGGAGATGTAGGCCGCAAAACTGCCGCGCCCGAACTCCTGCCACAGGTTGGCGATCTGGTTGTTGGTGAGCGAAGGGGCGTGGCCGCTGGCAAAGCGGTCGAGAAAAAAGCCCAGCGCCCGCTGGAAGCCTGCACTGCGGAAGTTGCCGTAGCGCCCACCGTCGCGCAGAAGTGGATCACCCTGCTGCAGGGCCAGGGCCAGCAGCGGTTCAAACTCGTTGAGCGGCAGCAGCAGTGGATGCTGGATGCCGCTGCGCTGCAGCGCGTCCAGCGCCGCCACCCAGGCCGACCAGGTCCCGGGTGGCTGGGTGATGCCGGTGCGTGCAAACAGGTCGCGCCGGTAGAACAGCAGGCGCGTGTCCACGTACCAGGGCAGGCCCAGCAGCTGGCCGTCGACCAGATTGGTCTGCCAGATGCCGGCAAACCAGTCGGCCGGCTGCAGGGCGGGTGTGGCCGCCACCCAGTCATCGAGCGGGCTGAGCGCGCCCAGCGCCGCGAACTCGGGCAGCCAGCTGTTGCCCAGCTGGGCCAGGTCGGGCGTGGCATCCCCGGCAAAGGCGGTGAGCAGCTTCTCGTGGGCGGCGCTCCAGGGCAGGCTGTCCACCCGCACCTGGATCCGGGGGTGCTCGCGGCGGAAGTCGGCCAGCAGCTCGGTGGCCACCTCGCCCTCGCGCCCCATGGCCCAGAAGCGCAGCGGGCCGTCGGCCTTGCCGCCGCAGCCCACCAGGGCCGGTGCCACGACGGCCGGTGCCACCAGCGCGGCAGCGCCGGCCTGCAGCAGGCGGCGGCGTGGCGGGCTGGCGGGGCTGGTGCGGTCGGGCAGGTCGCTCACGTGGCAAGGCAGGCGCTGGGTCTAGAGCCAGCCGCCGCTGAAGCCGGCCTGCTGCAGGCCGCGCCGCAGCTGGGCATTGCCACGCATCATGCGCCAGACCTGGTCACGCCGGTGGTTGGCTGCCATCAGTGTGATCGGGCCCTGGTCGATGCCCAGGTGGTCGGTGTCCACCCAGCCCAGGCCGGGCACCAGCCGGCCGTGCTGCAGCTGCACGTCGTCGAAGCCGAAGCTGGGGTTGAAGCTGTCGACGAAGCCGTACTTCGCATAGATGGCATGGCCGTACTGCCGGCGCAGCGCCCGCAGGGCCGGCAGCACGATCTCGGGCGCAAACGGCAGGCTGGCCAGGGCCGCGGTGGGTGCCAGGGTGCCGTCGTCCCAGGTGTCGTGCCCACCCACGCCGCGGCCGGCATAGCTGATGAAGCGGCGCTGTTCACCGCGCCAGGGCCGCAGCACGTCGGCCGGGCCGTCGCAGGCGGTGATGCCCCAGATGTCGCCGCCATAAGCGGCCCAGCCCAGCGGGTTGGCCTGGGCATAGGCTCGCTGGGCCAGGGCGGCGCGGCGGCTGTTCTCGAAGTAGTCGAAGCCCCGCTCACGCATGTAGGCATCCTGGATGCCGCGGAAATCCACCCAGCAGTGGGTGTACTGGTGGCCGAACAGCGGCGCGAAGTGCAGGTGCGTCTGGCCGTGGAAGTGGGTCCAGCTGCGTTCATAGGTGCTGGTCCAGGCGGTCCAGGCCACCGGCGCCACCGCCTCGCGTGGGCTGCCCAGGGCCAGCAGGTAGACCAGCATGGCCTCGTTGTAGCCCTTCCAGTCGCTGGGGATGAAGCCGCCCTCGGGGCTCCAGCCATGGCAGATCGACGGTGGGCGGTGCTGGGCCCAGCGCCAGTCCACCCGCTCGCCGAGGGTCTCGGCGGCGCGGCGGATCTCGGCCTCGTCGGCGTGGTTGGTGTTGAAGTACTCGGCCGCATGCAGCACGCCCATCAGCAGCAGGGCGGTGTCCACGGTGGACAGCTCGCAGCGGCCGTGGCGCTCGCCGCTGTCCATGTCGAGGAAGTGGTAGAAAAACCCGCGGTAACCGGCCACGCCGCGTGCGGCCGGGCCCTGCGGTGCATCACGGAAGAAGCGCAGCGCATTCAGCACCACGGCGCGTGCCGCCTCGCGCGTGATCCAGCCCTGCTCGGCGCCGATCACATGGGCGCTCAGCGCAAAGCCCACCGCGGCGATGCTGGCAAAGCTGGGGCTGGGCCAGCGGTCGGGTGCCAGACCGTTGCGCGGGTTGGTGGTGTCGCGGAAGAAGTTGAAGGTGCGCTGCTCCAGGTCGTCGAGCAGGGCAGCATCGCTGGCCGGCAGCGGGCCGGTGGGCCCCGCCGGTGGCAGCGGACGCGGCGGCGGGCCGGCACAGCCCGGCAAGGCCAGCGCGGCGGCCAGGCCCAGGCTGGTCTGCAGCAGCACACGCCGCTGCAGACCCGGGCCATCCGGGCCCAGGGTGTCGTCCTGCACGCCGCTCACCACTGATAGGCGATGCCCAGCTTGTAGGTGCGCATCGGACCGCCGCGGCTGTTGGGCGTGCCCAGGTTGGCGTTGTCGCCGCCCAGGGCGTTCTGCGGGTTGCCCGGGCCGCCCACCCAGTCGTCGTAGCCGCCGTAGTTGATGCTGTTGAACAGGTTCAGCACGTCGGCGCGCAGGGCCAGCCGGCCCCAGGGCAGGGCGAAGTCACGCGACAGGCTGAGGTCGACCTGCTTGAAGTCGTCACGGTCGCCGGCGCGGTAGACGCAGTTGTTGAAGCCGTTGGAGCAGTCGGTCAGCTGGCGCGGTTTGCCCGAGCCGTAGCTGAGCTTGGCCGCCAGCTTCAGGCCCAGCGGCAGCTTGTCGGTCAGGCCGGTGGCCACGATGCGGTGGCGGTCGACATCGATGGACGGGTTCCAGCCGGCCGTGGTCTTGCCGTAGGTCCAGTTGAAGATGTCGTTGGTCCACTGCCGGTTGGTGGTCTTGGCGTCGCTGTAGGTGTAGGTGACGGCCGCACTCCAGCCCGAGCTGCTGGTGTAGGGCTTCTCGGCCTTCAGGTAGACCGAATCGGTCTTGGCCTGGGTGACGAAGTCGCCCAGGATCAGCGTGCCGTAGCCGGCCGGGCCGCCCCACAGCGGGTCGATCGAGCTCTGGGTGGCGAAGCCGCCGTTGGCGTCGCGGTTGCCGCCGAACCAGTTGAACTGGTTCTTGGCATGGCTGCGGGTGGCGCCCACTTCGGTGTTCCATTCACCCACCGCCTGGCGCAGGCCCAGGCTGAACTGGTCGGTGTAGGGCATCTTGTGGTCGTTCTTGATCATCCAGATCTCGCCGCCGGGCTGGGCGTTCTTCTGCAGTTCGTCCAGCGCGTGGTTGGCCATGGCCCGGTCATAGGCCCGGCCCCAGCCGCCGAAGAGCACCGTCTCGCGGTTGCCGTTGACGTCGAACGACAGGCCCAGGCGTGGCTGCCAGGCGCCGGTGAAGGCCTTGCGGCTGGAGCCGGTGCTGATGTAGTCGTTGATGTTGATGCCGCCCTTGGCCAGCGATTGCGCATAGGTCTGGCCGGCCGGCGGCGTGATGCCCCAGCGCACCGTGTCCAGCGCCAGCAGCGCGGCCACGCGGTCGGCCGGTGTCACGTAGCTGTCGTTGAGCGCGTTGTCCTCGTAGTCCCAGCGCAGGCCCAGGTTCAGCTCCAGCTGCTTGTTCAGCTTCCAGTCGTCCTGCAGGTAGAGGCCGAACTGCTTGTTCTTGAAGCTGACGCCCACCGGGGCGATGGCGCGGTCGATCTTGCACTGGTCGCTGGCCAGGCCGCCGTTGACCACGTTGCTGCCGGTGCACAGGCCGCCCACGTAGTAGGGCTGGCCGGTGGTGTTGTCGATGATGGTCTCGACGATGTCGACCGCCCGGCTGGTGCCCGACAGGTCGAAGCTCAGCGCCTTGATCTTCACGCCGCCCTTGATGGTGTGCTGCGCCAGGCCCAGGTAGGTGAGGTCGTTGCTGATGAAGGTGCCCGACTGCTTGCGCTTCTGGGCATTGGGCGAGCCGCCGGCGAACAGCACGTCGAACTGGTTGTTCAGGTTGTTGGTCGGCGAGGCCTTGTACTTGATCAGCGCGTCGGTGCTGTCCGAGCGTGGGTTCCAGGTGTAGTCCTCGTAGCCCAGGCGGGCCTCGTTGAGGAAGTCGCCCCGTGTCCATTCATGGCTCAGCGTCACCCGGGTCTCGGTGTTCTTGCGGTTCAGCGCCTGGCTGGGCACGCTGAGCTTCTTGTCCTCGGGCACGCGGTCGGACTCATCGCGTGTGCGCACGCTCAGGCTCAGCTTCTGGTCGTTGTCGAGCTGGGCATCCAGCTTGGCCAGCAGCAGGTTCTCGCGGAAGCTGGAGGTGGCGCCGCCCTGCTGGGCCAGCAGGGCAGGCACGATGCCCTGGTTCAGCGGCAGCAGGTCGGTGCGCTGGGCCACCACCTGGCGCGGCTCGCCGATGTCCTTGCCGTCGTAGGCCACGAAGAAGTGCAGCACGTCCTGCTTGATCGGCCCGCCCAGGCTGAAGCCGTACTGCTTCTGGCTGGTGCTGGGGCGCCGGATGCCGGCGGCCTCGGCCTTCTTCTCGAACGGGTCCTTCGCGGTCCAGCTGGCGCCGGTGCGGTCGATGAAGACATCGCCGTGCAGTTCGTTGGTGCCCGACTTGGTGATGGCGGTGATGGCCGCGCTGGAGACCTGGTCGAACTCGGCCTTGTAGTTCTGCGTGATCACCTTGTACTCGGCGATGGCCGACTGCGGGAAGGCATTGCCGCGGGTGGAATCCAGCCCCGAGATGCCACCACGCAGGATGTAGTTCTTCTGGCCCACGCCGTCGATGAAGACGTTGACGTTGTCCTGGTTCTGGGCGCCGTTCTGCAGCTTGACCTGGCCTGTGCCGGCGTCCACGTCGAAGCGCACACCCGGCGCCAGGTCGGCGAAGCTCAGGAAGTTGCGGGTGACCTGGGGCAGGGCCTCGATCTGCTTGCGCGACACGCTGGTGCCCACCTCGGAGTTGCGCACGTCCTTGCGCTGCAGGTTGCCCACGATGGTGACGGCCTGCCCACCCAGGGCCAGGTCGACCGAGGCCGTCTCGCCCACCTGCACCGTGACCGACTGCGACTTCTGGCCGTCGATGCGGATCTCGTAGCGCCCCGGCGCCAGCCCGGCCAGCACATAGCTGCCGTCGGCGCGGGTGCTGGTGCGGTAGCTGTTGCCGTTGTCCTGGTTGATGGCCTGCACCAGCACGCCGGCCTGCACCGCGGCGCCCGCGCTGCGGCTGACCTGGCCCTGGATGGTGGCGCTGCTCAGCTGCGCCTGCACCGCTGTGCCGGCCAGCGCCAGCACCACGGCCGTGGCCAGGGCGTGCCGCCGGAAGGCCTGGCGGTGAAAGGCTTGTCTCGATCGGTTCATGGGGTTGTCTCCTCGTTGTGTCTCTGGGCAAGCCGAAAACCAGCGCTCAGGCTGAAGAACAGGACTGGCGCACCACCAGCTCGGCACGCAGCGTCTGGTGCTGGGCCGCGCTGCGGCCGGGGGATTCGATGGCGCTGGCCAGCCGGTCCAGTGCCAGGCTGCCCAGCTCGGCGATGCGCACCCGCACCGTGGTGAGCGGGGGCGTCACGTAGCGGGCGATGGGGATGTCGTCGAAGCCGGCCAGCGCGATGTCCTGCGGCACCCGCACACCGGCCTCGGCCAGCGCGGCCAGGCAGCCGATGGCCATCATGTCGTTGCCGCAGAACACCGCCGCCGGCCGCTCGGCCAGGGTGGCGATCTCGCTGCCGGCGCGCCAGCCGGATTCCTCGGTGAAATCACCGGGCAGCACCAGCTCGGCCGCCTCCGGGCGCAGGGCGGCCAGCGCCGCGCGGTAGCCACGCAGGCGCTCCTGCGCCTCGTAGTTGTTGTCGGGCCCGCTGATGAAGGCCACCCGGCCCGGCGCACGCGCCAGCAGGTGGCGCGTCATGGCATAGGCGCCGCCGTGGTTGTCGACCGCAAACGACGACAGGCCTTCTTCGGGCAGGCGGGTGTTGATCAGCACCACCGGCAGGCCTTGCGGCAGGTTGGCGGCCAGGGCGGCGGTGTCGATGTGTGGCGACATCACCAGCAGGCCGTCGACGCGGCCATGCATGGCGCGCAGGGCCGACGCCGCCTCGCTGGCATCGCCGTGTGAACTGCTCACCAGCAGGTGCAGGCCACGCGCGCGGGCCTTCAGGTCGATGCCGCGGATCAGCTCGGAGAAATACTCGCCGAACAGATCGGGCAGCAGGGCGCCCACGGTGTGGGTGCGGCGGGTGATCAGGCTGCGCGCGGCCGACGAGGGCGTGAAGCGCAGCTCCAGTGCCGCCGCCTGCACCCGCTGGCGGGTGTCGGGCGTGACGTTCTCGGCCCCGTTCAGCGCCCGCGACACCGTGGCCACCGAGACCCCGGCGGCGCGTGCGACATCCTTGATGGTGGTGGCCATGTTGCTGCGGAAAAATTCAATGTAAAGGTTTCCATGGCGTGGCCATGTCCCCATTTACCCCAGCCTGTGGCGCCTTGGCCGCGGTGGCCGCCGGTGGGCAGGCCCGGCGCTACAGCCCGGCGCCGTGCTGGGCGATGGCCTGGGCGTACCAGCGTGCGCTGGCCTTGGGCGTGCGCAGGCCGGTGGCCAGGTCCACGTGCACCAGGCCGAAGCGCTTGGAAAAGCCGTGCGCCCATTCCAGGTTGTCCAGCAGCGACCAGGCCAGGTAGCCGCGCAGGTCCACGCCGGCGCGCAGGGCATCGGCGACCGCGCCGATGTGGCCGCGGAAGTAGGCGATGCGCAGCGGATCGTCGACACCCTCCGGTGGCGCCACCGGCGGGTCGTAGAAGGCCGCGCCGTTCTCGGTGATCCACAGCGGGATGTCGCCGTACTCGGCCTGCACCCACTGCAGCGTGGCCAGCAGGCTGGCCGGGCGCACCTCCCAGCCGGTCTCGGTGTGGGTGGCCTGCGGCTGGCGCACCGGGCTGGCCCGCAGCGGCCAGGCCGCGTCGTCGTGCCGGTTCACGCTGCGGGTGTAGTAGTTGATGCCCAGCCAGTCCAGCGGCTGGTGGGCGGTGGCCAGGTCGGCGGCGGGCCAGTCGACCCAGGCCTCGCCGAACACCTCGCGCAGCGGCGCGGGGCAGCGGCCCAGCAGGGCCGGGTCGAGGAACTGACGGTTCATGTAGGCCTCGGCACGCACGCAGGCGGCGATGTCCTCGGGCCGGTCGCTGGCCGGGTCCTTGGGCTCGAGGTTGACCACCAGGCCCACCTGGCGGCAGCCTTCGGCGCGCAGCGTCTGCACGCCCAGGCCATGGGCCACCATCAGGTGGCGCGCGGCGATGGCGGCTTCGTAGGCGCTGCGGTGGCCGGGCGCCAGCGTGCCGTTCAGGTAGCCGCCGTCGGTGATCACCCAGGGCTCGTTCAGCGTGGCCCAGCTGGCCACGCGGTCGCCCAGGGCGCGTGCCAGCACCCGGGCGTAGTCGGCAAACCAGCGCGGGCTGTCGGGGCTGAGCCAGCCGCCGCGGTCGTCCAGCGCGGCCGGCCAGTCCCAGTGGTGCAGGGTCAGCAGGGGCTGGATGCCGGCCGCCAGCAGCTGGTCGACCAGGCGGTCGTAGAAGCCCAGGCCGGCGCGGTTCACCCGGCCCGTGCCCTCGGGCAGCACCCGTGACCAGGCCACCGAGAAGCGGTAGGCCTGCAGGCCCAGCTGGCGCATCAGGGCCACGTCGTCGGGCATGCGGTGGTAGTGGTCGCAGGCCACATCGCCGGTGTCGCCGTTGGCCACGCGCCCCGGCGTGCGCACGAAGCGGTGCCAGTTGCTCACGCCCGCACCATCGGCCAGCGGTGCACCTTCGATCTGGTAGGCCGAGGTGGCCGCACCCCAGACGAAGCCGGGCGGGAAGGCGGTGGCCGCTGGTGGGGCCGGGTGCGCGTGCGGGGTCGGCATGGCGTGGTGTGGCCCTGGCGGGGCACATGTAAACGTTACCGGCTCATGCTAGGACCAGGCTGGCCGGCCCGGCTTCAGGGTATGCGCGCAGCGTTGTGGCGCCGCTGCGGGCGGGGCAAGCCCCAATCTCCGGTCGATTTGTAATCGATTACATTCTGCATTTGCCCCGCCGTGGCGGTGCGCAGCGGCCGCCCCGGCCGCGCCTGCGCCGGCCGGCGGCCCCTGCCGACGCCCCCCAGCCACCATGACGCCTGCCGCCGCTGCCCCCTCCGTGCGGGTGCTGTCCCAACCCGGCGGCCGGTTGCGGGCCGGTCTGCAGCCCCATGGTGGCCTGGAGCGCCTGCAGTGCGGAGCCCTCACCGTCAACCTGTTCCCGGCCAGCGCACTGGAGGCCGGCCTGGCCAACCTCTGGCTGCGCTGCCACGAGGCCGATGGCAGCCTCAGCCCGGTGCCGCTGCTGGGCCCGGCGGCGCCGGGGCGCCAGCAGGCCCAGGCCGGCCGGGTGTGGCAGCAGGGCGTCTGGCGCGGTGTGCGCTACACGCTGGAACTGGTGCTGGCGGCGGAGGCCGACGCCTGGTTCTGGCATGTGCAGCTGGCCAACACCGGCCCGTCCGCCCTGCGGCTGGACCTGGTCTACCTGCAGGACGTGGCGCTGGCGCCCTGGGATGCGCTGCGCCTGAACGAGGCCTATGTCAGCCAGTACCTGGACCACCAGCCGCTGCAGCATGCGGCGCACGGGGTGCTGCTGGCCACGCGCCAGAACCAGCCTGTGCACGGCTGCACGCCCTGGCTGCTCAGCGGCAGCCTGGGCCGGGCCGATGCCTTTGCCACCGACGCGTTGCAGGTGCTGGGCCAGGCCGCGCGTGCCGGCCAGCGCCACGGCCTGCTGCACCAGCCGCTGCCCAACCGCCGCCTGCAGCACGAGCAGGCGCTGGTGGCGCTGCAGGAGGCCGCCTTCAGCCTGGCCCCAGGCGCGAGCGTGCAGCGTGGCTTTTTCGGCTGGCTGGAAGCCGACCACCCGGCCGCCAGCAGCCTGGCCGACCTGGACCGCCTGGCCCGGGTGCTGGCCCTGCCGGAAGCGCTGCCGCCACCCGCCTTGCCGGACCTGCCGGCGGGCAGCCCGCCGCCCGACGACCCCCGCAGCCTGTTTGCCGACGCGCCGCTGTGGCCCAGTGCCACGCCCGATCAGGCCCTGCTGCAGGCCTGGTTCGGCGGCGGCTGGCGCCATGCCGAGACCGGCGCCCAGGGCCAGCCGCTGAGCTTCTTCCAGGGCCGTGGCGACGATGCCAGCGGCAGCGGCGTGGCCCATGTGGTCAGCCGCGCCAAGGATCTGCTGGTGCTGCGCCCGCATGGCCACCTGCTGCGCAGCGGCAGCCACTGGACACCCGATGAGCAGGCCCTGGCCAGCACGGTGTGGATGTCGGGCGTCTTCCATTCCAGCCTGACCCAGGGCCATGCCAGCGCCAACCGCTGCCTGTCCACCCAGCGTGGCCACCTGGGGGTCTTCCGGGCCCTGGGCCTGCGGGTGTTTGCCGATGCCGGCAGCGGCTGGCAGCTGCTCGATCTGCCCTCGGCCTGGCGCGTCACGCCGGCCAGCGCCACCTGGGTCTACCAGGCCGGCGCGCACCGGCTGCAGGTGGTGGCCGATGCGGCGCCGGATGCACCGGCCATGGGGCTGCGCCTGCAGGTGCTGGACGGCCCGCCGCTGGCCCTGCTGGTGGCCTTGCACCTGCCCTTCAACCATGCCGACGGCCATGACGACGGCCTGTCGGCCGCGCCGCTGTGCTTCAGCGACAGCGGCAGCCCGCAGGCGGTGGCGCTGCTGCTGCAGCCGGCCCCCGGCAGCGCCATGGCAGAGCGCTTCCCCACCGGTGGCCTGCGCCTGCACGGCGAGGCCGGCGGCGCGGCGCTGGCCGTGCGCGGCGACGAGGCGCTGTTCCTGGACGGCCGCAGCCGCCAGCTGCCCTGGCTGTGCCTGCAGGCGGCGGGCGTGCAGCAGCTGGCGTTGCGCCTGGAAGGGGCGCTGGTGCCTGCCGCTGGGGCGGGCGGTGAGGCAGGCACCCACCCGGTGCTGGGCGGTGGTGCCCAGCCGCCGGCCCTGCACTGGACCTTGCCCGGCGCGGCAGGCGAGGCGGGTCAGGGCCTGGCCCAGCTGGCCGACTGGCTGCCCTGGCTGGCGCACAACGCCCTGGTGCACTACCTGGTGCCGCGTGGGCTGGAACAGTTCTCCGGCGGCGGCTGGGGCACACGCGATGTCTGCCAGGGCCCGGCCGAGCTGCTGCTGGCCCTGGGCCGGCACGATGCGCTGCGCGACCTGCTGTGCCGGGTGTTCAGCGCCCAGAACGCCGATGGCGACTGGCCGCAGTGGTTCATGTTCTACCCGCGTGATGCCCACATCCGCGCCGGTGACTCGCATGGCGACATCGTGTTCTGGCCGCTGGTGGCCCTGGCCGACTACCTGGTGGCCACCGGGGATGCCGGCCTGCTGGACGACGTCCTGCCCTTCCACGTCCCTGCCGATGCCGAACCGCAGGCCGCGCCGCTGTCCGAGCACCTGGCGCGGGCGCTGGCCGTGGTGCGGCGCCGCACCATCGCCGGCACCCGCCTGGCCGCCTACGGCCATGGCGACTGGAACGATGCCCTGCAGCCGGCCGACCCGGCCATGCGCGAGCACCTGTGCAGCGCCTGGACGGTGACCCTGCACCACCGCATGCTGCAGGGCCTGGCCGCGGCCTGGTGCCGGCTGGGCCGCGGGGCCGATGCCGCCGATGCCGCGGCCCAGGCCCAGGCGGTGGCCGACGACTTCCAGCGCCTGCTGCTGGTCGATGGCGTGCTCACCGGCTATGCCTCGTTCGCCGACGGCGTGGTCAGCGAGCTGCTGCTGCACCCACGCGATGCACGCACCGGCATCCGCTACAGCGCGCTGGCCATGGTGCATGCCATCGCCGACGAACTGTTCAGCCCGGCCCAGGCCCAGGCGCATGCCGCGCTGATCGAGCAGGAGCTGCTGGGCCCCGATGGCCTGCGTTTGTTCGACCGCCCGCTGCGCTACACCGGCGGCACGATGGCGCTGTTCCAGCGTGGCGAAAGCGCCAGTTACTTCGGCCGCGAGATCGGCCTGATGTACACCCACGCCCACCTGCGCTGGGCCGAGGCCCTGGCCCGGCTGGGGCGGGGTGAGGCCCTGTTGCACGCGCTGCGCCTGGCCAACCCCATCGGCCTGCAGGCCCTGGTGCCGCAGGCCGCGCCGCGCCAGCACAACTGCTATTTCTCCAGCTCCGACGCCGCGTTCGCCGACCGGGACGACGCCGCGCGGCACTACGGCCGCATCGCCGGCGGCGCCGTGGCGCTGGAAGGCGGCTGGCGCATCTACAGCAGCGGCGCGGGCATCGCCTACCGGCTGGTGCTGCAGCATCTGCTGGGCCTGGTGCAGCAGCAGCACCGCCTGGGGCTGGACCCGGTGCTGCCGCCGGCGCTGGACAGCCTGGTGGTGGACCTGCCGCTGTACGGCCACACGGTGCAGGTGTGCTACCGCGTGGGGCCGCGTGGCCACGGCCCGCAATCGGTGCTGCTGGACGGCCATCCGCTGCTGCTGCAGCCCGGCCACAACCGCTACCGCAGCCCCGGCATGTGGACGGCCGCCGCGCCGCTGCGCCAGCGCCTGGCCCAGGGCGCCCGCACGCTCACCATCCAGCTCGGCTGACGCCGGCGGCCAGCCGGCCGGCGGCGGAACCGGCAATTTCGTGTGGAGGCGGCAAAAACCACGCGCCAGGCCCCAGAATGGTTTGCAGTGGTGGGTGTGTGCGCTGGCGCACCGTGTGCTCCATCCCACTGGACCGGGCCGGGCCGACGGGTGGCGCATGGCACCACCTGCCGGGCCGTCCAGGGGCGAATTCCGCAGTGTGCGGCACGAAGGTCTTCTCGTGAACATGCAGGGCAAGACATGGCTTCCCGTGCCCCCGCCCGCCGGCCAGGGCGACCCTGCTGCCGCCGGCCTGGTCGCTGCCGTCATCGCCCACGCACCCATGGGCGTCGCGGTGATCGACCCCGACGGCCGCTACCGCAGCGTCAATCCGGCCTATTGCAGCCTCTTCGGCTACACCGCGGCCGAACTGCTGGGCCGCCGCTTCACCCTGGTGTTTGCGCCGGCACAGCGGGCGCAGGCCCTGGCCCGGCACCAGGCCTTCCTGGCCGGTGGCACGGCGCTGGATGGTGAACTGGAGGTGGTGCACCGCAGCGGCCAGGTCTTCAGCGTGCTGGTGCATTCGGCGGCCGTGCCCGGTGACGATGGCCGCCTGAACCGCCTGGTCTATGTGCTGGACATCTCGCCGCGCAAGCAGGCCGAGCTGGCGCTGCAGGGCCAGCAGCAGTTCCTGCAATCGGTGCTGGATGCACTGACCGCGCATGTCTGCGTGCTCGACGCGCAGGGCGTGGTGCTGGCCGTCAACCGCGCCTGGCAGGCCTTTGCCGCCGACAACGGCATGCCGCCCGGGCAGGGCATGCTGGGCTGCAACTACCTGGCGGTGTGCGAGCAGGCCAGCCGCGCGCCCACGCCGGCCGAGACCGTCGGCATGCCGCCCGCGGTGTTTGCCGACCAGCTGCGCGCCGTGCTGGCCGGCAGCCTGGACGGCTTCCAGGCCGAGTACCCCTGCGACACCGCGCAGGGCCGGCTGTGGTTTCTGGCACGGGTCTCGCGCATGGCCGGCAGCCAGCCCGCGCGCACCGTGGTGGCGCACGACAACATCACCGCGCTCAAGCGTGCGCAAGACACGCTGCGCGACGGCGAGGCCCTGCTGCTGGACATGGCGGCGTCCATCCCCGGTGCGGTGTTCCGCCTGCTGCAGCTGCCCGACGGGCACTGGCGCTTCAGCTACTTCAGCCCCGGCATCCAGCAGCTGTTCGGGCTGACACCCGAGCAGGCCTGTGGCGACATCCGCGTGCTGGGCCGACACATCCTGCCGGAAGACCGCGCCGACCACGACGACGCGATCCGCCAGGCGGTGCTGGCCGGCCGGCCCTTCGAGCAGGAATACCGCATCCGCAGCACCGCCGGTGTGCTGAAGTGGGTGCACTCCAAGGCAGCGCCCAAGCCCGGTGAAGCCGCCACCGTGGTGTGGACCGGCATGCTGCACGACATCACCGAGCGCAAGCGCATGGAAGCCGTGCTGCGTGGCAGCGAGGAGCGCTACCGCACGCTGTTCGAGACCGTGGCCCAGGGCGTGGTCTACCACGACGCCCAGGGCCGCATCACTTCGGCCAACCCGGCGGCGCAGCGCATCCTGGGGCTCACGCTGGCGCAGATGCAGGGCCGGCAGGCGATGGACCCGGACTGGCACGCGGTGCGCGAGGACGGCAGCCCCATGACGGTGGAAGAGCACCCGGCCAGGCGGGCGCTGGCCACCGCCGCCCCGGTCAGCAATGTGGTGATGGGGGTGCCGGTGCGCGGGCGCAGCTGCGCCTGGCTGCTGGTCAACGCCACGCCGGTGCTGCGCCAGGGCGTGGTGCAGGAGGTCTATGCCAGCTTCGAGGACATCACCGAGCGGGTGCTGCTGAGCCAGGAGCTGAAGCTGCAGGCCAGCACCGACTACCTCACCGGCGCGGCCAACCGCCGCAGCCTGATGCAGCGCCTGGCGCTGGAGCTTCAGCGGGTGCGGCGCGTGGCCGGCCACCGCTGTGCGGTGCTGGCGGTCGACCTGGATTTGTTCAAGCAGGTCAACGACCAGCACGGCCATGCCGCCGGTGACGCGGTGCTGCGGCAGACGGCCGCGCTGATGCAGCGCCTCACCCGCCAGCACGACCTGGTGGCGCGCAGCGGCGGCGAGGAGTTCACCCTGCTGCTGCCCGAGACCAGCCCCGACGATGCCCTGGCCCTGGCCGAGCGGCTGCGTGCCGGCCTGCAGGCGCAGGTGGTGCGGCACCAGGGCCAGGCCCTGGTGGTGACGGTGAGCGTGGGCGTGGCCCAGATCCTGGCGGACGATGCCGACGAAGACGCGGCGCTGGCCCGTGCCGACGCGGCGCTGTACCAGGCCAAGGCCGCGGGCCGCAACCGGGTGTGCCAGGCGCCACCGCCGGGCTGATGCCGGCGCCTCGGGCAGACTCGGTGTGTTTCTTGCACCCCTGCCCACCATGTCCAGCCCACCGGCGCCCGCCGCTCCACCGACCACGCCGCCGCAGCAGGTCGTCAAGTTCCGCCGCGACTACAACAGCTGGGTGGCGCGCGAGACCATGGAGGACTACGCGCTGCGCTTCACGCCGCGCACCTTCCGCAAGTGGAGCGAATGGCGGGTGGCCAACACCGCCTTCGGTGCCGCCTCGTTCCTGATCCTGGAGGCGGTGGGCGCCACCCTGCTGGTGCAGTACGGCTTCGCCAACGCGGCGCTGGCCATCCTGGCCACCGGGCTGATCATCTTCCTGGCCGGGTTGCCGATCAGCGTCTATGCCGCGCGCCACGGTGTGGACATGGACCTGCTCACCCGCGGCGCCGGCTTCGGCTACCTGGGCAGCACCATCACCAGCCTGATCTACGCCAGCTTCACCTTCATCTTCTTCGCGCTCGAGGCGGCGGTGATGGCCTATGCGCTGGAGCTGGCCTTCGACATCCCGCCCGCCTGGGGCTACGGCATCTGCGCCCTGGTGGTGATCCCGCTGGTCAGCCACGGTGTCACCGCCATCAGCCGGCTGCAGGTGTGGACCCAGCCGCTGTGGCTGGCCATGCTGGTGTTTCCGCTGGCCTGGGTGCTGGTGCAGAGCCCGGGTGAACTGGCCGGCCTGTCCAGCTATGCCGGCGCCAGCGGCGCGCACCCGGCCTTCAGCCTGATGGGCTTCGGCGCGGCGCTGACGGTGGGCATTGCGCTCATCACCCAGATGGGCGAGCAGGCCGACTACCTGCGCTTCATGCCCGAGAAGCAGGCCGGCCGCGCCGGGCGCTGGTGGTTCGGCACCCTGCTGGGCGGGCCGGGCTGGGTGGTGGTGGGCGTGCTCAAGATGCTGGCCGGCGTGGTGCTGGCCTACCTGGCCCTGGCCCACATGGTGCCGCCCGAGCGCGCGGTCGACCCCAACCAGATGTACCTGGCTGCCTGGGAATACGTGTTCCCGCACTACGGCTGGGCGGTGGCAGCCACGGCGCTGTTCGTGGTGGTGAGCCAGCTCAAGATCAATGTCACCAACGCCTATGCCGGCAGCCTGGCCTGGAGCAACTTCTTCTCGCGCCTCACCCACAGCCACCCCGGCCGGGTGGTGTGGGTGGTGTTCAACACCCTGATCGCCCTGGTGCTGATGGAGTTGAACGTGTTCCAGGCCCTGGGCCATGTGCTGGGGCTGTACAGCAACATCGCCATCGCCTGGATCATGGCGGTGGTGGCCGACCTGGTGATCAACAAGCCGCTGGGGCTCAGCCCCCGGGGCATCGAGTTCCGCCGCGCCCATTTGTACGACGTGAACCCGGTGGGCGTGGGGGCCATGGGCATCGCCTCGGTGCTGAGCATCGCCGCCCACCTGGGCGCCTTCGGGCCCATGGCCCAGGCCTGGTCGGCCATGATCGCCCTGGTGGTGGCGATGCTGGCCTCGCCGCTGATCGCCTGGGCCACCGGCGGGCGCTACTACCTGGCGCGCCGCACCGACGCGGCGCAGCAGCTGGAGGCGGCCGATGTGGCCCAGCATGGCAGCTACCTCGGCAGCCATGCCCTGCGCCGCTGCGGCATCTGCGAACGTGACTACGAGCCCGAGGACATGGCCGCCTGCCCGGCCTATGGCTGCCTGATCTGCTCACTCTGCTGCACCCTGGACGCGCGCTGCGACGACCTGTGCAAGCCCCAGGCGCGCCTGGCCGAGCAGTGGCTGCGACTGCTGCAGCGCCTGCTGCCGGCGCGCATGGCACCGCACCTGGAAAGTGGCCTGGCGGCCTACCTGCTGCTGATGTGCGCCGCCGTGCCGGGCCTGGCCCTGCTGTTCGCCGCGCTCTACATGCTGGGCATCCGCCAGCTGGGCACGCTGGACGCCATCAGCGCCGCAGCGGTGGCGCCGCTGCTGCGGGTGGGCTTCGGCCAGGCCTTTGCGGTGCTGCTGCTGATCGCCGGCATGGTGGCCTGGTGGGCGGTGCTGGCCCAGCGCGGCCGGGCAGTGGCCCAGGAAGAGGCGCGCCGCCAGACCCAGGCCTTGAACGACCAGGCGCGGGCCCTGCAGCAGCAGGCCGCCGCGCTGCGCGACGAGGTGGAAAGCCACCAGCGCACCGACCTGCAGCTGCAGCAGGCCAAGGCCCAGGCCGATGCCGCCAACCAGGCCAAGAGCCGCTACATCACCGCCATCAGCCACGAGCTGCGCACGCCGCTCAACGGCATCCTGGGCTATGCCCAGCTGCTGGAGGACGACCCCGCCATCCCCGCCCACCGGCGTGCTGCGGTGCAGGTGATCCGCCGCGGTGGCGACCACCTGCTGAGCCTGATCGAGGGCACGCTGGACATCGCCCGCATCGAGAGCGGCCGCCTGGCGCTGGAGCTGGGGCCGATGCACTTCGCCGAGACCATCGACGAGCTGGTGCGCCTGTTCGAGCCGCAGGCCGCCGAGCGTGGCCTGCGCTTCGCCCACAGCCACAGCGGCACCCTGCCCGAGCTGGTGCGTGCCGACGAGAAGCGCCTGCGCCAGATCCTGATCAACCTGCTGGGCAATGCGGTGAAGTTCACCCGCAGCGGCCAGGTCAGCTTCCGGGTGGACTACAGCCGCGAGATGGCGCGCTTCGAGGTGGAGGACACCGGGCCCGGCATGGGCGAGGCCGAGCTGGCCCAGGTGTTCGAGCCCTTTGTGCGTGGCACGGCGGCGGGTGGCAATGCCAGCACCGGCACCGGCCTGGGCCTGACCATCGCCCGCATGCTGACCGGCCTGATGGGCGGTGAGCTCACCGTGCGCAGCACGCCGGGCCAGGGCAGCTGCTTCACCGTGCGCCTGTACCTGCCCGAGCTGCAGGCGCGCGCCAGCCAGCGTGAGCGGCCGGCCCTGCTGCGCCACACCGGTTATGCCGGGCCGCGGCTGCAGCTGCTGGTGGTCGACAACGAGGAGGCCGACCGCCGCCTGCTTGCCGACCGGCTGGCGCCGCTGGGCTTCGGCCTGCTGCAGGCCGATTCCGGTGAAGCGGCGCTGGCCTTGCTGGCCGGCCACCAGGTCGACGCCATCTTCCTCGACCTGGCCATGCCCGGCATCGACGGCTGGACCACGCTGCGAAGGCTGCGCGCCCAGGGGCTGAGCAGCGCGCCGGCGGCCATCGTCTCGGCGAATGCCTTCGACAAGGGCCTGGAGAACGACCTGGGCATCACGCCGGCCGATTTCCTGGTCAAGCCGGTGCGCATGGCCGAGCTGCTGGGCTGGCTGCAGCGCCGGCTGGCGATCCAGTGGCTGGACGAGCCGGCCCAGCCCGCGGCGCCGGCCGATGCGCCCGGCGCGCCGGCCCTGGTGCCACCGCCGGCCGAGGCCCTGCGTGCGCTGGACGAGCTGGTGCGCCTGGGCTACCTGCGTGGCATCCAGAAGAAGCTGGACGCGCTGGCCGCCGCCCACCCGGCCAGCCTGGCCTACATCGACCGCCTGCGTGGCCTGGCGCGGGGCTTCCAGCTCGACACCATGGCGCATCTGATCCAATCCGCGCTGGCCGAGGCCAGCCCCCCATCCGATGCCGCCTGAGCTGCCACCACCCGACCCACCCCCGCCGCTGGCCCATGCCGCGGGCGAGGTGGTGCTGATCGTCGACGACCTGCCCGACAACCTGGCCCTGCTGCACGACGCGCTGGACGAGGCCGGCTACACCGTGCTGGTGGCCACCGACGGCCCCAGCGCCATCGCCCGGGCGCAGCAGGCGCGCCCGGCCATCGTGCTGCTGGATGCCTTGATGCCGGGCATGGACGGCTTCGAGGTGGCGCGCCGGCTCAAGGCCGAGCCGGCCACCGCTGCCATCCCCATCGTCTTCATGACGGCGCTGACCGAGACCGAGCATGTGGTGGCAGCCTTCGGCGCCGGCGGGGTGGACTACGTCACCAAGCCGCTGCAGCCGCGCGAGGTGCTGGCGCGCATGGCCGTGCACCTGCAGGCCGCGCGGCTGCAGCGCCAGGCCCGCAATGCGCTGGATGCCTTCGGCCATGCCACCCTGGTGGTGCGGGCCGGCGATGGCCGCCTGCTGTGGCAGACGGCGCTGGCGCGCAGCCTGCTGCGGGACTACTTCGGCAGCGAGGGCAGTGCCGCGCCGGTGCCGCTGATCGACTGGCTGCGCCGCCAGGCCGCGGCCGTGGCCGGTGGCGCGCCACCCCAACCCCTGGTGGTGGCCCGGGGCGGGCGGCGGCTGACGCTGGCCCTGCATGCCATGACCGGCGAACTGGCCGAACGCGGCCCGGGCGAGGAGCCGCCCGACCCGGACGAGGCCGAGTGGCTGATCGTGGGCAGCGAGGCCGACGACGCCGCGGTGCTGGAATCGATGATGGCCCAGTTCAGGCTGACGGCGCGCGAGGCCGAGGTGCTGTACTGGGTGGCCAAGGGCAAGACCAACCGCGACGTGGGCGACATCCTGGGCGCCAGCCCGCGCACGGTGACCAAGCACATGGAGCACATCCTGCCCAAGCTGGGGGTGGAGACCCGCACCGCGGCGGCGGCCCTGGTGCTGGCGCGGGTGCAGGGGTTCAGCGCGTCGCGGGGCTGAGACCTTGGACGGTGCATTCCAGGCTGCTGGGGCGGTGCCCGGCGGTCGTGGAGAAGCAGCAGTCGTCTGCTGCACGCCAGGGCCTCACGCAAAGTCGTAGGGCCCACCCTGTTCCAGCGCCCGCTGGTAGGCGGGCCGCGCATGCACCCGCTCGATGAAGGCCAGCATCCTGGGGTGCCTGGCGTCCAGCCCGGCGCGTGCCTTGGCCGCCTCCAGCGGAAAGCTCATCATGATGTCGGCGCCGCTGAGCGCCTCGCCGGCCAGCCAGGTGCTGCGGCCCAGCTCGGCCTCGATGAAATCGAACTGGCGCTTCAGGTTCGGCCACACCAGCATGCCCAGCACCTTCTGGCTGATGGCCTTGGCGATGGGCTTGACGAAGAAGGGCATGGGCGCCTTCTGCACCTCGTCGAACACCAGCTTCATCAGCAGCGGCGGCATGGCCGAGCCCTCGGCGAAATGCAGCCAGTACCGGTGGCGCAGGAAGTCGGGTGTGCCCGCGGCGGGCCGCAGGCGGCCCTGGCCGTAGGTGTCCAGCAGGTACTCGACGATGGCGCCGGTCTCGGCCACGGTGGTGCTGCCGTCCACGATCACCGGGCTCTTGCCCAGCGGGTGCACGGCCAGCAGCGCAGCCGGGGCCAGCATGGTCTTGGCATCACGCTGGTGGTGGCGGACCTGGTAGGGCACGCCCAGCTCCTCCAGCAGCCACAGCACCCGCTGCGAGCGGGAATTGTTGAGGTGGTGCACCAGCAGCATGGTCAGTCTCCGGTCACGGGTTGGTGGGATGGGTGCCAGGCCAGCAGGCCCTGCGCTGCGGCCTGGCCGCTGGCGAAGCAGGCACTGAGCAGGTAGCCGCCGGTGGGGGCCTCCCAGTCCAGCATCTCGCCGGCCACGAACACGCCCGGCAAGGCGCGCAACATGCCGTGCCCATCGGTGGCCTCGAAGCGCACGCCGCCGGCGGTGCTGATGGCCTCGTCCACCGGTCGCGGTGCCCGCACGGTGATCGGCCAGGCCTTGAGCCGCCGCGCCAGGTCTTGCGGTGCGCTGGCCACCAGGCCGGCCAGCTGCTCGGCGCTGAGCGTTTCGCGCAGCAGGGCGGCCTTCACGCCGTTCAGGCCGGCATGCTCCTTCAGGTGGTTGGGCAGGCTGCGTGCGCCCCGGCCCTTGGCCAGGGCCGTGGCCAGCTGGTCCACGCTGCGGCCGGGCAGCAGGTCGAGCTGCAGCGTGGCGCTGCCATGGCGGGCAATGGCCTCGCGCAGCCGGGCCGATGCGGCATAGACCAGGCTGCCTTCGATGCCGGTGGTGGTGGTGACGAACTCGCCGGGGCGGTCGAAGGCGGGGCCCTGGCCATCGTCGAAGTGCAGGCGCACCGATTTCACCGGGGCACCGGCAAAGCGCTGGGCGAAGTAGGGGCTCCAGCCCACGTCGAAGCCGCAGTTGGCCGGCTGCAGCGGCGCCACGTCCACCCCGCGGCCGGCCAGATGGGGCAGCCAGGCGCCGTCGCTGCCCAGGCGTGGCCAGCTGGCGCCGCCCAGGGCCAGCAGCACCGCATCGGCCTGCTGTTGCTGCGGCCCACTGGGGGTGTCAAAGCGCAGCAGCGTGGCGGCATCACCCGGCTGCCAGCCCAGCCAGCGGTGGCGCATGTGCAGGCGCAGGCCGGCGGCGCGCAGCCGGTGCAGCCAGGCGCGCAGCAGCGGGGCGGCCTTCATCTCGGCCGGAAACACCCGGCCCGAGCTGCCCACGAAGGTGCGGATGCCCAGGGTCGCGGCCCAGTCGCGCAGGGCCTGTGGCGGCAGCCCCGCCAGCCAGGGCGCCACCTGGGCGGCGCGGCTGCCGTAGCGCGCCGTGAAGGCCTCGACGGGCTCGCTGTGGGTCAGGTTGAGCCCACCCTTGCCGGCCAGCAGGAACTTGCGGCCCACCGAGGGCATGCTGTCGTAGAGATCGACCTGGGCACCAGCCTGCAGCAGCACCTCGGCGGCCATCAGACCGGCCGGGCCGCCGCCGACGATGGCCACCCGCAGGGCAGGGGGGGCGGCAGGCGGGGTGTTGCGGGGCGTGTCAGGCATGGCGGCGAGTCTAGGGTGTGCAGCAGGCAGGCTGGCCAGGCATCCAGACGGGCACTTCATGCGTCTGTCATGGCATGCCACCAGAATCCGGCTCCGATGCCGTCTGACCGCCCCGTGCCGGGCCGCACCCCGCGGCGCCATGCTCTGCTGTGCCTGCTGTTGCTGGCCCTGCTGCTGCATGGCCAGGCCGCGGTGTTGCGCCAGCTGCTGGGCGCTGCGCACTGGCACCACCAGGCGCAGCCGGCAGACAGCGGGGCCCAGCCCGGCTGGCTGGACCGCCTGCAGGCCTGGCGCCAGCAGCTGCAGGCGCGCAGCCCGCTGGTGGCCGCACATGCGGGTGGCCATGCCGACACCGGCCACCACCACGCTGGCAGCGAACGCCACCACCACCATGGCCAGGACCGCACGGTGGTGGCGCTGGAGCCTGGCGGCAGCGGCGCCGGTGCCCTGGCCGACACCCTGGCGGGCAGCCTGCTGCAGCCGCTGGGCCTGGCGGCCCCGCTGTGCTGGGCCGGCCATGCGCCCAGGGCACTGGCTTGGCCGCATGCACCGGCCGCGGCCTGGTGTGACGCTGGCCGGCGCCTGCCTGAACGCCCGCCGCGCGCCTGAGCCCGAGCCCGAGCCCGAGCCCGAGGCCACCCCGGCCCGCCCGCATCCCATCCCCCCGGCCCAGGCGCAGCGCGCCTGGCCGGTGCGCACCCATGCCCAGCAGCGGCCACGCTGCGGCATGGCGTGCACCCGAATCTGCAGGACACCCCATGTGCATGCACCGCTACACCAGGCGCCGGCCAACGCCGGCCACCGCCGTTCAACCCGCTGCCGCAGCAACCCACCGCCTGCGCGTCACCGCCTGGCTGGCCACCGGCCTGCTGGGACCCTGCCTGCCCGCCCTGGCCCAGGAAGGCACTGCCCCGGCCCAGGTGCAGATCACCGCGCGCCACTATGACAACGCCGTGGGCAGCACCGACGCCGCCTCGCAGGGCGTGGTGCGCGCCGAACTGCTGAAGACCCGGCCCGCACTGCGCCCCGGCGAGGTGCTGGAGTTCGTGCCCGGTGTCATCGTCACCCAGCACTCGGGCGACGGCAAGGCCAACCAGTACTTCCTGCGTGGCTTCAACCTGGACCACGGCACCGATTTCGCCACCAGCGTCAACGGCCTGCCGGTGAACATGCCCAGCCACGGCCATGGCCAGGGCTACAGCGACCTGAACTTCCTGCTGCCCGAGCTGGTGGACCGCATCGCCTACCGCAAGGGCCCGTATTTCGCGCAGAACGGCGATTTCGCCTCCGCCGGTTCGGCCGACATCGTCTACCGCACCCGCCTGGACGCGCCCTTCGGCGCGGTCACGCTGGGCCAGAACGGCCACCGGCGGGGTGTGGCCGGTGGCTCCACCGCCCTGGGCGGGGGCATGGCCCTGCTGGGTGCCATCGAACTGCAGCGCCATGACGGCCCCTGGACCCAGCCCGAGGGCATGCACAAGACCAATGCCGTGTTCACGCTCAGCGGTGGCACCGCGGACCAGGGCTGGCAGGCCAGCCTGATGCACTACCAGTCACGCTGGATCGCCACCGACCAGATCCCGCAGCGCCTGATCGACGCCGGCAGCCACAACGGCCGGCCCTTCGGCCGCTTCGACAGCCTGGACACCAGCAGCGGTGGCGACACCCGGCGCAGCAGCCTGTCGGCCCAGTGGCAGCGCCGGGCAGCCACCGGCACCAGCAAGCTGGCCGCGTACCTGATCGATTACCGGCTGGACCTGTATTCCAACTTCAGCTATGCCCTGGAGCGGCCGGCCGACGGCGACCAGTTCGCCCAGCGGGATGCGCGCCGCGTGGCCGGCCTGTCGGCCAGCCAGACGCTGGACCACAGCCTGGCCGGCCTGAACGCCCGCAGCGAGATCGGCCTGCAGCTGCGCCACGACCGGGCGCGTGTGGGCCTGTTCGACACCGTGGCGCGCCAGGTGACCGGTGTCACGCGGGAAGACCGGGTGCGCGAGACCCTGCTCGGCGCCTATGGCCAGACCACGCTGGAGCTGGCGCCCTGGCTGCGTGGCGTGCTGGGCCTGCGGGCCGACCAGGTGCGCTTCCGGGTCGACAGCCTGACGCTGGCAGCCAACTCGGGCCGCAGCCGCGACCGCCAGCTCTCGCCCAAGTTCTCGCTGATCGCCGGGCCCTGGGCCAGGACCGAGTTCTTCCTCAACGCCGGTCGCGGCTTCCACAGCAACGATGGCCGCGGCACCAACGCACGCACCGATCCCAAGACGGGCGACCCGGTCGACCGGGTGCCCGGCCTGGTGGCCTCACGCGGGGCCGAGCTGGGCCTGCGCAGCGAATGGCTGCCCGGGCTGACCACCTCGCTGGCGCTGTGGACGCTGGATTTCGACTCCGAGCTGGTCTACGTGGGCGATGCAGGCGCCACCGAGGCCAGCCGGCCCAGCCGGCGCCGGGGCGTGGAGTGGAACAACCGCTGGGCGCCGCTGCCCTGGCTGCTGGTGGACGCCGACCTGGCCTGGACCCATGCCCGCTTCAGCGATGCCGACCCGGTGGGCGACCGCATCCCCAACAGCGTCGACAAGGTGGCGTCCATCGGCCTGAGCACCCGCGACCTGGGCCCCTGGTCGGCCACGCTGCAGTGGCGTTATCTGGGCAGCGGCCCGCTGGTGGAAGACAACAGCGTGCGCTCGCACAGCGCGCTGACCACCAACCTGCGCATCGCCCACCAGTTCAACCGCCAGACCAGCCTGACGCTGGACGTGTTCAACCTGTTCGACCGCCGGGTCAACGACATCGAATACTTCTACGAGAGCCGGCTGCCGGGCGAGGCGGCGGCGGTGGCCGACCGGCATCTGCACCCGGCCGAGCCGCGCAGCCTGCGGGTCAGCCTGGTGCACAGTTTCTGAGCGGGGCTGGCGGGCCGAACGGTTGGCCGCACCTCAGCCACACACCTGGTTGCGGCCGGCCTGCTTGGCGCGGTAGAGCGCACGGTCGGCGCGTGCCAGCAGCGACAGCACATCGTCGCCGGGTTGCAGGGCGGCCATGCCGATGCTGACGGTGACGGCTGCCAGGCCGGGCTGCAGCCCGGCCCAGTCATGCCCGGCCACACGCTGGCGCAGCTTGTCGCACAGGCCCAGGGCCGGCGTGGCGGCGGTCTGCACCAGCAACAGCAGGAATTCCTCGCCGCCGTAGCGGCCGACCAGGTCGCTGGCGCGGCAGCCTTCGCGCAGCAGCCGCGCCACCGCGCACAGCGCAGCGTCGCCCACGGCGTGCGAGTGCAGGTCGTTGACGGCCTTGAAGTGGTCGATGTCGACCATGGCCACCGCCAGCGGATGGCCGAAGCGGCGGGCACGCTCCAGTTCATGTGGCAGTTGCAGATCCAGCGCGCGGCGGTTGGCCACGCCGGTGAGGCCGTCTTCGCGTGCCAGCTGCTGCAGCAGCCGGGACTGGGCCTGCAGTTCGTCCAGCAGGCGGGCGCGCTCGCGCTCGGCCTGTTGCGCCTGGGCCAGGGCGTCGGCCAGGGCGGCGCTGCGCTGGCGTTCAGCCTGCACCGCCTGCTGGCTGACCAGGGCGCGGATGCGCTGCTGCGCCGCGGCGCTGCGCAGGCTCTCGCTGGTGGCCTGGAAGGCACGCGCGTGCCGCAGCGCGGCGTGCAGATCACCGGCCGCCTCATGTGCCTGCGACAGCTGCTGGTGCGCCGGCGCCACCAGCGATGGTGCGCGCGCCGCCTCGGCCTCGGCCAGGGCCTGCTGCAGCAGCGGCAGGGCCTGGGCCGCTGCGCCCGCGGCCAGCGGGGCTGCCGCCTGCGCCAGCAGCAGCTCGGCCACCAGGGCGCGGTCACCACGCTGGCGGGCCACGGCCAGGGCCTGCGCCAGCAGGGGGGCAGCCAGCGCAAACTGGCCATCGGCCTGGTGCAGCCGGCCCAGCGCCAGCCGGGCCAGGGCCAGATCGCCGCTGTTGCCGGTGGCCTGGGCCAGATCCTGCGCATGGCCCAGCTGCAGCCGTGCCGCAGCCACATCACCCGCGGCGGCCAGCAGCTGGCCCAGGTTCATGCGCAGCGTGCTTTCCAGCGCACGGTCGGCGGTCTGCCCCACCAGGCACAGCGCGCGCTCGAACATGGCCTGCGCCTGGGGCGGGTCCTGCAGTTCGACCAGCAGCTTGCCCAGGGTGTTCAGGGCATAGGCGGTGAGCACCACGTCCTGCCGGGCCTCGGCCAGGTGCAGGCTGCGGTAGACATGTTCCAGCGCCTCGGGCAGCTGGCCCAGGTCGCGGTGCACCAGGGCCAGGTTGTGCAGGCTGGTGGCCTCGCCCGGCACATCGCCCAGGCTGCGGCGCAGTGCCAGGCATTGCTGGTGGCAGGCCAGGGCATCGTCCATGGCCTGGCGGTCGTTGAACAGATTGCCCAGCAGGTTGAGCGCCTCGGCCTCGCCCTGCCGGTCGCCCAGGCTGCGCATCAGGCCCAGGCCCTGCTGCACGGTGGCCAGCGGGTCGTCGTCGGCCAAGCCCAGGATCAGCTGGCAAACACCCAGGCGCAGCAGGCTCCAGGCCAGGCCGCGCTGGTAGCCGGCCTGCAGGGCCAGCGCCTGCGCCTGGCGGCACAGCAGCAGGGCCTGGCGGGCGTCTTCATGGCGCAGGTGGTGGGCGCGCTGGTTCAGCGCATCCACCTGCTGTTGCACCAGGGCGCTGTCGCGCTGCATCAGGCTTGGGTGGGCGGTGGTCTCATCGGGCCCAGTTTACGAAGCCGCTGCAGCGGCCTGTTGTCAGATCGCAACGCGGTCACGCACGCCGTCGGCTTCCATGTCGGCGCCACGGCCGCGGGCGATGATCTCGCCACGTTCCATCACCAGATACTGGTCGGCCAGTTCGGCGGCAAAGTCGTAATACTGTTCCACCAGGATGACGGCCAGGCGCTGGCCGTTCAGGCCTTCGTCGGCAAGCCGGCGGATCACCCGGCCGATGTCCTTGATGATGCTGGGCTGGATGCCTTCGGTGGGCTCGTCCAGGATCAGCAGGCGCGGGCCGGCGGCCAGTGCACGGGCGATGGCCAGCTGCTGCTGCTGGCCGCCCGACAGGTCACCGCCACGCCGGTTCAGGAACTGCTTGAGGATGGGGAACAGCTCGAACAATTGCGGTGGCAGCTGCGTGCCACCGGGTTTGACCGCCAGGCCCATCTTGAGGTTGTCTTCCACCGTCAGGCGGCCGAAGATCTCGCGGCCCTGGGGCACATAACCCACACCCAGGCGCACCCGCTCATACGGCGTGGCCTTGGTGATGTCGCTGCCTGCCAGGTTGATGCTGCCGGTCTTCACCGGCACCACGCCCATCAGGCTCTTCATCAGCGTGGTCTTGCCCACACCATTGCGGCCCAGCACCACCGTCACCTCCCCCTGTTTGGCCTCGAAACCGAGGTTGCGCAGGATGTGGCTGCCACCGTAGTACTGGTTGATGCCGTCGACTTTGAGCATGGTGTTGTTCTCGTTGCAGGGGTGATGGGTCGTTGCGTCGGTCGGGGCACCGAGCAAGGCCAAGGCCGCCGGGTACCCGGTCCCCTCCATGTCCCCCGTCCTACACGCCGCGAGCGGCGCATAGGACTCCTCCTTGACTTACGGGGACCGGGCACCCGGCGACCTCGGCCCAGCAGCGCTCTGGCATTTCAAGATCCACGCCTGCCGCGGTGTGGGCCGGCAGCGGAGGACGGGAACCCGGGTTCCGGAGGTCAAGGGGGAGTCCTATGCGCCGCTTGCGGCGTGTAGGACGGAGGACACGGAGGAATCCGGGTTCCCGTCCTCCGCTGCCTCGCGCAGGCCTGGGCACGGAGGCAGCACTTCCTCTCTCACCGCCCAAGATAAACCTCCACCACCTTCTCGTTGTTCTGAACCTCCGACAGCAAGCCTTCCGCCAGCACACTGCCTTCATGCAGCACCGTCACCTTCTTGCGGCCTTCGGTCAGCTGGTCGACGAACTTCATGTCGTGTTCCACCACCACCAGGCTGTGCTGGCCTTCCAGGCTGAGGAACAGCTCGGCCGTGCGCTCGGTCTCCTCATCGGTCATGCCGGCCACCGGTTCGTCCAGCAGCAGCAGCTTGGGGTCCTGCATCAGCAGCATCCCGATCTCCAGCCACTGCTTCTGGCCATGGCTGAGCAGGCCGGCGGTGCGCTGGGCATCGTCCTTCAGATGGATGGTGGTCAGGATCTCGCCGATGCGGTCGAGCTGCTCGCCGTTCAGGCGCGAGAACAGGCTGGCGCGCACACGGCGGTCTGCCGCCAGCGCCAGTTCGAGGTTCTCGAAGACGCTGAGTTCTTCGTAGACCGTGGGCTTCTGGAACTTGCGGCCAATGCCCACCTGGGCGATCTGCGGCTCACTCAGGCGCAGCAGGTCGATGGTGCTGCCGAAGGATGCGGTGCCGCTGTCGGGCCGGGTCTTGCCGGTGATGCAGTCCATCATCGTGGTCTTGCCCGCGCCGTTGGGGCCGATGATGCAGCGCAGCTCGCCCACATTGACCGTCAGGCTCAGCTTGTTCAGCGCGCGGAAGCCGTCGAAGCTGACGGTGATGTCGTCCAGGTACAGAGCCACGCCCTGGGTGAAATCAGGCACGCCGATGCGGGCGATGCGGCCGTAGCTGGCGTCGCGGCCACCGCTCTCGGTGCTGCGCTGGCTCTGCTGCTTCGCCTCGTAGGCGGCGCGGCGTTCTGCGCCTTGCTCCATCAGGTCGGGCGTCATGCCTGCTTCTCCTTGGCCTTGCGGAACAGGCCCACGATGCCATTCGGCAGGAACAGGGTGACGGCGATGAACAGCGCCCCCAGGAAGTACAGCCAGAACTCGGGGAAGGCGACGGTAAACCAGCTCTTGGCGCCATTGACGAAGAAGGCACCGACGATGGGGCCGATCAGCGTGGCGCGCCCGCCCACCGCGGCCCAGATGGCGATCTCGATGCTGGCCGCCGGGCTCATCTCGCTGGGGTTGATGATGCCCACCTGGGGCACGTACAGCGCGCCGGCCACGGCGCACATCACCGCGCTCAGCACCCAGATGCTCAGCTTGTAGGCCAGCGGGTTGTAGCCGGTGAACATCACCCGCGTCTCGGCGTCGCGGATGGCCTGCAGCACCCGGCCATACTTGCTGTTGACGATGGCGCGTGCCAGCAGGTAAAAGCCGACCAGGGTGCAGCCGGTGATGATGAACAGCGTGATGCGGGTGCTGGGCGTGGCGATGGGCAGATCGAGGATGCGCTTGAAATCGGTGAAGCCGTTGTTGCCGCCGAAGCCGGTCTCGTTGCGGAAGAACAGCAGCATGGCCGCGAAGGTCATGGCTTGGGTGATGATGCTGAAGTACACCCCCTTGATGCGCGAGCGGAAGGCAAACCAGCCGAACACCAGTGCCAGCAGGCCAGGCACCAGCACCACCAGCAGCATCTGGGCGATGAAGCTCTCGCTCCAGGCCCAGGTCCAGGGCAGTTCCTTCCAGTTCAGGAACACCATGAAGTCGGGCAGGGGGCTCTTGTAGTTGCCGTCCAGCCCGATCTGGCGCATCAGATACATGCCCATGCCATAGCCACCCAGCGCGAAGAACAGGCCGTGGCCCAGGCTGAGGATGCCGGTGTAGCCCCAGATCAGGTCCATGGCCAGCGCGCAGATGGCGTAGCACAGGATCTTGCCGGTGAGCTGCACCGCATAGTCGCTGACATGGAACAGGCTGTCCTTGGGCACCATCAGGTTCAGCACCGGGAACAACACACAGATGACGGCCAGCGCGCCGATCACGCCGGCCCAGCCCTTGGTGCCCAGCAGCAGGCCACGCTTTTGCTGCAGGCCCAGCGGTGATGTGAGAACGGCGCTCATGCTTCGGCACTCCGGCCCTTGATGGCAAACAAGCCCTGCGGTCTCTTCTGGATGAAGACGACGATGAACACCAGCACCATGATCTTGGCCAGCACCGCACCGGCCCAGCCCTCCAGCAGCTTGTTCAGGATGCCCAGGCCCAGGGCCGCATACACCGTGCCGGCCAGCTGGCCCACACCGCCCAGCACCACCACCATGAAGCTGTCGACGATGTAGCCCTGGCCCAGGTCAGGTCCGACATTGCCCACCTGGCTGAGCGCACAGCCCGCCAGGCCGGCAATGCCCGCACCCAGGCTGAAGGCCAGCATGTCGATGCGCGCGGTGTTGATGCCCACGCAGCTGGCCATGCGGCGGTTCTGGGTGACGCCCCGCACGAACAGGCCCAGCCGGGTCTTGCTGATCAGCAGCGACACCCCCACCAGCACCAGCACCGCAAACACCAGGATGGCCAGGCGGTTGTAGGGCAGCACCAGGTTGGGCAGCACCTGCACACCACCGCTCATCCAGGCCGGGTTCTCCACCCCCACGTTCTGCGCGCCGAACAGGCTGCGCACCGATTGCATCAGCACCAGGCTGATGCCCCAGGTGGCCAGCAGGGTTTCCAGCGGCCGGCCGTAGAGCCAGCGGATCACCGTGCGCTCCAGCACCGCGCCCACCAGGGCGCTGGCCAGGAAGGCGGCAGGGATGGCCAGCAGGATGTACCAGTCGAACAGGCCGGGCAGGTACTGCTTGAACAGGTTCTGCACCACATAGGTGGCATAGGCGCCGATCATCATCAGCTCGCCATGGGCCATGTTGATCACGCCCATCAGGCCATAGGTGATGGCCAGGCCCAGCGCCACCAGCAGCAGGATGGAACCCAGGCTGGCGCCGGTGAACAGCACGCCCAGGCGCTCACCCCAGGCCAGCTGGCCTTGAACGCTGTCGATGGCGGCCTGGATGGCGGCCTTGACCTTGGGGTCTTGTTCGGTGCCCAGCTTCTCCAGCAGCAGCGAACGGGTGTTGGGCGAGCTGCTGCCCGACAGCGCGGCCGCTGCAGCGGCGCGCTTCGCCGGGTCGGCCGACGAGATCAGCACGGCGGCGCGCAGCAGTTCCAGGCGCGCCTTCAATTCGGGGTCGGTCTCGGCAGCGGCGGCCTTGTCGATCAGGCCCAGCTTGCCTTCGTCCACATCGTCCTTCAGCTCGGCGATGGCGGCGCGGCGCACGGCCACATCGGGCGACACCAGCTTGAGCACCGCGATGGCGGCCTCGATCTCACGCCGCATGCGGTTGTTGTTGACGGCGTCCTCGGCATCGGCCGGCGCCTCGGCGGCCTGGCCGCTGGCGGCCTCCACCGCCTTGCCGTCCTTGACGATGTAGGCCTTGCCGGCGGCCGTGACCACCTCGCCATCCAGCAGCGCCTGCAGAAACGGCGCCACGGCCACGTCGGCCGCACCCACCACCTCGTTGAGCGCCGCCACACGCTCGTCGCTGTCACCAGCGGCAATGCGGCCCGCCTGCTCGGGCGTCAATGCCCAGGCTGTTGCGCTGCTCCAGAGAGCTAGCAAGATAATCAAAGGGCGCAGCACAGGCAAGTCCGTTCAGAAGCTGAGGCTGGCTGCGGCAACGCCGCAGCCGCCGAACCAAGCACACGCCGCGGAACCGGCTTCGCCGGGCCGCTGGGGTGGCCCCCCTTGGGGGGAGCGGCGCAAGCCGCTTCGGGGGGTTACTTTTTCACCACGACGTTCTTCTTGCCCTTGTTCTCGGGGATGTAGTCGCTCCAGGGGTCGGCCACCACCGGGCCCTTGGTCTTCCACACCACGTTGAACTGGCCGTCGGCCTTGATCTCGCCGATGAACACCGGCTTGTGCAGGTGGTGGTTTTCCTTGTCCATGGTGCTGGTGAAGCCACCCGGCGCCTTGAAGGTCTGGCCGGCCATGGCGGCGATCACCTTGTCGGTGTCGGTGCTCTTGGCCTTCTCCACCGCCTGCGCCCACATCATGATGCCGATGTAGGTGGCCTCCATCGGGTCGTTGGTGATGGGCTTGTCCTTGTGGCCGGCGATGCCCTTGGCCTTGGCGTAATCGCTCCACTTCTTCACGAACTCGGTGTTGGCCGGGCTCTTGATGCTCATGAAGTAGTTCCAGGCGGCCAGGTGGCCCACCAGCGGCTTGGTGTCCACGCCGCGCAGCTCTTCCTCGCCCACGCTGAAGGCCACCACCGGCACGTCGGTCGCCTTCAGGCCCTGGTTGCCCAGTTCCTTGTAGAAGGGCACGTTGCTGTCGCCGTTGATGGTGGAGACCACGGCGGTCTTCTTGCCTTCGCTGGCGAACTTCTTGATCTTGGCGATGATGCCCTGGTAGTCGGAGTGGCCGAACGGGGTGTAGTCCTCCATGATGTCGGCGTCGGCCACACCCTTGCTCTTGAGGAAGGCGCGCAGGATCTTGTTGGTGGTGCGCGGGTACACATAGTCGGTGCCCAGCAGCACGAAGCGCTTGGCGCCACCGCCGTCCTTGCTCATCAGGTATTCCACCGCGGGGATGGCCTGCTGGTTGGGCGCGGCACCGGTGTAGAACACGTTCTTGCTCAGCTCTTCACCCTCGTACTGCACGGGGTAGAACAGCAGGCTGTTCAGCTCCTCGTACACCGGCAGCACGCTCTTGCGGCTGACCGAGGTCCAGCAGCCGAAGGTGACGGCCACCTTGTCGTTGCTGATCAGCTGGCGTGCCTTCTCGGCGAACAGCGGCCAGTTGGAGGCGGGGTCGACCACCACCGGCTCCAGCTTCTTGCCCAGCACGCCGCCCTTGGCGTTGATCTCGTCGATGGCCATCAGCACGGTGTCCTTGAGCACCGTCTCCGAGATCGCCATGGTGCCGGAGAGCGAGTGCAGCACGCCCACCTTGATGGTGCTCTGGGCGAAGGCGGGCACGGCGTAGAGGCTGGCGCCCAGGGCGACGGCCGACAGTGCGGCGGTGAAGGTGCGGCGGGAAGTGGACATGTTGGCTTGGCTCCTGGTGGGCGTTGCGCCCCGTTGATTGGACGGATGCAGTCTCCGGGCCGGCCAGGTTTCGGGCCATACGACACATGTCGTAGGCCGCAGCCAGCGCCCCCTCGGCATGTCGGCGTGGATCTGAAGCCGCGTGGCGCTGGCAAATCGGCAAAATTGCACGTTTGCCTGTGGTGTCCGGTGCACGCCAGGCCGGAAAAGCAGTGGGTGCTGTCTACGATACGCTCGCCGCCGTGTAGGGAAATCTCCACTTCTCCGCGCAGACGGTGCGGGCCAATCCGCGACCCCACAACACCAATGCTCTGGAGAGAGAGAACCATGCAAGTCCTTCGCAACGCCACCGCCATGGCCCTGTGCCTGGCCGCGGCCACCACCGCCCAAGCCCAGGCCACCGTCAAGACCGACGGCCAGTTCCGTGCCGCCCTGGGCCTGGGCGCCAGCCTCGCCTCGGGCAATACCAAGGCCACCAACCTGTCGCTCACCGGCGATGCCGTGCGCGCCACCGAGCAGAACAAGCTGTCGCTGTACGGCAACCTGCAATACGCCCGCAGCGGCGGTGTGACCACCGCCGACCAGCTGCGCCTGGGCGCACGCTACGACCACAACCTCAGCGCCAGCCTGTTCGCCTTCGGTGGCCTGGACCTGGAGCGCAACAAGTTCGCCAACCTGAACCTGCGCTCGCAACTCAGCGCCGGCCTGGGCTGGCATGTGATCAAGGCGCCCAACACCACCTTCGACCTGTTCGGCGGCCTGGCCCATGTCAGCGACACCTACAAGACCGCCATGCTGATCGACGGCAGCACCCGTGACAGCTACAGCCACATGTCGCTGCTGCTGGGCGAAGAATCCACCCACAAGCTCAGCGACACCACCAGCTTCAAGCAGCGCCTGACCCTGGTGCCCAACCTGAAGAACAGCGGTGAGTTCCGCGCCAACTGGGACGCCGGCCTGGCCGTGGCCATGAGCAAGACCATGAACCTGAACGTTGGCCTGAGCGCCGCGCACAACAGCGAGCCCGGCCCGGGCCGCAAGTCCACCGACACCCTGCTGACCACCGGCATCTCGGTCAAGTTCGACTGACCGGCCACCCAGCTATTCATCCCAGGAGCAACACCATGAGCATGGCTTCGGAATTCAAGGAATTCGCCCTCAAGGGCAATGTGATGGACCTCGCCGTCGGCGTGATCATCGGCGGCGCCTTCGGCAAGATCGTCGATTCGATGGTGAAGGATCTGATCATGCCGCTGGTCAACTTGGTCAGTGGCGGCCAGATCGACTTCTCCAACAAGTACCTGGTGCTGTCGGGCAGCGTGCCGGCCGGCGCCAGCCTGGCCGAGGCGCAGAAGGTGGCCAACGTGTTCGCCTACGGCAGCTTCCTGACCATCGCCATCAACTTCATCATCCTGGCCTTCGTGATCTTCATGATGGTCAAGCAGATGAACCGCCTCAAGCGCGCCGAACCGCCGGCACCGCCCGCACCGCCGGCCCCCACGCCCGAGGACGTGCTGCTGCTGCGCGAGATCCGCGACGCCCTGAAGAAGTGATGCCCCGACGCGCCTGTGGCGCGTTTGGGTTTGTCCCGGTTGCCGGGGCTGGGGGTGGCTGTCAAAGTCAGATGAATCATTTCATATGACCTTTGGAGACAGCCCCATGCACCAGCCCCACCGTCCTGCCCGCGCCGTGCTGGCCCGTCTGACACGCCGTGCCCTGGTGGCTGCGGCCCTGGCCACCGCCGCCACCGGCGCGCTGGCGCAGGCCTGGCCCGACCGGCCGATCACGCTGGTCGTGCCCTGGGGGGCGGGTGGTGGCACCGATGCGGTGGCCCGCATGATCGCCAGCCTGATGGAGAAGGACCTGGGCCAGCCGGTGAACGTGGTCAACCGCACCGGCGGGTCGGGCGTGGTGGGCCATGCGGCGATTGCCGGCGCGGCGCCCGATGGCTACACCATCGGCATGATCACGGTGGAGATCACCATGATGCACCACCAGAAGCTCACCGAGCTGAGCGGTGCCAGCTACACGCCCATCGCCCTGGTCAACCTTGACCCGGCCGGCCTGCAGGTGCGGGCCGACTCGCCCTACAAGACCGTGGGCGATGCAATCGCCGCCATCAAGGCCAGCCCGGGCAAGTTCAAGGCCTCGGGCACGGGCCAGGGTGGCATCTGGCACCTGGCCATCGCCGGCCTGCTGCGTGACGCCAAGATCGACCCCGCCAGCGTGCCCTGGGTGCCCAGCAACGGCGCGGCCTCCGGCCTGCAGGATCTGGCCGCCGGTGGTGTGGAGTTCGTGCCCTGCTCGCTGCCCGAGGCACGCAGCCTGATCGACGCCGGCAAGGTGCGCTCACTCGCGGTGATGGGCAGCAGCCGGGCTGCGCTGTTCCCCAACGTGCCCACGCTGAAGGAGGCCACCGGCAGCGACTGGGCCACCGGCGCCTGGCGTGGCATCGCCGCGCCCAAGGGCCTGCCCGCGCCCGTGGCCGCCCGCCTGGAGGCCAGCGTGAAGAAGGCCTACGACAGCAAGGACTACAAGGACTTCATGGCCCAGCGTGGCTTCGGCCTGCTGTGGGCCGGCTCGGCCGACTTCGCCGGCTTCATGGCCAAGGGCGACGCCGACATGAAGGCGGTGATGACTGCCGTGGGCATCGCCAAGTAAGCCGGCGAGCCCCGCTGGCGATGCGCACCATCGATCTGCGCCTGGGCCTGGCCCTGGCGCTGCTGGCCGCGGCCGTGCTGTGGTCGGCCCAGTCCTTCCCGGCCGTGCCTGGGCAGAAGCTGGGCGCCGGTTTCCTGCCCATGCTGGTGGGCGCGGGCCTGCTGGTCTGCGGCCTGGGGCTGGTGCTGCGCAGCTGGCGCGGCACGGCCTATGCGGAGACCGTGGCGGCCGAGGTCTCGTCCTGGCGCGACATCATCAGTGCCCTGGCCATCGTGGCCGTGGTGCTCGCCTACATCGGGCTGGCCGACAGGCTGGGCTTTCTGCTGGTGGCGCCGTTGTGCCTGCTGGCGGTGTTCCGCGTGCTGCGCTCGGCCTGGCTGCCGGCGCTTGGCTGGGCCCTGGGCGGCACGCTGCTGGTGCACCTGGCCTTCTACAAGCTGCTGCGCGTGCCGCTGCCCTGGGGCGTGTTGAAGCCCCTCTACTGACCAAGGCCCCGCCATGGATGCCATCGCCACCGCCTTTGGGCTGGTGTTCCAGCCGTATGTGCTGCTGGTGATCCTGCTGTCGGCCATGTATGGCCTGTTCGTGGGCGCCATTCCCGGGCTCACCGCCACCATGGCCACGGCCCTGCTGGTGCCGGTCACCTTCTTCATGGCGCCGGTGCCGGCGGTGGCGGCCATCGTCACCGCCACTGCCATGGCCATCTTCTCGGGCGACATCCCCAGCGCCCTGCTGCGCATGCCGGGCACGCCGGCCAGCGCCGCCTACACCGACGAGGCCTTCAACCTCACCCGCAAGGGCCAGGCCGAGCTGGCGCTGGGCGCCGGCCTGGTGTTCAGTGTGCTGGGGGGCATCTTCGGCGTGCTGGTGCTGATCGTGGCGGCACCGGCCCTGGCCGAGGTGGCGCTGAAGTTCAGCTCGTTCGAGTACTTCTGGCTGGTGATGCTGGGCTTCACCAGCGCCATCTTCATCGCCGGCAACGACGTGCTCAAGGGCCTCACCTCCATGCTGATCGGCCTGCTGATCAGCTGCGTGGGCCTGGAGAACCCGGCCGGCGCACCGCGCTACACCTTCGGCAACAGCGAGCTGATGGGCGGCATCTCGCTGATCCCGCTGATGATCGGCATGTTCGCCGTCAGCGAGGTGCTGCGCTTCGCCCTGGCGAAAGACAAGCCGGTGATGGCCACCCACCGCGCCTTCGGCAATGTGTTCAGCGGCATGTGGGCCCTGCTGAAGAAGTACCCGCTGCAGCTGCTGCGCGGTTCCAGCCTGGGCACGGTGGTGGGCGCGCTGCCCGGCGCCGGTGCCGACATCGCCGCCTGGATGAGCTATGCGGTGAGCAAGCGCTTCTCGAAGGAGCCGCAGAAGTTCGGCACCGGCCATGTGGAGGGCATCGTGGAATCGGGCGCGGCCAACAACGCGGCCCTGGGCGGGGCCTGGATCCCGGCCCTGGTGTTCGGCATCCCGGGCGATTCGATCACCGCCATCGCCATCGGCGTGCTCTACATGAAGAACATGAACCCGGGGCCGATGCTGTTCGTCGACAACCCGCAGAACATCTACGCGGTGTTCATCGTCTTCATCCTGGCCCAGCTGCTGATGCTGCCGCTGGGCTGGGCGGCCATCAAGGCGGCGCGCCGCATCCTGGCCATCCCGGCGGCGCTGCTGATGCCGCTGATCCTGCTGTTCTGCATCGTCGGCAGCTTCGCCATCAACAACACCTTGTTCGGCGTGGTGGTGATGTTGGTGGCGGGTGTGCTGGGCTTCTTCATGGAGCGCTGGGGCTTTCCGGTGGCACCCACCATCCTGGCCGTGGTGCTGGGCACCATGCTGGAGGAGCACTTCTTCAGCAGCCTGGTCAAGGCCGACGGCCAGCTCTGGCCGTTCTTCGAGCGGCCCATCGCCGGCGCCCTGGGTGCGCTGGTGCTGCTGATCTGGCTGTGGCCGCTGGCGCGGGCCCTGCGCGGGCGCCTGGCCAAGCGCTGAACTGGCGGGCCGGCGGCCCGCTGCTCCGCCGATGGCCGGGGCCGGTGCCGGCCGACACTGGGTGATCGAGGAGATTGCCCCATGTGCAAACGCTGGCGCGCCGCCCTGGCCGCTGCCCTGGCCTGCTGGCTGCCGCCGGCGGGCGCATCGTCCGAGCTGAGTGCCACCGAGCTCACCTGGCTGCGGGCTGCTGCGCCGGTGCTGGCCTTTGCGCGGGCCCAGAAGCTGCCCCTGCATGTGGTGGTGCAGCCGCAGGACACGCCTGGCCAGACACCGATGGGCATGGCCTTCATCGAGGGGCGCTGCGTGCTGGTGCTGTCGATGCGTGGCAACCCCGAGGCCCAGGCCACGCTGGACCGCATGCCGCCCGGCCTGGTGGGCCCGGTGGTGGAGGCCATCACCGCGCATGAACTGGGCCACTGCTGGCGCCATTTGCAGCAGGCCTGGGGCACCTTGCCCAGCGGCCTGACCGAGCTGTCGGGCTTCAGCCAGGTGACGGCCGCGCAGGAGCTGCTGCTCAAGGACATGTGGCGCACCCGGCGCGAAGAAGGCTTTGCCGACCTGGTGGGCCTGGCCTGGACGCTGCAGCAGCACCCGGCGCACTACGCCGAGGTGCATGCCTGGCATGCGCGTGAACGGGCGGATCAGCCGGTGGACACCGGCCCGCACGACACCCGGGTGTGGATCCGACTGGCACGCGACCCCGCGGCCTTCACCGCCGGCAGCACCGTGTTCGAGCGGGTGCAGGCGCTGTGGCAGGCTGGCCTGGTGGAAGGCTTCTGAGCATTCCCGGCGCCCGGCGCCCGGCGCCCGGCGGTGGCGAAGAAGCAGCATGCGTCTGTGGCCGATCCTCCGGCTGCGCCGGATGCCTGCATGCCGCGACCGCAGCCGCAAGGCCGAGGCTGTGGAGCCGTTCAGGACTTGGCACGCGAACACACGGCGGTGCGGTCCGCTGTGCGCGAGGTGGCCGCCGCGCCTCGCGTGCCAAGCCCTGCCCGGCCCCACAACCTCGACCTTGCCATCGACCGGCGGCGCACTGCCGGCAGACGCCAGCCACCGCGCTGGCGCGGCAAGAGGGTTCCGTCCTCCGCAGTCCACCCCTGCCAGTGCGAGGTCGAGGTCGTGGGGTCGGGCAGGGTCTGGTGTGCGAGGCGCGGCGGTGCGTTCTTGCAGGCGGTGATCTGGGACGCGTGTTCGCGCGCCAGGCCCTGCACGATCCCACGGCCTCGGCCTGGCCGCCACGTTGGTGGAAGGCGGTGCCCCGGTCCCGCAGCCAGACCCTCTGCGACAGGCGCTGTTTCTTCAGAGGCTGGCGCCGGGCGCCGCGCTCTACGAAGCCCGGCCGGCCAGCAGCGCATCCACCCGCGCCAGCGCCGATTCAAACGCATAACCCTGCACATCGGCGGCCAGCGCTGCATGCTGGGCCCCCAGCGCGGCGCCGAACAGCCCGGCATGGCGGGCCAGATGGTCGGCGGCCTCGGTGTCGTGCGATTGCAGCAGGCGGCGCAGGGCCAGCAGGCGCTCGCGCAGCGCGGCACTGGGCAGGCCGGCAGCCGGCAGCACGGCGGCATCGGCACCACCGGAGGCATCGGCTTGCATGGCCGCTGCGGCGCCCACACCAGCACCCGCCGCCGGCCGTGACCATTGCAGCAGGCACGCAGTCAGCGCATCGGGCTGTACCGGCTTGACCAGCACGTCGTTCATGCCCGCCGCCAGGCAGTCGGCCCGGTCCTCGGGGAAGGCGCTGGCCGTCATGGCGATGATGGGCACATGGCCCCAGCCCGGCAGCAGGCGGATGGCGGTGGCCGCGCGCAGGCCGTCCAGCCGCGGCATCTGCACGTCCATCAGCACCAGGTCGTAGCTGGCCTGGCTGGCCTGCTGCAGGGCCACCTGGCCGTCGTCGGCCACGTCTACCCGCGCACCCTGGGCGCTGAGCAGCTCCAGCGCCACCTCCTGGTTGATCGGGTTGTCTTCGGCCAGCAGCACACGCAGGCCTTGCAGCGGCCGGTCGGCCAGCAGCGGCGGCGCGGCGGCGGTGGGCGGCGCTGTGGCGGCCATGGCAGCCGCGGCAGGCCGGCCCACCGCGGCCAGCGGCAGCTCCAGCCGGAAGCGGCTGCCCTGGCCGAGGCGGCTGGTGACACCGATGCGCCCGCCCATCAGCTGGGCCAGGCGGTGGCAGATGGCCAGGCCCAGGCCGGTGCCACCGAAGCGGCGGGTGGTGGAGGCATCGGCCTGCTCGAAGGGCCGGAACAGCAACGGCAGCTGGGCGTCGTCGATGCCGATGCCGGTGTCGGCCACATCGAAGCGCAGCCAGCCCGCCCCCAGCGGCGCCACCCGCAGGCCCACATGCCCGCCGGGCGTGAACTTGACGGCATTGCTCAGCAGGTTCAGCAGGATCTGCTCCAGCCGCAGGCGGTCGCCGTGCACCAGGGGCGGGCTGGCCGGGTCCAGGTCCAGCTGCAGCAGCACCTGGTTGGCGCGGGCCTTGTCGGCCACCATCGCCAGCAAGCGCTGCAGGCAGGGCTGCAGGGCGAAATCGGTGGGGTCCAGCTCCACCTTGCTGGCCTCGATCTTGGAGAAGTCGAGGATGTCGTTGATCACCTGCAGCAGGTGCTGGCTGGCATCGGCGATCTTGCCCAGGTGGTCGAGCTGGCGCGGGCTGAGCGGCTCGCGCTGCAGCAGATGGGCAAAGCCCAGCACGGCGTTCAGCGGCGTGCGGATCTCGTGGCTCATGTTGGCCAGGAAGGCGCTCTTGGCCTGGCTGGCAGCGTCGGCCGCGGTCTTGGCCTGGGCCAGCGCGATCTCGGTGCGCCGGCGCTGCACGATGTCCCACAGATCGGCCCCGGCCAGCGCCAGGTCGTGGGCGGCACCCCCCGATGTGTCCAGCGCCGGCGCGCCTGCCGGCCCGGCCGGCGGGGCCGTGGGCTGGGCCAACGGTTGGGCCAACGGTTGGGCCAGCGGTTGGGCCAGCGGTTGGGCCACACACACCAGCAGCACGCTGCGGCCCTGGTCCAGCACCGGCACCGCCAGCACCTGGTGCGGCACGCCGGCCACCGCCAGCTGCTGGGCCACGGCGGCCTGGGCCTGCAGTGCGCGGGCACACAGCCCGGCCTGGGCCAGGGCCAGGGGGCTGTCGGGCGGCGCCTGCTGCAGCGCGGCCGGCGTGCCGCTGGACCAGACCGGCGGGCCGGCCTGGCCGCTGGCCGCATCCACCGCGTGCAGGCTGCCGCAGGGGCTGTCCACCAGGCCCACCAGGGCGTCGATGCCGTGCCGCCACAGCGCGGCCTCGTCCAGGCCGGCGGCCCGCTGGCTCAGGCTGAGCATGGCGCGCAGGCGCAGGTCTTCCTGGCCCAGGCGGCGGTTGGCCTGCTCCAGCTCGCTGGTGCGCTGGGCCACCAGCTGCTCCAGGTGCCGGCGGTGCAATTGCAGCTCCTTGTCGGCCCGCACCCGGTCGGCGATGTCGATGCCGGTGCCCACCACCACCGGGCCGCTGTCCAGGTCGACCCGGCGCGCCACCAGCAGAAAGGGCAGCTGACGGCCGTCGCGCAGCAGCAGCGGCGCTTCGGCCTGCACCTCCTGGCCGGTCAGCACCTGCGACAGCTGGGCCATCACCACCGGCCGGTCGGCCGCTGCGAAGTAGTCGCCGGCGTGGCTGGCACGCACCGCCTCGCTGTTGTAGCCGGTCACGGCCTCGAAGCGCTGGTTCCACAGCAGCAGCCGGCCGTCCGTGCCGAGCACGAAGAACAGCCCGGCCACCGATTCCATCAGCTGCTCGCGCAGGCGCTGCTCGTGGCGGCGTGCGGCCTCGGCGGCGATGGACTCGATGGCATGGCCCACGTCGCGCACCAGGCGCCGGTACAGGGCCAGCTGGTCGGGGTCGAAGTGGCCCGGGCCCGTGGCCTGCAGCACCAGCACCCGGCGCGGCAGGCCGGCCGGGTGGATGGGAAAGGCCGCCACGCCGGGCGCGGCGTCGGCGCGCTGGTCCAGCACCAGCGGGCTGTCCTGGCGCAGCGCGGCGTCGGCGCTGCCCGACCAGGCCAGCACGTCCTGCGGCGTGCTGTCGTGCTGGGCCTCGGTCTGCAGGGGGCTGGTGTCGCCGTCGCGGCGGCCGATCCAGGCCTTGCGGAAGCCGCCCACCTGCACCGCGATGCGGCACAGCTCGGCCAGCAGCGCGGCACCGTCGCGCAGGCGCACGATGGCCTCGTTGACGCCGCTGAGCACCGCATAGGCCTGGTTCAGGCGGCGGATGCTGTCGGCGTGGCGGCGGCTCTCGGTCACGTCCTGCCACACCACCGACAGCAGCGGGCGGCCGCCGAAATCCAGCCGGCGCAGGGTGATGGCCACCTCCTGCAGGCTGCCGTCGCGGTGGTGGTGGCGGCTGTCGAAGACCAGCTTCTCGCCGGCCATGGCGCGGTCGATGCGGGCACGCACCTCGTCGGCCGGCAGCGCCGCCTGCAGGTCGCCGGTGCGCAGCGTGGCGAACTCGGCCCGGCTGTAGCCCAGGCCGTTGCAGGCCGCGTCGTTGAAGGTGACAAAGGCCTGGGTGTCCGGGTCGACCAGCACGATGGCGTCGGTGGTCTGGCTGAACATGGTGTCGACCAGGCGCAGCTGGTCGGCCAGGGCGGCGGCGCGCTGCTTGATCAGGGTGATGTCGCGTGCCGCGCCCAGCACGCCCGCGATCTGGCCCTGGGCATCGTGCATCGGCGTGACCACCACCTCGTACAGCACCTGGCGTCCGTCGGGCGGCAGGGCCAGCCATTGCTCGGCGGTGGCCGGCACGGCGCTGCGCAGCACCGCGGCGTCGTGGCTGGACAGGGTGGCGCGGTTGCGGGCGGGCGTGGCATCGCCGGCTGCCGTGCCGGGCTCGGCCTCGGCCAGGCGGCGGTAGGCGGCATTGGCCAGCAGCAGGGCGCCCTGGCGGTCGGTGAGCCAGACTGGGTCGGGCAGGGCCTGCAGGGTGTCGGCCAGGCGGCGCTCGCTGTCGCGCAGGCGCCGGGCGCTGTGCTGCTGGCCCACGGCCAGCGCTGCCAGCCCGGCGGCGAAGCTGGCGTGGTCCAGTTCCTCGGCATCGGGCCGCGCCGGCTGGCGGCGGTAGACGGCGAAGGTGCCCAGCACCTGGCCACCGGCGCCCAGCACCGGCGTGGACCAGCAGGCGCCCAGGCCGGCGCTGCGGGCCAGGTCACGGTAGCCGGCCCAGCGGGGGTCGGTGGCGATGTCCTCGCACACCACCCGCTGGCCGCTGAAGGCCGCCGTGCCGCAGGCCCCCTCGTTCGGGCCGATGGCCAGGCCGTGGATGGCCTGGTTGTAGGACGCCGGCAGGCTGGGCGCGGCGCCATGCTGCAGATGCAGGCTGGCCTCGTCGAGCAGCAGCACCGAGCACAGGCTGCCCGGGAACGCGGCCTCGTGGTCCAGCGCCAGCTGCTCCAGCTGCAGCGCCAGCGCATCGCCGCGGATCAGGCTGTCGAGCAGGCGCAGCCGGCTCTGCTCACGCTGCTGGTTGCGGTGCCAGCGGGTGATGTCGGTGATCACCACCATGCGGCAGTCCCTGCCGTCACGCACGATGTCGTGCGCCTGGATCAGCACCTGCATCACACTGCCGTCGCGGCGCTGGTGTTGTTTCTCGAGGCTCGTCAGGCCGCGCAGTGACGGGATTGCGGCGCGTGTTTCCTCGCGCTGGGTGGGCAGCTGCAGGTCGGCCACCTCCAGCTGCAGCGCTTCCTCGGCCGTCCAGCCATAGAGCGCGCAGAAGGCGTCGTTCACCGCCAGCAGGCGCTGGGTGTCGCGGGCGAAGACCAGCACGGGCGCCGGGTTGCGCTCGAACAGGTGGCGGTAGTCGTCCTCGACCCGGCGCAGCGCGGTGATGTCGCGGCCGATGCCCAGCACGCCCAGCAGCCGGCCCTGCCCATCCCGCACCGGCGTCTTGATGGTGTGGGTCAGCTCCTCATGGCCGTCGCTGGCGAAGCGCAGCAGCTCCTCGTTGCTGGTGGGCGCGTTGCGCGCCAGCGCAGCCAGGTCGTTCTCGCGGAAGAAATCGGCCAGCGCGGCGGGCACGAAGTCACGGTCGGTCTTGCCCAGGATCTGGGCTTGGGCGGCGCCGAAGAACTGCTCGAAGCGCGGGTTGCAGGCCAGGTAGACCCCCTCGGGGTCCTTCAGCCACACCAGGTCGGGCAGGGCGTCGAGGATGGCGCGCTGGCGCGCCCGGTCCTGCGCCAGGCTGTCGTCTGCCGGGCCTGGCGCCATGGCGCGCGCCAGGTCGTGGCCGTCGAGCAGGCCCAGCGGCAGGCCGGCGGCGTCCACCACCACCAGGCCGGCATCGTCGGCCGCGCTTGTTGCGGCGGCGGGCTGCACTGTCAGCCGCACCAGCGGGCGGAAATCGGCCACGCCGACCACGCCCACCAGGCGCTGGTCGGCGTCCAGCACCGCCAGGTGCGATGCACCACGTGCCAGGCACAGCTGCCAGGCCTGGTCGCAGCGCAGGCCGCCATCCACGCCCAGCATGGGCTCGGCGGCCGACAGCACCGGCGCGTCGGCGTCCAGTTCACCCCGCAGCACGGCCTGCAGCCGGGCCTCGCCCAGCATGCCCAGCACCCGGCCCTGGTGGTTGGTGATGGGCAGGCAGGGCACCGGGCTTGCGGCCATCAGCCGGGCCACGTCGTGCAGGCGGGCACTGTCGGCCAGCTGCACCACCGGCTGCAGGACCAGGCTGCGCAGCGGCCGGTGCAGGGGGTTGGCGGGCGCCGCGGCGCTGGGCATGGCGGCGGCCGGTTCAGTCGCGCATGCGCGCGGCCACGGCCTCGAAATCGGCCTGCAGCGCGCGCAGCGCGGCCACCACCACCGGGTCGAACTGCCGGCCGGCGCGCGCATCGATGTAGGCCAGGGCCTCGGCCACCGGCCAGGCCTGCTTGTAGGGCCGGTGCGTGGTCAGGGCATCGAAGACATCGGCCACCGCCATCAGCCGTGCCGGCAGCGGGATGTCCTCGCCGGCCAGGCCGTCGGGGTAGCCTGCACCATCCCAGTGTTCATGGTGGCTCAGGGCAATGGTGCGCGCCACTTCCAGCGCACGCAGCGGCTCGGCGGCATCGTCGGCGCCTGCCGGCTGCGCGTTGGCCGCATGCTGCGCCCGCACCTTGGCGATGGCCTTGGCGATGGTGTCGGCACCGATGCGCGCATGCGTCTTCATCACGCTGAACTCTTCCGGCGTGAGCTTGCCGCGCTTGAGCAGGATGTGGTCGGGGATGCCGATCTTGCCCAGGTCGTGCATGGGCGCGGCCTTGACGATGCGCTGCAGCTGGGCCTCGTTCAAGGCCTCGGCATAGGGCGAGCCCTGCTGCAGCCGGCGCGCCAGCAGTTCCACATAGAGTCGGGTGCGCTGGATGTGGTTGCCGGTGTCGTCGTCGCGGGTCTCGGCCAGCTCGGCCATGGCGCACAGCATCAGGTCCTGCGCCAGCAGGCCGTCGCGGATGCGCCGTGCCAGCTCCTGCTCCAGCCACAGGTTCTGGTCGGCCAGTTGCAGCTGGGCACGGCGCAGCGCCAGATGGGCGCGCACCCGCGCCAGCAGCACGGTGGGCTTGATCGGCTTGACGATGTAGTCGGCCGCACCCAGGGCCAGGCCTTGCTCTTCGTCGAACTCGGCGCCCAGGGCGGTGACGAAGATCACCGGGATGCCGGCCAGCGCCGGCTGCTCGCGCATGCGGCGCAGCACGGTCAGGCCATCCATGGCCGGCATCATCACGTCCAGCAGCACCAGATCGGGCTGCTCGGCGGCCAGCAAGGCCAGGGCGCTGGCGCCGGACAAGGCGCCCAGCACCCGGAACTCGGGCCGCAACAGCTGCGACAGCAGCGAGACGTTCAGCGGTTCGTCGTCGACGACGAGCAGGGTGGCCTGGGGCACGGGCGGCAGTTCTGCATCACGGGGTTGGGGGGCGGCCATTGCCAGCCTGGTGGGCGCGGCCTCTCGACAACCGGGCCATGCTAGCCCACATCGGCCGGATGGCCGCTGCCGCCGGCGCGCCACAATGGCGCGCCGCAGCCCTTGGCATGCCTTGTGCACGCTGTTGCGGTTTTTTCAACCGCAGGCCACCGGCCCTGCCCACCGGCCACAGAGACGCCCATGACCCAGCCCCCCATGCTCGAGACCCTGACGCAATCCAAGATCCACCTGATCGGTGGCGAAAAAGGCGGCGTCGGCAAGTCGATGGTGGCGCGCCTGCTGGCGCAGTACTTCATCGACCACGCGATGCCGTTCGTGGGCTACGACACCGACCGCTCGCACGGTGCGCTGCTGCGCTACTACACCGGCTATGCCTCGCCGGTGCTGGCCGACCGCTACGAGGCGCTGGACGCCATCGTCGAGAGTGCCGCCGAAGAGCCCGGCCGGCGTGTGCTGGTGGACCTGGCGGCGCAGACCCATGCGCCGCTGGTGAAGTGGATGGACGAATCCGGCGTGCTGGACCTGGCCGAGCTCAACGGCATGGCCATCTACTACTGGCATGTGATGGATGCGGGCCGCGATTCGGTGGACCTGCTGGCGCGGCTGCTGGACCAGTTTGGCGCGCGCCTGCGCTACGTGCTGGTGCGCAACCAGATTCGCGGCGACGATTTCAGCCAGTTGGACAAGAGCGGCGAGCAGGCCCGTGCCGTGGCCTTCGGCGCCCAGGTGATCACGCTCAAGCACCTGCACGACCCGGTGGTGCAGAAGATCGATGCGGCCAATGCCAGCTTCTGGGCCGCCCGCAATGTCACCGAGAAGGGCGGCCCCGGCCTGGGGCTGATGGAGCGCCAGCGGCTGAAGATGTGGCTGGCGCACGCGATGGCGGAAATCGACACCGTGCCGGTCTGAGCCTGCAGACGGTGCCGCCCGCCCGCCCGCCTGCAGACGGGCGGGCGGTGTCGACCCACCTCAGCTCACAGGGCGTCGATCGGGTAGATCGGCCGCCGCACCTTGTGCAGGCCGAGCAGGGCGTAGTCGGAGCTGCACACGCCGGTGCCTGCGCATTCCACCACCGCATGCGCCAGCGGGCGCAGGCCGGCGCGCCAGTGGATGCGGCTCTTGAGCATCACGTAGCGCAGCCGCTCGGGGGCCAGGCCCACGGCGGTGAAGCAGGCCAGGTCGTTCGGCTCCACGTGGTTGCTGATCACCACCACGTCGATGCCGGCCACGTTCAGCACGGCGGTGGGGCCCATGTCGTTGAGTTCACCCCGGCCCATGGGCCCGCGGTTGCGGTAGCGGCCGTCGCAGACCAGCCGGATGTGGCCGGTGACGGTGCGCGGTGCGCCGGCCAGGCCGATGCTGGGCATGTCCAGCTTGCCGCCCAGCGACAGCGTGATCTCGCGCCCCACGCCGGTGGCGATCATCTGCTGCACCGCTGCCGGGTCGTAGATGGCGAAGGCCGCGGCGTCGCTCAGGCCGGCATCCAGCATCGCACCCAGCACCGTCATGGTGTCCATGGTGCCGCCGGAGGCGCAGTTGTCGCTGTGGTCCAGCAGCACCACCGGGCCGCTGCCGGCCGGCTTGGCATCGGCCAACGCCTTGGCGCGGGCCATCGAGGTGGCCAGGTCCTCGATCTGGTAGACGAACTGGGCGCGCCGGCTCCAGGCCATCTCCAGCAGTTCGTCGGTCCAGCGCTGCGCCTGGTCGGCATCGCCGTCACACACCACCACCGCCGACAGGCCGGCGTATTCGATGTCGGCATTCGGGAAGCCCACGAACACGCTGGCACACAGCGCGCCCTGGGCCTCCATCTCGCGGCAGCGGGCCTGCAGGCTCTTGTTGGGCTCGTCGTCGCTGCCCTGGCGCATCACATGCGGCAGCATGGGCTGGCGGCCGAAGGCCATGGCCGGCCTGGCCTGGCCCGCCAGCAGCGCCAGGATGGCCTTGCCGGCCCGCAGGCCGGTCTCGTAGACGTCGATGTGGGGATAGGTCTGGTAGCCGGCGATCACCGTGGCGTGCTGGCCGATGGCGTCGTACAGGTTGGTGTGCATGTCCAGCGCCACACCGATGGGCACCGTGGGCGCCAGCGCGCGGATGCGGCGCAGCAGCTCGCCTTCGCCGTCTTCATGGGTCTGGGTGACCATGGCGCCATGCAGGTCCAGCAGCACCGCGTCGCAGCCCTGGGCCACCGCGGCCACGATCTTGCCGGCCATGTGCTCGAAGGCGGCATCGTGCACCGGGCCGCTGGGCCAGGCATTGCCGGCCACGGCCACGGTGTACTGCGCACCGGCGCCCTCGGCCAGCTCGATGAAGGCGCCGATGGCCGAGCCCGTGCCCTTGTAGGCCGCCACCGCCGCTGCGCCCTCGGGCGGGGTGTCACTGCCGATGGCGAAGCGTGCCAGCGGCGTGGGCACGGGCGAGAAGGTGTTGGTCTCGTGCTTCATCTGCGCAATCACCAGTTTCATCGTGGGCACTCCGGGTTGTGGGGGATGGGTGGGGGCTCGCAATCATCATGCCCCAGGGCGCTGCGCCTGCCATCCCCGGGGTGACAGCCGCCGGGGCCGGGGTGCGGCTCAGAATCGGCGCCCGCCCACCCCGAGGACACCACTGCGATGACCGACCTGGCCTTCCTGCCCGCCCATGAACTGGCCCGCCGCCTGCGCCGGCGCGAGATCTCCGCGCTGGAGTTGCTCGACCATTACCTGGCACGCATCGCCCGCCTGGGCGGGCCGATCAATGCGGTGGTGGTGCTGGATGCCGAGCGTGCACGCACCCGGGCACGCGCCGCCGATGCCGCCCTGGCCCGCGGTGAACTCTGGGGCCCGCTGCACGGCCTGCCGATGACGGTGAAGGAGTCGTTCAACGTCAGCGGCCTGCCCACCACCTATGGCTTCAGCGCCTACAAGGACAACATCGCCGCCAGCGACGCAGTGCTGGTGCAGCGCCTGCAGGGTGCGGGCGCGGTGGTGTTCGGCAAGACCAATGTGCCGGTCTCGCTGGCCGATTGGCAGAGCTTCAACCCGGTGTACGGCACCACGGCCAACCCCTGGGACACCGGCCGCACGCCGGGCGGCTCGTCGGGCGGCGCGGCGGCAGCCCTGGCCGCCGGCTTCACCGGGCTGGAACTGGGCAGCGACATCGGCGCGTCCATCCGCAATCCGGCGCACTACTGCGGCGTGTGGGGCCACAAGCCGACCTGGGGCGTGCTGACGCAGCTGGGGCATGAGCTGGAACCGGTGGCCGATGCCGACAACTTCGACATCGCCGCGGTGGGGCCGATGGCGCGCAGCGCGCACGATCTGGCCCTGGCCATGGACCTGCTGGCCGCGCCCTTGTCGGTGTGGACACCCATGGGCCGGGTGCCGCTGGCCTGGCGTGACCCCGGCACCGCGCCGCGCCAGTGCCGCGTGGCCGTGCTGTTCGACGACGCCGAGGCCGAGGTCGATGCCAGCGTGCAGCAGGGCCTGCGTGGCCTGGTCGACTTCCTGCGCAGCGAGGGGGTGCAGGTGACGGAAGACGCGCGCCCGGTGGACAGCGCCGAGGCCAACACCGTCTACACCCACCTGCTGCGCGCCGCCACCGGCGCGCGCTACGACGACGCCGGCTATGCCGCGGCGCAGGCGCGTGCAGCGGCCTACGGCCCGCAGGACCAGCACTACGCCGCACGCCTGTTCCGTGGCAACACCTACAGCCACCGCGACTGGGTGCAGATGGATGCCCGCCGCGCACGCCTGCAGCAGCAATGGGCGGCCTTCTTCCAGCGCTTCGACCTGCTGGTCTGTCCGGTGGCCACCACGCCGGCGTTTGCCCACAACCAGGCCGGCGAGCGCTGGGAACGCATGATCCCGGTCAACGGCCACACCCAGCCCAGCACCGACGCGCTGTTCTGGGCCGGCTATCCCGGCATCGTCGGCCTGCCGGCCACGGCCATCCCGCTGGGGCTGAGCCCGCAGGGCCTGCCGGTGGGGGCGCAGGTGATTGCGCCGCTGTTCGCCGACCCGCTGGGCCTGCGCTTTGCGCGCTGGGTGGAAGACGGCTTCCGCCGCTTCGTGCCGCCGCCGGGGCTGTGAGCCTCAGCCCGCCGGCACCGGCCCGAACAGCCGCTCCATCGCGCGCAGGAAAGCGGCCAGGTCCAGCGGCTTGGTCCAGTAGTCGTCGAAGCCCTCGGCCAGCGCGGTGCGGATGTCCTCCGGCATGGCATTGGCGCTGAGCGCGATGCAGCGGATGCCGGATGTGGCCGGGTCGGCCCGCAGGGCGCGCAGCACGGCATGGCCGTCCATGTCGGGCAGCTGCATGTCCAGCAGGATCAGCGCGGGCTGCAGCGCCAGCGCCATCGCCAGGCCGCTGCCGCCGTCTTCCGCGCCGTCGAAATCGAGATCGGGCCGCTGGCGCACCAGCTCGCGCACGATCATCATGTTGACCTCGTTGTCCTCGATGTAGAGCAGGCGCGGCCGCCCCTCGCCGGTGCGTGGCGAAGGCGGTGGCAGCGGCGGGCCGGCATCCATGATGGCCGGCACCGGCTGCGGCGCCGCGCTCTGCTGCAGTGCCAGCTCGAACACGCTGCCGGCACCGGGTGTGCTGCGCACCTGCACCGTGCCGCCCATGTGCTGCACCGAGGCCTGCACGATGGCCAGGCCGATGCCGGTGCCGGCGATGCCGTCGCGGTCGGCACCCAGGCGGTTGAAGGGCTCGAACAGGTGCTGCAGTTGGTCCTCGTTCAGCCCGCGGCCGGTGTCTTCCACCCGCAGCAGCCACCAGCCGTCGCTGGGCTCGGCGCTGACGGTGACCTGGCCGCCCGGCCGGTTGTACTTGATGGCATTGGAGAGCAGGTTCAGCAGCACCTGGCGCAGGCGCACCGGGTCGGCCAGCACCCAGCCGTCCAGGGCGCCCAGGGCCAGCGTCACCTGGTGCTGCTGGGCCAGCAGTTCCACCAGCGGCAGACTGGTCTGCGCCAGCGGCGCCAGCGCCACCGGCTGCAGCGACAGCGGCAGCTCGCCCGATTCGAGGCTGGACAGCTCCAGCACATCGTCGATCAGGGCCAGCAGGTGCTCGCCCGAGGCCTGCACCTGGCTGACGCGGCTGCGCCAGGTGGCCGGGTCGGGCGCACGGCCGTCGGCCGTCTCCGCCAACAGCAGCTGCGAGAAGCCCAGCACCGCGTTCATGGGTGTGCGCAGCTCGTGGCTGATGCGTGCCAGGAAGCGCGCCTTGGCCTGGCTTTCACGCTGGGCCAGCAGCCGCTCCTGCCGCGCCGCCTCGGCGTTGCGCACGTCGGTGATGTCCCAGTTGATGCCGATGCGCCGCACGGTCTGGCCGCTGTCGTTGCGCACCGGGCTCGAGCGCGAGGCCAGCCAGCGCACCGTGCCGTCGGGCCAGACCACGCGGAACTCGGTGTTGGTGGGGCTGTCGTCGCGCAGTGCCGCCTGCAGCTGGCGCTGGTAGGCGTCGCGGTCGGCCGGGTGCACCCATTGGCGCATCTCCCCGGCCTGCACCAGGCCGGGCGCGCGTTCCAGGCCGCGCAGGCGGAACATCTGCGCGTCCCACCAGCCGGCGTCGGCCTCGCGGTCGGATTCCCAGGTGCCGATGCCGGCGCCGCGTGCGGCCAGTGCGGCGCGCTCGATGGCTTCGCGCAGGCGGTCTTCGGTGGCGTGGCGCTCGGTCACGTCCAGCACCACGCCGTGCAGCTGGCGCAGCCCCTGCGCCACGCTGACCGAGGTGCGGGTGGCCAGGCGCCGCACCTGGCCGTCGGGGCAGACCACCCGCAGGTCCATGTCGAGCAGGCCTTCGTTGCGCTGCAGCAGCACGTCCAGGCTCTGCCGGACGGTGGCGCGGTCGGACATGTGCACATGGTCGTCGAGGTAGCTGCACAGCATCGGCGCCTCGGCGTCGGGCGCCATGCCGTGCAGCAGGCGCATCTGCGCATCCCAGTGCACCCGCGGCGGGTCGTCCAGCACCACGCTCCACACCCCCACGCCGGCGGCGGCCGTGGCCATCTCCAGCCGCCGCGCCAGCGCCAGCGCCTGCTGCTGGGCGTCGAAACGGTCGCTCAGGTCCAGCATCACGCCCACATGGCCCCAGGTCTGGCCCTGGCTGTCGCACTGGCGCACACGGCGTGTGAGCAGGGCGCGCCACTGCCCGTCGGGCCGGCGGCAGCGCAGTTCCAGGTCGCCGGGGCCGTCGGCGTCGGTGTGGATGTCGACCTCCGCTCCACCCAGTTCCGCCAGCAGGGCGCGCCGGCTGGGGCCGTCCAGCCGGTCGGCGGCCAGGGCCAGCGGCAGGCCCTGCGGCTGCGGCGGCAGGCCCAGCAGGGCCCAGCCCAGGGTGCTGGTGCGCAGCAGGCCGCTGGCCTGGTCATGCTCCCAGATGGCGATGTCGGCCAGCGCCAGCACCAGGTTCAGCTGCGACTGGGCGTCGCTGGCGCTCTGCACCAGGCGGAAGGTCTCGGTGTCGTCGATGACGATGCCGCTCACATGTGTGGGGCGGCCGTCGGCATCGCCGAACACCTGCCACAGGGAGCGCACATGCACGTCGTCGCCGGCCGGGTTGCGCAGCCGGTAGCGGTGCGAGTAGCGGCCCGGCGCGATGAAGGACTGCTCCTGCGCTGCCACGGTCTCTCGGCGGTCGTCCGGGTGGATGGCGGCCACGGTCTGGTGCAGGTCCAGCGCGCCGGCTTGGGGTGCGCGGCCCCAGAAGCGCCAGACCTGTTCGTCCCACTGCCGCTCGCCGGTGCGCAGATCGTGCGTCCAGCTGCCGAAGCTGGCCTGGCGCTGGGCGGTGTCCAGACGCTCCAGCAAGGCCTGCTGGTCGGTCTGGCTGGGCTGTGGTGGCTCGGCCATGCCGGCGGCCGGCGCAGCCGTGTCGGCCTGGGGCAGCAGGGTGACGATGCGCCAGCCCCCCTGGCAGCGCAGGCTGAGCTGGCCGCGCAGCGCCTGCCCCAGGCTGCCCTGGCCACGCCAGGGCAGGGCATCGGCATCGGCACCGGCCTGCAGCAGGGCGAGCAGGCGCAGGCCGGTGTCGGCGTCGCCGCCTGCCGCTGCAGCGCCGGCGGCCGGGCCGGCCGGCGCAGCGTCCAGGTCGCCGGGCAGGCGGCCCGGTGGATCGGCCGCGGCCTGCTGGCCGGTGAAGGCCGTGAAGGCGGTGTTGCAGCCCAGCCAGCGGCCCTGTGCGTCGCACCAGGCCACGGGCACGGGCAGCAGCGCATAGGCCGCGGTGTCCAGGGTCGATGCCCGCGCCGGATCGGCAGGGTCTGGCAGGTGCAAGGGCATGCGTGGCAGCGGTGGACCGGCGGGTGGGGCAGCACGGTGGGACGGTCGGCTTGCCGGCACCCCCGAGGGCAGGCGGCCAGCGCGGCCACCGGCACAAAGTCTAATGGCGCGCGTGCTGCCGCCGCCGCGGCTCACGCAGAATCCGGGCCCAGACACCGCCACCCCACGCCGAGACCACGCCAACATGCCGCTGCCGCCGCCCCTCACCGCCCTCCATGATCTGGACGCACAGCTGACGGGCAGTGGCTATGCGGTGCTGGACGCGGCGTCGCTGGCGCGCCTGGCCGGTGTGGCCGCCGCCGACCTGGCGGCCTGGGCGCCGCTGTGGGACGACCTGCCGCCCGACGCCTTCCTCAAGGACGGCGGCCGCTACCGGCGTCGGCGCCATGGCTGCTTCGTGGTGCAGCCGGCCGCCGGCACGGTGCAGGCCGTGCCCCACCGCGCGCACTGGCAGCCGGTGGAATACAACGCGCTGCACGGTGGCATCGAGCGCTGGTTTGCGCCGCTGCAGCCCGCCATGGCCGAGGCCGCGGCCTGGCAGCGCCTGCTGTGCAGCCTGGCCGCACGCAGCGCCGTGCTGCGGGGGCTGGACGCCGACGCGCCGTGTTATGTCGAGGCGCATCCGTTCCGCATCGACACCACCGACGGCATCGGCCGCCCCACGCCCGAGGGCGCCCACCGCGACGGGGTGGACCTGGTGGTGGTGGTGCTGGTGGCGCGCCAGGGCATCAAGGGCGGCGAGACCCGGGTCTTCGACGCACGCGGCCCGCAGGGCCTGCGCTTCACCCTGACCGAACCCTGGAGCGCCCTGCTGCTGGACGACGAACGGGTGATCCACGAAAGCACGCCCATCCAGCCCGTGGACGGCGCCGCCGTCGGCCACCGCGACACCCTGGTGCTGACCTTCCGCCAAGGCGGCTTCCAGGGGCCGAACTAGGCTCCCCCGGAGGCGGCAAGCCAAGCCAGCGGGCGCCGCAAGCGCTTCGGGGGAGGGGGGTCAAGCCCGCATCAGGGTGCTCTTGCCGAACAGGCTCTCGATCAGGTCCACCGCCAGCTCGGCGGTCTGGTTGCGCACGTCCAGCGCCGGGTTCAGCTCCATCACGTCCAGGCTGGCCAGGCGGTGGGTGTCGGCGATCATCTCCATGCACAGCTGGGCCTCGCGGTAGGTGGGGCCACCGGGCACGGTGGTGCCCACCCCGGGCGCGATGGGCGGGTCGAGGAAATCGACGTCGAAGCTGACGTGCAAGTGGGTCTGCGCGTCCATGGTGGCCAGGGCCAGCTCCATGGTGTGGCGCATGCCCATCTCGTCGATGTAGCGCATGTCGAACACCTCCAGCCCCGTCTGGTGCACCAGGCGCTTCTCGCCGGGATCGACCGAGCGGATGCCGATCTGCTTGATCCACTTCGGGTTGAGGGCCGGCACCTGACCGCCGATCTCGATCAATGCACGCGGGCCCAGCCCGCACAGGCAGGCCACCGGCATGCCGTGGGTGTTGCCGCTGGGCGTGAGGTCGTTGGTGTTGAAGTCGGCATGCGCGTCCAGCCACAGCACGCGCAGCTTCTTGCCTACCGCGCGGCAATGCCGCGCCACGGCGCTGATCGAGCCCAGGCCCAGGCAGTGGTCACCGCCCAGCAGGATGGGCAGTCGGCCGGCCTGCAGCTCGGCCAGCATGGCGTTGTGCACAGCCTGGTTCCAGGCCACCACTTCGTCCAGGTGGCGGTAGCCGTCCACCGGTGCCTGCCAGGGGTTGGCCGGGCCCACCAGGTTGCCGCGGTCCTGCACCTGCAGGCCGTGGCGCTCCAGCGCGGCCTGCAGGCCGGCCACGCGCATGGCTTCTGGCCCCATGCGTGCGCCCAGGCTGCCGGCGCCGATGTCGGTGGGCGCACCGATCAGGCTGATGTCGAGGTTCATGCTGCAGTCCCTTCAAAGGCAGGCCGGCGCTGGAACCGCCCAAGCCGAAGCAGGCACAGGCCGTGGAACCGGCCGGCCGCCGGCCGACGGTGAATGCGCCGCAGCGCTTCGGGGCTCAAATGTCCACTGCAAACGCGCCGGTTTCGGTGGGCGTGGCGTCGAAGTCGTAGTGCTCGGCCAGCCGCCCCCAGGCGTCTTCGGCGGTCTCCACGAAGTGGAACAGGCCCAGGTCACCCGGGCTGATCATGCCGGTGTCCACCAGGTGCTGGAAGTTGACCAGCTTCTCCCAGAAGGCCCGCCCGAACAGCAGTATGGGGCGGCGCCGGCTCTTGCCGGTCTGGACCAGCGTCATGGTCTCGAACAGCTCGTCCAGCGTGCCGAAACCACCCGGGAAGCAGACCAGGGCGATGCTGCGCATCAGGAAGTGCATCTTGCGCAGCGCGAAGTAGTGGAACTGGAAGCACAGCTCGGGCGTGATGTAGGCGTTGGGTTCCTGCTCGTGCGGCAGCACGATGTTCAGACCGATGCTCTTGCCGCCTACCTCGTAGGCGCCGCGGTTGCCGGCTTCCATGATGCCGGGGCCACCGCCGGTGACCACGTAGATCGGTGTCTCCAGCAGGCGCGAGCGCTCGGTCACCAGGGCGGCGAAGCGGCGGGCCTCGTCGTAATAGTGGCTCATGGCCAGCGCAGCCTGGGACCGGGTGATCGCCGCCGCATCCCCAGCGGCTTCGGCCTCGGCCAGGCGCGCCTGCGCCAGCTCGGGGCTGACGATTCGGGCGCTGCCGAAGATCACGATGGTCGACTCGATGTTCAGCTCGCGCTGCACCAGCTCGGGCTTGAGCAGTTCCAGCTGCATGCGCACCGGGCGCAGCTCGTCGCGCAGCAGGAAATCGGTGTCGGTGAAGGCCAGGCGGAAGGCGCTTTCGGGCCCGCCATAGCGCGAGGGCGGTGCGGCGGCCAGGGCGTCTTCTTCGGCGCTGGGGAAGTTGCGGGCGGTCAGGTCGTTGGGCTTGGTGTCCATGGCCCCGAGCTTATCGCGCAGGTGACACCCGGCACAGCCGCCGCCCTTGGCCTACCATCGCCCAGCCATGCAGCTGCACGCCCTCACCCTCGACCTGGACGACACCCTGTGGCCGATGGCGCCCACGCTGCGCCGGGCCGAAGCCCGGCTGCACGACTGGCTGCACCAGCAGGCGCCAGCCACCATGGCGGCGCACGACAAGGCCGCCTGGCTGGCCCTGCGCCGCGCCGTGGTGGCCGAGCGTCCCGACTGGGCGCACGACCTGAGCGCCCTGCGCCGCGAGACCATCCGCCGCGCCCTGCTGGCCGCGGGCGACGACCCGGCGCTGGCCACGCCCGCGTTCGATGTCTTCTTTGCCGCGCGCCAGCAGGTGGACTTGTTCGACGACGTGCTGCCGGCGCTGGCCCGGCTGGCTGCACGCTGGCCCATCGTGGCCCTGACCAACGGCAATGCCGACGTGCAGCGTGTGCCGGGGCTGGGGCAGTTCTTCCGCGCATCGCTCAGCGCCCGGGACCTGGGCCTGGCCAAGCCGGCGCCGGCGGTGTTTGCCGCAGCCTGCCAGCGCGCCGGCGCGCTGCCGGCGGCCACCCTGCACATCGGTGACGACCCCAGCCTGGACGTGGACGGCGCGCTGGCCGCCGGCCTGCAGGCCGCCTGGGTGCGGCGCCCCGACGGGCCCGACATCGGTGCGCCCAGCGGGCAGGCCCAGCATGTGGTGGCCGACCTCGGCGAACTGGCGGATCGCCTGGGCGCCTGATCGCCGCAGAAGCCCCTGGAAGCGGGGCAACTTTCACGCCAGCGCTTCATGCGGCAGCAAAACAGCCGGCCTATACTGGAACATCTTCCTCAGGTTAGGCAGGCCTCACATGGCCAAGGCAGGGCAAATGACGGGCAAATTCAAGGTGGCAGGGCTGCTGGCCGTGGGTGCCGTTGCCGGCGCGTTGACCACCATGCAGTTGCAGGCCTTCGCGCGCAATTCGTTGTCGCCGCTGCCGCTGGAAGAGCTGCAGCAGCTGGCCGCGGTGTTCGGCATGGTCAAGAGCGATTATGTCGAGCCGGTCGACGAGAAGAAGCTGATCTCGGACGCCATCGGCGGCATGGTCGCCGGGCTGGATCCGCACTCGGTCTACTTCGACAAGAAGACGCTGAAGGAATTCCGCGAAGGCACCACCGGCAAGTTCGTCGGCGTGGGCATCGAGATCGGCATGGAAGACGGCCTGGTCAAGGTGGTCTCGCCGATCGAGGGCTCGCCGGCCTTCCGCGCCGGGCTGAAGCCGGGTGACCTGATCACCCGCATCGACGAAACCGCGGTCAAGGGTCTCAGCATGGACCAGGCCGTCAAGAAGATGCGTGGCGAGCCCAACACCAAGGTGCAGCTCACCATCTTCCGCAAGGCCGAGAGCCGCAGCTTCCCGGTGACCATCACCCGCGAAGAGATCCGCGTACAGAGCGTGCGCGCCAAGATGATCGAGCCGGGTTACGCCTGGGTGCGTGTCAGCCAGTTCCAGGACCGCACGGTCGACGATTTCGCCCGCAAGGTCGACGAGCTCTACAAGGCCGATCCCAACATCAAGGGCCTGGTGCTCGATCTGCGCAACGACCCGGGCGGCCTGCTCGAAGGCGCGGTGGCGCTGTCGGCCGCCTTCCTGCAGAACGACGTGGTGGTGGTCACCACCAACGGCCAGATCGCCGAGAGCCGCGCCACCTTCAAGGCCGCACCCGAGTACTACGTGCGGCGTGGCAGCAGTGACCCGTTGCGCAAGCTGCCGGCGGCGCTGAAGACCGTGCCCCTGGTGGTGCTGGTGAACGAAGGCTCGGCCTCGGCCAGCGAGATCGTGGCCGGTGCCCTGCAGGACCACAAGCGCGCCACCGTGATGGGCGCGCAGACCTTCGGCAAGGGCTCGGTGCAGACCGTGCGCCCGCTGTCGGCCGACACCGCGCTGAAGATCACCACGGCGCGTTACTACACGCCCAGCGGCCGCAGCATCCAGGCCAAGGGCATCGTGCCCGACGTGTGGCTGGACGAAACCGCCGAGGGCAATGTCTTCGCCGCCCTGCGCATGCGCGAGGCCGATCTCGAGAAGCACCTGGGTGGCGCCGACGAGAAGAAGGACGAGGCCCGCGAGAAGGCGCGTGAAGAAGCGCGCAAGAAGCTGGAAGAGTTGTCGGCCAAGACCAAGGAGGCGCCCAAGCCGCTGCCCGAGTTCGGCAGCGCCGAGGATTTCCCGCTGGTGCAGGCGCTGAACCAGCTCAAGGGCAAGCCGGTGGCGGTCAGCAAGACGCAGAGCGAGCGCAAGGCCGAGCTGGACGCCGACAAGCGCTGAGCCTCTGGACAGCGCTGCGACAAGCCCGCCTCGGCGGGCTTTTTCACGCCTGTGTCCCCGCTATGCTCGGCCCATGGACGACGACCAACTGCTGCGCTACTCCCGCCACATCCTGCTCGACGACATCGGCGTGGAGGGCCAGCAGCGGCTGATGCACAGCCATGCGCTGGTGATCGGTGCCGGCGGCCTGGGCTCGCCGGTGGCGCTGTACCTGGGCACGGCCGGCGTGGGCCGCATCACCCTGGTGGACCACGACACGGTGGACCTGACCAACCTGCAGCGCCAGATCGCCCACAACCTGTCGCGGGTGGGCGCGCCCAAGGCCGAGTCGGCGAAGCAGACCATTGCCGCGATCAACCCCGATGTGCAGGTGCAGGCCGTGACCCAGCGCGCCGATGCCGCCTGGCTGGCCGAGGCCGTGGCAGCCGCCGACGTGGTGCTGGATTGCAGCGACAACTTCCAGACCCGGCATGCCGTCAACGCGGCCTGTGTGGCGGCGCGCAAGCCGCTGGTGTCGGGCGCGGCCATCGGCTTCGACGGCCAGATCTCGGTCTACGACACCCGCCAGGCGGAGGCGCCGTGTTACGCCTGCATCTTCCCGGCCGAGGCCACCTTCGAGGAGGTGCGCTGCGCCACCATGGGCGTGTTTGCGCCGCTGGTGGGCATCATCGGCAGCATGCAGGCCGCCGAGGCGCTGAAGCTGCTGATGGGCGTGGGCAGCAGCCTGGCCGGCCGGCTGCAGATGCTGGATGCACGCCGCATGGAGTGGACCGAGATCCGCCTGCCACGCCAGCCGCAGTGCGCGGTGTGCGGCAGCCGCTGAGCCGCCTTCAGCCCGGCCCGTGATCGGCCAGGGCCTGCAACTGGTGGGACAGCAGGGTGGTGACGCCTGGCCGGTCGCTGGCCACGGCGCGCAGCAGGGCGCTGGCCACCGCATCGGCGTGGATCGGCCGCAGGGGCGCCGGGATCAGCCAGCCCACCACCGGCATCAGCCGCTGGGCCAGGGATTCCATCGGCCGGCTGGTCTGGCCCAGCGCCTGCCGCTGGCCCAGCAGCAGGGATGGCCGGGCGACCACCAGCTGCGGCCAGCCCTGGGCCGCCAGCGCCTGCTCCACCTCGCCCTTGCAGCGGTTGTAGAACACCGCCGAGCGCACATCGGCACCCATGGCCGACACCAGGCCGAAGCGGGTGGCACCGGCCGCCCGTGCCGCCTGGGCGAAGGCCAGCACGGCATCCACGTCCACCGCCCGGAATGCGGCTTGTGAACCTGCGGCCCGGATGGTGGTGCCCAGGGCGCAGAAAGCCCAGTCGGTGGGCGGCAGGGCGTGGCCCTGGCCGCTTGCCCGGGGGTCCACCACCAGCGTTTGCACCCGGGGTGCCAGGTCCGTCAATGCGTCCGGCTGGCGCACCAGGGCCGTGATGGGGCCGATGCGCACATCGGCCACCAACCGCGCCAGCAGCGCGCGGCCCACCAGACCGGTGGCGCCGGCCACGCTGACATGCACCGGGCGCTGCGCAGAGGCCATGGCTGGCGGGTGGCTCAGCGCTTCGGCGAGCCGGGGCGGCCGCCGGGACGGCCACCACCACCGCCGCCGCCACCGCTGCTTCCACCACCTGCGCTGCGCGACGGGCCGCCGGCCGGGCGGCCACCGGCACCACCACCGCCCGCTGGCCGCGCGCCGCCAAAGCCACCACCAGCGGCAGCCGGACGGCCACCACCATGGCCGCCATCACGCCGGCCCTGGCCGCCACCGCCGCCACCACCACCGGAACGGCCACCACCGCCGCCACCACCACCACCCGGACGGCCACCACCAAACCCGCCGCCGGCATTGCGGCGTGTGCCGCCCACGCCGATGGTCATGCGGCCCAGCACGATGGGCTCGGCCTTCTCGTTGCTGGGCGGCTCGAAGCCGGGCACCACCTCGCTGGGGATCTGGCGCTTGATCAGCTTCTCGATGTCGCGCAGGAAGATGTCCTCGTCCACGCACACCAGGCTGATGGCCTCGCCCTGGGCACCGGCACGGCCGGTGCGGCCGATGCGGTGCACATAGTCCTCGGGCACGTTGGGCAGCTCGAAGTTCACCACGTGCGGCAGCATGTCGATGTCGATGCCACGCGCAGCGATGTCGGTGGCCACCAGCACCTGCAGGTCATTGGTCTTGAAGTCGGCCAGGGCCTTGGTGCGCGCACCCTGGCTCTTGTTGCCGTGGATGGCCATGGCGCTGATGCCTTCCTCGTTGAGGAACTCGGCCAGCCGGTTGGCGCCATGCTTCATGCGGGTGAACACCAGCACCTGGTGCCAGTTGCCACTCTTGATCAGATGGCTCAGCAGGGCCTTCTTCTTCTCGCGGCCCACCGGGTGCACCTTCTGGGCGATGGTCTCGGCCGTCTGGTTGCGGCGCGCCACCTCGATCAGCGCGGGCTGGTTCAGCAGGCGGTCGGCCAGGTTCTTGATCTCGTCGCTGAAGGTGGCCGAGAACAGCAGGCTCTGCTTCTTGGCCGGCAGGTAGTTCAGCACCTTCTTGATGTCGTGGATGAAGCCCATGTCCAGCATGCGGTCGGCCTCGTCGAGCACGAAGATCTGCACATGGCTCAGGTCCAGCGTGCCCTGCTGGTGGTGGTCCAGCAGGCGGCCGGGGGTGGCCACCAGGATGTCCACGCCGCGGCGCAGCGCGTTGATCTGCGGCTGCATGCCCACGCCGCCGAACATCACCATGCTGGTGAGCTTGAGGTACTTGCCGTAGGTGCGCACGCTTTCCTCCACCTGCGCAGCCAGCTCGCGGGTGGGGGTGAGGATCAGGGCGCGGATGCAGATGCGGCCCTTGGCGTCCTTCTTGGCGGGCTCGCTGGACAGGCGCTGCAGCATGGGCAGGGTGAAGCCGGCGGTCTTGCCGGTGCCGGTCTGGGCGCCGGCCAGCAGGTCGCCACCTTGCAGCACGGCGGGGATGGCCTGGGCCTGGATCGGCGTGGGGGTGTCATAGCCTTGGTCGGCAATGGCGCGCAACAGCGGCTCGGCAAGGCCGAGTTCGGTGAATTTCATGGAGTTTTGAGCGCCCCGGTTGTGGGTGGGGCGTTTCGCGGTCAGCCTGCAGCCGCTTGTTGCCAAGGGCCCCAGTCGGGGAGGCGGACGGGTCAGTGCGAAGGTCGGATCGACTGCAAGGGCGTGACTGGTGGCGCCCTGACGCTGCCCATTGTAGGCGCCCATCGGCCGGTGGCCGGTCGATCAGGCCATTCATGGCCCCACAGTTCGGTCCATCGTGCCAAACCTAGAATCCGCCATCTCCTTCTTGAAAGCCCGCCATGGACACCCGCGTGAACCCGGTTCGTGACCGCATCGAGCGTGTCCGCCAGGCCCTGGCCCGCCACGGCGCCCAGGCCCTGCTGGTGCCCAGCGCCGACCCGCATCTCTCGGAATACCTGCCCGGCCGCTGGCAGGGGCGGGAGTGGTTGTCGGGCTTCACCGGCTCGATGGGCACCCTGGTGGTCACGCCCACGCAGGCCGCGCTGTTTGCCGACAGCCGCTACTGGCAGCAGGCCGAGGACCAGTTGATGGGCAGCGGCATCGATCTGGTGAAGATCCCCACCGGCGCGGCCACCCACCACATCCAGTGGCTGGCCGAGCACACGCCGCGCGGCGGCGTGGTGCGGGTGGACGGCGACGTGCTGGGCCTGGCCGCCGCACAGCAGCTGCGCCGCGCACTCGAGGCCGCCGGCATCACGCTGAAGACCGATGTCGATGTGTTCGCCGACGCCTGGCCCGACCGCCCGGCGTTGCCGGTGGCCGGCGTCTATGCCCATGCTGCGCCGCAGGCGCCCGAGCCACGCGCACAGCGGCTGGCCCGGGTGCGCGAAGCCATGGCGCGCCACGGCGCCACGCACCACTTCGTGTCCACCGTCGACGACATCGCCTGGATCACCAACCTGCGTGGTGCGGACGTCGAGTACAACCCGGTGTTCCTGGCGCATCTGCTGGTGGATGCCACCACGGCCACGCTGTTCGTGGGCGCCGGCAAGGTGCCGGCCGACCTGGCGCAGCAGTTGGCGGCCGAGGGCCTGCAGCTGGCCGACTACGCGCGGGCTGCGCCCGCGCTGGCCGCCTTGCCCAGCGGCGCCAGCCTGCTGGTGGACCCGCGCCGCATCACGCTGGGCTTCCGCCAGCAGGTGCCGGCCGGCGTGGCGGTGGTCGAGGCCATCAACCCCAGCACCCTGTTCAAGAGCCGCAAGACCGAGGCCGAGGCGCAGTTCGTGCGCCAGGCCATGGTGGAAGACGGCGTGGCCATGTGCCGCTTCTACGCCTGGTTCGAGGCGGCGCTGGCGCGTGGCGAGCGCATCAGCGAGCTGACCATCGACGAGAAGCTCTCGGCCGAGCGGGCGAAGATGCCTGGCTTCGTGGGCCTGAGCTTCTCCACCATCGCCGGCTTCAACGCCAACGGCGCGCTGCCGCACTACCGCGCCACGCCCGAGAGTCACGCCTGGCTCGACGGCGACGGCCTGCTGCTGATCGACAGCGGCGGGCAGTACCTGGGTGGCACGACCGACATCACCCGTGTCTGGCCGGTGGGCACCCTCAGCAACGCGCAGCGGCGTGATTGCACGCGTGTGCTGCAGGGCATGATGAATTTGGCGCGTGCGCGCTTTCCGCGTGGCACGCTCAGCCCCTTCCTAGACACGCTGGCGCGTGCCCCCCTGTGGGCCAATGGCATCGATTTCGGCCACGGCACCGGCCATGGCGTGGGCTATTTCCTGAACGTGCACGAGGGTCCGCAGACCATCAGCAAGGCCTTGCCCGAGCCGCACATGGCGATGGAGCCCGGCATGATCACCAGTGACGAGCCTGGTGTGTACCGGCCAGGCCAATGGGGCGTGCGCATCGAGAACCTGTTGCTGAACGTGCCGGCGGCCACCGCCGAGGACGGCGCGTTTGGCGAGATGCTGGAGTTCGAGACTCTGACCCTGTGCCCCATCGACGCACGCTGCATCGACCTGGCCCTGATGCGCCCCGACGAGATCGACTGGCTCAACCGCTACCACGCCACCGTGCGTGAACGCCTGGCGCCGCAGCTGGAGGGTGCGTCACTGGCCTGGCTGCTGCTGCGCACCGAAGCCCTGTGAGCGCCGGCGGCTGGTCCATCGGTGTGGACCTGGGCGGCACCAAGACCGAGGCCGTGGCGCTGGACGGCGGCGGCCATGAGCGCTGGCGCCAGCGCGTCGCCACCCCGCGCGAGGCAGGCTACGAGGCCATGCTCGATGCCATCTGTGCCTTGGTCGACCAGGGCCGCGCCGCGGCCGGTGGCGCCACCACCGTGGGCATCGGCACCCCCGGCAGCCTGACGGCCGAGGGCCTGGTGAAGAACGCCAACACCACCTGCCTGAATGCGCAGCCGTTGCAGCGGGACCTGCAGGCGCGGTTGGGCCAGCCGGTGGCGGTGGGCAACGATGCCAACTGCCTGGCCTTGTCCGAAGCCACCGACGGTGCCGGCCGTGGCGCGCCGGTGGTGTTTGCCGCCATCCTGGGCACCGGCTGTGGCGCTGGCATCGCGGTGGGCGGCCGGGTGCTGACCGGCCCCAACCGGCTGGCGGGCGAATGGGGCCACAACCCCGTGCCCTGGGCCGCTGCCGATGAGGCCCGGCCAGCCTGCTACTGCGGCCAGGCTGGCTGTGTGGAAACCCTGTGCAGCGGCCCCGGCATCGCCGCCGACCACGCGCGCCAGCATGGCGGCGGCCTGTCGGCACTGCAGATCGCCCAGCGCGCCGCCGATGCCGACGCCGCTTGCGCTGCCACCCTGGCACGCTGGCAGCAGCGCCTGGCACGGGCGCTGGCCGGGGTCATCAACCTGCTGGACCCGGATGTGATCGTGCTGGGTGGCGGGCTGTCACGCATGACTGAAACCTACACGGCGGTGCCGGCGCTGTGGGAGCGCTGGGTGTTTGCCGGCGGTCTGCGCGAGCCGGTGCGCACCCGCCTGCTGCCGGCGCTGCATGGTGATGCCTCGGGCGTGCGCGGCGCCGCCTGGCTGGGACGGGACCAGGGGCTGCTGGCATGAGCGACGACGCACTGGTTGCCTCCCTCGCCGCCTTCCGCCGCGGGGCCTTGCCGGCCGACCAGCTGGCCGCCACCTGGCGTGCCGCGGCGGCCGGCTGGCCCGGCCTGCCGCCGCGCTATGCCGCGGTGCTGGAGAAACTGCTGGCGCCCCTGGAGGCCAGCGCCATGTTCAGCGAGGAAAGCTGCAGCTTCAGCCAATCCGATCTGGCCGACACCTTGGCGCAGTGGCTGGACCACGCGCGTTCGGCCGCCCCGCGCTGACCTGGATGCCTCCAGCCGGGTGCCGGCGGGGCATCAGCCGCCCGCGCGTTGCAGCGGCGCTGCCAGTGCACTGCGCAGGCTTTCCGCGCTGTCCACCAGGTGCATGCGCGCCTCGGTGCTCAGGCCCTTGCGGCTGGCCGCCCGCTCCAGCCGTTGGGCCAGCGTGGCGCTGCGGCCGCGCAGCTGGGAGCGCGCATCGCTGCGGGTCATCAGCCCCGGGCGCAGCAGCAGGGCTGCCATGCGGTTCACATGTTCCCGCTGCAGATCACGCCGGGCCTGCGGGATGTCGCCCGCCCCGGCAAGCTCGCTCCAGACGTCGGCCTCCAGCTGCTCGTACAGCTCCGCCAGGCGCAGCGCCTGTGCTGGCGGGCTGGACTTGCCCTCGTTGTCCAGTACCCGTGCGGCCAGGGCGTCGCCCATCAGCCGGTTGAGGATGGCCCGCTGCAGGTCCAGCACCGTCTGGCCCAGGGGGTAGTCGGTGGGCGTGGCCGGGAAGTCGGCACGCTCCAGGAAATCCGGGGCCAGCCGGCGCTGCAGGGCCGGGCTGATGCTGAAGGCATCGGCCGCCAGCACCCGCTGCGACAGCAATTGCAGCGCGGCGCGCTGCTCGGCCGCCGGCAGCGGCTGCAAGGGATCCCGCCCGGTGTTGGGGAAATCTCGCAGCGTGCGCACGCCGCCCACCTGGCGCAGCAGCAAGCCGGCCGCGCTGCCTGCATCACGCACCGCATAGCCCAGCGCCCGGCGCAGCAGGGCGTAGTCCTCGTCGGGCTTCAGCGGCTGGGTCTCCTGGCGCTTGAAGAGTTCACGCGCCATGTCGAAGCGCCGCGTGGCGAACGCCAGCACGTCATCGCCCAGATCGCCCTGCAGCGCCTCGGGGTCGATGCCCAGCCAGTTGTCGTCATCGGTGGCGTAAGCCAGGCCCGGCTCACCGCTGCGCCCGGCGATGCGCATCAGCTCGGCGGCTTCCTGCTCGGCAGCCAGGGGCTTGTAGGCGTATTCGATGGCCCAGAGGTCGTAGGCCCCCAACGCGGCGCGGAAGGGCGCGCCATGGCCAGTCAGTGGCATGCCAGGCGGCGGCAGGTTGATGGCCGGGTACTCCATCACCGAGCCGGCGATGCCGTTGTTGGCGGTGAAGGCGGGGTCGGACAGCTGTGCCAGGCTGTAGGCGCGCGATGCCCGAAAGTTGTGGCGCAGGCCCAGCGTGTGGCCGACCTCGTGCATGGTCACGCCGGTCAGGTAGTCCAGCACGAACTGCTGTGCCTCCGGCCCGTCGGGCTGCACATCGCCCCGCAAGGCCAGCACATCCAGGGCATAGCCGAGCTGCTCGGCTGCGTGCTCCGCATGTCGGCATAGCAGCGGCCCAGGGGCCTGGCCACTGGCCAGCGCAGCGGCGGGCGGCCCGGCCACCTGCAGCAGCTCGGCCCAATCCTGCGCGGCGGCAGCGGTGCCGGTACCTTCCAGCAGGCGCGCGCGCAGATGGCGCAGGCTGCGGGCGCTGAGGCTTTCGAGCCCGATGTCGGCGTCGAGGATCTCGCCCGAGCGCGGGTCGACATGGCTGGGGCCGATGGCGCCGAAGACCGGCTCGCGGTTGGTCATCCAGCGCAGCGAGGCCACGCCGGCGTCCAGCGTGTCCCAGTCGGCATCGTCGGGCTGCTGCTTGACGACGATGGCGTCCTTGAAGCCGATACCCTCGAAAGCCTTGTTCCAGGCCAGCACGCCGGTGGTGACCGCGCTGCGGTACTTCAGCGGGATGTTGCGGTCCAGCCAGAAGGTGATGGGCTTGACCGGCTCGGACAGCGCGGCAAGCGGGTCCTTCTTCTCCAGCCGCCAGCGGTGGATGTGGCGCTGGCGCGGACTGCGCGCCAGGTCGTCGCTGAAGTCGTCGGTCACCGACAGAAAGTGGCCGATGCGTGGGTCGGCCGCACGTGGGGCCATCGGTTGGTCGGGCAATTGCGCCAGCGAAAAATGCAGGCCCAGGAACAGGCTGCGTGGGTCGGGCAGGCCGCCTGGCACGGTGGGCGCCGGCGCACCCGGCGCTGCGCCGGGCTGGGGCACGGCGATGCTGGACGTGGCGAAATGGTTGTTGGTTTCCAGCACCAGCAGGCCGGGTTGGCCACGCACACCCACCACCGCCGAATTGCGGGCGTCGAAGGCATAGCCCTGCCGGTAGACCCGCTGCAGCTGGGTGCCCAGCCCCATCAGGTCGGTCATCAGCATGGCACTCAGATCGACCAGCACGGCCTTGCGGTCAGGGTGGGGCTGGCTGGCCACCGGCCCGGCAGCCAGCAGGCTGGGCGAAGCGGCTGCAGCCACGGCACGGGCTTCTGGTGTGCCGGCCTTGGCGACCTGCTGCTGGTTGATGGCCACCAACTGCACCACGTTGTGCTGGCGGCGGAACTGCACCAGGGTGGGCGCGCGCAGCATCAGCCCGCCGAACAGATAGCCCTCGCCGATGCCGGTGCGCAGCTTGGGCGACAGGAAGAAGGGCTTGCCGAAATCCTCGGGGCGCAGTTCCATCCACACCCGTTCATCCTTCTGCCAGACGCTGAACAGCCCGTGTGTCGGGCGGGCGTCCTTGATGACGGTGGCGAACGGCGGCGGTTGCCCAGGTGCCGGCGGCGCGGCCGTGGCCCCCGGAGCCGTGGCCCCAGGCGCCATGGCCGTGGCCGGCGGCGTTGCGCCAGCCGGAGCGCCGGGCGCACGGGCGGCAACCGGTGGCTGAGGACTGGTGGCGGCGCCTGGTGGATGGCTCGTGGCGCAACCCGCCAACAGCATCACCAGCGCCACGATGCCGGCTGATGTGGAACGACCCGGCTGGTGATGCGCCACGTGCGGGGCCGCGAACGAGCGGCTGGGCGACATGGTGCGGGGCAGTTTGCGGCGTGGCATGGCATGGACTCTCGGGCGCGCCGCACACAGGGCAGCGAAATCGGCCCAAAGGCCTCGGTCGGACGATCTTACGCGGGCGCTGCCTGGGGCATGCGACCGGCCCACGCGCCTTGACGGCCGCTTCGGCTCAGGCGGCCCTGGGCGGTTTCAAAGTTGAAGTGCGACACCGCGAATGAGATCTGAAGTCAGCTGATCGAAGACTTCGGCGGGAGAGTGGAAGTTGAGGCTCTTGCGAGGGCGGTTGTTCAGCGAGTGCTCGATGGCGGTGAGTTGCTGCTGAGAGATCTGGCTGAGGTCGGTGCCCTTGGGCAGGTATTCGCGGATCAGGCCGTTGGCGTTTTCGTTGGAACCACGCTGCCAAGGGCTGCGTGGATCGCAGAAGTAGATGTCCATGTTGAGCTCGGCGCTGAGGACCAGGTGCTTGCTCATCTCGCGGCCTTGGTCATAGGTCATGGTCTTGCGCAACGATTCTGGGATGCTTTGGAGGCGACGCTTGAAGCCGTGGAGGATGTCCTCGGCGGTGGAGCCCTTGATGAGGTCACCCTCCCAATGGCCCGGGACGATGCGCGCGGCCACCTCGGGAGGGCGCATGTCGATGGAGGTCATGTTGGGGATGCCACCCTTGCGATCGGTGCCGCGCGCCCTGGGCAGGCGGGTCTTGTGCCCCTTGCGCAGCAGATCCAGCAGTTCACTGCGCAGGGTGGTGCGCGGCATGGCGTAGAGGGCGCAGTAGATGGTCTCGTGCGAGACCGAGGGAAGCGCGCCAGGAGAGGGGACGAGTGCAGGCGCAGCGACGGCATTCATGCGAGGCAGTTTGCCCGCGATCTGCTCGGGCGACCAGTGACAGCGCAGGCCATCGATGACGGTGCGCCAAAGCGGCGAGGAGGTGTCGCTGCCGAGCTTGCGGCGATGAAAGCCGGCCCAGTGGCACTTGGCGCGGGCCCGATCATTGGCGCGGGTGGCACGGTAGCCTTCGCGCAGCGAGGTCTCGTCAGCTTTACCGCGGTTGAGTTCGCGGTAGATCGTGGAGCGGCTGAAGCCGAGCTGTTCGGCGATCAGCTTGACCTGGGTCTTGATCAGACTCAGCGCTTGGATGGCCGTGCGGTCATCGGCCGACAGATGCGAGTAGTTCGTTCCCATGTGCGCAACACCTTACAGGATGCGGGTTGTCGCACTTCAAGTCTGAGCCGGCCGCCATTTGTGAAGCCTAACGTTTGAGCTAACTGGCGCATTGTGGCGTGATGGCATTTGGCCCAGAATGAAATGGCGGGGCAAATGACGGCATGCCGCAATGCGTCCAGTTGAGCGACCTGTTAGGCAGCACCAGCTGCGGGCGCTGCACCGCTGCAACAGTGCTGACAAGCGAACTGGCCGCAACGTTGCAGTACCCTGAGTTTCGCGTGCGGTGGACAGTGTTCATGGCTTGGCTGGTTGAATGGCTAACTTTTCGCAAGAACGGATGTTGCCGCAGTGATGCCTAACGTTTGAGCTAACCGGACCGTTGCGGTATGTGGCTAAAGGCCCAGAATGAAATGGAGGGCCTTTAGCCGCATGCCGCAATGGGTCCGGTTGAGCGAATACGAAGGGACTTC
>JAZKFQ010000009.1:0-77384 GCA_040386375.1 Pseudomonadota bacterium
CTCGCTCGGCTTGCGGCCCTTGCTGCGCATAACCGCGGACGAACCTAAATAGCCCATATGTGCAGCTACACATATTGCGTACCTGGGCCGTTGACTGCAGAGCAAGCGTTTGAGACCCCAGGCTAGAATGTGTACCATTCTTCACTGGAGTACACATATGCGCACGAACATCGAGATTGACGACAAGCTCATGAAAGATGCGCTGCGTGCGACGGGCGCCAAGACCAAGCGCGAAGCAGTTGAATTGGGCCTGAAGACGTTGGTCGAACTGCGCGCGCAGGAGAAGATTCGCGTGTTGAAGGGCAAGATCGCGTGGGAGGGCGACCTGCACGCGGCCAGGGCCGAACAATGATCCTGGTCGATTCCAGTGTCTGGATCGACTACTTCCGCGGCACTGAGACACCGCAGGTCGCCTGGCTGGATGACTGCCTGGGGCGGACCCCCGTGGCCGTGGGTGATCTGATTGCCGCTGAGGTTCTGCAGGGCATCCGGGACGACAAACAGTTCAAGCTCGTCAGGGCAGCATTCGACAGCCTGAGACAAATCGACCTGTGCGGCTACGATTTGGCCGTCAAGGCAGCGATCAACTATCGAGCGCTGCGCACGCGCGGCGTGACGATTCGCAAGACCATCGACACCTTGATCGCAACCCGTTGCATTGAGGATGGCTTGGTGCTGCTGCATGACGACAGCGACTTCAAGCCCTTCGCAACCCACCTGGGCCTGATCGAGGCGTACACCGAAGTTTGACTTCGAGACGGGCAATCCGGCGCGCTACAGCAGGCATCGTCTTTCGTCGCGGCACAGAGGGAAAGCACTCAGCCAACCCTTGGCAACCGTTCAAGCCAGCCCATGCCCTCCCCCAGAGGCCCAGCCATCCGGGGGCATCACCCTTCTTCGACTTCCAAGAAGCCCGGCATGCATGCGCCCTGAGCCGATGGTGGGAACGACGCTCTCCTGCCAGGGACACTGTTCAGACGGCCTCACGAGGACCCATAACACCGCGGAAGCCCCGCCAGCCGGGGCTCTTCGTTTCTGGCCACGCACCGACTGCACCAACCACCAGCAGCGCCCGGCCGAGCCGTCAGCGCGGCATGGCGCTGCGCCGCTGTGCCCAGTGCGCGATGGTCAGGCACAGCCCCAGCCACAGTGCCCCGCCCAGCCAGCCCGCCAGCACGTCGCTGGCATGGTGCACCTGCAGCAGCACCCGGCTCCAGCCCACCGCGGCCACCAGCAGCACGGCGGCCAGCAACACCGGGCTCTGCGCGCGTGGTGGCAGGCAGCGCACCAGCAGCCAGGCGCTCAGGCCCCAGGCCACGGTGGCCGCACCCGCGTGGCCGCTGGGAAAGCTGCTACCGCTGACCACCACCGGCCAGTCGTGCGCCTGCACCGGCCGCAGGCGCTCGACCGTGGCCTTGGTGGCACGGATCAGCAGGCCATTGCCGGCCAGGCCCAGCAACCACACGCCCAGCAGCAGGTGCTGGCGCCGCCAGGCCAGCAGGAGTGCCACCACCACCGTCCAGGCGGTGAGCAGGCGGGCGTCGCCCAGGTGGGTGACCAGGGACCAGGCCTGCAGCGCCTGGGGTGACAGGCGATCGGGCAAGGCCTGCAGCAGCGCCAGGTCGAAGCGCAACAGCCAGGCCGTGGCGGGGCTCTGGTCTGCGGATGCGGCCAGCATGGCCAGCGCCGCCCAGGCCAGCAGGCCCAGCAGGCCGGCGGTGACCAGCGCGGCCAGCACACGCTGCACACTGCGGTTGCCGCCGGCCTGCGCCCGCAGGGATTGGCGCAGCCCCACCATGCCCATCACGCCGCCCCAGCCCAGGCCGGCCGTGGCAGCCACCGCCCACAGCGGTTGCATCGCCAGTGCCTGGGCAGCAGTCTCGGGTGTCATGCCGGCGATTGTGCCGGGCGTGCGCCGGCCCGGCAGCGCGCCGGCCATCGGCTGCGTCCTACGCCGCAAGCCGCGCGGCGCCGACAGCCAGGCAGCGGCGTGTGCTGCAACATGGCGGCCACAACGCATGTTTCAGCCGTCTGCCACCCGGTGCACGCCGGCCTTCCCTCCAGGCTTTGCAGGATCCTGATGCCGCCCACCCCTGCCAGCGCAGACGCGCCTCAACACCACCAGGAGCGCCCCACCACACCGGCGCCGGTGGCCCTCCTGGACGCAGCAGCATCCCCACCACCGTCGGGCGCGCTGGCAGCGGCAGGCCGGCCGCCGTTGGGTGCGCTGACCGTGCTGGCCTCGCTGATGGTGGTGGCGGTGCTGTACGTCGGCCGCGATGTGATCGTGCCGCTGGCGCTGGCCACGCTGCTGGGCTTTCTGCTGGATCCGCTGGTGACGCGGCTGCGCCGCTGGGGCGCGCCGCGGGCCCTGGCGGTGTCGCTGGTGATGGCACTGACGCTGGGCGTGCTGGGTGCCGGGGCGCTGTTCGTCGGTGGCCAGGTGGTGCAGCTCAGCAAGGACCTGCCCACCTACCAGAACACGGTGCGCAGCAAGCTGCGTGATCTGCGTCAGGTGGTGTCCCAGCGTGGCCCGCTCGATGGCGTGGCCCGCATGGCCAGCGTGGTGGGCGACGAGCTCGACGCCACCCGCCGCGCGCTGGACAAGCCAATTCCCGGCAGTGCCCGTGCGGCCAACAATGCACCCGCCCCTCGGGTGCAACTGGAGCCGGCACCGCGCAGCGCGCTGCAGAGCGCCGGCGACATGGCCGAATCGGTGCTGGCGCCGGTGGGCACGGCCGGCATCGTGCTGGTGTTCATGTTCTTCATCCTGCTCGACCGCAACGACCTGCGCGACCGCCTGCTGCGCCTGGCCGGCGGCCACCTGCAGCTGACCACCGACGCGCTGGCCGAGACCGGCCGGCGCCTGAGCCGCTACCTGGGCATGCAGCTGCTGGTGAACCTGAGCTACGGCATCCCGATGGCCGCCGGCCTGGCGCTGATCGGCGTGCCCGGCGCCGTGCTGTGGGGCCTGCTGGCGGCAGCGCTGCGCTTCGTGCCCTACATCGGGCCGCTGGTGGCGGCGGTGTTCCCGCTCAGCCTGGCGTTTGCGGTCGACCCCGGCTGGCAGATGCTGCTGTGGACGCTGGCCCTGGTGCTGCTGCTGGAGCTGATCAGCAACAACATCGTCGAGCCCTGGCTGTATGGCGCCAGCACCGGCTTGTCGGCGATGTCCATCATCGTCTCGGCGGTGTTCTGGACGGCAGTCTGGGGCCCGGTGGGCCTGATCCTGGCCACGCCGCTCACGGTCTGCCTGGCGGTGCTGGGCCGGCATGTGCCGGCACTGGCCTGGCTGGACGTGCTCCTGGGCAACCAGCCGGTGTTCGACCCGCCCACCCGGCTGTACCAGCGCCTGCTGGCCGGTGACGTGGAAGAGGCGATGGAACTGGGCGCCGAGGCGGGCGACGCCGCCAGCTTCTACAGCAACGTGGCCGTGCCGGCGCTGTGCCTGGCGGCCAACGACCATGTGCGGGTGGCCAGTGCCGAGCACCGCCACCGCGTGTCCACCGGCATGGCCGCGCTGGTGGACGACCTGCGCAGCGAGCAGCCGCCGCCCGACAGCCCGCCGGGGCAGGCCGTGCAGATGGGCCAGGTGCTGTGCATCGGCGCGCGCTGGGAGCTGGACACCCTGGCCGCCGACATGCTGGCGCACGCGCTGGCGCTGCAGGGCATGCCGGCCCAGGCCCTGCCGGCCGGCACAGTGGCGCCAGCGCAGATCGGCAACCTGCCGCTGCAGGGCGTGCAGGTGGTCTGCCTGTCCTACTTCAGCCCCACGCCCGAAGCCCATGTGCGCTACGTGGCGCGGCGCCTGCGCCGTCGCCAGCCCGGCCTGCGCCTGGTGGCCGCGCTGTGGAACCCCTCGGCCACACTGTTGTCGCCCGGCACCGCCCAGCAGCTGGGGGTGGACGCGGTGGCAGTGACGCTGGAGGAAGCCCTGCAATGTGTGCAGGCCCTGGGCGACAGCGCCCAGCCGGTGGCGCAGCCCACCATCGACGAAGCGCGCGAAACCCTGCGGCTGCAGGCCTTGCACGACAGCGGCGCCCTGGAGCCCGGCATGCGCGGCCTGTTCGACCGTGCGGCGCTGCGTGCGGCCGACATCTTCGACGTGCCGCTGGCCATGGTTTCGCTGGTCAATGCCGACTGCCAGCTGTGGCAGGGCGTGGCCGGCCTGGACGAGGCCCAGGCCGAGGCCGCACGCAGCACGCCGCGGGCGCATGCCCTGTGCGGCTGGGTGGTGGCGCTGGAGCAGAGCCTGGTGGTCCACGACACCGCCCGAGACCCGCGCTTCGCCGACAACCCGGTGCTCACCCAGGCAGGCGTGCGCTTCTATGCCGGTGCACCGCTGCGCAGCGGCGATGGCCTGGTGATCGGCGCCCTGTGCATCATGGACCGCGCACCCCGCGTGCTGGAGGCGCGTGAACTGCGCCTGCTGGGCGCGATGGCCGATGACCTGATGGCCAGCGTGGCAGCCGCCCGGGCCGAGACTGGCACGGCACCCGCGCGCCAGATCGAGGACGGGGCAGACAGCACCGGGATCCCGCTCGGCCCTGCGGGTGGCGTGGTGCCGGCTTGATGGCCGTTGCGCAGCCGGGCCCCCCCTGCACTGGCCGAGCGGGCACCTGCCCCTGTCAGGCCGACAGCCCGCGCGGCGCCGCCGCACGCGCCTCGCGCGCCTGCGCATACAGCGCCAGATAAGCCTGGGCCGGGCCGGTCCACGACAGATCCTGGGCCATGCCGCGCTGCATCACCGCCTGCCAGGCGCCGGCATCACGCTTGAGTGCCAGCGCGCGGCGCACTGCGGATTCAAAGGCGCCGGGCGTGGCGGCGTCGAAGACAAAGCCGGTCTGGCTGCTGGCATCACCGCCGGCACCCACGTCGCTCACCGTGTCGGCCAGGCCGCCCACGCGCCGCACCACCGGCGGCGTGCCGTAGCGCAGGCCGTACATCTGCGTCAGCCCGCAGGGCTCGAAGCGCGAGGGCACGGCGATCACGTCGGCCCCGGCCACCAGCTGGTGGGCGCGGTTCTCGTCGTAGCCGATGTGCACCGCCACCCGGCCGGGATGGGCCTGCTGCGTCATGCGGAAGGCCACCTCCAGCGCGGCCTCGCCCGTGCCCTGCACCGCAAACTGCACACCCTCGGCCACCAGGGCCGGCAAGGCGGCCAGCACCAGGTCGAGCCCCTTCTGCGCGGTGAGCCGGCTCACCACGGTGAGGATCAGCGCCGTGGGGTCGGGCGCCAGGCCCAGCATGGCCTGCAGCGCCTGGCGGCAGGCCTGCTTGCCGGCCAGCTGCCGGCTGTCGTAGCGCCGCGCGATGGCCGCATCGGCCGCCGGGCTCCACACCGCTTCGTCGATGCCGTTGAGGATGCCGCTGACGTCGCTGCCACGGCCGCGGATCACGCCGTCCAGCCCGCAGCCGAACTCATGCGTGGCGATCTCGCGCGCATAGCTCGGGCTCACCGTGGTCACCTTGTCGGCGAACTTCAGCCCCGCCTTCATGAACGACAGCTGGCCGTGGTACTCCAGCCCGGCCGGTGACATGAAGCGTGAGCTGAGCCCCAGCAGCGCCCAGTCATGGTGCGGAAAAAGGCCCTGGAAGGCCAGGTTGTGCACGGTGTAGACCGACGCCGCCTGGGTGGCCGCATGGTCAGCCATGTAGGCGCAGGCCATGCCGGCGTGCCAGTCGTGCGCATGCACGATGTCGGGCACCCAGGCCGGGTCGGCATCGTCGGCCGCCAGATGGGCGGCCACCCAGCCCAGCAGGGCAAAGCGCTGCAGGTTGTCGGGCCATTCGGCGCCGTCCGTGCCCTGGTAGGGGCCACCGGGGCGGCGGTAGAGGTGGGGCGCGTCGACCACGTACACCGGCAGGTGGCTGCCGGGCATGCGGCCGAGCAGCAGGCGCACCCGCAACGCACCGAAACAGGCACCGATGTCGATCACCGTGCGGGCCGACTGCACCGCATCCAGGATGGCCGGCAGGCCGGGCAGCAGCAGCCGCACATCGGCACCGGCCTCGGCCAGCGCCGGTGGCAGGGCCGCCGTGACATCGGCCAGGCCACCGGTCTTGACCAGCGGATAGACCTCGGCCGCGACGTGCAGAACCTTCATGGGCTTCCGAGTTCGATCGCCCGCAGCATGCTGCGTGTCACCAGGGTCACGCCCTGCTCGCTGCGGTGGAAGCGCTTGGCGTCCTCTACCGGGTCTTCGCCGATCACCATGCCGTCGGGGATGTGGCAGCCGCGGTCCACCACCACCTTGGTCAGGCGTGCCCCGCGGCCCACCTGCACCTCGGGCAGCAGCACGCTCCAGTTCACCGTGCTGAAGGAATGCACCCGCACGCTGGAGAACAGCACCGAGCGGAACACCGAGCCGGAGACGATGCAGCCGCCCGAGACCATGGATTCCACCGCCATGCCGCGCCGGTCGGCCTGGTTGTGCACGAACTTGGCCGGCGGCAGCTGGGCCTGGTAGGTCCAGATCGGCCAGCGCGTGTCGTAGAGGTTGAGCTCGGGGTCGGTGGCCGTGAGGTCGATGTTGGCGTCCCAGTAGGCGTCGATGGTGCCCACGTCGCGCCAGTAGGCATGCAGCCCGGGCTTGGTGCCGACGCAGCTCATGTCGAACGGGTGGGCCACGGCCTTGCCCTCGCGCACCGCGGCCGGGATGATGTCCTTGCCGAAGTCGTGGCTGGAGTTCGGGTCGGCCATGTCGCGCTCCAGCGCGCGGTACAGGAAGCGGGCGTTGAAGATGTAGATGCCCATGCTGGCCAGTGCGCGGTCGGGCTTGCCGGGCATGGCCGGTGGATCGGCCGGCTTCTCGACGAAATCGAGAATGCGGCGCCGCTCGTCGATGTGCATCACGCCGAAGGCCACGGCCTCCATGCGCGGCACCTCGATGCAGCCCACGGTGCAGTCGTGCCCCTGGGCCACATGGTCGGCCAGCATCAGGGCGTAGTTCATCTTGTAGATGTGGTCGCCAGCCAGCACCACGATGTAGTCGGCGCCATAGGCGGCCAGGATGTCCTGGTTCTGGTAGACGGCATCGGCCGTGCCGCGGTACCAGCTTTCTTCGTCCACCCGCTGCTGCGCCGGCAGCAGGTCGACGAATTCGTTCATCTCGGTCTTGAGGAAGGCCCAGCCGCGCTGCAGGTGGCGCAGCAGGCTGTGGCTCTTGTACTGGGTGATCACGCCGATGCGGCGGATGCCCGAGTTCAGGCAGTTGCTGAGCGCAAAGTCGACGATGCGGAACTTGCCGCCGAAGTACACCGCCGGCTTGGCGCGGCTGTCGGTCAGCTGCTTGAGGCGGCTGCCACGCCCTCCTGCCAGCACCAGCGCCACGGTGCGCTTGGGCAGATCGAGGTTCGATGCGAGGTCACTGTTGGCCATGGTTGTGTGTCTCCTGCAGCCACTGTCTCACCACCGGCCACTTTTGCCAGCAACAACGTGGTTACAAGATGGATGGTGCCATGGCTGGGCGGGGTTTTCAGAGAGGCAAGGCATGAATAATGCTGCCAGCCTGCAGAGGCCCCGCCGCTGCACCAACCGGCCCATCCGGCGGCCCTGCCCTGCAACCTGAACAGGACCCCCATGCGCACTGCCGAGACCCCCAACCCCGCCCCCGACTCCCTGGCCGCGCGCGTCGAGCGCCACCTGCTGCACAGCGTGGGCGTGGCGCCGGCCGAGGCCGGCACCGTGGACCTGATGAGCGCGGTCTCCCAGGTGGCGCGGGCCGAGCTGTCGCGCCGCTGGGTGGCCGGCGACACCGCCGACCGCGCCGCCAAGGCGCGCCGGGTGTACTACCTGTCGATGGAATTCCTGATCGGCCGCAGCCTGGGCAACGCCCTGGCCGCGCTGGGCCTGGACTCCGCCGCCGCCGGCAGCGTGGGCCACCATGCGCGCACGCTGGAAGACATCCAGGCACGTGAGCCCGACGCCGCCCTGGGCAACGGCGGCCTGGGCCGGCTGGCAGCCTGCTTCCTCGACAGCATGGCCAGCGTGGGCCTGCCCAGCTATGGCTACGGCATCCGCTACGAGTTCGGCATGTTTGCCCAGAGCATCTCGCATGGCCGCCAGATCGAGCACCCCGACCCCTGGCTGGAAGACGGCACGCCCTGGGAATTTCCCCGCCCGGGCGTGCACTACCCGGTGCGCTTCGGCGGCTGGGTGGAACGCGCTGAATCGCCTGATGCCGTGCCGGTGTGGCGCCATGCCGGTGAAGTGAGCGCCAAGGCCTACGACCATGTGATCCCCGGCCATGGCACCGAGCGGGTGAGCACGCTGCGGCTGTGGAAGGCCGCGGCGCCGGCCCACATCGACCTGCATGCCTTCAACTCGGGCGACTACGCCCGTGCCGCCGAGTTCAAGAACCAGTTCGAGAACATCTCCTGGGTGCTGTATCCCAACGACAGCACACCCGCCGGGCGGGAACTGCGGCTGCGCCAGGAGTATTTCTTCACCAGCGCGTCGATCCAGGACATCCTGGCCCGCCACCTGGCCGAGCACGGCACGCTGGCCAACCTGGCCGACAAGGTGGCCATCCACCTGAACGACACCCATCCCGCCATCGGCGTGGCCGAGCTGGTGCGCCTGCTGGTCGACGAACACGGCTTCAGCTGGGCCGCGGCCTGGGCCCTGACGCAGAAGACCTTCAGCTACACCAACCACACGCTGATGCCCGAGGCGCTGGAGACCTGGCCGGTGAGCCTGATGCAGCAGGTGCTGCCGCGCCACCTGGAGATCATCTTCCGCATCAACCATGAATTCCTGGTGCAGGCCCAGGCGCTGCGGCCGGGCGACATGGAGTTCCAGCGCCGGCTGAGCCTGATCGACGAGGGCGGCGAACGCCGTGTGCGCATGGCCAACCTGTCCATCGTGGGCAGCCACAAGGTCAACGGGGTGAGCAAGCTGCACAGCGATCTGCTGGTCGAGACCATCTTTTCCGACTTTGCCGCGCTGTGGCCCGACCGCTTCACCAACATGACCAACGGCGTCACCCCGCGCCGCTGGCTGACCCAGGCCAACCCCGGCCTCACGCAGCTGATCGACAGCCGGCTGGGCACGGCCTGGCGGCGTGACCTGGATCTGCTGCGTGGCCTGGTGGCCCATGCCGACGACGCCGCGTGCCGCGCCGAGTTCCGCGCCGTGAAGGCCCACAACAAGCAGCGCCTGGCCGCGCTGATCCACAAGACCACCGGCGTCAGCGTCAACCCGGCCAGCCTGTTCGACGTGCAGGTCAAGCGCATCCACGAGTACAAGCGCCAGCTTCTGAACCTGCTGCATGTGGTGACACGTTACCGCGCCATCCTGGCCCAGCCCAACGCCGGCTGGGTGCCACGCACGGTGATCTTTGCCGGCAAGGCCGCCAGCAGCTACACCACGGCCAAGAACATCATCCGGCTGATCCACGACGTGGGCCAGATGATCAACAACGACGCCCGCATCGGCGACAAGCTGAAGCTGGTGTTCATCCCCAACTACGGAGTGAGCGTGGCCGAGACCATCATGCCCGGCGCCGACCTCAGCGAGCAGATCAGCACCGCCGGCACCGAGGCCAGCGGCACCGGCAACATGAAGCTGGCGCTGAACGGCGCGCTGACCATCGGCACGGACGATGGCGCCAACATCGAGATCCGCCAGAACGTGGGCGACGCCAACATCTTCATCTTCGGCAAGCTGGCGCACGAGGTGGCGGCCATCCGTGCCGCGGGTTACCAGCCGATGCGCATCTACGAAGCCCACCCGCAGCTCAAGGCGGTGCTGGATTCCATCGCCGCCGGCGCCTTCTCGCCCGACGAGCCGGCGCGCTACCGCCCGCTGATCGACAGCCTGCTGTGGGGCGGCGACCACTACCTGCTGCTGGCCGACTACGAGGCCTATGTGGCCGCGCAGGCGCGGGTGGATGCGCTTTATCTGGACCCGGAGGCCTGGTCGCGCCAGGCCATCGCCAACGTGGCCGGCATGGGGCCGTTCTCGGCCGACCGCACCATCCGCGAGTACGCTGCGCAGATCTGGCACGTGGCGCCGCAGGCCTGATCCTGCGTCCGATCCTGCGGCGGGCCAGAACAACAACCAGAGACGACGCCCATGCCCAGCTCCGATGACTTCGACCTGATCTGCCAGGGCCGCCACGGCGATCCGTTTGCCGTTCTGGGCCCGCACCGGGATGCCGCAGGCGGGCTCATGGTGCGGGCCTTCCTGCCCGGCGCCCGGGCGGTGGTGGTGCTCGCCGCAGCATCGGACAAGCTGCTGGGCACGCTGCGGCAGGTGCATGCCGACGGCCTGTGGGCCGGCCCGGTGGCACTGGCCGCCGGCGCACAAACCGCCTACCGGCTGAAGATCACTTGGGCCGACGGCACGCTGCAGCTGGCCGACGACCCCTACCGCTTCGGCCCGCTGCTGGGCGAACTGGACGCCTGGCTGCTGGCCGAGGGCACCCACCTGCGGCCCTTCGAGGTGCTGGGCGCCACACAGCGCGCTCACGGCGGAGTGGACGGCACCGGCTTCGCCGTGTGGGCGCCGAATGCCAGCCGGGTCAGCGTGGTCGGCGATTTCAACCAGTGGGACGGGCGCCGCCACCCCATGCGCCTGCGCCGTGAATGTGGTGTGTGGGAGCTGTTCATCCCCGGCCTGGGCCTGGGCACACGCTACAAGTACGAGCTGCTGGGCCCGCACGGTGCACTGCTGCCGCAGAAGGCCGACCCCATGGCCCGCGCCGCCGAACTGCGCCCGGCCACCGCCAGCGTGGTGGCCGCGATGCCGGCCAAGGTGCCGGCCAGTGCCAGCCGCCAGGCCGCCAATGCGCTGGATGCACCGATGAGCATCTACGAGGTGCATCCCGGCTCCTGGCGGCGCAAGCCTGAGGAGGGCAACCGCTGGCTCACCTGGGACGAACTGGCCGCTGAACTGGTGCCCCATGCCGCCGGCCTGGGCTTCACCCACATCGAGCTGCTGCCCATCAGCGAGCACCCCTTCGACGGCAGCTGGGGCTACCAGCCGCTGGGCCTGTATGCACCCACCGCCCGGTTTGGTGATGGCGCCGGCTTCCGGCGTTTTGTGCAAGCCGCGCATGCAGCCGGCCTGGGCGTGATCCTCGACTGGGTGCCGGCCCACTTTCCCACCGACGCCCACGGCCTGGGCAACTTCGACGGCACGCAGCTGTATGAATACGCCGACCCACGCGAGGGCTACCACCCCGACTGGAACACGCTGATCTGCAACCTGGGGCGCACGGAGGTGCGCAACTTCCTGATCGGCAATGCGCTGTACTGGCTGGAACGCTTCGGCGTGGACGGCCTGCGGGTGGACGCCGTGGCCTCCATGCTCTACCGCGACTACAGCCGCAAGCATGGGGAATGGATCCCCAATGTGCACGGCGGGCGCGAGAACCTGGAGGCCATCAGCTTTCTGCGCCGGCTCAACGAGGTGGTGGGCGGCGAGCGGCCCCAGGCCATCACCCTGGCCGAAGAATCCACCGCCTTCCCGGCTGTCTCGCGCCCCACCTATGCGGGCGGGCTGGGCTTCCACTACAAGTGGAACATGGGCTGGATGCACGACACCCTGGCCTACATGGCACGCGACCCCATCCACCGCGCCCACCACCAGGGCGAGCTGAGCTTCGGCCTGGTCTACGCCTTCAACGAGAACTTCGTGCTGCCGCTCTCGCACGACGAGGTGGTGCATGGCAAGGGCAGCCTGATCGCCAAGATGCCGGGCGACGGCTGGCAGAAGTTTGCCAACCTGCGCGCCTACTACGGCTTCATGTGGGGCCACCCGGGCAAGAAGCTGCTGTTCATGGGCTGCGAGTTCGCCCAGGGCCGGGAGTGGAACCACGACAGCAGCCTGGACTGGCACCTGGTGCAGCCGGGCGCCGACCCGTCGCACGCCGGCGTGATGGCCCTGGTGCGTGATCTCAACCAGCTGCACCAGGCCTTGCCGGCGCTGCACCAGCGCGACTTCACACCCGACGGCTTCGAGTGGATCAGCCACGACGATGCCGCCCACAGCGTGCTGGCCTTCGTGCGGCATGGCGCCGACGGCAGCCGGCCGGTGCTGGTGGTCTGCAACTTCACGCCGGTGGTGCACCACGGCTGGCGGGTGGGTGTGCCCCGCGCCGGCACCTGGGCCGAGCGGCTGAACACCGACAGCGCCCACTACGGCGGCAGCAATGTCGGCCTGCCGCTGGGCGCGGCCCACAGCGAGGCCGTCGGTGCGCATGGCCGCCTGCAGTCCATCAGCATCACCCTGCCCCCACTTGCCTGCGTGTTCTACGAATGGACAGACTGACACCCCTGCCTCTGGTGCTGGAAGCCGGACAGCCCTGGCCGCTGGGCGTGCTGTGGGACGGCCAGGGCCTGAACATCGCCGTGTCCAGCAGCCATGCCCAGGGCATCGAGCTGTGCCTGTTCGACAGCACGGGCCTGCAGGAAACCCACCGCGCCAGCCTGCCCTGCCACACGCTGGAGGTGTGGCATGGCTATCTGCGTGCCGAGCCCGGCAGCGCCCTGGGCCGCCCCGGCCAGCTGTACGGCCTGCGGGCCCACGGCGCCTGGCGGCCCGAGCGCGGCCAGCGTTTCAATCCCCGCAAGCTGCTGCTCGATCCCTATGCACGCCAGATCATCGGTGATTTCGACTGGGGCCCCGAGCACTTCGGCCATGACGGCCACCACCCGCTGCAACCCGACCCCCGCGACAACGCCGCCACCGCGCTGAAGGCGCGTGTGGTGCACGACAGCTTCGACTGGGGCGACGACCGGCCGCCGCGCACGCCGCTGGCCGACACCGTGCTGTGCGAGCTGCATGTCAAGGGCTACACCGCCCTGCACCCCGGTGTGCCCCAGGCCCTGCGGGGCAGCTACGCCGGCCTGGCCCAGCCCGCCGTGCTGCGCCATCTGCAGGACCTGGGCATCACCGCCGTGAGCCTGCTGCCGGTGCACCAGTGGCTGGACGAGCAGCGCCTGGTGGCCATGGGCCTCAGCAACTACTGGGGCTACAACACCCTGGGCTTCTTCTGCCCGGCGCCGCGCCTGGCGGCCGATGCGGCCAACGCCCGCCACGAGTTCCGCAGCATGGTGCGCGCCCTGCATGCCGCCGGCATCGAGGTGCTGCTGGACGTGGTGTTCAACCACACGGCCGAATCCGACGAACTGGGCCCCACCCTCAGCTGGCGCGGGCTGGACAACGCCGGCAGCTACCGCCTGCCACCCGAGCACCGCGCCGGCTACGACAACTACAGTGGCTGCGGCAACACCGTGGACATGCGCCAGCCGGCCATGCTGCGCCTGGTGCTGGACAGCCTGCGCTTCTGGGTGGGCGAGATGCATGTGGACGGCTTCCGCTTCGACCTGGCGCCGGTGCTGGGCCGCGGCCAGCGTGGCTTCGAGCGGGAGGGCCCGTTCTTCCAGGCCATCGCCCAGGACCCGCTGCTGGCCCCGCTGCTGGCCGCCGGCAAGCTGATCGCCGAGCCCTGGGACCTGGGCCCCGACGGTTACCAAGTGGGAAATTTCCCACGCGGCTGGCTGGAGTGGAACGACAGCTTCCGCGACACGGTGCGTGCCTTCTGGCTGGGGGGCGCCGTCACCCGCGGGCAATTTGCCCAGGCGCTGGCGGGCTCGGCCCAGCGGCTGCAGGCGGCCCGGCGCGGCCCTGGTGAATCGGTCAACTACGTGATCTCGCACGACGGCTTCACGCTGCGCGACCTGGTCAGCTACGACTTCCGCCACAACCACGCCAATGGCGAGCAGAACCGCGACGGCCACGGCCACAACCTGAGCTGGAACTGCGGCATCGAGGGCGAGACCGACGACCCCGAGGTGCTGCGCCTGCGGGCCCGGCTGCAGCGCGCGCTGCTGGCCACCCTGCTGCTGGCCCAGGGCACGCCCATGCTGGCCGGCGGCGACGAGATCGGCCACAGCCAGCAGGGCAACAACAACCCGTACTGCCAGGACAACCCCATCACCTGGGTCGACTGGAACCTGGCCGACGAGGACCTGCGCCGCTTCACCGCCCGGGTGCTGGCCCTGCGCCGCCAATGGCTGCCACTGCGGCCCAGCTGGTACACCGGCCTGGCCGACGCACGCGGCCTGCACGACCTGAGCTGGCTGCGCCGGGGTGGTGGTGCGCTGAACGACTGGGACTGGACGCAGAGTGCGTCGCGGGTGCTGGGTGCCTTCATCGGCGCGCCGGGGCGTGGCAACCAGCCGCTGCTGCTGCTGTTCAACGCCGAGCCGGCCGACACCCCGTTCCAGCTGCCGCCCGGCAGCTGGCAGCCGCTGCTGGACACCGCCGACGACACGGTCGGCCCCACCACCGCGCCGCAGGCAGGCAGCACCAACCTGCCAGCGCGCAGCGTGGTGCTGCTGGCTGGCGCGGCCCCTGCACCCCACACACCACGCCACGGCGTCTGACCACCATGCCGACCTCTTCGCGACTGCCCCGCGCCAGCGGCGTGCTGCTGCACCCCACCTCCCTGCCCGGCCCGCATGGCAGCGGCGACCTGGGCCCGGCCGCCTACCACTTCATCGACTGGCTCAAGAGCGCCGGCCAGCGCCTGTGGCAGACGCTGCCGCTGGGCGGCATCGGCCCGGGCAATTCCCCCTACATGAGCAGCTCGGCCTTTGCCGGCAACGTGCTGCTGATCGACCTGGCCGAGCTGCAGCAGCGGGGCTGGCTGGCCGCCGACGCGCTGGCCAAGCCGCCGCCGGCCGACCCGCGCCGCATCGATTTCGCCAGCATGGTGCCCTGGCGCATGCAGCGCCTGGCCGAGGCGGCCACGGCCTTTGCGGCCGCCTGTGCCGCAGACGGCGACGCTGCCGGCCGCGCCGACTTCGACGCCTTCTGCGCCGCCCAGGCCCGCTGGCTGGACGACTATGCGCTGTTCATGGCCCAGTGCGACGCCACCGGCTGGGCCGACTGGAGCAGCTGGCCCGAGGGCCTGGCCCGGCGCCAGCCCCAGGCCCTGGCCGAGGCCCGCGAACGCCATGCCACGGCCATCGCCTTCTGGCAGTTCTGCCAGTGGTGCTTCTTCCGCCAGTGGGCGGCGCTGCGCGCCCATGCCCATGCCCAGGGCGTGCAGATCGTGGGCGACGCACCCATCTTCATCGCCCACCAGAGCGCCGAGGTCTGGGCGCGGCAGGACTTGTTCGAGCTGGATGACAGCGGCAGGCCCACCGTGGTGGCGGGGGTGCCGCCCGACTACTTTGCCGCCACCGGCCAGCGCTGGGGCAACCCGCTGTACCGCTGGAGCGCCCATGCCGACGAGGGCTACGCCTGGTGGATCGAACGGCTGCGGCACACGCTGTCGCTGGTGGACATCGTGCGCATCGACCACTTCCGTGGCTTTGCCGATTACTGGGAGATCCCGGCCAGCGAGCCCACCGCCGTCAACGGGCGCTGGTTGCCCGGCCCGGGCATGGCGCTGTTCGACGCCATCCACGCGGCGCTGGGCCCGCTGCCACTGATCGCCGAAGACCTGGGCGTGCTGTCGCAGCCGGTGCAGGACCTGCTGCGCGACTCCGGCTTCCCCGGCATGGCCATCCTGCAGTTCGCCTTTGCCGGTGATGCCAGCGAACCCTTTCTGCCGCACAACCACCGGCACCACAGCGTGGTCTACACCGGCACCCACGACAACGACACCACCGTGGGCTGGTGGGCCAGCGCCAGCGACCACGAGCACCACCACGCGCGCGCCTACCTGGGCACCGACGGACACGACATCGCCTGGGCCATGATGCGTGCCGGCGCCGCCTCGGTGGCCGACACCGTGGTGCACCCGATGCAGGACATCCTGGTGCTGCCCACCGATTGCCGCATGAACCTGCCCGGCAGTGCATCGGGCTGGTGGGTGTGGCGCTTCGAATGGAGCCAGGTCCACCCCTGGCATGGCCAGCGCCTGGCCGACATGACCAAGCTGTTCGGCAGGGCCTGAGCCGCTGCAATGAAAAAGGGCACCTCGCGGCGCCCTCTGTCGTGGCAGCTGAAGCGATCAGTTCAGCGGAATCTTCTTGCCATCTTTGTAGTTGTACAGCGTCATGGCAGGGTTCTTGAGATCGCCGTCCTTCTCGAAGCTGATCTTGCCCGTCACGCCTTGGTATTCGGCCTTGGCCAGGAACGGAAGAAACACCTTGGGGTCGGCCGATCCTGCTTTGCTCATCACGTCGGCCAGCAACATCGTGGCGTCGTAGGTGTAGGGCGAATAGACCTGGAACTGCTTCGGATACTTGGCGTCGTAACGCGCCTTCCAGGCCGTGCCGCCTGGCATCTTCTGCAGCGACGAGCCGCCCTCGGCGCAGGTCACATTGCCCAGCGTCTTGGCACCACCGGACAGTTCGATCAGCTTGTCGGTGCAGATGCCGTCGCCGCCGAAGAACTTGACACCACCCATGCCCAACTGCTCCATCTGCCGCAGCATGGGGCCACCTTGCGGATCCATGCCGCCGAAGAACACGCCATCGGGAGCCTTACTCTTGATGGCGGTGAGGATGGCCATGAAGTCGGTGGCCTTGTCGGTCGTGAACTGCTCGTCGACGATCTGGATGCCGCGCGAGGCCGCGATTTTCTTGAACACCTCGGCCACGCCCTGGCCGTACGCACTGCGATCGTCGATGACGGCAACCTTCTTGAGCTTCAGGTTGTTGGCGGCATGCAGCGCCAGACCGGCACCCAGCGCGTTGTCATTGGCCAGGATGCGAAATGTTGTGTTGAAGCCCTGGGTGGTCAGCGAAGGCAGCGTGGCCGACGGCGTGACATGCGGAATGCCGCAGGCGTTGTAGACCTTGGAGGCCGGCACGGTGGTGCCCGAGTTCAGGTGCCCGACGACAGCGCTGACCTTCAGGTCGCACAGCTTCTGGGCGGCAGCCGTGCCCTGCTTCGGATCGGCGGCATCGTCTTCGGCCACCAGTTCGAACTTGACCTTCTTGCCACCGATGGTCACGCCCTTGGCGTTCAGATCCTCGATCGCCATGCGGGCGCCGTTTTCGTTGTCCTTGCCGTAGTGCGCCTGGGCACCCGACACCGGGCCGACGTGGCCGATCTTGACGACCATGTCCTGCGCCATGACGGTGCCGGTGAGCACCGCCGCGGCGGCCGCGACGATCACATTGAGCTTGACTTGCATGCAATAACCTCCGGGTGGATGAGTTGAGAGTGGAAACACGGCTGCCATGCGCGTGTGGCGTGTGACGCGACCGGTTTCTCAACCGGCGGAACGATACACCGGTTGCTGCCCCGTTCTGGGACGGCTCCACTCGGGACAAGCCCCTAGCGCATGGCAGGCGCATCCCCGTCAACGAGCAAGCAGCGTGCCGCGTTGCGCGGCGCCGCTTCAGCCGTCGGCCTGGGGGTGGTTGGTGGGTGTGCGGCCAGCCGCCACATGCTGGCGCCAGCGCAGGCGGCCGGCGGCCACGTCGTCGTCACCGCGGGCCACCAGCTCGATGGTGCGCGCGGGCAAGGGCACAGCGTCCAGCGCGGCAGGCCCGAGGTTGACCAGCACGTCGGCCGGGCCCGCATCGGCCGGCCGGTCGGCCAGCCACAGCGGCGTGGGGGCCAGGCGCGCTGCGGGCTGCTCGCCGGCACGCAGGCGTGCATGCGGGATGAATTCACCCGGGTCGAAGGTCCACAGCAGCTGGTCCAGCCGGGCCAGCTGCTGCGCATCACCCGTCACCACCACGCGCCGGCCGGCACGGTAGGCCTTGCGCAGCAGCCGGCAGGCATAGGGCAGCTTGTCGGCCAGGCCGGTGTGGAAATCGACCTGCGACATCTCAGCCCCGCGCCCTGTGGTTCACGCAGAGACCTCACTTCGCCTGGGCCAGCACCCAGTGCGTCAGCAGCCCCACCGGCCGGCCGGTGGCGCCCTTGGCGGCGCCGCTCTTCCAGGCGGTGGCGGCGATGTCCAGGTGGGCCCAGCGCAGCTTGGCGGTGAAGCGCTTGAGGAACATGGCCGCGGTGATGGCCCCGCCCGGCCGGCCGGCGATGTTGGCCATGTCGGCGAAGTTGCTCTTCAGGCCCTCGTCGTACTCCTCGTCCAGCGGCATGCGCCAGCAGGTGTCCAGCGCGTTGTGGCCGGCAGCCAGCAGTTCGGCGGCCAGGGCGTCGTCGGGCGAGAACATGCCCGAGTGCACCGCCCCCAGCGCCACCACGCAGGCCCCGGTGAGGGTGGCAATGTCGACCACCGCCGCGGGCTTGAAGCGCTCCACATAGGTCAGCGCATCACACAGGATCAGCCGGCCTTCGGCGTCGGTGTTCAGCACCTCGATGGTCTGGCCCGACATGCTGGTGACCACATCGCCCGGCTTCAGCGCCCGGCCGCTGGGCATGTTCTCGCAGGCGGCGATCACGCCGATCACGTTCAGCCTGGGCTTGAGCTGGGCCACCGCACGCATGGTGCCCACCACGCTGGCGGCACCGCCCATGTCGAACTTCATCTCGTCCATGCCCTCGCCGGGCTTGAGGCTGATGCCACCCGAATCGAAGGTGATGCCCTTGCCCACCAGCACCACCGGCGCCGCGCTCTTGGCCGCACCCTGGTAGTGCATGACGATGAACTTGGGTGGCTCGTCCGAGCCCTGCGCCACCGCCAGGAAGCTGCCCATGCCCAGGGCGGCGATCTGCTTCTGGTCCAGCACCTCGATCTTCAGGCCATTGGCCTTGGCCATCTTGCGCGACTCGGCCGCCAGCACAGTGGGCGTGCAGTGGTTGCCGGGGCGGTTGGCCAACTCGCGGGCCAGCGCCACACCCTCGGCGATGGCCGCACCGCGGGCCAGGCCGGCGGCGGCATCGGCGGCATCGGCCTTGGCCACCAGCAGGGTCAGCCTGGCCAGCGCAGGCGCCTCGGCCGCACTGGGCTTGGTGGTGCGGTAGACATAGACCGCGTCGGCCGCGCAGGTGGCCAATGCCTCGGCCTGCGCTGCACCCACGGCATCGGCACCGGCCACCAGCACCGCCAGGTGCTTCACGCCCAGGTGCTTCAGCAGGCCGATGCCGGCCGCCGCTGCGGCCTTGACGGCGCGTGCGCCGCCGTCCTTGGCCACGGCCACCGCCACCCGCGGCGCCTTCACACCCGGCACCTGGCGCAGGTAGGCCGCCTTGCCGGGCTTGAGTGCCAGGTCGCCCTGCTTGATGGCATCGGCCACGCTGTCGGCCAGCGGCGCATCCAGCCCGGCGGGCAGCACACCCCCCACGATCACCAGCAGCAAGGCGTCTGCCGCCAACTTGGCCGTGGCACCGGGGGCCATCACTTGGGTCTGGAAGTCCATCAGATCTGCCTCGTCATAAGATCCGAAGATGTTATTCGATGCGACTTTGCGCCGGGAGCTGGCCCGCAGCTTCGGCGCCACCCTGGTGGTCATCCTCACCATCGTGATCACGATGATGCTGATCCGCACCCTGGGCCTGGCCGCCGGTGGCTCGGTGGCGCCCGAGGACGTTGTGCTGCTGCTGGGCTACACCGCCCTGGGCCATCTGCCCACCATGCTGGCGCTGAGCCTGTTCGTGGCGGTGGTGGTGTCGCTGGGCCGCATGTACCGCGACAGCGAGATGGCGATCTGGTTTGCCAGCGGCCTGGGCCTGGGCCGCTTCGTGCGGCCAGTGCTGGGCATGGCCTGGCCGGTGCTGGTGGTGGTGGGGGCGCTGCTGCTGTTCGTCTGGCCCTGGGGCAACCAGAGCAGCGCCGAGCTGCGCAGCCGCTACGAGCAGCGCAGTGATCTGTCACGGGTGGCGCCGGGCGTGTTCCAGGCCTCGCGCGACGGCAGCCGGGTGTTCTTCGTCGACCGCGCCAGCCAGGAAGGCGTGGAAGGGCACAACGTGTTCGTGCTGACCCGCCAGCCCCCGCTGGAGAGCGTGGTGTCGGCGCGCAGCGGCCAGCTGCTGGCCGAGGGCGGTGAACGGGTGCTGCAGCTCGACCAGGGCCAGCGCACCGAGACCGATGCCAAGACCGGGGTGCACACCCTGTCCAGCTTCGAGCGCTACCGGGTGGTGGTGGGTGATGCGGCGGCCAGGACCGCCGAGGCCGCTGCACCGCGGACCCTGCCCACGCTGGCGCTGATCCGCGACCCCATCCTGCGCCACCAGGCCGAGCTGGCCTGGCGCTTCGGCCTGCTGCTGGCCGCGGCCAACCTGCTGCTGCTGGGCGTGGGACTGGCCGCCACCCAGCCACGCCGGGCCACCAACTGGAACCTGCTGCTGGCCCTGCTCAGCTTCATCGTGTACTTCAACCTGATCAACCTGTCCCAGGCCTGGATCGCCAGCGGCCGCTACACCATGGGCGGCAGCATGCTGGCGCTGCACGGCGGCATGCTGGCGCTGGGGCTGGCGCTGATCTGGTGGCGCGACCATGCGGCCGTGCTGCAGTGGGCACCCCGCAAGCCGGCCGGCAAGGTGGCCGCATGAAGACGGTGCGGCGCCTGCTCTACCGCGACATCGTCTGGTCGGTGGTGTTCGTGGCCATCGCCTTCCTCAGCCTGTTCTTCTTCATCGATTTCGTCGACGAGCTGGAGAACGTGGGCCGCAACGGCTACACCCTGGGCCAGGTGCTGCTGCGCGGCCTGCTGGAGCAGCCCGGCCACTTCTACGAGCTGTTCCCCATCGCGGTGCTGATCGGCACCATCTACGCGATGGCGCGGCTGGCGCAGTCGTCCGAATTCACCATCCTGCGCACCGGCGGCCTGGGGCCGGGCCGCGCCCTGCGCCTGCTGGCCCTGCCGGGGCTGCTGTTCGCGCTGCTGACCTTCGTGGTGGGCGACTACGTGGCGCCCTACACCGAGCGCCAGGCGGTGGCACTGAAGGCGGGCGCACGCGGCAGCATCTCGCTGGGCAGCGGTGGCGCCTGGCTGAAGGAGCGTCGGCCCGGCACCGGCCCGGCGTCGGCCGAGACCAGTGAGCGCAGCATCTCGGTGAATGTCAGTGCGGCCGGCGTGGGGGGTGCGCTGGTGGGTGTGCGCATCTTCGAATTCGATGCCGATGGCCGGCTGCGCAGCCGCATCGAGGCCGCCAGCGGCCAGGTGCTGGCCAGCGGCCACTGGCGCCTGCGCCAGGTGCAGCGCACCGACTGGCCCACGCCCGAGGCCGCCCTGGCCAGCCAGCCGCTGCGCCAGCAGGCGCTGGCCGAGCTGGACTGGCCCAGCACGCTGGACGCCACGGTGGTGGCCGCCGCCCTGCTGCCGGCCAAGAACATGTCCACGCTGGACCTGTGGCGCTACACCAGCCACCTGGCCGACCAGGACCAGGCCATCCAGGGCCACCAGATCCAGTTCTGGAAGAAGGCGCTGTACCCGCTGGCCTGCGTGGTGATGATGGCCCTGGCCCTGCCCTTCGCCTACCTGCACGCCCGCGCAGGCGGGGTCAGCTACAAGGTGTTCGGCGGCATCATGCTGGGCATCAGCTTCGTGCTGCTGAACAACGCCAGCGGCCACCTGGGACTGCTGCGGCAGTGGACCCCGTGGATGGCCGCCGCCGCGCCCAGCGCGCTGTTCCTGCTGCTGTCCATGGGCGCTTTTGCCTGGTTGGTCCGATTCAGATAGCGATCTGCATGAACACTCCCCAAGACACCACTGGCCTGCTGCTGTTCGCCCACGGCGCACGAGATCCCCAATGGGCGCGGCCCTTCGAGGCCGTGGCCGCACGCTGCAAGGCGCAGCGCGGTGACAGCCGCGTGGCGCTGGCCTTCCTGGAATTCATGGCGCCCGACCTGGTGGCCGGCGGCAGCATGCTGGTGGCCGCAGGCTGCAGCGTGGTCGACGTGGTGCCGCTGTTTCTGGGCGCCGGCGGCCATGTGCGCAAGGACATCCCGGTGCTGATGGCCCGGTTGCAGGCCGAGCACCCGGGCGTGCAGTTCCGCCTGCGCCCGGCCATCGGCGAGGCCGATGCGGTGGTGGCGGCCATGGCCGAGGTGGCGCTGGGCGGGGCCGACGCGGAAGTCGCCCTGCGATGAACCTGCACCAGTTCCGCTTCGTGCAGGAGGCCGTGCGGCGCAACCTCAACCTCACCGAGACCGCCAAGGCCCTGCACACCTCGCAGCCGGGCATCAGCAAGGCCATCCTGGAGCTGGAGGAAGAACTGGGCGTGGACATCTTTGCCCGCCACGGCAAGCGCATCCGCCGCGTCACCGAGCCGGGCCAGCTGGTGCTGCAGAGCGTGGAGATCATCATGCGCGAGGTGGCCAACCTCAAGCGCATCGGCGACGAGTTCAGCAAGCAGGACGCCGGCACGCTGAGCATCGCCACCACCCACAGCCAGGCACGCTACGTGCTGCCCGAGCCGGTGGCCAAGCTGCGGCGCATGTTCCCCAAGGTGCAGGTGCAGATGCACCAGGGCATGCCGGGCGACGTGGCCCGCATGCTGGCCGACGACGTGGCCGAGATCGGCCTGGCCACCGAGTCGCTGGCCGACGTGGACGGCCTGGTCACCCTGCCCTGCTATGAATGGCAGCATGTGCTGGTGGTGCCGGCCAGGCACCCGCTGGCCGATGTGGAACGGCCCACGCTGGCGCAGCTGGCCGCCGAGCCGCTGATCACCTACCACCCCACCTTCAGCGGCCGCACCCGCATCGACGAGGCCTTTGCCAAGGCCAGGCTCAGGCCCAACATCGCGCTCGAGGCCATCGACGCCGACGTGATCAAGACCTATGTGCGCCTGGGCATGGGCGTGGGCCTGGTGGCCGAGATGGCGGTGCGCGACGACCCGCCCGGTGGCGACCTGGCCTGGCGCCCGGTGGGCCATTTGTTCGGCCCCAACACCTCGCGCGTGGCCTTCAAGCGTGGTGCCTACCTGCGCCACTTCGTCTATGCCTTCGCCGAGTTGCTCAGTGAACGCCTGAGCCGCCCCCTGATCGAGAAAGCCATGGCCGAACGGCCTGGCAGCACGCCCACGTCCTACGAGCTCTGACCATGACCACCACGACCACTGCCGCCCACCGCACCCCGCTGCCACCCAGCCGGCTGCCCCGCGTGGGCACCACCATCTTCACCGTGATGTCGGCCCTGGCGGCCGAGCGTGGCGCGGTCAACCTGGGCCAGGGCTTCCCCGATTTCGAAGGCGACCCGGCGCTGCTGGACGCGGTCAACCAGGCCATGCGCGACGGCCTGAACCAGTACCCCCCCATGGCCGGCGTGCCGGCGCTGCGCGAGGCAGTGGCCGCCAAGATCGAGGCCCTGTATGGCCGGCGTTATGACGCCGCCACCGAGATCACCATCACCGCCGGTGCCACCCAGGCCATCATCACCACCATCCTGGCCGTGGTGGGCCCGGGCGACGAGGTGATCGTGCTCGAGCCCAACTACGACAGCTACGTGCCCAACATCGAGCTGGCCGGCGGCACCGTGGTGCGGGTGGCGCTGCAGGCGGGTACGTTCCGGCCGGATTTCGATGCCATCGCCGCGGCCATCACGCCGCGCACCCGGGCCATCCTGGTCAACTCGCCGCACAACCCCAGCGCCGCCATCTGGCGCCGGGCCGACTTCGACCGCCTGGCCGAGATCCTGCGGCCCACCGAGGCGCTGCTGATCAGCGACGAGGTCTACGAGCACATGGTCTACGACGGCGAACGCCATGCCAGCGCCAGCGCCCACCCCGAGCTGGCGGCGCGGGCCTTCGTGGTCAGCAGCTTCGGCAAGACCTTCCACGTCACCGGCTGGAAGATCGGCACCGTGGCCGCCCCGGCGCCGCTGACGGCCGAGTTCCGCAAGGTGCACCAGTTCAACGTGTTCACCGTCAACACGCCGATGCAGCACGGCCTGGCGCGCTACCTGGCCAACCCCGCGCCCTACCTGGAGCTGCCGGCCTTCTACCAGCGCAAGCGTGACCTGTTCCGCGCCGGCCTGGCGGGCACCCGCTTCAAGCTGCTGCCCAGCGAGGGCAGCTACTTCCAGGTGGTGGACTACAGCGCCATCAGCAGCCTGCCCGAGGGTGATTTCTGCCAGTGGCTGACCACCGAAATCGGCGTCGCGGCGATCCCCTTGTCGGCCTTCTACGACGACGGCCGCAACCAGGGCCTGGCACGCTTCTGCTACGCGAAGAAGGACGAGACCCTGCAGGCCGCCCTGGCCCGCCTGGCACAGCTCTGAGCGCTGCGCGGGCGCGGCTAGCGCCGCGACGGCAGCGGATCGCTGTTGTCGATCTCGTCCAGCCCGCCCAGGTCGGACAGGCGGCGGTTGCGCCGCATGTCGATGTCGGTGAACGCCGCCGGGCGGGTGAACTCCCGTGGCGCCGGCGCGTAGTCGCTGAGGTCGAGGTCGAGCTTGGCCGGCCGTGACGGCCGGTCAGCGCCAACGCCGGCATCGGCCTCGCCTGGTGCGCGGGCACGGGCTGCGCGGGTGAACACCCAGTCGGCCAGCATGGCCTGCGTGCTGCTGCGCTCGGCCAGGTGCGGCCGCGGCGCGGTGATGTCCAGCGGCGGCTCGCCCAGCGGCAGCAGCAGGTCCACCGCATCGCCGGCAGCAGGCGCTGCGGTGGCCAGCGGGCGTTCTTCATGGGCCAGCACCGCCGGCGTGGTGACCGGCACCGACGGCAAGGCCGGGGCCACCGGCGCGGCCGGCAGATCGCGCACCAGCGCATGCAGCATCAGCACATCGCGGTAGGCCGGCAGGTCGAAGGGCTCGAGGTCGGCGCGCCGCAGCAGCATGGCCTCCAGCTCGGCCACGGCGCGCATCGGCTGCGGCCAGGCACGCTGCAGGCGTTGCACCACCTCGGGGTAGTCTTCCAGCATGCGGCCGCCGGCCAGATCACCCGCCCAGTCGGGCGCATGGGCGTTGAAGCGCTGGTTGAAGCGCTCGCGGGTGCGCTCGTAGGCCTCCTCGTCGCCCTGCTGGCGGTAGATCTCCAGCAGCTTGAAGTACGGCAGCGCGCTGGTGCCACCCGTGCCCCGCACATGGCCGAGCAGCAGATCGACCGCCGACTGCGCCTGGCCCAGCGCCAGGAAGAAATCGACCTGCTGGTCCAGGTCCAGCAGTTCTTCCACCGACACCGGCCGCGGTGGCACGCCGGTGCCGAAGGAAAAATCGCGCGCCGACAAGCCCAGGTCGCTGCCGGCCGTGCGAACCGGCAGCATGCGCGGCGGGGCAGGCGCAAGCTCGGCGTGGGCGCTCGGCACACCGGCCGGCACGGCCGGCAACAGCGGCAGCTCGGCGGTGCGCGGCGCGGGCGGTGTGCTGTCGGGCAGCGCGCCCGCTTGCGCATGGGCCGCGGGGCCGACAGGCGGCAGGCCCGGCGCACGGCCCAGGCGCCGCAGGCGCAGCGCCAGCCAGGCCGACAGGCCGACCAGGCCCAGCAATGCCAGCACCAGCCAGGGCAGCCAGGCATTGGCGGCCTCGGCGGCGGCCAGGCGCTGGCGTTGCACGGCCAGTTGCTCCTGCTGACGCCGCGCCTCGGCCAGGATGATCTGCACCTGCTTGTCGAGTGCGCGGATCTCGTCGCTGGCCGATGCCTCGGATGCCGCATCGCTGACCCGCGGCTCGGCCACCGCTTGTGCCCAGACCGGCGCAGCGCCCAACAGCCCGGACACCACCACGGCCACAGCCAGAGCGCGCCGGATGGGGGCTGGTGCGGGACTGTCGGGGCGGGAAGGGGCTGCTGCCAAGCGGAGGCCGTCGTGGAAAGTGCAGATTCACTCTAGCATGCAGGCCTGCACCGAAGACGTGCGGAAACCTGGCAGATTGCGCAGCGCAGCCGTGCCCGTGGCGGCCGGGCAGCCATCGGGCCGGGGCCGTGGCGTCGCATGGAACGACGCGTGCACGACCCGGCGTGTTGCCGGCCGCCGGGTTATCCGAAGCTGAACGACAATAGGCCGGGCATGCTGGTGCGGTTGTCGCACCTGGGACAAGACATGAATACCCCGGTTCTTACCATCGAAGAGCGTCAAAACATCGAGTCCGGTGCATGGTTCTCCAAGCTCTCGCAACCCTTGCGCCATGCCATCCTGTCCCGGGCCTATGTGCGCAGGCTGGGCGACGGCGGGCCACTGGCATCGCGCGGCACACCGGCCGAAGAATGGTGCGGCGTGGCACGCGGTGCGGTGCGGGTGTCGCTGGTGTCGCTCTCCGGCAAGCAGGTCACGCTGACCTACTGCGAACCGGGCGTGTGGTTCGGCGACATCGCGCTGTTCGATGGCCTGCCACGCACCCACGATGCCGACGCCCACGGCGAGACCACCCTGCTGTGCGTGCGCAAGGCCGATTTCAAGGAACTGCTGTCGCAGCACTCCGAGCTGTACGACGCCCTGCTGCGCCTGAACTGCCGCCGCCTGCGGCTGATGTTCAACCAGTTCGAAGACCTCAACACCAAGCCGCTGTCGGCACGCCTGGCCAAGCAGATCATCATGCTGGCCAAGAGCTACGGCATCGAGCAGGGCGAGGAGATCCGCATCGGCCTGCAGCTGGCGCAGGAAGACCTGGCCCAGCTGCTGGGCGCCTCGCGCCAGCGCGTGAACCAGGAGCTCAAGGGCTTCGAGCGCGAAGGCGCGGTGCGGGTCGAACCCACGCGCCTGGTGGTGCTGTCGCGCGACAAGCTGCTGGACATCGCGGAGGGGTGAGCAAGGACACCAACGGTCCAGTGGACCGTTTGTGCCTGGCGAACCGGCCGCGTCTTGCGCGGCCGTGGCAGAGAGGTGGCACGCCACCTGCTCTCGCCCGCAGACCTGCATAAGAAGACTTCAAGGAACCCCGATGGACCAATTCACCGGCAGCGGCGCGGTCTCGCAGCAGCATGCCTTCGACGTGGCCGCGCTGGAGCGCTGGCTGGGCGACAACCTGCCCGGTTTTGCCGGCCCACTGACGGTGGAGCAGTTCAAGGGCGGCCAGTCCAATCCCACCTTCAAGCTGGTGACCCCCGGCCGCAGCTATGTGATGCGCGCCAAGCCCGGCCCGCTGGCCAAGCTGCTGCCCTCGGCCCATGCCATCGAGCGTGAATACCGCGTGATGGATGCGCTGGCACTCAGCGGCGTGCCGGTGGCGCGCATGCATGTGCTGTGCGAGGACGAATCGGTGATCGGCCGCGCCTTCTACCTGATGGACTTCGTCGAGGGGCGTGTGCTGTGGGAACAATCCCTGCCCGGCCTGCAGCCCGACGAGCGCGCGGCGGTCTACGACGAGATGAACCGCGTGCTGGCCGCCTTGCACAACGTCGAGGTCAAGGCGGTGGGCCTGTCGGACTTCGGCCGGCCCGGCAACTACTTCGGCCGCCAGATCAAGCGCTGGAGCCAGCAGTACCAGGCCTCCATCACCGAACCCATCCCCGAGATGGACCGGCTGATGGCCTGGCTGCCCGAGCACATGCCGGCCAGTGCGCTGGACGAGACCCAGGTGTCCATCGTGCATGGCGACTACCGGCTGGACAACCTGATCTTCCACCCGCAGGAGCCACGCGTGATCGCGGTGCTGGACTGGGAGCTCAGCACCATCGGCCACCCGCTGGCCGACTTCAGCTACCACTGCATGAGCTGGCACATCGCGCCCGGCGTGTTCCGCGGCATCGCGGGGCTGGACCTGCAGGCGCTGGGCATCCCGGCTGAACGCGACTATGTGCGCCGCTACTGCGAGCGCACCCGCCGCGGCTCACCCGACGCGCTGCTCGCCGACTGGAACTTCTACCTGGCCTACAACCTGTTCCGCCTGGCGGCCATCACCCAGGGCATCGCCAAGCGGGTGGTGGATGGCACGGCGGCCAGTGCGCAGGCGCGTGCCACCGGGGCTGCCACCCGGCCGCTGGCCGAGCTGGGCTGGGGCTTCGCGGCCCGCGCCTGAGCGTGGGCGCCGGGCTCCCTCACAGCCCGATGTCGGGCGTCTTGCCGGACGGCAGTTCACTCTGCGCCCAGGCGCTGGGCTGGGTGGTCAGGCCGGCACCGGCCACGTCGCGCCATTCGGCGCCCAGGCGCTTGGCCTCGCGCACCGCATGCTCGAACACCGAGAACCACAGCGCCAGTCGCTGGGCATCCGGCGTGGGCATGGCAGCGCGCAGCATCAGCCGGCCGCGGCCGATGGTCAGCACCACCGGCTGCTCGGGATCGGCCATGTCCTGCGTGGCCGCCAGCGCGTCGTTCAGCGGGCTGTGCAGCCACTGCAGCATCCAGGGCTCGATGCTGCACACCGCGCCGTAGCGCTCCTTCAGCCGGCCCAGGTCCTGCGCGCCGATCTTGGTGTACAGCACCAGCCAGCGCATCTCGGGCGGGGTGTCGGTGTCGATGCGGGTCTGCACGTCGTCGACGTAGCGCTCGTACACCGCCTTCTCCATGGCCTCCATCAGATGGCGGTTGAGCACCATCGCCATCAGTTCCTTGGGCAGGTCCAGTTCGGCGATCAGGCGCAGCTCGAAGCCCGGGATGTAGTCGCGCTGCGGTGCACCCCATTCGATGCGCCATTCCTGGTGGCCCAGGCGGCCCTCGATCACACAGCCCTCGGCACCACGCACCCGCCGCCATTGGTGCCCGCGCTCCTCGGCCCACTGGCGCAACACCGTCGGATCCAGCTGGCTGGGTGCCCCGGACAGCAGCCGGCGCAAGGTCTTCAGCATGGTTTAGAGTGGCCGCAGCGAGGGTGCCGCCCTGAAGGGAATCAAGATGATCAAAGTGTATTCGTGGGCCACCCCCAATGGGCACAAGGTGCACATCATGTTGGAGGAGTGTGGGCTGGCCTACCGTGCGATTCCTGTCGATATCGGCGCCGGCGATCAGTTCAAGCCCGAGTTCCTGGCCATCAGCCCGAACAACAAGATCCCCGCCATCGTCGATCCGCAGGGGCCGGATGGCAGGCCCATCAGCCTGTTCGAATCGGGCGCCATCCTGCTCTACCTGGCCGGCAAGACCGGCAAGCTGCTGCCCGAGGGCACCAGCCAGCGCTACGAGGTGCTGCAATGGCTGATGTTCCAGATGGGCGGCCTGGGCCCCATGCTGGGCCAGGCCCACCACTTCCGCATCTACGCCCCCGAGAAGCTGCCCTACGCCGTGCACCGCTACACGCAGGAGGCGCAGCGCCTGTACGGCGTGCTGGACCGCCGGCTGGCGCACACACGCTATGTCGGCGGCGCCGACTATTCCATCGCCGACATCGCCATCTACCCCTGGCTGCGCTCCTGGAAGAACCAGGGCATCGATTGGGCGGACTACCCGCACCTCAAGGGCTGGTTCGACGAGATCGGCGCCCGCCCGGCCGTGCGGCGCGGGGTGGAGGTGCTGGCCGACCTGCGCAAGCCGCTGACCGACGACACCGCCCGCGACGTGCTCTTCGGCGAGCGCCAGCTGCAGCGCCGCTGAGCGGGCTGGCGCGCCCGCGCAGCGGCCCGGCCCCGCATCCGGGGATCGCTCGCCTGCCCGGGGGATGGTTGCCGGGCGGCGTGCCTGACAATGCCGGCACCTGCTGCCCACCCTTGCCATGCGCAGTCTTCCGCCCGAGCCCTCCGGGGCGACCCCAGCCCCGCCGCCGGCCGACCCGCTGTGGCAGGCGACAGAAATCCTGCCGCGGCCGGCACCGGCGCGTGGCAACGCCCTGCCTGCCGGTGCCCACCTGGCCGAGTTCGAATTGCTGCGTGTGCTGGGCGAAGGTGGTTTCGGCATCGTCTACCTGGCGCACGACCATTCGCTGCAGCGGCGGGTGGCGATCAAGGAGTACATGCCCGCCTCGCTGGCCATGCGCTCGGGCGCCCAGGAGGTGGTGGTCACCGCCGAGAAGCACCGCGCCGTGTTCAGCGCCGGCCTCGACAGCTTCATCAACGAGGCGCGCCTGCTGGCGCAGTTCGACCATCCCTCGCTGCTGAAGGTCTACCGCTTCTGGCGGGCCAACGGCACGGCCTACATGGTGATGCCCTACTACGAAGGCAGCACGCTGAAGCAGAAGCTGCGCCAGGCCGGCACCGCACCCGACGAGCGCTGGCTGATGGCCTTGCTGGCGTCGCTGACCGAAGCGCTGGCGGTGGTGCATGCGGAACATTGCCTGCACCGCGACATCGCGCCCGACAACATCCTGCTGCTGGCCGACAGCGGCCGGCCGCTGCTGCTGGACTTCGGCGCCGCACGCCAGGTGATCGGTGACGCCACCCAGGCGCTGACCGCCATCCTCAAGCCCGGCTATGCGCCGGTGGAGCAGTACGCCGAGGCGCCCGCGCTCAAGCAGGGCCCGTGGACCGACATCTATGCGCTGTGCGCCGTGGTCTATGCCGCGGTGATGGGCAGCAAGCCGCCGGTGTCGGTGGGGCGCACCGTGGTCGACAGCTGCGTGCCGCTGGCCCGAGCGGCGGCGGGCCGCTACTCCGAGCGCTTTCTGCAGGCCATCGACGCCGGCCTGCGGGTGCATCCCGACAGCCGGCCGGCGTCGGTGCTGGCGTTCCGCCAGGCGCTGGGGCTCGAGGCCCGGCCAACCAGCGCTGCGGCGATGCCGCTGCTGTCGCCCGCACCGCCTGCCGCCCCGCCCGCCACACAGCCGGCCGCAGCACCCGTGCCGGCTGCCACCACCACCACCTCCAGCACGGCCAGCACCGAGCCCGCCCGAGGCCTGCGCCGGCGTGCACTGCCGGGCCTGGGCATCGCCATGGCGCTGCTGGCCCTGGTGGCCGCTGCGTTCTGGGCGGGGCAACGGCTGCAGGCGCCGGCCGCCGTTCCGGCGACAGCCCCGTCCACGCCAGCTGCCACCGCGGTGGCAGCCGGGCCGGCAACCACCCCGGCAACCACCACAGCTGCACCGCTGGCCGCCGCTCCGGCACCGGTGCAGCCAGCCACGCTGTCGATCCAGACCGAATTCCAGCGCCTGATGCTGGGCAGAGCGGTGGACTTCAGCGTGCAGGCCAGTGCCAATGCCAGCACCTTGCGCATCGGCCGCGACCGGCTGGGCTTCCGGGTGACATCGGCGCGCGACGGCCATGTGTATGTGCTGGTGGGCGGGCCCGATGGCAGCCTGGTGCTGCTGTTCCCCAACAGCATGGCGCCCGACAGCCGCATCCGCGCCGGCCAGACCCTGGCCCTGCCCCAGCCCCACTGGCCGCTGGACACGTCGGACCCCGCCGGCACCGAGCAGTTTGCGGTGCTGGTCTCCGAACACCCGCGGGATTTCTCCCACCTCAGCCAGGAACGCGTGGCCTGGTTCCTGAAGCTGCCCACCGGCACCGCCGGCGCCGCCCTGGCCCAGAGCCATGGCGGCGCGGGCTCGGTGGTGGCCGGCCAGGCGCGCTGCAACACGCCAGGCTGCGACCGCTATGGTGCGGCGCTGTTTTCAGTGGAGGTGGTGCAGTGACACAGCCACTGCTGCGCCCATGAAAAAAGCCGCCCGAGGGCGGCTTTTCTGCATCGGTTGAAAACCGATTACTTGCTGGCGGCAGCAGCAGCAGCGCCGGCAGCGGCCGAAGCGGCAGCGTCCACAGCGGTGACAGCCGAAGCGGCAGCGTCAGCCACGCCAGAAGCGGCAGCGCTGACAGCCGAGGCGGCCTCGGCCATCGGGGCCGGTGCGGCGGCGGGAGCCGGCGCGGGTGCTTCTTCCTTCTTGCCGCAAGCGGTCAGGGCGGCAGCAGCGATCAGGGTAGCCAGCAGGAGCGACTTGTTCATTTGTGTCCTCAGTGAAAAGAGTTGATCAACGATTGCGAAAGAAACAGGATCCGACGCATTCAGCGGAGCCGAGTGTTCAGAAGCCAGATTCAGAAAGCTCGGGTCTGTCTGAAGCTAGCCAAAAATTATAGCAAACATAGGGAAGCCACCTATAAACCCAATGTGGTTACCGGCCAGGCGGGCTCACAGCGTTGTAAAAAGTCTGCAATCTGCGGTTGCACGGCACGGGCGTGCACCGCATCGGTGAAACAGCGCAGGCGCCAATCCGGTGCGTCCAGCCACTGCAGCCACAGCGGCGCCGCCAGCAGGCCGCGCAATGGCGCTGGCAGGCCACCTTCTGCGGGCGCCCACACGGCCAGTGCATGGCTCCAGTCACGCCGCCAGCGCGCCAGGCGTGGATGGCGGCGGGCCGTGGTGTCGAAATCCAGGCCGGCCATGCAGATCTGCCGCCCACCCTGGCGCAGCCAGGCCGACAAGGCCTGCAGCACCGCCGGCTCGTCCAGCGGCCAGTCGGCAAAGTCGGGGTCGGCCAGCCACAGCTGGCGGGCGGGCGCCCAGGGCGTCGGGGCCGGTGACGGCGCCAGCCCCAGCAAAGCCTGGCGCAGCAGGGCCGTGCACGCGGGCCGGCCCTGGTGCAGGCCGCTGGCGGGCCAGGCGTCGGATGTGTGTGGTGGCTTGTCCATGGCGGGGCGCGTGCTTCAGGGACCGGGCTGCACCCAGCCGGCGTCGGCCCAGTCGTCCAGCAGGGCGCGGGCCTCGGCGCTCAGGCGCGCCACCTCGGCAGCGGCCAGCGCACGCTGGTCGGCCAGCAGGCGCATCAGGCGTGCATCCCGCCCGCCGGCCCTGAAGGCTTCGCCGTTGATGAACACATGCACATCGTCGTAGGCCATGCGGCTGCGACGGTCCAGCACCGCGGCGCTGCCTGGCGGCAGCGGCGCGCCGGGGTCGAACCAGACCCGGGGCTTGGGCTCGGTCATCAGGCCACCCAGGGCGCGGTCCAGCGCCACGGGGTCGCGCAGGGCACGCTGCAGCGCGGCCTGGGCAAAGCTGCGCAGGCTGTCGGGCAGACGCCCGGGGTTGGCGGTGGCGGGCTGGGCCGCGTCGCGGTAGATGCGCTCGGCGGCGCGGCCGCTGGCGTCGGCCGGTGCCGGTTCCAGGTCGTCGGCGATCTGGTGCAGCAGTTCCTGCGCCAGCGTGGTTTCGGTGGCTGCACGAAAACCCACCGAGCAGGTCATGCACTCCCCCTCGGCCACGCCGTCATGGCCCCACAGCGGCGGCAGGTAGAGCATGTCACCGGGCTCCAGCAGCCACTCTTCGGTGGGCTGGAAGTTGGCCAGGATGCGCACCGGCAGGCCGGGTTGCAGCGCGCGGTCGGCCACCGGGCCGATGCGCCAGCGCCGCCGCCCCTGCACCTGCAGCAGGAACACGTCGTAGGAGTCGAGGTGCGGGCCGACACCACCCCCATCGCTGGCATACGAGACCATCAGGTCGTCCAGCCGCGCCTCGGGCACGAAGCGGAAGGCCTGCAACATGGCGTGGGCCGGCTGCCAGTGCAGGTCCAGGCCCTGCACCAGCAGGGTCCAGCGGGGCTTCTTCACCGGCGGCAGCTGGCGCCGGCTGAAGGGGCCGTGACGCAGGGCCCAGCCGCCGTCGAAGGCGCTGAGCAAGCGTGATTCCACGCCTTCGGCGCCGGCCAGGTCGAACAGTGCGCTGCGGCTGATGGGCGGCTGCACGCCGGGCCAGGCCTGACGCACCAGCAGCGGTATTTTCTGCCAGTGGCGGCGCATGAACTGCGCCGGCGACAGGCCGCCCAGCAGGGGTGTGGGTTGTTGGATGTCCATCGGCGGGATTGTCGCCGCGCCCCTGCCCGGCCCGCCCACAGCCGGCCTGCTGGCCAGGCCCCTGTGCGATCATTCCCGCATGTTGATCACCAATCCCTGTGTCGTCAGCCTGACCTGGACACTGGCCGATGCCCAAGGCGCCACGCTGGACGAACTGACCGAGCCGGTGGAATTCTTCTACGGCGGCGACGACCTGCTGGCCAAGCTGGAAGAAGCGATTGCAGGCCAGGGTGAAGGCTTCGAGTGCGACCTGCACCTGGAGCCCGAGCACGGCTTCGGCGACTACGACCCCGCCCTGGTGTGCTTCGAGGCCCGCAGCGTCTTCCCCGAGCACATCGAGCAAGGCATGCAGTTCGACGGCCTGCCCGAAGGCGCGGTCACCAAGGACATGCCGCCGTCGCTGATCTACACCATCACCGAGGTCTATCCCGAGCACGTGGTGCTGGACGGCAACCACCCGCTGGCCGGCATGGCGTTGCGCCTGGCCGTGAAGGTGCAGGCCGTGCGCGCCGCCACCGAGGACGAGATCGAATCGCAGTCGGTGGACGAGGGCGCGGTCAGCATCCTGTCGCCGGCCCCGCCCTCACAACAGCTGCACTGAGGCCTGGCCCGGGCCGCTGGCCAGCAGCGCCTGCAGCCCGGCCTCGTCAAGCACCGGCACACCCAGTTCACGCGCCTTGTCCAGCTTGCTGCCGGCCTCCTCGCCGGCCACCACGTAGCCGGTCTTCTTCGACACCGAGCCGGCCACCTTGCCACCGGCGGCCTCGATCAAGGCCTTGGCGTCGTCGCGGCTCAGCGTGGGCAGGGTGCCGGTCAGCACCAGCGTGATGCCGGCCAGCGGCTGCGGCGCCAGGCTGTCCACCGCACCCTCGCCCTCGAGCCAGGTGACGCCGGCCGCACGCAGCTGCTCCACCACCTCGCGGTTGTGCGGCTGGTCGAAGAAGGTGCGGATGGCCGCCGCCACGACAGGCCCCACGTCCTTGACCTGCAGCAGCTGCTCCAGCGTGGCGTCCATGACGCGGTCCAGCGTGCCGAAGTGCCGGGCCAGGTCCTTGGCCGTGGTCTCGCCCACCTGGCGCACGCCCAGCGCATACAGGAAGCGTGGCAGCGTGGTGTGGCGGCTCCTGTGCAGCCCCGCCACCAGATTGGCCGCGCTCTTCTCGCCCATGCGGTCCAGCGCCATCAGGTTGGCCACGCCCAGCTTGTAGAGCTGGTCCAGCGTCTGGATCAGCCCGCCGTCGACCAGTTGGTCCACCAGCTTGTCGCCCAGGCCTTCGATGTCCATGGCCCGCCGGCCGGCAAAGTGCAGCAGCGCCTGTTTGCGCTGGGCCGGGCAGAACAGGCCGCCGGTGCAGCGGTAGTCCATGCCACCACGCTCACGCTGGGCGGTGCTGCCGCACACCGGGCAAAGCCGCGGCCAGATGCGGAAGTTGGGCACATAGGCCGGGCGCGGGCCGGGCAACCGCCCCACCACCTCGGGGATCACGTCGCCGGCGCGGCGCACCACCACCGTGTCGCCCACCCGCACCCCCTTGCGCCGCAGCTCGAAGAGGTTGTGCAACGTGGCATTGCTGACCGTGGTGCCGCCCACGAACACCGGCGCCAGCTTGGCCACCGGGGTCAGCTTGCCGGTGCGGCCCACCTGCAGCTCGATGCGCAGCAACTGCGTCAGCTGCTCCTGCGCCGGGTACTTGTGGGCCACGGCCCAGCGCGGCTCGCGGGTCTTGTAGCCCAGCTGCTGCTGCAGCGCCAGGCGGTTGACCTTGTAGACCACGCCGTCGATGTCGAACGGCAGGGCATCACGCCGTTCGGCGATGGCCGCATGAAACTGCACCAGGCCGGCAGCGCCCTGCACCACCGCGCGGTCGCTGCACACCGGCAGCCCGAAGGCGGCCAGCGCATCCAGCAGCTGGGCATGGGTGTCGGGCAGCGGCCAGCCCTGCACCTCGCCCAGGCCATAGGCGAAGAAGCTCAGGGTCTTGTCGACCAGGCCCTTGGGGTCGAGCTGGCGCACCGCGCCGGCCGCCGTGTTGCGCGGGTTGATGAAGGTCTTCTCGCCACGTTCACGCTGGCGCTGGTTCAGGCGCTCGAAGTGGTCGCGGCGCATGTAGACCTCGCCCCGCACCTCCAGCACCGCCGGTGCCGTGCCCCGCAGGCGCAGCGGGATCTGGTGGATGCCGCGGATGGTCTGGGTCACGTCCTCGCCGGTCTCGCCATCGCCCCGGGTGGCGGCCTGCTGCAGCACGCCGTCCACATAGCGCAGGCTCATCGCCAGGCCGTCGAACTTCAGCTCGCAGGCGTAGTCCAGCGGCGGGGCGTCCTCGGCGAGGCCCAGTTCACGCCGCACCCGGCCGTCGAAGGCCGCGGCGCCGGCCGCCGTGGTGTCGGTCTCGGTCTGGATCGACAGCATGGGCACGGCATGGCGCACCGGCAGCAGGCCGTCCAGCACCTGGCCACCCACACGCTGGGTGGGTGAATCGGCGGTGCGCAGTGCGGGGTGGGCCGCTTCCAGCGCCTGCAGTTCCTGGAACAGCGCGTCGTAGGCCGCATCGGGCAGCTCGGGTGCGTCCAGCACGTAGTACTGGTGGGCGTGGTGCTGCAGCTGGGCGCGCAATTCGGTGGCGCGGCCGGCTGCGTCCTCCGGGCTCAACGCCGGAGCGGTTGTGGACGCAGTTGTGGACGCGGTTGCGGAGGTTTGCAGGCGCTGATCAGACATGCGCGCGAGTGTAGAGTCGGCCGCCGATGCAGCCCCTCGCCGCCACCCGCCGCCTGCCCCGTCTGCCCCGCCTGACGTTCGGCCTGCTGCTGTGGATGGCCGTCGGGCTGCAAGCGGCGCCGGCCAGGCAAGCGGCCCCGCCCGCCGCCGCAGTGCCCATGCGCCTGCCGGCCAGCGTGGTGCCCCAGGCCTATGCCCTGCACCTGCAGATCGACCCCGACCAGCCACGCCACCAGGGTGAGGTGCAGATCCAGCTGCTGCTGAGGCAGCCCATCCCGGCGCGCGGCGCCATCCGCCTGCATGCCAAGGGCCTGCGTCTGCAGGACATCTGGCTGGAAACCGGCGCCCGGCGCTGGCGCGGCAGGGCCAGCCAGGTGGACGCCGAGCGGGTGGACCTGCATTTCGGCCGGCCCCTGCCCGCCGGCCCGGCGCTGCTGCAGATCGGCTTCAGCGGCCCCATCGCCGAGCGCGACGTCTACGGCCTGTTCCGCCAGCAGGAGGCCGGCCACTGGGGCGCCTACACCCAGTTCCAGGCCACCGGCGCACGCCAGGCCTTCCCGCTGTTCGACGAGCCGGGCTGGAAAGTGCCGTGGACCCTGGCGCTGACCGTGCCGCAAGCCCTGGTGGCCGTGGCCAACATGCCGGTGGCCTCGGAAGAAGCCGCCCGGCCCGGCTTCAAGCGGGTGACCTTCCAGCCCTCGCCGCCCATGCCCAGCTACCTGCTGGCCTTCGGTGTGGGCCGCTTCGACCTGGTGGACGCAGGGCAGCAAGCCGGCACACCGCTGCGCTTCATCGTGCCCAGCGGCCGCCAGGCCGATGCGGCCTATGCCGCCGGCACCACGCCGCGCCTCCTGGAGCGGCTGGAGGCCTGGTTCGGCCTGCCCCACCCTTATGCCAAGCTCGACAGCCTGGCCCTGCCGCTGACCACCGATTTCGGCGCCATGGAGCATGCCGGCCTGGTGACCTATGCCGCCAACCTGCTGCTGGCCAGCCCGGCCGAGCACACGCCGCAGTTCGAGCGTGACTTCACCGCCATCGCCGCGCACGAGCTGGCCCACCAGTGGTTCGGCAACCTGGTCACCCCGGCCTGGTGGGACGACCTCTGGCTCAACGAGAGCTTCGCCTCCTGGCTGGGCGACAAGATCACCGCCGACCTGCAGCCCGGCTGGGGCTGGCAGACCAGCCTGCAGCGCGCCCGCGCGGCGGCCATGCTTGCCGACCGCCTGGCCAGCGCGCGCCGCATCGAGCAGCCGGTGCTGCAGGACGAGGACATGGGCAACCTCTGGGATGCCATCACCTACGACAAGGGCCAGGTGGTGCTGGCCATGTTCGAGGCCTGGACCGGGCCCGAGGCCTTCCAGGCCGGTGTGCGGCGCTATCTGCAGCGCCATGCCTGGGGCAGCGCCACCAGCGACGATTTTTTCCAGGCCCTGGCCGAGGCCGACCCCGCCCTGCCGGCGGCCGTGCGCAGCTTCACCCGCCAGGGCGGCATCCCGCGCCTGCGTGTCAGCCTGCTGTGTGCTGACGGCCCACCCCGGCTGCAGCTGGCGCAAACCCGCCTGCTGCCAATCGGCTCGCCCGCCGTGGCTGGCCAGACCTGGCAGCTGCCGCTGCGCCTGCGCACGCCCGCCGGCAGCAGCCGGCTGCTGATGACCACGCCCGAGGCCACCCTGCCCCTGCCCGATGCCGATTGCCCGGCCTGGGTGCAGGCCAATGCCGACGGCAGCGGCTACTGGCGTGCGGTGTATGCCGGGGACGGCCTGGCACACCTGGCTGCCTCACCCGGCCTGTCCACCGGCGAATGGCTGGCCCTGCTGGACGACGCCATCGGTCTGCACGGCGCCGGCGATCTCGACAACCGCCAGGCCATCGACCTGGTGCGCGCCGCGGCCGGCCAGCCCTCGGGCGAGGTGGTGCGGGCGGCGGTGGACCTGCTGCGCCGCCTGCGCCCACTGGTCGGGCCCGGCCAGCAAGCGGCCCATGCCGCGCTGTGGCAGGACGCCTTCGGCGCCCGTGCCCGCCAGCTGGGCTGGTTGCCCCAGCCCAGCGAGCGCGACGACGACCGCCTGCTGCGGCCGGTGCTGCTGCAGGCCGTGGCCGTGCAGGGCGAGGATGCCGGCCTGCGCCAGCAGGCCCTGGACCTGGCCCAGGCCTGGCTGGCCGACCGCAGCCGGCTGCAGGCCGATCTGCGTGCACCGGTGCTGGCCGCCGCGGCGCGCGCCGACGGCCCGGGCAGCGGCGAGGCACTGTTCCAGCAGCTGCAGGCCGCTCTGCGCGCCAGCACGGTGCGCACCGAGCGTGGTGACCTGCTGGCCGCGCTGGGCCAGTTCCGCCAGCCTGCGCTGGCGGCGCAGGCGCGCGCCCTGCTGCTGCAGCCGCAGATCGACCTGCGCGACAGCCTGTGGCCGCTGCTGCGGGCCCAGGCCGAGGACGACGCGCTCCGCTCCGAGGTGCTGGACTTCGTGCTGCGCCACCAGCCGGTGCTGGCCGGCCGCCTGGGGAAGGAGGCACTGGCCGGCCTGCCGGGGCTGTTCCGCAGCGGCTGCAGCAACGGCGAGGCCCAGCGCATCGCCGCCGGTTTCCAGTCCGGCATGGCGCAGGTGACCGGCGGGCGCATGGCCCTGGCGCGCACGCTGGAAGCGGTGCGGCTGTGCAGCGCCTGGCGCCTGCAGCAGGGCAGCCCATGGCCCTGACGGCACACCGGCGCACGGCGCTCACCACTGCGTGGCAGGCTGGGTGCGGCGGCCGGTCCACTGCTCGATGGTGCTGGAGAGCTGGGCGCTGCTGACCGGCTTGGTCAGGAAGCCGTCCATGCCGGCATCCAGGCAGCGCTGGCGGTCGCTGTCCAGCGCATTGGCCGTCAGCGCCACCACCGGGACGCGTGCCGCCGGCGGCCCGGCGCCGCGGATGCGGCGGGTGGCCTCGTAGCCGTCCATCACCGGCATGTGGCAATCCATGAACACCAGGTCGTAGCCTTGCTGGCACACCGCCTGGTGCGCCGCCTCGCCGTTGTCCACCACGTCCACCGCACAACCCAGCAGGCGCAGCATCTCGGTCACCACCATCTGGTTGACCAGGTCGTCCTCGGCCAGCAGCACACGCGCCACTACCGCGCTGCCCGGTGCCGGCGCGGGCCACAGCGGCACCGGCTCGGTCTGGGGCAGATCGGGGGCCGGTGCCAGCGGCAGGTCGACCCAGAAGTGCGTGCCCTGGCCGCGCTGGCTGTCCACCCGCACCGTGCCGCCCATCAGCGTGGCCAGCTGCTGCACGATGGCCAGGCCCAGGCCGCTGCCGCCGTGGCGCCGGGTGCTGGACGCATCGGCCTGGGTGAAGGCCTCGAAGATCAGCTGCAGCTGGTCGGCGGCGATGCCGATGCCGGTGTCGCGCACCGAGAAGCGCAGCCACAGGGCCGGCGCATGGGCCGGCGTCTCGACCGGCAGGCGCTGCACTTCCAGCCGCACCGTGCCGCGCTCGGTGAACTTCACCGCGTTGTGCAGCAGGTTCACCAGCAGCTGGCGCAGGCGCGCAGCGTCGGCCCAGACCCGTGCCGGCAGGCTGCTGTCCACGCTGCAGCTCAGGCGGATCGGCTTGCCGCGGGCCGTCATGTCGATCAGGTCCACCGCATCGGCCACCAGGGCCTGCAACGCGCAGCTGGACTGGTGCAGCTGCAGCTTGCCGGCCTCGATGCGCGACAGGTCCAGCACGTCGTCGATCAGGCCCAGCAGGGCGCGCGCCGAGCGGTGGGCGGTGTGCACATAGTGCTGCTGGGTGGGGTTCAGCGGCGTGCTGATCAGCAGCTCGGTGGCGCCCAGGATGCCGTTCATCGGCGTGCGGATCTCATGGCTGGTGACGGCCAGGAACTGCGACTTGGCCAGGCTGGCCTGCTCGGCCAGCTGGCGCGCGCGCTCCAGCTCGGCGGCCTGCTGCTCCAGCGCCGCGGCCTTCTGCGCCAGGCTGTCGACCAGCGCACGGGCGGCATGCACCGCCTGGCGGGTGCGCGCCCGCAGCCGCTCGGTCACCAGCCCGGTCATCGCCAGGTACAGGCCCAGCAGGTACAGCGTGGCGGCCAGCCCCAGGCGCTCGGGCCAGAACGCACGCGCCGGCTCCAGCCACGCCACCACCAGCGAGAACACCAGGTAGGCCCCGGTCACCAGGTGGCCGAAGTACAGGGCGCGCCGGAAGCCGAAGCCGACCTGGTCGGCCACCCGCACCAGCAGGAAACCGGCGAAGAACAGCGTCGACTGCTCCAGCTGCTGCAGGTTGACCAGCCACACCAGCAGATCGAGGTGGAACAGCAGCAGCGGCAGCGGCAGCCGCCGGCTGCGGCCATGGCCCCAGTGCAGCAGCGCCCAGGCCAGCACCGCATAGCCCAGGTTCAGCAGCAGCAGGCCGGCCAGTGCCGGCGGCAAGGGCCACAGCGCCACGCCGCGCTCGGCCGACTGCAGCAGCGCCACCACGCACAGCACGGCAAAACCGCCCGCGCGCAGCGCCGGCACCTGCCGGGTGTAGAGCCGGCGCTCGGCGGCCGCACGGCGGCGCGCCAGCACGGCCTCGTCGAGCGCGAAGCCGCTGTCGGAATCCGGTTCTGCACGCGGTGGGCTCACACGGTCACCCGGGGAAAGGGTCGGCCCGCCGATGCTCCACGCTGCGGGGCGCGGCGGCAATCCCGCAAACGGCCGCCGCAGGGACGCAGGGCCACCGTGCCGACAGACCCGGGCGCCGCATGCGACAGTGCTGTCCACCCCACTGCGGAGCACGACCATGGCCTTTGACTTCGACCTGATCACCCTGGGCGCCGGCTCGGGCGGCGTGGCCGCCTCGCGGCGGGCCGCGCTGCAGGGCGCCAAGGTGGCCATCGTCGAGGGCGGCAGGGTCGGCGGCACCTGCGTGCTGCGGGGCTGCGTGCCCAAGAAACTGCTGATGTACGCGGCCCAGTTCGGCGACAGCCTGCAGGAGGCGCGGGGCTATGGCTGGCAGCTGCCCGAGGCGCGCTTCGACATGGCCACCTGGGCAGCGGCCAAGGCCGCCGAGACCACGCGGCTGGAAGGCGTGTACCGGCAGATGCTGGCCGGCGGCGGCGTGCAGCTGGTCGAGGGCTGGGCCCGCCTGGCCGGCCCCCACACCGTGCAGGTGGGCGAGCGCCGCCTCACGGCGCAGCACATCCTGGTCGCCACCGGCGGCGCGCCGGTGCGCGACAGCATCCCCGGCATCGAGGCCTGCGCCACCAGCGACGATCTGCTCGATCTGCAGGCCCTGCCGGCAAGCGCCGCCGTGGTGGGTGGTGGCTTCATCGCGGTTGAATTTGCCAGCATGCTGGCCCGCCTGGGGGTGCAGGTGGCGCTGTTCTACCGCGACCGCCTGCCGCTGCGCGGCTTCGACGCCCTGCTGCGCAACGCCGCGGCCAGTGCGCTGCAGGCCGCCGGCGTGGCCCTGCACCCGGCCGCCGTGCCGCAGCGCATCGAACGGGATGGCGCGCAGTTCCTGCTGGTGCTGGGCGAGGACCGCCTGCTGGCCTTTCCCTGGGTGCTGAACGCCACCGGCCGGCGGCCCAACACCACCGGCCTGGGCCTGGCACTGGACCCGCGCGGCGCCGTGCCGGTGGATGCGCAGTGCAACACCGCCCTGCCCGGCGTCTACGCCATCGGCGACGTGACCAACCGCAGGAACCTCACGCCGGTGGCCATCGCCGAGGGCCGTGCCCTGGCCGACCGCCTGTTCGGCCCCAGCCACCGGGCGGTGGATCTGAGCCTGGTGCCCAGCGCGGTGTTCATGCTGCCGCCGCTGGCCACGGTGGGCCCGACCGAAGAGGAGGCGCTGGCCGCCGGCCACCGGCTGCACATCTTCGAGACCGACTTCCGGCCGATGAAGCAGGCCTTCATCGGCGGCACCGAGCGCACGGCCATGAAGCTGCTGGTCGACGCCGACACCGACCGTGTGCTGGCGGTGCACATGGCCGGCGCCGACGCCCCCGAGATCGTGCAGAGCCTGGCGGTGGCGCTGACCACCGGCGCCACCAAGGCGGACTTCGACCGCAGCATCGCCATGCACCCCACGGCCGCCGAAGAGTTCGTGCTGATGCGCCAGCCCAGCCGCAGCCTGCCGGCAGCCTGATCAGCTGAACAGCCGCCGTGCCGCCGGCGAGCCGGCCGCCAGGTCACGCAACTCCAGCGCGCTGTACAGCGCCTTCAGGTCGTCGCCGATGGCCACGAAGGCCTGCAGGGTGATGGGCCGGCCGCCGTCGTCGGTCATGGCGGCATCCATGTCGGCCGCCAGCAGGCGCGCCGCCTGGTGCCAGGCCGGGAAGGGCTCGGCCGTCTCGGGCGTCTGCGGCACATCGAGCGACAGCTGCAGCACCCGCACCGCCGCCGCACCCGGGTCATCGGCCAGGGCCACCTGCGGGTCGAAGGCCAGCACCAGCACCGGCGGTGCGCCCTCCTCGGCGCCGGGCATCACCAGGCGGCCGGGCAGCACACCGGGCACGAAGCCGTGGCGCTGCGCGCTCTGCTGGATGTAGCCCACGCTCCAGGCCGCGGCATTGGCGCGCAGGTTCAGGCTGAGCTGGGCGTCGTGGCCACCGGCAAAGGCGTCGAGCTCACGCGCCCGGGCCACCACGTCCAGCATGTCGGGCAGCTCGGCCATGGCGCCCACGCCGTCGGCGAAGGCCTGCAGCTTCTGCACGAACTCGCTGTACTCGATCTCGTTGAGCGGGCCGCTGCGGTTGGCCAGCTGCACACCGGCCTGGAACTCGCCATAGCGCTGGCCGGCCACCGGCAACTCCCAGTCGCCGGTCTCGGCGTTCAGGCCCTCGATCAGAAAGGGCTTGGTGCCGGCGCGGCGCGAGGGCGGCAGGTGCACCAGGGCCAGGTCGCCGGTGACGGGCGACTCCAGCGCCAGCGTGGCGATGGCGTCGATCAGCGGGTCGAGCCGGGCGGTCTTGCGCGCTGTCGCGGGCCGCAGCTCGGCCAGCGGCGTGGCGGCCTCGGCACTGGCCTCGGCCGAGGCATCGGCGCTGAAGCCGCTGGCCGTGCCCACCGTGGCGGCATCGGACAGCGCCTCGGGCCCGCCCAGGCCACCCGGCTCCACCCGCGATACACGCGACTGCTCGGCCTGGCGCGGGTTGGCGCGGCGCGCCGCCCACCAGCCCTGCGCCAGCACAGCCACCAGCACCACGCCACCCACGGCCAGCAGGCCTTCCATCAGCGAGAGATCGGCCAGCAGCGCCATCACGCGGCCTCCACCAGGCCGATGGCGGCGTCCATGTCCACCGCGACGATGCGCGACACACCCTGCTCCTGCATGGTCACCCCGATCAACTGCTCGGCCATTTCCATCGCGATCTTGTTGTGGCTGATGAAGAGGAACTGCGTGCCCTTGTGGCTCATCTCGGCCACCAGGCGCGCATAGCGCTCGGTGTTGGCGTCGTCCAGCGGTGCGTCCACCTCGTCGAGCAGGCAGAACGGCGCCGGGTTCAGCATGAAGATGGCGAACACCAAGGCGATGGCGGTGAGCGCCTTCTCGCCGCCGCTGAGCAGGTGGATGGTGCTGTTCTTCTTGCCCGGCGGCTGGGCCATCACCTGCACGCCGGCATCGAGGATCTCGTCGCCGGTCATCTGCAGGCGGGCATTGCCCCCACCGAACAGGCTGGGGAACATGCGGCCGAAATGCTCGTTGACCTGGTTGAAGGTCTGGGCCAGCAGGTCGCGGGTTTCCAGGTCGATCTTGTGGATGGCGTCTTCCAGGGTGCCGATGGCGTCGTTCAGGTCGGCGCACTGGGCGTCGAGGAAGGTCTTGCGTTCCCGCGAGGCGGTCAGTTCGTCCAGCGCCGCCAGGTTCACCGCGCCCAGGGCGTTGATCTCGCGCTGGATGCGGTCGATCTCGCCCTGCAGGCCCCAGAGCTTGACCTTGTCGGCCTCGATCAGGGCACCCAGCGCCACCATGTCCACGTCCGCCGCGACCAGCTGCTCCAGGTATTGCGCACCGCCCAGCTGGGCGGCCTGCGCCTCCAGCTGCAGCTTGGTGATCTCGTCGCGCAGCGGCTGCAGGCTGCGCTCGAACTGCAAACGCTTCTCATCGGCGCTGCGCAGCTCGGCCGACAGGCCGTCGTAGGCGCTGCGCTGGGCGCCCAGCGCCTGTTCCCGCTCCAGCTTCAGCGCCAGCGCGGTCTGCAGGCCGGCTTCGGCGGCGCTGTCGTTGAGCTGGCCCAGCTCCAGCGCCAGCTGTTCACCCGACTGCGCATTGCTGGCGGCCTGCTGGGCCGCCGTCTCGATGGCGCGCTGCAGTTCAGCCCGGCGCGCGGCCAGGGCACGGGCCTGGAACTGGCTTTCCTGGGCCTGGCGCTCCAGCGCCCGGCCCTGCTCCCGCGCCTCGGCCAGCTTGCGCTCGGCGCCGATCACCGCTTCTTCCAGCGTGGCATGGCGCTCCTGCGTGTCGGCCAGCTGCATGTCCAGTTCTTCGAACCGGGCCTCGCCGATGGCGCGGCGCTCGGCCAGGGCTTCCAGCTGGGCGTCGATCTCGGCCAGTTCGTCGTCCAGCTGGCCGCTGCGGGCCTGCGTCGCCTCGGCCTGCTGGGCCAGGCGCAGCAGCTCCACCTGCAGCTGGTGGGCGCGGGTCTGGGCCTCGGCGGCTTCGCGCCGCACGCCCACCAGGCGCTGGTTGGCATCGGTCACCGCGGCTTCGGCCCGCACCAGGGCGCTGCGCGCCTCGTCGGCGATCAGGCTCTGGGCGCGCTGCTGCAGATCGAGCTGCTCGATCTCCTGGGCACGCGCCAGCAGGCCGGCCTGCTCGGCATCGGGGGCGTAGAAGGCCACCGCATGGGCGCTGACGGCATGGCCCTCGCGGGTCATGATGACCTCGCCATGCGCCAGATGTGTGCGCTGGGCCAGGGCATCGTCGATGCTGGCGGCGGTGTACACACCTTCCAGCCAGTCGCCCAGCAAGGTCTTGAGACCGGCATCGTCGGCGTGCTGGCCCAGGCGCAGCAGGTCAGCCAGGCGCGGCAGTTCGGGGTGGGCGGGCTGCGGCGCCGGCGCGCTGGCCGGGGCGGTGTAGAAGGCCAGCTTGGCCGGTGGTGCATCGGCCGCAAACGCCCGCACGTTGTCGATGCGGCCCACGGCCAGCGCGTTCAGCCGCTCGCGCAGCGCGGCTTCCAGTGCCGGTTCCCAGCCGGGCTCGATGTGCAGCCGGGTCCACAGGCCGGGCAGGCCGTCCAGCCCATGCCTGGCCAGCCAGGGCTTGAGCTTGCCCTCGGTCTGCACCTTCTCCTGCAGCGCGCGCAGCGCCTGCAGCCGGGCGCTGATGTCGCCGTGCTTGCCACCCGCCGCATTGGCGGCCTGCTGGGCACTGCGGCGCTGCTCTTCCAGCGTGGGCAGCTGGTCCTGCAGTTCATGCAGCCTGGCCTCGGCCACGGCATTCTGCGCGTCGGCCGCGCTGCTCTGCGTGCGCAGCTCGGCCAGGCGCTGCAGGTCGGGCGCGGCCAGGCTGCGGCGCTCGGTGTGCAGGCGTTCACGGCGCGTGCGCAAGCCCTTGCCCTGCTCGTCGATGTGGCGGCTGTCGGCGGCCAGCACCTGGATCTGCTGCTGCACCGCATTGACCTGGCTGCGCTGGTCGTTCGCCCGGCCCTGGGCGGCACGCAGCGCGTCTTCCACATCGGGCTGCTGCGCGGCCTGGTCCTCGGCCTGGGCGGCCAGGATCTCTGCCTGTTCCTCGGCCGCGGCGATCTGCCCGGCAATCGTCTCCAGCTCGGCCATGGCGTCGTCGCGCCGCTGCTGCCACTGGCCGGTCTGGGCCTGCAGGTCGGCCAGGCGCTGCTGCACCTTCTGGCGGCTGTCGACCACGTAGCGGATGCGCTCCTCCAGCCGGCTGACCTCCAGCGCCGCCTGGGCCAGGTCGCCCTGGGCGGTGTGCAGCTGGTCGCTGGCGGCGTAATGCGCCTGGCGCACGCTCTCGAGCTGCGCCTCCACATGGCGCAACTCGGCCAGGCGGGCCTCCAGCGCATTGGTGGCGGTGTGGATGGCCTGGGCCACGCGGGCTTCTTCGGTGGCCGCATCACGCTGCTTCAGGAACCACAGCTGGTGCAGCTTGGTGGTGCCGGCCTCCTGCAGCGTGTGGTACTTGGTCGCCACCTCGGCCTGCTTCTCCAGCTTGTCGAGGTTGGCATTGAGCTCGCGCAGGATGTCGTCGACGCGGGTCAGGTTCTCGCGGGTGTCGCGCAGGCGCAGCTCGGTCTCGCGGCGGCGTTCCTTGTACTTGCTGACGCCGGCGGCTTCTTCCAGGAACAGCCGCAGCTCTTCGGGCCGGCTCTCGATGATGCGGCTGATCGTGCCCTGGCCGATGATGGCATAGGCACGCGGGCCCAGGCCGGTGCCCAGGAACACGTCCTGCACGTCGCGCCGGCGCACCGGCTGGTTGTTGATGAAGTAGCTGCTGCTGCCGTCACGGGTCAGCACCCGCTTGACGGCGATCTCGGCGAACTGGCTCCAGGAGCCGCCGGCGCGGGCGTCTTCGTTGCTGAACACCAGCTCCACGCTGGCGCGGCTGGCGGGCTTGCGCTGGCCGCTGCCGTTGAAGATCACGTCCTGCATGCTCTCGCCGCGCAGCTCGCTGGCCTTGCTCTCGCCCAGCACCCAGCGCACCGCGTCCATGATGTTGGACTTGCCGCAGCCATTGGGGCCGACCACCCCCACCCGCTGGCCGGGCAGCTGGAAGGTGGTGGGTTCGGCGAAGGACTTGAAGCCCGAGAGCTTGATCTGGTTCAGGCGCATGCGCTGCTGGAGTGCCCTGGGCCCGCAGCCGGCCGGGTGGTCAACTGCAAGTCTTTGATTTGTATGGTTTTATTGCTTGCCCGCCGGGCTGCAAACATGGCCGGATGATACCATCGCGCCCCCTTCGAAAACCCTGATCCACCATGGCCAAGAAAGCCGGCAAGACCACAGCCACCGCAGCGGCCGCCACCGCCTCGGCACCGGCGCTGAAGCAGCGGCCCATGCCGCCCAACCCGCCCAGCGCGCCCAGCAAGGACCTGCACGTCTTTCCCAACCCGCATCCGCAGCGGGATTACCTGATCCAGTTCCAGGTGCCCGAGTTCACCTGCCACTGCCCGCTGACCGGCCAGCCCGACTTCGCCCACTTCACCATCGACATGGTGGCCGACCAGCGCTGCGTGGAGCTGAAGAGCCTGAAGATGTACTTCTGGAGCTACCGCAACGAGGGCGCCTTCCACGAGAAGGTGACCAACACCATCCTCGACGACATCGTGGCCGTCACCGACCCGCGCTTCATCCGCATCACCGCGAAGTGGTACGTGCGTGGCGGCATCTACACCAATGTGGTGGCCGAGCACCGCCAGAAGGGCTGGACGCCGCAGCCGGCGGTGGACCTGCCCAGCCTGCCGATGGAGCGCGGGCTGCTGGGGTGACCGCGGCAGCGCCGCCCGCCGGCGGCAGCGGCACGGCGCACGGCCCGGCGCCGCGCACCCACTGGCCCGCCGTGCTGGCCGCTGCCCTGGCCGGCGTGGCGGTGGGCATGAACGTGGGCAAGGTGCCACTGGCCCTGCCCACGCTGCGCGCCGAGCTGGGCCTGAGCCTGGTGCAGGCCGGCTGGGTGTCGGCCATGCTGACCACATTGGCGGTGGTGGCGGCCCTGGGTTTCGGCCTGGCGGCGGGGCGCATCGGCGCACTGCGCATGGTGCTGGGCGGGCTGGCCCTGAGCGCCGCCGCCTCGCTGCTGGCGCTGGGGGTCTCGGCCGAGGGTGGTTTCCCGCTGCTGCTGGCCACCCGCTTTGCCGAGGGCGCCGGCTTCCTGGCGGTGGCGGTGGCCGGCCCGGCCTTGATCAGTGCCGCCGCCATGCCGGCCGACCGCCGCTTCGCCCTGGGTGTGTGGAGCACCTACATGCCGGCCGGCGCCGGCCTGGCGATGGGCTTGTCGCCGCTGGTCCTGCCCGGCCTGGGCTGGCGCGGGCTGTGGGCGCTGACGGCGGCCGCCCTGGTGCTGGCCATGGCCGCTGCCTGGCGCCAGCGCCGCTGGTATGCGCCGGCCGGCGCCAGCGGCCACGCCCTGCCAACCGGCAAGACCCTGGACGTGCTGCGCCAGCCCCTGCCCTGGCTGCTGGCCCTGGCCTTCGGCCTGTGGGCGGTGCAGCACTTTGCGCTGATCGTCTGGCTGCCCACCTTCCTGAAGGAGCAGCGTGGCTACAGCGCAGGCTGGGTGGCCTTGCTCAGCTGCGTGATGCTGCTGGCCTGCGTGCCGGGCAACCTGCTGGGCGGCGCCCTGGTGCAGCGTGGGCTGTCGCGTGGCCGGCTGGTGGCGCTGGCCCATGGGCTGACCGGCCTCTGCGGCCTGGGCTTCTTCAGCGACGCCCTGGCCGATGGCTGGCGCTATGCGCTGTGCGTGGCGATGAGCTTCATCGGCGGCGTGATCCCGGCGGCGGTGATGAGCAGTTCGACCGTGCTGGCGCGCAACCCGCGCCAGATCAACGCGCTGCAGGGGCTGATCATGCAGGGCTCGCAGCTGGGGCAGTTCGTCGGCACGCCGCTGATCGCCGCGGTGGTGGCGGCCAGCGGGCGCTGGGGCGCGGCGGCCTGGGTGACGGGCGGTGCGGCGGCCCTGGGCGTGGTGCTGGGGCTGGCGGCCTGGCATCTGGAGCGGCGCGGCGCCACGGCTGCTGGGGACAGACCGGGTTAGGCCGGCCGCGGCGCTGCCGCAGAATGGGCCGGGTATGCGCATCTTCATCAGCCATGGCCTCGACAAGAAGGCCGCCTCCGACATGCAGTTCCTCGACCGGCTGCAGGCGGCGCTGGAGACGCCGGCGGCTGGCGGCCTGGCCCACCAGGTGCTGCTGGACCGCAGCCAGCTGGAGGCCGGCGACAGCTGGCAGGACGTGCTGCACGAGATGCTGGCCGAATGCGACGCCGCCGTGCTGCTGCTGTCGCCACGCGCCTTGACCCGGCCCTGGGTGCTGAAGGAATCCACCGTGCTGGCCTACCGCAAGGCCCTGGATCCCCGCTTTCCGCTCTACCCGGTGCTGCTGGGTGGCGTGGCCGCGGCCGACCTGGGCCAGGGCCAGTTCTCGCCGCTGTGTCTGCAGGCGCTGCAGGGCCTGCAGCCCGGCGCGGCCGACCCGCTGCAGCAGCCGCAGACCAACGCCGCCGCTGCCAAGGCCGTGGCCAAGGCGCTGCAGGCCAGGCTGGCGCAGTGGCTGAAGGACGTGGGCCAGGCCCCGGCCACGCCGATGGATGCGCTGGAGGCCGCGCTGAAGGCCCGCATCCGCCGCGCCGGTGATCTGGCGGCGCTGGAGCGGCTGTGCGAACGCCTGACCGGCCGCCCGCTGCGCTGGCGCCCGGTGGCGGGTGCCGCTGCAGGCGCGGCGGCCGAGCCGGCCCGGCTGATCGCCGCCACCCTGGTCAGCGGCCTGGCGCTGCAGCCCGGCCTGGCCCCGCCCAACCCGCTGGCCAGCCTGATCGACGACCTGGTCCAGCAGTGCGGCCTGGACCGCGACGACGCCCAGGTGGTGCTGGACCTGCTGGTGCCGCTGTGGACCCGCCCCGATGCGGCGGCCTGCCTGGCCGACGTGGCCGGCCGCAACCGCCAGCCGGTGGCCGCCGGGGCCGCCGTGCCGGCCGGCGTGTCGGTGGCGCTGCAATGTGAACTGGCCGACTTCAGCGCCGACCGCCATGTGCGCCGCGCGCTGCTGCCCACCACCCGCAAGACCGTGGTGCGCACCCTGGCCGGCGGGCATTCCGACAACCGGCTGGAGGAGCTGAAGGCCCAGGTGCGCGACGAATACCGCCGCCTCGGCCAGCGCCCCGGCCAGAGCCCGGTGGCGCTGAGCGCCGAGCGGGTGGACGCCCGCCTGGCCAACATCGACAACCGCCTGGCGTTTGCCGAGACGGTGTTCTTCGTCATCCCCGCGCCCCTGCCCGACGCCGCGCTGCTGGCTGACCTGCAGGCCTGCTTTCCACGCCAGACCTTCATCCTGCACAGCGCCGGGCCCTTGCCGGCGGCGCTGCCGCCGCGGGTGCTGGCCCTGCCCGTGATCGACCCCGACCACGAGCTGGCGATGGCGGAGGACCAGAGCGCCGCCTACAACCTGATCGCCGACCGATGAGCCTGACCACGCACCCAGGACACACCGCATGACCCTGCCCGCCCCCGACTTCACGCCGCGCTTCTTCGACCCCGCCAGCGCCGCAGGCGCCACCACCGACGCGGCCGGCTGCACCACCGTCAAGCTGGCCGGCGGCAGCCGGGGCGGCAGCGTCTACGTCTACAACCCGGCCATCGTGCTGGCGGTCAACGCCGCGCTGGCCACGCACCGGCCGCTGCTGATCGCCGGCAGCCCGGGCACCGGCAAGACCACGCTGGCGGCCAACGTGGCCGGCGTGCTGGAGCGCAAGTTCTACCAGCGGGTGGTGACCTCGCGCACGCGGGCGCGTGACCTGCTGTGGCGCTTCGACCAGTTGCAGCGCCTGGCCGCGGCCCAGGTCGGTGGTGCCCTGCCGCCGCGCGCCGCCCATGTGGAGCCGCAGCTGCTGTGGTGGGCCTTCGACCCCGCCAGCGCCCGCCTGCGCGGCGCCCTGGGCAGCGAGCAGGCCGGCATCACGCCGCTGGCCGACCCCGCCAGCGGCAGCGCCCAGGCCCTGGCGGGCAGCCGCAGCGTGGTGCTGCTCGACGAGATCGACAAGGCCGAACCCGATGTGCCGAATGACCTGCTGGAGGTGCTGGACCTGGAGCGCTTCCAGATCGAGGACCTGGAGGGCCAGCGTGTGGTGCAGGGCCGGCGCCGGGACGTGCTGGTGTGCATCACCACCAACCGCGAGCGCGAGCTGCCCGGCGCTTTCGTGCGGCGCTGCGTGGTGCTGGACCTGGACCGTGCCGAGGCCGAGTGGCAGGACTGGCTGGTGCGCATCGGCCAGCAACACTTCGGCCCGCGTGGCGCCCGGCTGCAGCGCGACGTGGCGGCGCTGGTGATGACGCTGCGCCAGGAGGCCGAGGCGCAAGGCCTGCGCAAGCCCGGCACGGCCGAGTACCTGGACACCTTGCGCGCCTGCCGCGAGCTGGCGATCCAGCCCGAATCACCTGCCTGGCGGCAGGTGGCCGACGCCCTGCTGGGCAAGGGCCGCGCCAGCGGCGCCGACGGCCGGCGCTGAGCCCCGGGGCGCCGATGGCCACCCGTGCACACCCGCGCAGCAGGCCGGCCGCAGTGCCGGACGCAGTGCCGCTGCCGCGGCCCGACCTGTCGGCCGGCGACCTGCTGCGCACGGCGGCTGCGCTGGGCGTGCACGACGCCGCCACGCTGCAGCGGCTGGCCGGCCAGCTGGGCCTGGCGCGGCGCACGCGGCTGCAGCCGGCGGCACCAGCCGTGGCCACCATGGCTGCGCCGGCCGCAGCGCCGGCAGCACCAGCCCCGCCGCCCGCCATGCCGCCGCGCAGCGGTGCTGCGGCGGCCGCTGCCCAGCCCGCTGCCGCCGGCCCACCCGGCCCGGCGGCCCAGGCCGTGCTGCTGGCACTGCCGCCGCTGATGGCCCAGGCCGCGCCACCGGCCTGGCTGGCCGATGCCAGCCCGGCCCTGGCCCGCGGCGCGCTGCCACCCGCCACGCCGCAGGATCCGCTGTTCAGCCCGCAGACCACGCGTGCGCTGGCCGCCGCGGTGGCGGGTGTGCAGGCCGCCGATGGCGAGCTCGACGTGGAGCGCCTGGTGGTGGCGCTGGCGGCGCGTGACCCGCTGCGCAGCCTGCCGCGCCAGGCCGCCTGGAGCCTGCGGCGCGGGCTGCAGGTGCTGGTCGACACCGGCCCCGGCATGCTGCCCTTCGAGACCGACGTGCAGCAGCTGCTGGCCGTGCTGCAGCGCCTGCTGGGGGCCGACCGGCTGCAGGTGCTGGCCTTTGCCGACGAGCCGCTGCACGGCTGCCTGCCCGCGGACGGCGACGGCCGCAGCAGCTGGCCACGCCCGGCGCCCGGCGTGCCGGTGCTGCTGCTCAGCGACCTGGGCATCGCCCGCCCCGCCGGCCTGCCGCCGCAGCGCAGCGCCGCCACCTGGCGCCCCTTCGTGCAGGCCGCCGCCCTGGCCGGCCACCCGCTGCGCGCCCTGCTGCCCTATGCACCGGCACGCTGGCCCTGGGGCCTGGGCAGCACGCTGCAGCTGCTGCGCTGGGACCGCCACACCAGCGTGGCGGCGGTGCGCCGGCTGCTGGCGGCCTGAACCACGATGGCCACCACCGACAGCATCGACACCGTCGCCAGCCGCGACACGGCCGCCATGGACCGCGCCGCCCGCCGGCTGCAGGCCTGGGCCGGCCCACGGCCGGAGGCCGCGCTGCTGGCCCGTTATGCCGCGCTGGCGGTGCGGGTGGATGCGCCCCTGCTGCGCCGCCTGCGCCTGCAGCTGCTGCCACGCGCCGAACCGGGCATCGAGGCCGATGTCTGGTTCGCCGGCCTGCATGAATCGCTGGGCCGCAGCGGCTTCGTCTTCGACGCCCGGGTGCAGCAGCTGCTGCGCGCCCAGCTGGCCGCCCCCGTGCCGGCGGGCGCGCGCTCGCCGCTGGAGCAGGCCTGGCAGATCACCGCCGGCCTGCATGCCGACTGGCCCGAGGCCCTGCGCACCGAGGAGGCGCTGACCTACCACGCGCTGCGCGACGGCCCCGATGCCGCCGCGCAGGTGGACGCGCTGCTGGCGCCGGCGCTGAAGGCCATGGCCGGCGGCGGCGAGACCCGGGCGCTGGAGGTGGCGCGCTGGGCCCAGCGCGCCGTGCCACGCCTGCCCGATGCGGCGCGCCGGCACCCGGCGGCGCTGGCGCTGTGGCTGGCGTCCCTGCTGCGCCTGGGCCTGAGCGCCGACCAGCTGCCCGACACCGGCGCGGGCGGCCTGCCACCCGCGCTGCGCTGGCTGCTGCCGGCCGGCCAGCTGGCGGCACAGCAGCGCCTGGCCATCACCGCGTTCGACGACGCGTTGCAACTGCAGCCGCTGGCCGACGGCGCACCGCCTGCGGCCAGCGAGATCACGCTGCCCAGCACCACGCCGCTGCTGCTGGCGCTGCAGGCAGACTGGTCTGCAGGACGTGCGCCGTCTCGCTCACAGGTCACGCTGGCGGTGGATGCCACGGCGTCCGAGACCCGTGTGGGCATGACCGCCGGCTGGACGTCGCTGACCCTGTCCAGCCTGACCGGCCAGCGCTGGCAGCTGCAGCGGCAGGCGGGCGAGGCCGTGGTTGACGAGCCACCGCTGCCTTGGCAGCGCATGCGGGTGGTGGTGCTGGGCGACGCCGGGCCGGCCGGCATGGGGTTCTTCGTGTCGCCCACCGAGGTGGTGACGGTGGTGGATGTGCTGCCGCCAGCCCTGGTGCAGGCGCTGCGCACCGGCACCGACCCGGCACCACCCGCCGGGCGGGTGAGGCTGCACGCCTGGGACGCCGACGGCGACCGGCAGGAACTGTCAGCCAGGCTGGTGGCGCTGGACCTGCGCAGCGCCCTGGCGCTGCTGGTTCTGCAGCGGCCATTTCCGGGGGTGTTGGTGTTCAACCTGGGCGCGCCGATGCCGGCGGCCGGTTCGGCGGCCTGGACAGTGCCCGGCCTGCAAGCTGACCGGGGGCACTGGCCCGGCACGGTGCTGGAGGTCGACGGGCCGCCACAGATGCCACCGGGCCGAGCTGCGCCCGCGGCCACTGCGCGGCACATCGGCGTGCAATTGCCACAGGCCCACGCCGCACTGGTCGGCATCGCCGGTGCGCCGGTGTTCGTTCGGCAATCGCTGGTGGGCATCGCCGATCTGGCCTCGGTGGCCGGCGGCCACGATGCCGGCAGCATGTTGTGGGTGGTGCCCGCGCCGGCCATCGACCGCTTTCTGGGCTGGGCGCGGCGGCCTGTGGAGGATGGCCCCCAACTGCTGCTGCACCACGCTGTCGACGACCCCTACGGCAAGGGCGCCGAGCTGGACGAGCGTGCCGTGCAGCGCATCGCGCAGGCCGCAGACCGGGCGCGGCTGCGGCTGGTGATCGGCAGCAGCGCCGGCGCAGCGCAGTCCGCCAGCAGCAGCCCGCAGGGCGGTGTGTTCACGCCGGGCCTGGCCGGCGCGGTGCGGCTGGTCACACCCGTCACCCGCGAGGGCGCCACGCGCGACGCCAGGCTGGATCTCTTGGCGCTGGCGGCCCTGCGCTGGGCACGGCCGGACTTCGGCGTGCTGCACCTGGGCTTCCGCCAGCCGCACGACCGCAGCCAGCTGCCGGCACCGCTGGCCGGCGCAGCTCTGCAAGACATCGACAAGACCGAGCCCGAGGCGCTGGCCCGGCAGCTGCTGGACCTCACCGAGCCGCCCGACACGCTGCCACCCGGGCCGCTGCGCATGGCCAGCGGGGCGCTGCTGGAGCAACAGCTGGGCCCGCTGGCCCGCCCGTTCCAGCGCTCGCGCGGGGATCTGGGGCGGGCACTGGCGCCGGCCCGGGACCAGAACCTGGCCGGCGTGGCCGATTTCGTGGTGGGCCGCTGGAACATCTCGTCGCGGCTCGATGCCGTGCCGGTGGTGGAGCTGCTGGCCCAGCTGGCCTTGCCGATGCCGGAATTCGACCCACTCGAGGACCTGCGCGTGCCGGGTCGCTCCCCAAGGGTGCTCAACGCACTACCCGCCCAGCTGGGCCGTTTGCTGATCGCCCGCGCCCACGCCGGCCGGGTGCCGCCGCCCTGCGTGGTGGTGCGCGACCAGGCCTGGCAGGGCCAGCGCAGCGCCGACAGCATCCACGCCCACGTGGTGGCCGCCCTGGCCGCCGCGCTGGGCTGCGCCGACGGCGAAGCCCGGTTGCTGCTGGAGCGGCTGGGCCTGGTCCTGGCCCCCTGGGTGCTGGTCACCACCCGCCCGCTGCCGGACGCCGACACCCTGCAGGCGCTGCGGCAGCGCCTGCCGGCGGCACGCTTCCTGTTCCTGGCCGGCATGCAGCCCGACCTGCCCGAGGCCGCCCGCGCCATCGGCGCGCACCTGCTGCCACCGCTGCCCGAGGGCGCCGACATGCAGTGGCTGGCCGGCTACAAGCGCCTGATGGAATGGGCCCGGCCACGCAAGCGGCCGACACGGCCGGCCCGCGCTGCCACCCCACCGCTGAAGAAATGAGCCCCGCCATGCCCCGGCTGAACCACCTGCCCCGACCCGACCCCGAACCCGCCGAACCCAGCGGTCGCCCGGCCTACCAGAAGTACGACGTGGTCGCCCGCAAGAGCGGCATCGACGGCTTCGGCGCCTTTGCGGCCGAAGCAATCCCCGCGCACCGCAAGATCGGCGAGATCCGCGGCGAGACCATCTCGGTCACCGAAGCCCGCCGCCGCGCCGCGGGCAAGGCCCGCATCATGATCGTGGAGATCTCCGAGAAGAAGGCCATCGACGCCAGCCAGAGCAGCGACCCGATGCGCTTCACCAACCACGGCTGCAGCCCGAATGCACGCCTGCAGATCCGCGACGGCCGGGTGGAGTTCTACGCCCTGCAGCCCATCGCCGTGGGCGAGGAGATCACGGTGGACTATGGCGAGACCCACCACGAGGGCACGCTGAAATGCCGCTGCGGCGCGGCCAACTGCATTGGTTGGCTGTAGCCAGCGGCTGGTCGTCAGCCCTGCAGCGCCCGGGCGATGCGGTTCTTCGCCACCTTGGGCTTGGGCACGTGAACCTCGAACCAGCGCCGCACATCCTCGTCCAGCCCGATGCCGTGCATGTAGTTGTACAGCGCCTTCTTCAGGCCCACGCCCAGGGCGGTGTGGTCAGTGCCTGTCGGGTCGATGAAGCCGATGTCGTTCTTGGCGAACGAAACCGGCGGCAACGGCACCAGCTGCACGCCGTAGTCCTGCGGCGCCTGGCCCACCGGTGAATGCACGGTGGCCGAGAAGCGGTGCCAGAAGCCGCTCTGGATGCAGCCCTCGGCAAACAGCTGGCGCACGTACTCCAGCGCGTCCACCGTGTCCTGCACCGTCTGCGTGGGAAAGCCGTACATCAGGTAGGCATGGACCAGGATGCCGGCGTCGGAAAAGCCCTTGGTGACACGCGCCACCTGGTCCACCGACACACCCTTCTTCATCAGCGTCAGCAGGCGGTCGCTGGCCACCTCCAGCCCACCGGAAATCGCGATGCAGCCGCTGTCGGCCAGCTGCTGGCACAGGTCGGACGTGAAGCTCTTCTCGAAGCGGATGTTGCCCCACCAGCTGATGGCCAGCTGGCGGCGCTGCAGCTCGGCGGCCAGGGCCTTCAGGCTCTTGGGCGGCGCGGCCTCGTCCACCAGGTGGAAGCCGGTCTGGCCGGTCTCGGCCACGATGGCCTCGATGCGGTCGCACAGGGTCTCGGCGGTGGCCGCGTCGTAGCGGGCGATGTAGTCCAGGCTCACGTCGCAGAAGCTGCACTTCTTCCAGTAGCAGCCATGGGCCACGGTCAGCTTGTTCCAGCGGCCGTCGCTCCACAGCCGGTGCATGGGGTTGAGCATGTCCAGCAGGCTCAGGTAGTGCTGCAGCGGCAGGCCGTCCCAGGTGGGTGTGCCCACCTGCTCGAAGGCAATGTCGGGCTCGACGAAGTTGGTGTACTTCACCGCTCCATCCACACGGTGGTAAGTGCGCACCAGGCGCTGGGCGCTGCGCTGGCCCTGCAGGTGCGCCAGCAGGGCCAGCAGCGGGCGCTCACCGGCGTCCAGGGTGATGAAGTCGAAGAAGTCGAACACCCGCGGCTCGGTCAGCTCCCGCAGCTCGGTGTTGACGAAGCCGCCGCCCAGCACGGTGACGATGCCAGGCTGCTCGGCCTTGATGGTCTGGGCGATGCGCAAGGCCGCATACACCGCGCCCGGGAAGGGCACGGACACCAGCACCACGGTGGGCTGGTGGCGGGCCAGGCTGTCGCGGGTGAGCTGCTGCAGGTACTGGTCCACCAGGGTGGGCGGCGCGGCCAGCGCGCTGGCCAGCGGCTCGAACGTGGCCTGGCTCTGCGCCAGGCTCTCGGCATAGCGCACGAATTCGAAGCGCGCATCCACCGCCTCGCGCACCACGTCGGCCAGGTCGTTCAGGTACAGCGTGGCCAGGTGGCGGGCATGGTCTTGCACGCCCAGGGCACCGAAGGCCCAGGCCAGCGGGCCCCCTCCGGTCCCGTCGTCGTCGTAGGCGTCCAGCGTGGCAAAACGCGGGCCTTCGGGCAGAAAGGCGCGGCCCACGATGCGGTGCGCCAGCGTGCTGTCCTGGCCTTGCAGGAAGCGGATGGTGGGCGCGATGGTGGCGGCATAACGCGGGTAGGCCTCGGCAAAGGCATGCACACGCACCGTGCGTTCACCCTGTGGCACGGCATCGATGTGGCGCTTCAGGTCGGCCAGGCCGGCGGTTGACAGCAGCTGCAGTGCCAGCGCCAGGGCCAGGTCGTCCTGCACCGCCACCACCCCCTGGCTGCGCAGAAAGCCGGTGAGGTAGGCAGTGGACGGGTACGGCGTGTTCAGCTGCGTCATCGGCGGGATGAGCGACAGCACGCGCACGGCGCCGGGTGGGATGGACGGCTGCATGGTGGGCCGGCATTGTCGGTGCTGGCCGCCAGCTGGCGGCAGCCCCCGATAATCGCCCCATGAATCCCCTGCTGGGCAAGCTGCACCCCTATCCCTTCGAGCGCCTGCGGGCGCTGACTGCCGGCATCACCCCCAACCCGGCCTACAAGCCCATCAGCCTGGGCATCGGCGAGCCGCGCCATGCCACGCCGGCGCTGGTGGAAGAAGCCATCGTGGCCGGGCTCAAGGGCTTGTCGGTCTACCCACCCACCGCCGGCGAGCCCCGGCTGCGCGAGGCCTTCACCGGCTGGCTGCAGCGCCGCTACGGCCTGGCGCTGGACCCCGGCACGCAGGTGCTGCCGGTGGGCGGCAGCCGCGAGGCCCTGTTCGCCATCGCCCAGACCCTGATCGACCCCACGCGCCCCGGCGCCACCGTGGTCTGCCCCAATCCGTTCTACCAGATCTACGAGGGTGCGGCCCTGCTGGCCGGGGCCGACGTGGTCTATGCCAACAGCGACCCGGCGCGCAACTTCGCGGTGGACTGGGGCGGCATCGATGCCGCCACCTGGGCCCGCACCCAGCTGCTGTATGTCTGCTCGCCCGGCAACCCCACCGGCGCGGTGATGCCGCTGTCGGAGTGGGAGACGCTGTTCGCGCTCAGCGACAAGCATGGCTTCGTGATCGCCAGCGACGAGTGCTACTCCGAGATCTACTTCCGCGACGAACCGCCGCTGGGCGGGCTGGAAGCCGCGGCCAAGCTGGGCCGCAGCGACTTCCGCAACCTGATCGCCTTCACCTCGCTGAGCAAGCGCAGCAACGTGCCCGGCCTGCGCTCGGGCTTCGTGGCCGGTGATGCGGCCATCCTCAAGCAGTTCCTGCTCTACCGCACCTACCACGGCAGTGCGCTGGGGCCGGTGGTGCAGGCCGCCAGCGTGGCGGCCTGGGGCGACGAGGCCCATGTGGTGGCCAACCGCGCGCTCTACCGCACCAAGTTCGCCCAGGTGACCCCCGTGCTGGCCGAGGTGCTGGACGTGGCCCTGCCCGATGCCGGCTTCTACCTGTGGGCGGGCATCCCGTCCTCGGGCGGCCAGCCCGGCGACGACATCGGTTTCGCCCAGCGACTGCTGGCTCAATACAATGTGGCGGTGCTGCCGGGCAGCCTGCTGGCGCGCGAGGCGCAGGGGCACAACCCCGGGGCAGGCCGCATCCGCATGGCCCTGGTGGCCGGCACCGACGAATGCCTGGAAGCCGCCCACCGCATCGCCGCATTCACCCGCTTCGACCGTCCGCCAACACACACTGCCTGAGCCCGCCGGGCCCATCCACCATGACCACTGCTCTGCAAGACATCATCGACCTGGCCTGGGAAGGCCGCGCCAGCCTGGGCCCCACCACGGCCGACCCCAAGATCCGCGACGCGGTCGACCATGCCATCGCCGAGCTGAACGCCGGCCGCCTGCGGGTGGCCAGCCGCAACGGCGTGGGTGACTGGACCGTGCACCAGTGGCTGAAGAAGGCCGTGCTGCTGAGCTTCCGCCTGAACGACAACCAGCCCATCCAGGCCGGCGCGCTGACCTTCTTCGACAAGGTGCCGACCAAGTTCAGCCACACCGACGAGGCCGCCATCCGCGCCAGCGGCGTGCGCGTGGTGCCGCCCGCCGTGGCCCGGCGTGGCAGCTACCTGGGCAAGGGCGTGGTGCTGATGCCCAGCTACGTCAACATCGGCGCCTATGTCGACGAAGGCACCATGGTCGACACCTGGGCCACCGTGGGCAGCTGCGCGCAGATCGGCAAGAACGTGCACCTCAGCGGCGGCGTGGGCATCGGCGGCGTGCTGGAGCCACTGCAGGCCAACCCCACCATCATCGAGGACAACTGCTTCATCGGCGCCCGCTCCGAGGTGGTGGAAGGCGTGATCGTGGAAGAGAACTCGGTGCTGGGCATGGGTGTGTACCTGGGCCAGAGCACGCCGATCTTCAACCGCGAGACCGGCGAAACCACGTTTGGCCGCGTGCCCAGCGGCAGCGTGGTGGTGTCGGGCAACCTGCCCAAGACCGCCGCCAACGGCCAGCCCTACAGCATGTACGCGGCCATCATCGTGAAGCGCGTGGATGCACAAACCCGCTCGAAGACCAGCATCAACGACCTGCTGCGCCCGTAAGAACCGCACTGCATCGCAGAAGGCACCGACATGAGTGGACGCATGGAGCGCGTGATGCGCCTGATGGCCGAACGCCAGGCGTCGGACGTGTTCCTGTCGGCCAACATGCCGGTGCTGATCAAGATCCATGGCCAGATGCTGCAGCTGAGCGACCAGATCCTCACGCCGCAGCAGCCGCGCCAGTTGCTGGCCGAGGTGCTGAGCCCGCAGCAGCTCGAAGAACTGGACGACACCGGCGAGCTGAACCTGGCCGTGGCCATCGACCGCGTGGGCAGCTTCCGCATCTCGGCCTTCAAGCAGCGTGGCTCGATTGCCGGTGTGGTGCGCCACATCCCGCACACCATCCCGGCCCTGGACACGCTCAACGTGCCCGACATGCTGGGCCAGCTGGTGCTGGAAAAACGCGGCCTGATCCTGATGGTGGGTGCCACCGGATCGGGCAAGAGCACCACGCTGGCGGCCATGCTGGAACTGCGCAACCGCAGCCTGCCCGGCCACATCCTCACCATCGAGGAGCCGATCGAGTTCCTGTTCCAGAGCAAGAAATGCGTGGTCAACCAGCGTGAGGTGGGGCGTGACACCGAGAGCCTGCAGATCGCGCTGAAGAACGCGCTGCGGCAAAGCCCGGACTGCATCCTGATCGGCGAGATCCGCGACCGCGAGACCATGAGCGCGGCGCTGAGCTATGCGCTGTCGGGCCACCTGGTGCTGGCCACCCTGCATGCCAACAACAGCCACCATGCGCTGGGCCGCATCCTGTCGTTCTACACACCCGAGGCGCGGCCGGTGCTGCTGGGCGACCTGGCGGCCGGCCTGCGCGCCATCATCTCGCAGCGCCTGCTGCGCGCCGAAGCCGGCGGTCGCATGCCCGCGGTGGAGGTGCTGCTCAACACCAACCTGGTGGCCGAGCTGATCGAGAAGGGCGACTTCCCCGGTGTGAAGGAGGCGATGGAGAAGTCCATGGCCGAGGGGTCCTGCAGCTTCGAGGAATCCCTGGCACGGTTGATCGGTGATGGCACCATCAGCCGCGAAGAGGGCCTGGCCAATTCCGATTCGGTCACCAACCTGATCTGGCGCCTGCAGAACGAGACCGCACCGGTCTCGCGCACCACCCCGCGCAAGCCCAACGACGACGACGACCAGCCCGAGTACACCGACTTCAGCATCGACGTGCTGCCCGAAGGCTTCGTGCCCCGGCGCACCGTCGGCGCTGCGGGCGCCGGCAACAGCTTTCCCCCTCTCACGACCTGACGCCCTGCGCCCTGCACCATGCCCGACGACCTGGCCACCCTGCGCCTGCTGGAACAGCTGATTGCGCGCCCCTCCGTCACGCCCGACGACGCCGGCTGCCAAGCCCTGGTGACGGCCCGGCTGCAGCCGCTGGGCTTTGCCTGCGAGACCCTGGTCTGCGGGCCCGACGATTTCCGCGTCACCAACCTGTGGGCGGTGCACCGCGGTGCACGGCCCGGCCCCACCATCGTGCTGGCCGGCCACACCGACGTGGTGCCCACCGGCCCGCTGGCCCACTGGACCAGCGACCCGTTTGTGCCCAGCCACCGCGACGGCCTGCTCTACGGCCGCGGCGCCGCCGACATGAAGACCTCGATCGCCGCGATGACGGTGGCGGCCGAGGAGTTCGTGCAGGCGCATCCACAACATGCCGGCAGCCTGGCCCTGCTGTTCACCAGCGACGAAGAAGGCCCGTCCACCGACGGCACGGTGCGGGTGGTGGAGCTGCTGAAGGCGCGCGGCGAGCGGCTGGACTGCTGCATCGTCGGTGAACCCACCTCGGTCGACCGGCTGGGTGACATGGTGAAGAACGGCCGCCGCGGCTCGCTCTCGGCGCGGCTGACGGTGCACGGCGTGCAAGGCCATGTGGCCTACCCGCAGCTGGCGCGCAACCCGGTGCACCAGCTGGCGCCGGCCCTGGCCGAGCTGGCCGGCATGGTGTGGGACAACGGCAACGACCACTTTCCACCCACCACCTGGCAGGTCAGCAACATCCACGCCGGCACCGGCGCGCTGAACGTGATCCCGGGCGAGGTGGTGGTGGACTGCAATTTCCGCTTCTCCACCGAGAGCACACCCGAGGTGCTGAAGGAGCGCTTCGAGGCCCTGCTGCACAAGCATGGGCTCAGCTTCAGCCTGGCCTGGACCCTGGGCGGCTCGCCCTTCCTCACCCGGCCGGGCGGCCTGAGCGCGGCGCTGGATGCCGCCATCGAAGCCGAATGTGGCATCCGTCCGGTGCTCAGCACCACCGGCGGCACCAGCGACGGCCGCTACATCGCACCCATCTGCGCGCAGGTGGTCGAGTTCGGCCCCATCAACGCCACCATCCACAAGGTGGACGAATGTGTGCGCGTGGCCGACATCAACCCGCTGAAGAACGTCTACCGGCGCACGCTGGAGCAGCTGCTGGCATGAGCCCGCGCCGGGCCATCCCAAGCCGGCCGCTTCGCCAGGGGAGCGGGCGCGCAGCGACCAAGGGGCATCCATGAACGTGATCGAGTTGATCGAAGCCAGCAGCGCCCGCCTCACCGAGGCGGGCGTTTGTTTTGGGCAGGGCACGACGAATGCCTTCGACGAAGCCGCCTGGCTGGTGCTGTGGCAGCTGCAGATGCCGCTGGATGCGCTGGAGGAGATGGCCGAACTGGCGGTGAGCGACGCACACCTGGCGGAGGTGCGCGCCCTGGTCGAGCGGCGCATCCGCACCCGCCAGCCGGCGGCCTACCTCACCGGCGAGGCCTGGCTGCAGGGCGTGCCGTTCACGGTGGATGCACGCTGCATCATTCCGCGCTCGCTGATCGCCGAGCCGCTGGCCGACGGGGCCATCGACGCCTGGCTGAGCGAGCGCACCCGCGATGTGCTGGACTTGTGCACCGGCAATGGCAGCCTGGCCGTGCTGGCCGCCCTGGCCTGGCCCGAGGTGACGGTGGACGCCGCCGACCTCAGCGCCGACGCGCTGGCGGTGGCGCAGCTGAACATCGACCGCCACCAGCTGGTGGGCCGTGTCCACCTGCACCGGGGCGACGGCCTGGCCGCGGTGGCCGGCCGCCGCTACGACCTGATCCTGTGCAACCCGCCCTACGTCAACCAGGCGTCCATGGATGCGCTGCCGGCCGAGTTCCGCGCCGAGCCCACGCTGGCCCTGGCCGGGGGCGCCGACGGCATGGACTTCATCCGCCGCCTGCTGCGGCAGGCGCCGCAGCACCTCAACCCCGAGGGCCTGCTGGTGCTGGAGATCGGCCACGAGCGGCCGCACTTCGAGGCCGCCTTCCCCACGCTGGAGCCGGTGTGGCTGCCCACCAGCGCGGGTGACGACCAGGTGCTGCTGCTGACCCATCCGGCCCTGGCCGCCCTGACTTCCACCCTGCCCCCTGCCCCATGATCCAGTTGAAGAACCTGACGCTGCGCCGCGGCGTCAAGGTGGTGTTGAAAGACGCCAGCGTGACCCTGAACCCCGGCGAGAAGGTGGGCCTGGTGGGGCGCAACGGCGCCGGCAAGTCCAGCCTGTTCTCGCTCATCGCCAACCGGCTGCAGGCCGATGCCGGCGACCTGGAGATGCCGCCCACCTGGCGCCTGGGCGAGGTGGCGCAGAACATGCCCGAGACCGACCAGGGCGCCACCGACTTCGTGCTCGAAGGCGACCTGCCGCTGATGGAGGCGCGTGCCGCCCTGGCCGCGGCCGAGCACGCCGAAGATGGCCATGCCATCGGCGAGGCCTATGTGCTGCTGGAGCAGGCCGGCACCTTCGACGCGGCCTCGCGGGCCCAGTCGCTGCTGCTGGGCCTGGGCTTCCGCACCGACCAGCTCGACGCGCCGGTCAACAGCTTCTCGGGTGGCTGGCGCATGCGCCTGCAGCTGGCGCGGGCGCTGATGTGCCCGGCCGACCTGCTGCTGCTGGACGAGCCCACCAACCACCTGGACCTGGATGCCCTGGTGTGGCTGGAAGGCTGGCTCAAGCGCTACAACGGCCTGATGCTGGTGATCAGCCACGACCGCGAGTTCCTGGACGCGATCACCAGCGTCACCGTGCACCTGGACAACGCCCAGCTCACGCGTTATGGCGGCAACTACACCGCTTTCGAGACCATGCGCGCCGAGCGCATGGAGCAGGCGCAGGCGGCCTTCGGCAAGCAGCAGGAGAAGATCGCCCACCTGCAGAAGTTCATCGACCGCTTCAAGGCCAAGGCCAGCAAGGCCAAGCAGGCGCAGAGCCGGGTGAAGGCACTCGACCGCATGGTCAAGCTGGGCCCGGTGCTGGTGGATGCGGAGTTCGAGTTCGAATTCCGCCAGCCGCAGAACCTGCCCAACCCCATGCTCACCATGCGCGAGCTGTCGTGTGGCTACCCCAGCCTGGTGGACGGCCAGCCGCCGGTCACCATCGTGCGCCACATCACACGCAGCGTGATGGCCGGCCAGCGCATCGGCATCCTGGGCGCCAACGGCCAGGGCAAGAGCACCCTGGTCAAGACCATCGCCCATGCGCTGCAGCCGCTGGGTGGTGAGTTTGCCGAGGGCAAGGGCCTGGCCGTGGGCTACTTCGCCCAGCAGGAGCTGGACCTGCTGAGCGAGGACGACACGCCGATGCAGCGCATGGTGCGCCTGGCGCGCGAGAGCGGCGCCAGCGGCAACGAGGCGCGGGAGCAGGAGCTGCGCAACTTCCTGGGCCAGTTCCGCTTTGCCGGCGACATGGTGCACCAGAAGGTGGGCACGCTGTCGGGCGGTGAGCGGGCGCGCCTGGTGATGGCCACCATCGTCTGGGGCAAGCCCAACCTGCTGCTGCTGGACGAGCCCACCAACCACCTGGACCTGAACACCCGCGAAGCGCTGTCGATCGCGCTCAACGAGTTCGAAGGCTCGGTGATGCTGGTCAGCCACGACCGGGCCCTGCTGCGCGAGGTCTGCGACGAGTTCTGGCTGGTGACCTCGGGCGGTGTGCTGCCCTTCGACGGCGATCTGGACGACTACCAGAAGTGGCTGCTGGAAGTGAGCCGCGCCAACGCACGGGGCCTGCCACCGCCGCCGGTGCCCGGGCCGGCACCCATCCTGTCCAGCGCACCGGTGGCCGCGCCCAGCCCCAAGGCCGTGGCCCGGGCCAGTGCGCCCGATGCCAAGTCGCCCGGCGCCTTCAAGCGCGACAACCCGCAGGACCGCAAGCAGAGCGGCCAGCAGCGCAACCTGATCGCCAACCGCACCCGGCCGCTGCGTGCCGAGGTGCAGCAGATCGACGCCCGCATGGAGAAGCTGGCGGCCGAGCGCACGGCGCTGGAGGCCCAGCTGGCCGGTGGCAAGCTGAGCGGCCCCGACATCGCCGAGACCGGCCGGCGCCTGAACCACCTCAGCGCCGAGGTGGCGATGCTGGAAGAGCGCTGGCTGGCGCTGCAGTCCGAGATCGAGGCGATCACCGGAGAGTCGTCATGACTCCGACGGGCCTGCGGCAGGCTTGCAAGCCGTTCCGGGCCAGGGGCACAGGCCGCGGCTGAATCGGTCAGAGGCCCGCGCTGCGGGCAGCCTGCGGGTACAGCGCCTTCAGCACATCGGCACTGGCGGCTGACAGCAGGTCGTTGAGCGCCGCCACCCAGTCGGCCGGAGCCGCCACCACCGCCGCGTCTGCCAGCCAGGGCGTGCGCTGGCGCCACAGGGCCTGCACGGCATCGCGCTGCGTGGCCAATGCCGCATCCACCGCCTCGCCCCAGGCCGCCGGCGGCTCGCCGGGCTGCCAGTCGCCGCGGCCGCGGCCGTGGTGGGCCACGGCCAGGTAACCCAGCAGGGCGGAGCGCAGCAGGGCCGTCAGCACCGCATCGTCCCAGGCCAGCAGCGGCTGGGTGATGCCGCGGATGCGGTTCACGCCATGGGCCGCGCCGGCCGCACCCAGGGCGCCCAGCACACCGCCGGCCAGCAGGCCGCCGCCCAGCGTCAACCCGCCCGTGGCGATGTCGGCCTTGAGCCCGGCCAGCGCGCCCGCCACCGCCCCGCCCCACAGCGCGGCCCGGCCTTCGCTGACCGGCTCGCGCCGGGCGAAGTGCCGGGCCAGCTGGTCCAGCACCTCGGCGCCGGCCTGGCCACCCAGGCCGTGCAGGCGGATCAGGGCATCGGTGCTGTGGCGGATGTCGCTGTCCAGCCGGCCGGCCAGGGTGGCCATGGCGCGGGCCTGCGGGTCGGCCTCACCCACCGGCAAGCCCAGGGCCGCGCCCAGGCGCTGCAGCGGTGCACGCCAGCCGGCGCCGTCCAGCAGCTCACGGTCCAGCGCGGCACGTGCCAGACGCTGGGCCAGCACGGCCATGGCCTGCTGCCAGGTGTGGCGCTGGCGCTGGGCCCAGGCCGCCGTCAAGCGGGCCATGGCCGGCTGCTGCCCGGCCGGCAGCGCCGCAGCCACCGCCTGCAGCAGCACGGCCTCCTGCACCCAGCAGCGCGCCAGCGCGTCCAGCGGCAGCACGGCCTGCACCCGGGCGCTGCCGGGCCGTGCCGCCAGCGCCTCCAGATGGGCCTGCCACTGCTGCAGCTGCTGCGCCTCGGCGGCTGCGCTGCCGGGCGGGCCCAGCTGGTTCAGCAGCACCAGCACCGGCTTGCCCAGCAGGCCCAGCACCTGCAGCTCGCTGGCCAGGTAGCCGGCGTCCTCGGGCGCCTCGGCGGCATTGACCAGGTACAGCGCCACGTCGGTCTCGCCCAGCACATGGCGGATGGCGCGCTGGCTGGCCCAGAAGGCGCGGTCACGCCAGCGGTCCCACACCTCGGTCAGCACCCAGCCCAGCGGGTTGCCGGCCTGGGCCAGGCGGCGCGCCAGGCGCTGGCTGTCGCCGAAGCCGGGGGTGTCCCACAGCAGCAGGCGGTCGCCATCTGCCGATTCCAGCAGCAGATGCGGCTCGGCCACCTCGGTGACATGGGCCTCGTCGCGCACCGCGCCGATGTCGCGGCCCAGCAGGGTGCGCGCCAGCGTGGTCTTGCCCACATTGGTGTGGGAGACCAGGCTGATCGAGAGGGTGGTTCCTTCGCCCGGGGCAACTGCGGGCTGGCTGGCGGTCATGCCGCAGGGTACGGCGCCGACAAGTCGATGAAGGCCGGCACCACGCCCAGGCCCAGCAACAGGCTCTCCCAGGCGGCGCGACGCTGGGCCAGGCGCTGGGCACCGTCGGGTCCGGACAGGCGCTGGCGGTAGCCCGATTCGTCCACCGCCACCCGCAGCTGCGGGCGGGGAGACGGCAGCGTGGGCAGGGCACGCACCAGGGCCTGGACCAGGGCGCCGTGGCTTTCACGCTCGGGTGTGGCGGTCAGGGCGAACAGCAGCACCAGCAGCGGGGAAGGCGATGGCGCGCTGCTGGACAGGGCCGCCGGCACGGTCAGCTCGGGCAGGCGCGCCAGCGCGTTGGGCAGCCATTGCGCCAGGTTGTCCTCGGCACCCAGCGGCAGGCCGGGCTGCACGTCGCAGCGCAGGCCCGGGCCCAACCAGGCCGACAAGGCCGTGGACACGGCGGCCTGGCGGGCCGCATCCAGCCGGTAGCTGTAGGGCAGCACGGCCACCGCGCGGGGGGTGGCGCTGTCGGCCAGTTCGGCCTGCAGCAGGCGCTGCAGCGCCGGGTCGTCGGGCAGGGGCAGGTCGGCGGCCAGGCGGCGGGCCTGGCGCCAGGCCAGGCCCGCCAGCAGTGCGCGCGGCAACACCACGGCCAGCAGCAGGCTCAGCGCCCAGCGGTGGATCCAGGGCGCCGCCGGCTCGCCACCACCGTCGGCCAGCCGCAGCCGGGCCAGTGCCTCGACATCGGGCAGGGGCAGGCCGGCCAGGGCCGAGGCCGGCCCCAGCAGCCCGCCCAGCAGCTGCCGCACCTGGGCGGGCTGCAGCAGGCTGCTGTCCCAGCCGGCCTGGTAGTCGAACACCAGGCCCCGGGCGTAGAGCGCCAGCACGGTGCCCAGGGCCAGCATGGCGGCACCACCATGCAGCAGGGCCGTGCCACGCCTGGCCTGCAGCGGCCGGCTGTGGGCCAGCCAGTCGGCGGCAAAGGCCGACAGCGCCTCGCGCGCCGGGCCGGGCGCCGGGCCGGGCGCCGGGCCCGACCCCTGCAGCAAGCGGCCGGCGGCCGCCTGCAGGCGAGCCAGGCCCTGCACCAGCAGGGCCGGCCAGGCCGGCACCGCCGGCCGGCCGGGCCAGGCCGCCTGCACCAGCAGCAGGGCATACACCGCCAGGTTCCAGCCCAGCAGGCCCAGCAGCGGCAAGGCCAGCAGGTTGATCTGCGGGCTGCGGCCCAGGCCGTCGCCCAGCAGCCCGAAGCCCACCGCCAGGGCCAGCCCGGCCAGCACCGGCGCCGTGCCGGGCCCGGCCTGCGCCAGGGCCAGCGGCTTGCGCAGGCCGGGCTCGTGCTCGGCCAACCGGGCCAGGCCCAGCCGGGCACGCTGCCCCAGCCAGTCGTCGGGCCGGGCGCCCTCGCCCAGGGTGCGGCGGGCTTCACGCCCGGCCCAGTCCACATCGTCGGCGCCCAGCAGGGCTGCACGCTCGCAGGAGCGCATCAGCAGCACGGCACGGGCATCGGTCTCGGTCATGGGGAACTGCGGCGGCCGGGCGGCGCGCGGCATGGGGTGGACAGCTGGCGGATGGCGGCACGCCAAACCCGCTGATTGTGACGGCCGCCCCCTCGCCTTCGGCCCGGGCGCCCCCCGTCCCAGGGGCTGGGGCAGCAGGGGCGCCCGGCCCGCCTGACCTGGTCAGCGTCAAAGACCATTTAGATTGTGCGCAATTGAATTGCCCATTACAGTCTCGCCATGTCAAACCAGCGCAGCTCCATCCCCGACGCCGCGACGGCCTTGCCCGGCGGCTGGTTGGCGCTGGACCAGCAGCTGTGCTTTGCCCTCTACGCCAGCTCGCTGGCCATGACCAAGGCCTACAAGCCGCTGCTCGCGCCGCTGGGCCTGACCTACCCGCAATACCTGGTGCTGCTGGTGCTGTGGGAGGGCGACGGCATCACCGTCTCGCAGCTGGGTGAGCGGCTGACGCTGGACTCCGGCACGCTGACCCCCCTGCTCAAGCGCCTGGAGGCGCAGGCCCTGGTGCAGCGCCTGCGCGACGTGGCCGACGAACGCCGGGTGCTGCTGCGCCTGACCGCCGCCGGCCGGGCGCTGCGCACGCAGGCCGAGGCTGTGCCCCAGACCATCGCCTGCGCCACCGCCTGCGATCTGCAGCAGATCGGCGCCCTGGCCGCGCAGCTGCACCAGCTGCGCCGGCAACTGCAACACGCTTCCTCCCCCCAGGCCGGGCCGATGGTCGGCACGCCTGTTGTTCCACCCCGCCAACCCAAGGACTGACACCATGACTCTCGACAAGGTTCTCTACACCGCCACCGCCACCGCCACCGGGGGCCGCACCGGCAGCGCCAGCTCGTCGGACGGCGCGCTCCAGGTCGACCTGTCCACCCCGCGTGAGCTGGGCGGCGCGGGCGGCACCGGCACCAACCCCGAGCAGCTGTTTGCCGCCGGCTACAGCGCCTGCTTCATCGGCGCGATGAAGGCCGTGGGCGCCGGCATGAAGATCAAGGTGCCGGACGACGTCAGCATCACCAGCACCGTGGGCATCGGCCCCATCTCCGGCGGTTTCGGCATCCAGGTGGCCATGGCCATCACCCTGCCGGGCTTCGAGCGCGCCGCCGCCGAGCAGCTGGTGGCCGCCGCCCACAAGGTGTGCCCGTACAGCAATGCCACCCGCGGCAACATCGACGTCACCCTGACCGTGGTGTGAGCGGCGCGGCCACCCCCGCCAACCGGGGGGTGGCCGTCACGGCAGCGTCACAGGCGCTGCGCAGCATGCAGGGTTCCCTTTCCGGACCCTGCCATGCACCCCAAGCGCTCCATCCTTGCCGCCGCCGCCCTGCTGGGCCTGGCCGGCGCCGCCCAGGCCACCCCACTGAACTGGGCCCGCAGCTGGACCTATGACCACGCCAGCACCGGCGTGGCCGGCCAGACCAGCGAGATCGTCTCCTTCGAGGCCTTGTCCAACACCTTGTGGGTGGTGGGCCTGAAGGGCGTGGACGTGCTCAACGCCAGCACCGGCAGCCTGGTGCAGCACATCGACACCAGCGCCTTCGGCGAAGCCAACAGCGTGGCCATCCACAACGGCCTGGTGGCGGTGGCCGTGGCCGCGCCCACCAAGACCGATGCCGGCAGCGTGCGCTTCTACGACGCCAGCCGCACCTACCTGGGCAGCACCACGGTGGGCGCCCTGCCCGACATGCTGACCTTCACCCCCGATGGCAGCCGATTGCTGGTGGCCAACGAGGGTGAGCGCAGCGCCAGCGTCGACCCCAGCGGCAGCGTCAGCATCATCGACGTGGCCAGCCGCAGCGTGCTGGCCACGGCCGGCCTGGTGGGCGTGCCCACGGCCGGCAGCCACATCCGCAGCTTCACCGGTGCGCTGGGTGGCACGGCCATGGACGCCGAGCCCGAGTCCATCACCGTCAATGCCGCCGGCACCAAGGCCTTCGTGGTGTTGCAGGAGGCCAATGCCATCGCCACGCTGGACCTGGCCAGCAACCGCTTCACCCGCATCACCGGCCTGGGCGTGAAGAGCTTCAACAGCGCCGCCAGCGCCATCGACCCCACGGACCGCGACTACCTCACCGGCAGCAGCGGCCCCACCCAGCTGGCGCTGCGCCCGGTGGCCGCCAGCGGCCTGTACCAGCCCGACGGCATCGCCAGCTACAGCGTGGGCGGGCAGACGTTTCTGGTGATGGCCAACGAGGGCGACGCCCGCGCCGACGAGCAGGACGAGGCCCGCGCCAGCACCTTCGGCGCCACCGGCGAACTGGCCCGGCTCACCGTCTCGCGCCTGGATTCATCGGCCGGCAACCTGGTGGCCTATGGCGCACGTTCGTTCTCCATCCGCGACGAGGACGGCAACATCGTGTTCGACAGCGGCAACCAGCTGGACCAGCTGGCCATCGACAACGGCCTGTACGACGACAGCCGCAGCGACAACAAGGGTGTGGAACCCGAGGGCGTGACCCTGGCCAGCATCGCCGGGCGCACCTATGCCTTCATCGGCCTGGAGCGCACCACCACCAGCGCGGTGGCGGTCTACGACATCAGCAACCCGGCCCAGGCCAGCTTCGTCGACCTGATCATCGGCATGGGCGATGTGTCGCCCGAGGGCCTGACCAGCTTCCAGATCGGCGGCCAGACCTACCTGGCCGTGGCCAACGAGGTGTCGGGCAGCACCAGCGTCTACAGCCTGACGCCGGTGCCCGAGCCGGCCACCTACGCGCTGATGCTGGGCGGCCTGGCCGGTGTGCTGGCGCTCAGCCGGCGGCGCCGCGCCGTGCGCTGAGCAGCTGCAGCTGCAGCGCCAGCCGGGCCTGCCAGGGCGACATGGTGCCGGCCGGGCTTGGCGCTGCGCCGGGCGCCGGCACCAGCACCCCGCCGGCGCAGCGGCTGCCGAGCCACACCGGCAGGCCGGCGGCGCGGGCCTCGGCCAGCGCGGCGTCCAGCGCCTGGTGCAGCGAGCCGTTGCCGGTGCCGGCCACCACCAGGCCCTGCACACCCGCAGCCACCAGGGCCCGCACGCCGTCGCCACGCGCGGCGGCATGGCTGGTGACGATCTCCACCCAGGGCCAGTCGGCGGGCGCCACATCCAGCACCGCCAGGCCCAGCGGCGTGCCGCCGGGCCAGTCCTGGAAGAGGCGCAGCCGGCCCTCCTCCACCACGCCCAGCGGGCCGGCATCACCCGAGCCGAAGGCATCCGTGCGGTAGGTGTGCACCTTGCGCACGGCCGCGGCCGCATGCACGCGGCCGGCCAGCACCGCCACCACGCCGCGGGCGCCGGGTGTGCGCGCCACCGCCACCGCGTCCAGCAGGTTCTGCGGGCCGTCGGCCGCCAGCGCGGTGGCCGGGCGCATGGCGGCCACCAGCACCACCGGCTTGGCCGGCGCCAGCACCTGCTGCAGCAACCAGGCGGTCTCTTCCAGCGTGTCGGTGCCATGGGTCACCACCACGCCCTGCACCGCCGGCCGCGCCAGCTGCTGCGCCACCGCGCGCGCCAGGCGCTGCCAGGTGGCGGCATCCATGTCCTTGCTGTCGAGCTGGGCCACTTGCTCGGCCTCGATGGCCGTACCGGCCAATGCGGGCACGGCGCGCAGCAAGTCGGCCACGCTGCGCTGGGCGGCGGTGTAGCCCACGTTGTCACCGGCCACGCTGGACGCGCCGGCGATGGTGCCGCCCGTGCCCAGGATGACCACGGTGGAGGCTGGAACATCAATGTTGCTTGTCATGAAGGCCTGACATGGATGAAAATACAGTCACTGGATGAAAACGCAGGGTTGTTCGCGACGACGCCCACGAAGACGCCCACAACACCGTCCACGCAGACGACCACAAAGGCAGCCACCATGGACCGCACCGAAGACAGCCCCAAGCTCACCGCCCGCCAGCAGCAGATTCTGGACCTGGTGCAGAGCGCGATCGAGCGCACCGGCGCGCCACCCACCCGGGCCGAGATCGCGGCCGAGCTGGGCTTCAAGTCCGCCAACGCCGCCGAAGAGCACCTGCAGGCCCTGGCCCGCAAGGGCGTGATCGAGCTGGTGGGTGGCACCTCGCGCGGCATCCGCCTGCGCTCCGACACGCTGCGCGCGCTGAATGCCTCGCGCAACAAGCAGTTTTCGCTGCCGCTGCCGGGGCTGATGCAGCTCACCCTGCCCCTGGTGGGCCGGGTGGCGGCGGGCAGCCCCATCCTGGCGCAGGAGCATGTGGACCGCACCTATGGCGTGGAAGCCACGCTGTTCGCCCGCCAGCCCGATTACCTGCTGAAGGTGCGGGGCATGAGCATGCGCGACGCCGGCATCCTCGACGGCGATCTGCTGGCGGTGCAAAAGGCCAGCGATGCCCGCAACGGCCAGATCGTGGTGGCCCGGCTGGGCGACGAGGTGACGGTCAAGCGCCTGCACCGCACCCGCCACGGCGTGGAACTGCTGCCCGAGAACCCGGATTTCCAGCCCATCGTGGTGGGGCCCGGCGATGCGTTTGAACTGGAAGGCATCGCCGTGGGCCTGATCCGCAACCACATGATGATGTAGGCAGCAGCCCGGCCTCCCGCCCATGTTGCGCCTGAAGTCCCCCAAGGCCGCCTCGGCCGGCGATTGCCAGCAGCTGGAGCAGCTGCCCAACATCGGCCCCGCCATGGCGGCCGATCTGCGGGCTCTGGGCATTGCCCACCCGCAGGAACTGGCCAGCCGCGATGCCTTCGTGCTGTACCAGGCGCTGTGCGCCCACAGCGGCAAGCGGCAGGACCCCTGCGTGCTCGACACCTTCATGGCCGCCACCGATTTCATGCGCGGCGCCGCACCGGCGCCCTGGTGGGCCTACACCGCGCAGCGCAAGCGCATCTACGGCACGCTGTAGCGCCTGGGCCGGCTGCGCCGCCTGTGCGCCGCCCGTGCGCAGCCGTTGCGCCCCCGCGCCGCCTGGCCCGGCTCAACCGCCGGGTGCAATCGCCAGCGTCTGCAGCCGCGCACCGGCCGGCGCGAACAGCGGCACCGCCTGCACCTGCCGCCAGGGTTCCACCAGGTTGCGGTACAGCGGCGACCACGGGATGCCGCTCTGCCCGGTGCTGTGCACCACCCGGCTGTTGGCCCGGTCGGCCAGGTCGTACAGGCCGCGCAGGCTGGGGCCATGCTCGCTGAGGTAGTACTCGCCGGTGGTGGCGTCGGCCTTCAGGCTGACCCGTGACACGTTCACCGTGTAGCTGTCGCCGCCCACCGGGGTGCGCAGCTCGAACCACGGCGCCAGCAGCTTCACCTTCGAGAACGGCCGGTGCTCCGACCGTGCCAGGTGGGCCCGGCCCCACTGCCAGGCTGCCACGTCGGCGCCCTGCGCCGCCTGCAGCTCGTCCAGCGCGGCGCTGAAGGCACGGTCGATCTGCTGCGGGCAGGTCTCCACCGGCGTGCTCGTCTTGTCGTCGCACCACCAGCCGTCGCCGCTGGCCAGCACACCTTCCAGCGCGTCGAAGTAACCACGCTGGCCCAGCAGGCGGTCGTACAGCGGTGTGCCCAGCTCGTCGGTCAGCACCTGCTGGGTGAGGTGGCGGTGCCAGGCCCAGTAGAGCAGGGGCGCGGCCTTGTCGGCGGCCATGGTGCCGTCGAAGCTGGCCAGCTGCGCCAAGGCCGCGGCCGCCAGCGGGTGGCTGGATTGCGCCTTCTGCAGCCGCGGCAGCAACTGGGCCACGGCCAGGGACTTCAGGTCGCCATGCATGCGGCCCAGGTCGGCCAGGCTGTGGGTGGGCTGCTGGGCGATCAGCTGCTCGATGCGCTGCTGCCGGAAGGGCAGCGCCCAGTGGTGGCTGATGAAGTGCGGGTAGTCGGCCAGCGTCACCCGCTGGTTGGCGTTGGCGATGTAGCCGGCGGCCGGGTCGCGGATCAGCGGCACCTGGTCGGCCGGCAGGTAGCCGGCCCAGTCGTAGCGCGCCTCCCAGCCGGGCGCGGGCGCCAGGCCCTGCAGGTCGTTGTCGGCCTGGCGCAGCGGCACCCGGCCGGGCGACACCAGGGCGATGCGGCCGGCGTCGTCGGCCACCGCCATGTTCTGCATCGGCACGAACCAGCCGCGGGTGGCGGTGATGAAGGCCTCCACCGAGTCGGCGGCGTTCATCTGCAGCGTGCTGGCCATGATGTCGTGGTCGGTGTCCAGGCCGGTCCAGCGCAGCGCCACGGCATAGGCCGGCCGTGCCTTGGGGCCCAGGGTGCCGCCGGCCTCGTCGGCCAGGCCGGCCAGCGCCGCGTCCGACAGCACCGGCCCGTGGCGGGTGCTGCGCACGGTGAGCAGCACGTCGGCCCGGCCCTTGACGCGGATCACCTCCTGCCGGGTCTCGAAACGTGCCCAGCCGTCGGGGGTCTGGTACTGGTCGGGATCGTCGGGCTTGATGCGCTCCAGGTAGGTGTCCTGCACATCGGGCCCGGTGTTGGTGAAGCCCCAGGCGATGTGCTTGTTCTGGCCCACCACCACACCCGGCAGGCCGGGCATGGTGGCGCCGCCCAGGTCCAGCCCGGGGGCCTCGATGCGGGCGAAGTACCACAGCGCCGGGGTCGACAGCTTGAGGTGCGGGTCGTTGGCCAGCATCGGCTTGCCGGTGCTGGTGCGGCTGCCGGCCAGCACCCAGCTGTTGCTGCCCGTGCCCTCCAGCCCGCTCTCGGGCGCCATGGCCATCAGCCTGAGCAGGGTGGGCTCGGCCAGCGCCTGCTGGCCGTCGAGCTTCAGGCCGCGGTAGAAGCTGGCGAAATCCAGGGTCTGGGGCACGGCATCACCCGGGTAGGGTGGCAGCAGCTGGTCGATGCGGTCCTTGGGCATCTTCAGCGCCAGGCGCAGGCGGATCAGCTCGGTGTTCCAGTTCGCGCCCAGGTCCCAGGCCATCATGATGGCCCAGGCCAGGCTGTCCTCGGGGGTCCAGGGCTCGGGCTGGATGCCCAGGATCAGGAATTCGGGCGGCCGCGCCCGCAGCGTGCCGATCACGGCATTCACGCCGTCGGCATAGGCCAGCAGCGCCTCGCGCGAGGCCGGCGATGCCTGGGCCCACTGCGCCGCTGCCGCGCGGCGCACGCCCAGCATGCGCAGGAAGCGGTCGGTGTCCAGGGCACCGTCGCCAAACACCTCGGACAAGCGGCCGGCGCCGATGCGGCGGTGGGTCTCCATCTGCCACAACCGGTCTTGTGCATGGGCCACGCCCAGGCCGTACATCGCGTCGCGCACGCTGCCGGCGCGGATGGTGGGAATGCCGTTGGCATCGCGCTGGATCTGCAGCGGCGCCCGTGCACCAGGCAGGGCCAGTGCACCGTCGGTCTGCGGCAGCACCCGCTGGGCATAGAACCAGGCGGCGAGCCCGCCGCCCACCAGCAGCAGCAGGGCCAGGGTGAGCAGGCGGCGAATCCAGCGGCCGATCATGGGCAACTCCTGCCCTCGGAGGGCGAACATGGATCAGGGGGCGAGCCTACCAGCCAGGCCACACGGCATGGCCACGGCGGCAAAGTGGCAGCGCTTCGTGCCGCTGTTCACGCCATGGCGCCGGCAGGCCGGCTCCAACAATGGCTTCAGCTTGGCCCTTCTGTTGCCGACATCCCAGCCATGACCACCGTGCACGCCCCGCTCTCGACCTGGATGACCCGCTGGATGCCCGGCCGCCACAGCGGCCCGCCCAGCACGCTGATCCAGAGCCGGGTGGAAGTCTGCCCACCCGAGCTGTTCCCCTCGTCGCTGAGCTGGCGCGGGCGCATGCAGCGCTGGACCAGCCGCGTGCTGCACCAGGCCGCACCCTGGCTGCCCGAGCAGGCGCGCCCGGTCAACCGCCTGGCGCTGGCCAAGACCGAGTTCCGCGACAGCCTGTCCGACCTGGACGGCCCGCCGGCCCAGAACCTGCTGGACCGCATCGAGCGGGCACGGTCGCTGCGCGAGATGTGGCATCTGCGCTCCAGCCTGTACGGCGAGGTCTCGATGGCGCTGAGCCAGGCCGAGGCCGAGCGCCGGCTGTCGCGGCTGAACCGCCACTTCCCCACCCGCGCCCCGCGCGCTGCATTGGCCACCCTGGAACCATGAACCCTGCTGTCCAGACCCGGCCGCCGCGGCAGTATTTCCGCGCCGCCAATGCCGCCGTGCTGCCCGACCCCGGCCTGCCCCAGGACCGCCATGCCCGCATCGCCGCGCGCCGCACCTTTGTCGACCTGAAGCAGCAGTTCATGGCCGCCATCGAGACGCTGGACGGCATGCGCGGCGACTGGCTGCGCCGCCAGGTGCGCCAGACGCAGGCCCCGGTGGACCTGTGGATGCTGCGGGGTGCGGTGTTCGCCGCGCTGGAGACGCAGGACGACTACAGCCGCCGCACCCGCAACGACCTGCACCGCGTGCTGGACAGCGCCTTCCCCGACAACGGCGAGCTGCAGGCCTGGGGCCTGCGCCGCTAGGCTGCGGGCGCTGCGGGGTCGGGGCCGACCGGCCTCAGGCCACGGCCAGGTAGTCGCCCTTGCCCAGGTCCACACCGGCGTGGCGCAGCAGCGCGTACGCGGTGGTGATGTGGAAGTAGAAGTTGGGCAGCGCCCAGTGCTGCAGGAAGAACTGGCCGGTCATCTGCACCGGCTCACGCGGCGGGCGCATCGGGATCACGATGTTGCGGCCCTCGCTGCCGTCGATGGCATCGGCCGGCACCGTGGCGATGTAGTCCAGGGTCTTGCGCACACGCGTGCGCAGTTCGTCCAGCGTGGCCTCGTTGTCCTCGAACTTCGGGATCTCGGTGCCGGCCAGGCGGGCCACGCAGCCCTTAGCCGCGTCGCTGGCGATGCGGATCTGGGACAGGAAGGGCAGCATGTCGGGCGCCAGGCGCAGCTGCAGGTAGTTGCCGGGATCGAACTTGCGCGCCTGGGCATGGGCCTCGGCCTTGTCCAGCCACGCCAGCAAGGCGCCCAGCTGGCGCTGGAACAGGGGCACGCTGGCCTGGTACATCGACATCGTCATGGTGGTGGTCTCCGGGGTTGGTGTGTGGCTGATGGTAGTGCTCTGACAAGCGGCCGCCGGGGTGGGCCATCTGTCGCGGCACAATCCCGCGCAGACCATGAACATCATCATCCTCGACGACTACCAGGACGCCGTGCGCAAGCTGCGCTGCGCGGCACGGCTGGAGCCCTACAACGCCAAGGTCTTCACCAACACCGTCAAGGGCATCGGCCAGCTGTCGGTGCGGCTGCG
>JAZKFQ010000010.1:0-23564 GCA_040386375.1 Pseudomonadota bacterium
TGATGGGCGCCGGCCGCTCGATCGCGGTGCAGAACTTCAACGAGCAGGCCTGCATCCTGGCGCTCGGCGCGTTCTACACCGCCATGGTCAAGCTGGGGCTGTCGGCCTTCACCGCCATCGCCATCTTCGGCCTGAGCGTGGCCGGCGTGATGTGGCTGATCCGCCGCTGGCACCAGCGCAACTGCGTGGACCACCGCGACGAGGTGGAGCGCCTGCTCGCCATCGCCCGCACCGACAAACATTGATCCACCCCCCCCGAAGCGCCTGCGGCGCTCCCCCCAGGGGGCGGCCCCAGCGGCCCGGCGCAGCCGGTTCCGCGGCGCCCGTTGGGTTCGGCCGGCGCACCACTGACCTTGATGCTGACTTCCAAGAGCGAACGCACCACCCGCTGGCTGGCCGTGGGCGGCCTGGTGTTCAACGCCTTCACCTGGGGCGTGAGCTGGTGGCCGTTCCGCCAGCTCGGCGCGCAGGGGTTGCATGCGCTGTGGCTCACCGGCTTCATCTACAGCATCGCCGTGGTGGTGCTGCTGCTGGCGCGGCCGGTCGCCGCCGGGCAGCTGCTGCGCACCCGCTCGCTGTGGTGGCTGGTGCTGGCCGCGGGTGGCACCAACGCCTGCTTCAACTGGGCGGTGAGCATCGGCGACGTGGTGCGGGTGGTGCTGCTGTTCTACCTGATGCCGCTGTGGACGGTGCTGCTGTCGCGCCTGCTGCTGGGCGAGCGCATCAGCCCGCGTGGCGCCGTGCGGGTGGCCCTGGCGCTGGCCGGGGCCATGGTGGTGTTGTGGCCGGGTGGCGGTGCCGGCCATGCGCCGGCGGCCGTGGCTGGCCAGGCGCCGGGCCTGCTGCCCGATGTGCTGGGCCTGGTGGGCGGCTTCTGCTTTGCGCTGAACAACGTGCTGCTGCGGCGCGAGGCACACCAGCCGGAATCGGCCCGCGCCCTGGCCATGTTCGCCGGTGGCGCCGTGGTGTCGCTGCTGCTGGCCGCCTGGCTCACCGCCGGCGGTGCGGTCCCACCACCGCCAGCGCTGGCCTGGGGGTGGGCCCTGCCGGCGCTGGGCCTGGCGGCCTGGTTCCTGGCCTCCAACCTCACGCTGCAGTACGGCGCGGCCCGGCTGCCGGCCAACACCACGGCGGTGGTGATGATCAGCGAGGTGTTCTTTGCCAGTGCCTCGGCCCTGGCGCTGGGCGCCGGCACGCTGGGTGGGCGCGAGGCGCTGGGCGCGCTGATGATCCTGGGCGGTGCGCTGCTGGCCTCGGTGCAAAAGGATTGACGCGGCAGGAGCGGCGCCGAGGCCGGCTTCAGCGCCCGCCGGGATGCCCCGGCCGGCGTGAGGTGTCGCCCGGCGGGCCCAGTGGCCGGTACAGGCCCTGGCGGCCCATCAGCCGGTCGAGCGCCGGCAGGTCCAGCGGCTTGCCCAGGTAGCCCTCGGCGCCGGCCAGGGTGCCACGCACCTGGTCGACCGGGTCGTGGAAGGCCGAGACCATCACCACCAGCGGCGCGCGGCCACCCGGGTGGTGCAGGCGGTAGCGGATCTGGTGGCACAGGGTGAGGCCGTCGCTGCGGCTGTCGGGGCCCAGGTCCACGTCCAGGAACACCAGGCCGTAGGCATGGTGGGTGAGCAGGTCCAGCGCACGCTCGCTGTCGCGCGCCATGTCGCACTCCACGCCATAACCCTGCAGCTGGCGCTTGAGGAAGTGCAGCGCCACCTCGCTGTCGTCGACCAGCAGCGCACGCGGCGTCACCAGCGGGCGGCGCAGCACCTCCATCTCGCGGCGGCGTGCCTCGCGCGGGTCGAGCTGGTCGGGGTGGCGGCGTGGCGCCGGGGTCTCGTCGTCGGCGCGGCGGGTGGGCGCCTCGGGCAGATCCAGTGCGCCCAGGGCCCCGATGGTGCGCAGCGCACCCCGCCCCAGGCTGCTGGGCAGGGTGAGCGGCAGCGGCGACGAACGTGGGTTGTCGCGCCTGGCCATCAGCGCATCGAGCTCGCGCAGCACCTGGGTCTGGTCGATGGGCCGCATCATCCAGGAGCCCGCCTCGCCCGGTGCCAGCGCGCCGATGAACAGCGCATCCTGCACACGGCCCAGGGTCTGCAGCAGCTCCAGCACACCGGGCTCGTCGGCATCGGCGATGACCAGGTCGGCCAGGTCGGCGTTGAGCACATGCTCGTAGCGCAGGCGGCCCGGGCCACCACGCTGGAAGTACGAGGCCAGCGCCTTGCGGTCGAAGGCGCTGAAGCCGAGGATGGCGACCGGAATGGGGGCGGGCATGGCCGTGTGGTGGGGGCAGGGATGGAAGTATGGCCTGACCTTCCGCGGGGCGCCAGACGCCGCGTCCCCAGCGGGGTCGACTGCCGGCGCTAGCATGGGCCACCACCACCCCCATGCCGCGTGCATCCATCCCATGCCTGCCACCGCCCTGCCCGACCTCGAAGCGCTGGACATCAACGGCCGCCCTGTGCGCCTGGCCGACCACGCCGGCCAAGTGCTGCTGATCGTCAACACCGCCAGCCAGTGCGGCTTCACGCCGCAGTTCGCCGGGCTGGAAACGCTGTGGGCCAGCTACCGCGACCGCGGCTTGGTGGTGCTGGGCTTTCCCAGCAACGAGTTCGGCGCCCAGGACCCGGGCAGCAACGACCAGATCGCCAGCTTCTGCCAGCTGAACTACGGCGTGAGCTTCCCGATGATGGCCAAGATCAGCGTCAACGGCGCCGACGCCCACCCGCTCTACCAGTGGCTGAAGGAGCAGGCCCCTGGCCTGCTGGGCAGCAAGGGCATCAAGTGGAACTTCACCAAGTTCCTGGTCGGGCGTGACGGCCGGGTGATCAAGCGCTACGCGCCGCAGGATGCCCCCGAGAAGCTGGCGGCCGACATCGAGGCGGCGCTGGCGGGCTGAGCGGCCTGAGCGGCCGGGATAATCGGCGGCTCAATTCAGGAGCCTCCGATGTTCGAGCACATCCAGCCCTATGCGGGCGACCCGATCTTCGCCCTGGTCGACGCCTTTCACGCCGACCCCCGGCCGCAGAAGGTCAACCTCTCCATCGGCATCTACTTCGACGAGCAGGGCCGCCTGCCGGTGCTGCCCAGCGTGCAGGCGGCCGAGGCGCGCATCCTGGCCGCCGGCGGCGCCAAGCCCTACCTGCCGATGGAGGGCGACGCCGCCTGCCGCACCGAAGTCGCCAAGCTGCTGCTCGGCGCCGACCACCCGGCCATCGCCGCCGGCCGCGTGGCCACCATCCAGACCGTGGGCAGCTCGGGCGGGCTGAAGGTGGGCGCCGATTTCCTCAAGACCTGGCTGCCGGAGGCCGGCGTCTGGGTCAGCGACCCGACCTGGGACAACCACCGCTCGATGTTCGAGGGCAGCGGCTTCCAGGTGCAGACCTATCCGTACTACGACGCGGCCACCGGCGGTGTGCGCTTCGACGCCATGCTCGACTGCCTGCGCAGCCTGCCGGCGCGCAGCATCGTGCTGCTGCATGCCTGCTGCCACAACCCCACCGGCGTGGACCTGAGCCCGGCGCAGTGGGATGCGCTGATCCCGGTGCTGCGTGAACGGGACCTGCTGCCCTACCTGGACCTGGCCTACCAGGGCTTCGGCGACGGCATCGACGAAGACGCCTACGCGGTGCGCGCCCTGGCCGCGGCCGGGCTCACCTACTTCGTCGCCAACTCGTTCTCCAAGAGCATGAGCGTGTACGGCGAGCGCTGCGGCGCGCTCAGCGCGGTGTGCGCCACGGCCGACGAGGCCGCGCTGGTGCTGGGCCAGCTGCGCTTCACCGTGCGGCGCATCTACTCCAGCCCCGCCATCCACGCCGCCAAGCTCGTGGCCCATGTGCTGGGCGACACCGATCTGCGCACGCTGTGGCAGGCCGAGCTGGCGGCCATGCGCGAGCGCATCGCCGCGATGCGGGTGGCCCTGCATGCGCGGCTGGCGGCCCTGGCGCCGGGGCGTGACTTCGGCTACTTCCTGCGCCAGCGCGGCATGTTCAGCTACACCGGCCTGAGCGGGGCCCAGGTCGACCAGCTGCGTGAACAGCATGCGGTTTACCTGATCCGCTCGGGCCGCATCTGCGTGGCCGGGCTGAACACCGGCAATGTGGACCGCACCGCCGAGGCCATGGCCGCCGTGTTGAAGGGCTGAGGGCCGACGGCCTCGGCTCACCGTCCTACACCACCTGCCTGCAGCGGCTGACGCGGTGGCGCAGGCCAGGGTTGCACCATGGCTTCGGGCGCCGGCATTTCCGGCGCAGCACCGGGAGCCACGCATGCAACACCACCGCCTCACCACCCTGCTGCCAGCGCTGCTGCTGGCATGGAGCGCCACCACCGTGGGCGCCGCGCCACGCAGCGCCGACACCGTCTACCAGCAAGAGCGTGCGGCCTGCCTGGAGGGCCGCAGTTCGCAAGACCGGGCCACCTGCCTGAAGGAGGCTGGCGCTGCCCGTGCCGAGGCGCGCCGCCAGGGCCTGGACAACGGCGAGACACCGGCGCAGCTGCGCGCCAACGCCCTGCTGCGCTGCCAGCGTGTGGCCGCCGACGACCGTGCCAGCTGCGAGCGCATGGCCCTGGGCGAAGGCCAGCGCGACGGGTCGGTGGCCGAGGGGGCGGTGGTCAAGCAGCTCACCATCCGCAGCGCCGCGCCCATGCCGGCACCGGCCGCATCGCGCTGAGCCCCCACCGGGAGACCACCATGGACAACGCCCACCACAGCCTGGAAGACCTGTTCGCCCAGCTCGGCCTGCCGAACACACCCCATGAGATCCGCAGCTTCATCAGCCAGCACCGGCCGCTGGATCTGGCCATCCGCCTGAAGGACGCGCCGTTCTGGAATGCCGCGCAGGCGGCGCTGATCCAGCAGAAGCTCGGCGAGGACAGCGACTGGGCGCTGGTGATCGACGGGCTGAACGCGCAGCTGCGTGAACACCCGGCCGCGGCCGACCTGCCGCAGGCCTGAGCCGGTTCAGATGCAGCGCCCGCCGTCCACCTCCATGCACACACCGGTGATCATGCTGGCCTCGTCGCTGCACAGGTAGCAGGCGGCGTTGGCCATGTCCTCGGGCTCGCTGAAGCGGCCGATGGGGATGGTCGACAGGAACTTGGCCCGCACGGCCGGTGTGTCCTCGCCCATGAAGCTCTTGAGCAGCGGCGTTTCGCCGGCCACCGGGTTCAGCGCCACCACGCGGATGCCGAAGGGCGCCAGTTCCACCGCATTGGCGCGGGTGGCGGTGATCACCCAGCCCTTGCTGGCGTTGTACCAGCCCAGGCGCGGGCGCGGGCTCACGCCGGCCGTGCTGGCCACGTTGAGCACCACGCCGCGGATGCCGCGGTGGCCGGCGGCATTGGCCTTCAGGCGTGGCACCACCTCGCGCATGGCCAGGTAGATGGCCTTCATGTTGACGCTGACGATGCGGTCGAAGTCTTCTTCGCTCACCTCTTCCAGCAGCTGCGGCAGATGGGTGACACCGGCGTTGTTGATCAGGATGTCGATGCGGCCGAAATGCAGCTCGGCGGCTTCCATCATGGCCCGCACGTCGGCGGCATTCGCCACGTCCACCCGCAGCGCACGCGCGGCCGGGCCCAAGCGGGCCGCCACATCCAGCGCCTTCTCGAAATCGCGGTCGGCGATCAGCACCTGCGCGCCCTCCGCGACGAACTTCTCCGCGATGCCCGCGCCGAAGCCCGAGGCGGCCCCGGTGATGATGGCCACCTTGCCTGTCAATCTGTCACCCATGCTGCTCTCCTTCAGTCGTGCTTGATGGCGATGGTCTTCAGCGACGAGAAGCCGTACAGCGCCTCGAAGCCCTTTTCGCGGCCGTGGCCGGAATGCTTGACGCCGCCGAACGGCAGCTCGATGCCACCACCCGCGCCGTAGTTGTTGATGAACACCTGGCCACAGTGCAGCTTGCGCGCCATGCGCAGCTGGCGGCCGCCGTCGCGGGTCCACACGCCGGCCACCAGGCCGTAGTTGGTGCCGTTGGCAATGGCCAGTGCCTCGGCCTCGCCGTCGAACGGGATCATCACCTGCACCGGGCCGAAGATCTCCTCCTGCGCCAGGCGGTGGTCGGGCGTGGCCGGCGCCAGCAGCGTGGGCGGCACGTAGCAGCCACCGGCCGGCAGACTGGCCGGCAGCGTGGCCTGTGCCGCCACCTGCAGGCCGGTGTCGCGGGCGATGGCCAGGAAGCCCTGCACGATCTCGCGCTGGCGCGCCGAGATCACCGGGCCCACGTCGGGGTCGTCCATGGCCGGGCCGACCCTCAAGGCGGCATAGCGTTCGGCCATGCGGCGCCTGACTTCGTCGAACACCGGCCGCTCCACCAGGATGCGGCTGGCGGCCGAGCAGGTCTGGCCGCAGTTCTGGATGCCGGCGTTGACCAGGAAGGGCAGGGCCGCGTCCAGGTCGGCGTCGGCAAACACGATCTGCGGGCTCTTGCCGCCCAGCTCCAGCGTGACGGGAATGGTGTTCTGCGCCGCCGCGGTCTGGATCAGCTGGCCCACCGCCACCGAGCCGGTGAAGGACAGGTGGGCCACGCCGCGGTGCGAGGACAGCGCCTCCCCCGCTTCTTCGCCCAGGCCGGGCACGATGTTCAGCGCCCCCGCCGGCAGGCCTGCCTCCAGGGCGATGTGGCCGAAGGCCAGGGCCGTGAGGCAGGCTTCCTCGGCCGGCTTCAGCACACAGGCATTGCCCATGGCCAGGGCCGCTCCCACGCTGCGGCCGATGATCTGCATCGGGTAGTTCCAGGGCACGATGTGGCCGGTGACGCCATGCGGCTCACGCAGGGTGAGCGCGGTGTAGCCGTTGGCGAACGGGATGGTCTCGCCGTGCACCTTGTCGGCCGCGCCGCCGTAGAACTCCAGGTAGCGCGCCATGGCCACTGCATCGGCCCGGCCCTGCTTGATCGGCTTGCCCACGTCCAGCGCCTCCAGCCGGGCCAGTTCGTCGGCGCGGGCCAGGGTCAGCGCGCTCATCTTCAGCAGGATGCGGCCACGCTCGGCCGCCGTCAGCTGGCCCCAGGGGCCGGCGAGTGCGGCCTGCGCTGCGGCCACGGCAGCATCCACGTCGGCGGCACTGCCACGGGCGATCTGGGCCAGCAGGCTGCCGTCGCTGGGGTTGAGCAGGGGCAGGGTCTCGCCGCTGGCCCCCGCGCGCCACTGGCCGTTGATCAGGACTTGGGTGGTGTCGAAACCGGCATGGGCCATCGCGCTCTCCTGGAAAGGGGCCCGATTATCCGGAGTGCGGCACTGCATGCGTGCCGGCCGCTGCGGCGCCGACCTGCAGGCGGCGGCCGACCCACAATCGGCGCGCCGGCCACCCGCCCAGACAGCGGCCAACACAACCGCCCCCACGCCACCCATGCACCTGCCCAGCACCGCGCCCCGCCCGTCGCTGTACTACCGCTACCAGGTGCACCCGGCCTGGCTGCCCTCGGCCCACCCGCCGCAGCCCCGGCAGGCGGTGGTGATTGCCGGCGCCGGCCCGGCCGGCCTGGTGACGGCCCTGGTGCTGGCGCAGCACGGCGTGGCCAGCGTGCTGCTGTCGGCCGAGCTGCAGGTGTCGGCCGGCAGCCGGGCCATCGTCTTCACCCGCCGCACGCTGGAGATCCTGCAGCAGCTGGGCGTGGCCGGCAGGCTGGTGGCCGCAGGCCTGCCCTGGCGCTGCGGCAACTCGTTCTACCGCGGCCAGCGGGTGTTCCGCATGGAGGCGCCGCATGACGACGACGACCGCTTCCACCCCATGCTCAACCTGCAGCAGCAGTACCTGGAGGAATACCTGCTCGACGCCTGCCGTGCCAGCCCGCTGATCGACCTGCGCTGGGGCAACAAGCTCATCCATGTGGCGCAGCAGCCCGACCACGCACGGCTGCAGATCGACACGCCCGAAGGCCCCTACAGCCTGCAGGCCGACTGGCTGGTGGCCGCCGACGGTGGCCGCTCGGGCATCCGCAGCCAGCTGGGGCTGCAGATGGAGGGCGCGTCGTTCGAGAGCCTGTTCGTCATCGCCGACATCCGCATCGATCTGCCCCATCCCACCGAGCGCCTGGCCTTCTTCGACCCCGACTGGAACCGCGGCAACACCATCCTGATGCACCGCGAGCCACACGGCATCTGGCGCGTGGACTACCAGCTGCCGCCCGGCGAGACGCCCGCCCAGGCGCTGCAGCCGGCATCGATGCGCCAGCGCATCGATGCCCAGCTGGCGATGATCGGCCATGCCGGCACGCCGTGGACCATGGACTGGAGCTCGGTGTACGCGGCGCGCACGCTGACCCTGCCCGACTTCGTGCACGGCCGGGTGGTCTTCACCGGCGACGCGGCCCACCTGCTGCCCATCTTCGGCGTGCGCGGCGCCAACACCGCCTTCCAGGATGCGCAGTCGCTGGGCTGGCAGCTGGCCTGCGTGGTCCGGGGCCTGGCCGGGCCGGCGCTGCTGGCCAACCACAGCGCGGAACGTGTGGGCGCGGCGCGCGAGATCATCGAGGAAGCCGGCAAGAGCACACGCTTCATGGCACCGCCCAGCCGCGGTTTCCGCCTGCTGCGCGACGCCGTGCTGTCGCTGTCCCTGACGCAGGACTTCGTGCGCCCGCTCTACCACTGGCGCACGGCGCGGCCGCATGCCTATGCGCAATCGGCGCTGAACTGCCCGGACGACGATGACGCCCTGTTCCAGACCGGCCCGGGCCACGGCGCACCACCGCAGAACGTGCGCCTGGCTGCCGACGACTTCCTGCTCGACCACATCGGCCCCGGCTTCCACCTGCTGGTGTTCGGCGGCGGCAGGCTGGCGGCGCCCTTGCAACAGGTGGTGCAGGCCACGCGTGCGCGCGGCGTGCTGCTGCGGGTGCTGGCCGTGGGGGCGGCGCAGCCGGTGGCGGGTGCCGACCAGCACCTGCCCGATGTGCAGGGCGGTGTGCGGCAACGCTACGGCGTGCCCGCCCAGACCACCGGCCTCGCCGCCTACCTGCTGCGCCCCGACCAGCATGTCAGCGCCCGCTGGCTGGCGCTGGATGCCGGCCGCCTGCAGACCGCCCTGGCCACCGCCCTGCCGCCTTGAGATGAAGGAGCACAGCATGCCCCCCACCGCGACCTCCACCACCACCGCCGGCCTGGACATCACCGGCCTGGAAACCGTCTACGACGCCCTGGCCAGCGCCATCGACCAGGCCGGCCCCGAGCGCAGCGAGCTGCTGCTGGTCAAGCTGGCCCTGCTCAACGCCCAGGCGCTGGGCGATGTAGCGCTGTTCCAGCGGCAGCTGCAGGCGGCGCTGCAGGACTTGTGAAGGTGCTGCAGAAGGTGTAAGACATGGCACCTTGATGCGACCAAACCCGGCCACCCGTCTTCCATGGAGGAGCCCATGAGCACTGTTGACGATGCCAACTACCACGCCGGCATGCGCGCATTGCAGGATCGCTTCGACACCCGGCGCCTGGCCGATCGGCTGGACGAGAAACTCGGGCGCACCGTCTTCACCGACGAGGACAAGGCCTTCATCCGCAGCCGCACGCTGTTCTTCCTGGCCAGCGCCGATGCACGCGGCCGGCCCGACTGCTCCTACAAGGGCGGTGTGCCGGGCTTCGTGCAGGTGACCGGCCCGGCTGAGCTCGAATTTCCCAGCTACGACGGCAACGGCCAGTTCCGCAGCCTGGGCAACATGGGCGCCAACCCGGCGGTCGGCCTGCTGTTCATCGACTTTGAGTCGCCGAAACGGCTGCGGGTGAACGGCAGCGCCCAGGTGCTGGACGATGCCGACACCCTGGCGCGCCACCACGGTGCCCAGCTGGTGGTGCGGGTGCAGGCCAGGCGCATCTTCCCGAACTGCCCGCGCTACATCCACCGCAGTGGCGTGGCAACGCTGTCCGCCGACACACCGCGCCCGGGCCATGTGCCGCCGCCAGCCGGCTGGAAGTCCATGGCCATCGTCGCCGACGTGCTGCCACCCAACGGCACCGCCCGCCGCTGACGGCGGTCGGCGGCGGACGACTGCCGGAACGCATGCCGTCCTACAGGCACGCCCGGGGCCGCCGGTCACACTGTTGGCATCCGTCCAGGAGGTGTGAACATGAATGCAATCCGGTTGCTGGCCATCGTCGCGGTGGTCGTGGGGGTGTTGGGCATCGGCTACGGTGGCTTCTCGTACACCAAGGAGAGCACCATCGCCAAGGTCGGGCCGCTCGAGCTCAAGGCCGAGGAGCGCAAGCAGGTGAACCTGCCGCTGTGGGCCGGCGTGGCGCTGGTCGTCGTCGGTGGCGGTGCGCTGGTGCTTGGTGGGCGCAAATAGGCGGCGCTTCAGCGTTCGCCCTTGCGGTAAGGCTTCATCAGCGCCTGCGGATAGGCTGCGCGCCTGGCCACCAGCACCAGGGCCACGATGGCCATCAGGTAGGGCAGGGCCAGGTAGAGCTGGTAGGGCAGCGCCAGGCCGAACAGCCCTCCTTCGGCCTGCTGCAGGCGCAGCTGCAGCGCGTCGAAGAAGGCGAACAGCAGCGCGCCCAGCAGGGCCTTGCCGGGCCGCCAGCTGGCAAACACCACCAGGGCCACACACACCCAGCCGCGGCCGTTGACCATGTTGAAGTAGAAGGCGTTGAAGGCGCTGAGGGTGAGGAAGGCCCCCGCCACACCCATCAGCGCCGAGCCGGCCACGATGGCGCCCGTGCGCAGGCGCTGCACGTCCAGGCCCTGGCCTTCCGCGGCGGCCGGGTTCTCGCCCACCATGCGCACCGCCAGGCCCAGCGGTGTGCGGTTCAGCCCCCAGGCCAGCAGCGGCACCGCCAGCAGGGCCAGCAGGGTGAGCGGGGTCTGCTGGTTCAGCACCGGGATGGGCAGCCAGTCCATGGGCGCCATCGGCGTGATGGTGGGCGGGCTGTCCACCTTGGGGAAGCTGACGCGGTAGGCGAAGCTGGCCAGGCTGGTGGCCAGCAGGGTGATGCCCAGGCCGGCCACATGCTGCGACAGCGTGAGCGTCACCGTCAGCAGCGCATGCAGCGCGCCGAAGGCCGCCCCCACCAGCGCCGCCACCAGCACCCCGCCCCACAGGCCCAGGCCGCTGTAGGCACCCAGCCAGCCGGCAAAGGCCCCTGCCACCAGGATGCCCTCGATGCCCAGGTTCAGCACCCCCGCCCGCTCGCACAGCAGCACGCCCAGCGTGCCCAGGATCAGCGGCGTGGCGATGCGCAGCACCGCCACCCAGAAGGGTGCGGCCATCAGGAGATCGAGCACCTCAGCCATGGCGCCAACGGATCTTGTACTGCGTCAGCAGCGTGGCGATCAGCATGGTGATCAGGCTGACGGCGACGATGACATCGGCGATGTAGGTGGGCACGGCCACCGCGCGGCCCATGCTGTCGGCACCCACCAGGATGCCGGCCACGAAGATGGCCGCAGCCACCACGCCCAGCGGGTTCAGCGCCGCCAGCATGGCGATCACCACGCCGCTGCTGCCGTAGCCGGGCGACATGTCCAGCGTCACATAACCGGCACGGCCGGCCACCTCGATGGCACCGGCCAGGCCGGCCAGCGCCCCCGACAGCAGGGCCACCTTCACCGTCACCCAGCCCACCGGCAGGCCGGCGAAGGCCGCCGCGCGGGCATTGGCACCCACGGCGCGGATCTGGAAGCCGGTGGTCGTGAAGCCCAGCAATGCCCACAGCGCCAGCGCCAGGCCCAGGGCCCACAGCAGTCCGGTGTGCACCCGGCTGCGCTCGATCAGCTTGCCCAGCTGCAGGCCGTCCTGGATCGCCACGCTCTGGGGCCAGCCCATGGCGCTGCTGTCCTTCATGGCGCCATCGAGCAAGGCCGACACCCCCAGCAGCACGATGAAGTTCAGCAGCAGGGTGGTGACCACCTCGTCCACGCCCAGCCGCGCCTTCATCAGCGCCGGGCCCAGCAGCAGCAGCGCTCCCGCCACCGCCGCGGCGGACATCATCAGCGGGAACAGCAGCCAGGCCGGCTGCTCGAAGCCGCTGCCGCCGTGCAGGCCACCCACGGCCACGGCGGCCATGGCGCCGGCATAGAGCTGGCCCTCGCCGCCGATGTTGTAGAGCCGCGCCTTGAACGCCACCGCCGCCGCCAGGCCGGTGAGGATCAGCGGCGTGGCGCGGGTGAGTGTCTCGGTCCAGGCGAAGCGCGAGCCGAAGCCACCTTCCAGCAGCAGGGCATAGGCCCGGCCCACCGGCGCGCCGGCCCAGGCCACCAGCAGCGAGGTCACCAGCAGGGTCGCCAGAACGGCGCCCACGGGCGCGGCCAGCAGCATGGCGCGCGATGTGCGCGCACGGCGCTCAAGCTGCATGGGCGCCCTCCTGCTGGGCCGACCCGGCCATGGCCAGGCCGATGGCCGGCAGGGTCCAGTCGGCCGCGGGTCGGGCCTCGCTGAGCCGGCCGTGGTGCATCACGGCGATGCGGTCGGCCAGCGCAAAGATCTCGTCCAGGTCTTCGCTGATCAGCAGCAGGGCCGCGCCAGCGGCACAGGCATCCAGCAGCTGGCGGTGCACATAGGCCACGGCGCCGATGTCCAGGCCCCAGGTGGGCTGGTTGGCGACGATCAGCGTGGGCGGGCCCGGCTGCAGGGGGTCGCCCGCCAGGGCACGGCCGAGGATCAGCTTCTGCATGTTGCCGCCGCTCAGGCTGCGGGTGCTGGTGTCCAGGCCGCCGGCTTCGGTGCCACGCACATCGAAGCGGGTGACCAGGCCCTGGGCATGGGCCCGCGCAGCACCGCGCCGCACCACGCCCCAGCGTGCGAAGGCCGGGCTGCTGCTGCGTTCCAGCACGGCGTTCTGCCACAGCGGCAGATCCCCCACCACGCCCACGGCGTGGCGGTCTTCGGGGATGCGCGCCACGCCGGCCTGCACCCAGGCCCGCGGCGACGCGGGCAGGGCCTGGCCCGCCACCGTGACCGTGCCGGCATCGGCGGCGATCAGCCCGTGCAGCAGATCGGCCAGCGCGTGCTGGCCGTTGCCGGCCACACCGGCGACAGCCACCACCTCGCCGGGTTGCAGCACCAGGTTCACCTTGTCCAGCTGCGGCCGGGCGCCGTGGCCGTGCACCGTCACGCCCTGCAGCACGCACACCGGCTGCGCCGGCGTGGTGGGCAGGGCCCGGGGCGTGCGGCTGACACGCTGCACGGTGCGCCCCACCATGGCCAGCGCCAGCTGGGCCTTGCTGGCGCCGGCGGCCGGCAGCTCGGCCACCAGAGCGCCGGCGCGCAGCACGGCGATGCGGTGGCTCACCCGCAGCACCTCGTCGAGCTTGTGGCTGATGAAGACGATGGCCAGACCCTGCGCCACCAGCTGGCCCAGGGTGTGGAACAGCGACTCGCTCTCCGGCGGCGTGAGCACGGCGGTGGGTTCGTCCAGGATCAGGATGCGCGCACCGGCCTTGCGGCCGAAGGGCACCAGGGCCTTGAGGATCTCCACCCGCTGGCGCTCGCCCACCGACAGGTCGGCGATGCGTGCATCGGGGTCGACCTGCAGGCCGAAGCGCCGGGCGGTGTCGGCCAGCGCGGCGCGCGCCGCGGCGCGGCGGGAGAACGGCTGCCACAGGCTTTCGGTGCCCAGCATCACGTTGTCGAGCACGCTCAGGTTGTCGGCCAGGCTGAAGTGCTGGTGCACCATGCCGATGCCGGCGGCCAGCGCCGCGGCCGGGTCGCCCGGCGGCAGCGGCCGCCCGTCCACCGTGATCGTGCCCGCATCGGCCAGGTAATGGCCGAACAGGATGGAGACCAGGGTGCTCTTGCCCGCGCCGTTCTCGCCCAGCAGGGCCAGCACCTCGCCGCGCTGCAGGGTCAGCGAGATGCCGTCATTGGCCACCAGGGCGCCGAAGCGCTTGCTGATGCCGCTGATCTGCAGCAGGGGCGGTGGGGCGACCACCGGGGCGGCCTGGCTCACTTGGCCTTGGGCTGGGCGTCGTCCACCTTGACGCTGAACTTGCCTTCCAGGATGGCCTTCTCCTTGGCCCGCACCTTGGCCAGCAGCTCGGCCGGCACCTTCTTCTCGAAGGTGCCCAGCGGGCTCAGCGTGCTGCCCTTGGGCTTCATCATCGACAAATGGCCGTAGTCCTCGGCCTTGAAGCTGCCGGCCTTCACCGCCTTGATGGCGGCATCGATGGTGGGCTCCATGTGCCACAGGGCGCTGGCCACCACGGTGTCGGGGTAGTCCTTCTGGGTGTCGATCACGTTGCCGATGGCCAGCACCTTGCGTTCCTTGGCCGCGTCGCTGACGCCGAAGCGTTCGGCATACATCACGTCGGCGCCCTTGTCGATCATGGCGAAGGCGGCCTCCTTGGCCTTGGGCGGGTCGAACCAGCTGTTGATGAAGCTGATGCTGAACTCGGCCTTGGGGTTCACCTCCTTGGCGCCGGCGATGAAGGCGTTCATCAGCCGGTTCACCTCGGGAATGGGGTAGCCCCCCACCAGGCCGATCTTGTTGCTCTTGCTCATGCCGCCGGCCAGCATGCCGGTGAGGTAGGCCGGTTCCTGGATGTAGTTGTCGAACACCGCGAAGTTGGGCGCCTGGGGCTTCTGCGAGCTGCCCAGCAGGAAGCTGGTCTTGGGGTAGTCCTTGGCCACCTTGCGGGCCGCGGCTTCCACCGCGAAGGCCTCGCCCACGATCAGCGCATTGCCCTGCTCGGCATACTGGCGCATCACCCGCTCGTAGTCGGCATTGGTGACGTTCTCGCTGAACACGTAGTCGATCTCGCCGCGCGCCACCGCCGCCTTCAGCGCCTTGTCGATGCGGCTCACCCATTGCTGCTCCACCGGCACGGTGTAGATGGCGGCCACCTTCAGCTTGGCCTGGGCGAAGGCCGGCGCGGCCGCGGCCAGCGTGGCGGCCAGGGCGGTGGTGGTGATCAGCAGGCGGCGGGTGACGGTCATCGGCGGCTCCGGGTGGGATGGGATCGTTGAGGGCTTGACTGTAGGCCCAGCCACGGAGCAAGCCCCGTGCCACGGCGGCCTGACAATGCAGCCGATCGGTGCGGCCTAAAATCCGGTGTTCTCCCGAGGTGGTGCGGCTTTCGGCCCGCGACCTGACACAGCCACCCGCCACAACCCCCTCAGCCGCCACCGCCATGTCCCAAGCCGCGCATTCCACCCTGTCCGCCCTGTCCCCGCTGGATGGGCGTTATGCCGGCCGCATGGCCGCGCTGCGCCCGCTGATGAGCGAATACGGCCTGATGCAGCGCCGGGTGCAGGTGGAGGTGGAGTGGTTCATCGCCCTGTCGGACGCCGGCTTTGCCGAATTCAAGCCGCTGGCCAAGGCCAGCCGCGGCTACCTGCGCAGCCTGGTGCTGCGCTTCAGCGAGGCCGACGCCCAGGCCATCAAGGACATCGAGCGCATCACCAACCACGACGTGAAGGCGGTGGAGTACTGGATGAAGCAGCGCTTCAAGGGCCATGCCGACCTGGAAGCCGCGGGCGAGTTCGTGCACTTCGCCTGCACCAGCGAGGACATCAACAACACCAGCCATGCGCTGATGCTCAAGGCCGCGCGTGAGCAGGTGCTGCTGCCGGCCATCGACCGCATCATCGCCAAGCTGCACGGCATGGCCCAGGCCATGGCCGGGCTGCCCATGCTCAGCCGCACCCATGGCCAGACGGCCAGCCCCACCACCGTGGGCAAGGAAGTGGCCAACGTGGTGGCGCGGCTGCAGACGGCGCGTGCACGCATCGCCGGCGTGGCCCTGCTGGCCAAGATGAACGGTGCGGTGGGCAACTACAACGCCCACCTGGCCGCCTATCCGGCGCACGACTGGCCGGCGTTCTCGCGCCTGGTGGTGGAACAGCGCCTGGGCCTGGCCTTCAACCCCTACACCATCCAGATCGAGCCGCACGACTACATGGCCGAGCTGTTCGACGCCATGACCCGCTGCAACACCATCCTGATCGACTGGAGCCGGGATGTGTGGGGCTACATCAGCCTGGGCTTCTTCAAGCAGCGGCTCAAGGATGGCGAGGTGGGTTCATCCACCATGCCGCACAAGGTCAACCCCATCGACTTCGAGAATGCCGAGGGCAACTTCGGCCTGGCCAATGCGCTGCTGACGCACCTGAGCCAGAAGCTGCCGATCAGCCGCTGGCAGCGTGACCTGACCGACAGCACGGTGCTGCGCAACATGGGCGTGGCCTTCGGCTACGCGGTGCTGGGCCTGGACAGCCTGGCCAAGGGCCTGGACAAGCTGGAGACCAACGAGTCCGCGCTGGCGGCCGACCTGGACAGCGCCTGGGAGGTGATGGCCGAGGCGGTGCAGACGGTGATGCGCCGCCACGGCCTGCCCGAACCGTATGAGCAGCTCAAGGCCTTCACCCGCGGCCAGCCCATGACACGCGACCTGATGCTGGGCTTCGTCGACAAGCTGGCCCTGCCCGAGGCCGAGAAAGCCCGGCTGCGGGCCATGAGCCCGGCCAGCTACACCGGCCTGGCGGCCCAGCTGGCACGCGGCCTGCCGGGCTGAGCCCGGACGATCAGCTCTTGCCGAAGCGGGCCTTGGCCGCGCTCTGGCAGCTGTTCTTGGCGTCACCGCTGAGGGCGTCGCACTTCTCGTTGGCCAGCTTCAGATCGGCTTCGCGGCTGGCCTCGGTGGCGTCCCTGCCGGCGGCAGCCACGTCCTTCACCAGCTTCAGCTCGGCCAGGCCCTTGTCATGGGCGGTCTTGGCTTCCTGCACGCACACGTCCTTGGCGTTGCCGGTGGCGTCGTCGCACTTCTCCTTGGCCACGTCGTACGCGGTGTCGACCTTGACCTTGAGCATCTTCTTCTCGTCGGCGGCCTTGCCGGTGTAGGCGTATTCCAGCGCGGCCTTGGCGTTCTTCTCCTTGGCCTCGGCTTCTTCCTCGCACACGTCCTTGGCATTGGCGGTCATCGGCTTGCAGGCTGCCTTGTCGGCCTTGTAGGTGGCGGCGATCTTGTCCTTGCCGGCCTTGTACTCGGCCTTGTTGACCTGGGCGGCATGGGCCGGCGCCAGGGCCAGCAGGGCCGACAGCGACAGGGCAGCGGTGATCGACGAGGCGTTGAATTGGAATGTCATGGTGGATCCTCAGGCAGTTGCGGGGTGGCTGGTGAACCGGTGTCCACCGCCTGGGGGCAGTGTGGGCAGGCCGGCACGCCATGCCCACCGGAACTTGCCGCGGCCGGCTGTAGCACTTGTCCTACGCGGCCGCTTGTTCGCGGGAGAATGCCGGGCATGCGCACCACCCACCCCTCCTTCACCGACCAGCTGGCAGCCGCCCAGCGCCAGGCCGACTCGCTGCTGTGCGTGGGGCTGGACCCGGAACCCGCACGCTTTCCGGGCGCCTGGCGCGGCGATGCCAGCCGCATCTACGACTTCTGCGCCGCCATCGTCGATGCCACCCACGCCCAGGCCTGCGCCTTCAAGCCGCAGATCGCCTACTTCGCCGCCCACCGCGCCGAAGACCAGCTGGAACGGCTGGTGGCCCACATCCACCGGGTGGCGCCCGGCGTGCCGGTGATCCTGGACGCCAAGCGCGGCGACATCGGCAGCACCGCGGAACAGTACGCAAGCGAAGCCTTCGTGCGCTACGCGGCCGACGCGGTCACGCTGTCGCCGTTCATGGGCCTGGATTCCATCGAGCCTTACATGGCCTACGACGGCAAGGGCCTGATCCTGCTGTGCCGCACCAGCAACCCCGGTGGCAGCGATCTGCAGGCCCAGCGCCTGCAGGACGGCAGCCTGCTGTACGAGCACATCGCCCGCCTGGCCGCCGGCCCCTGGAACCACAACGGCCAGCTGTGCCTGGTGGTGGGCGCCACCTTCCCGGCCGAGATCGAACGGGTGCGGGCGCTGGCGCCCACGCTGCCGCTGCTGATCCCGGGGGTGGGCGCGCAGGGGGGTGATGCCGAGGCCACGGTGCGCGCCGGCTGGCGGCGTGACGGGCCCATCGTGGTCAGCTCATCACGCGCCGTGCTGTACGCCAGCAGCGGCGACGACTTCGCGGCCGCAGCCCGGCAGGCGGCCGAATCAACCCGGCTGCTGCTGAACGCGGCGCTGCCGCGCTGAACCGGCCATCGGTGCCCGGCCAGCGCGGCTGGCCGGACCGTGGCTCAGTTCACAGCTTGATGCCGAACTTCCTGACGATGGCCGCGTTGCGCTCGGACATCTCGCGGGTCTCGCGCGCCAGCGCCGCGCTGTCGACGTTGGCCTCGGGCTCCAGGCCCGTCTCGAACAGCTTCTGCTGCACGGCCGGCGCCGACGCGGCCTTCTTCAGCGCCGCCTGGATCCTGGCCAGCTCGGCCGCCGGCAGCTTGGCCGGGCCGATCACCCCCACCCAGCCCACGAATTGCAGCTGCGGGTGGCCCAGCTCGGCCAGGGTGGGCAGCTCGGGCAGGTGGCGCGAGCGGGTGCTGCCGGAATAGGCATAGGCGCGCAGCTTGCCGGCCTTGATCTGCGGCAGCGCGGTGAGCATGCCGTCGAACATGATGTCGACCTGGCCGCCCAGCAGGTTCTGCAGCGCCGGTGGGGATCCGGCATAGGGCACATGCTGCATGTCCAGCCCCAGCTGGTCGCTGAGGATGGCGCCGGCATAGTGCGACACCGTGCCGGCGCTGTAGCTGGCGTAGCTGGTCTTGCCCTTGTTCTGGGCCAGCTGGCCCAGCAGGGCGCGGAAGTCGCGCGCCGGGCTGGCCGCGCTGGCCACCAGCACCACGCCCGAGCGGGCGATGCTGGCCAGCGGCACCACGTCCTTCAGCGCGTCGAAGGGCTGCTTGATGACATGCGGGATCTCCGCCAGCAGGTTGCTCGCCCCCATCAGCAGCGTATTGCCGTCGGCGGGCGCCTGCAGCAGGGCCTGGATGCCGATGCCACCACCGGCGCCGGGGCGGTTGTCCACCACCACCGGCTGGCCGATGTCGGCCGACAGCTGCTGGCCGAGCACGCGCCCCACGATGTCCATGGTGCCGCCCGGCGGCGCCGGCACGATCAGCTTGACCGGCTTGTCGCCGAAGGCCCAGGCGCCGGCCATCCCCAAGGCCAGGCTGCACCCGGCCAGCACCACGCAGCTGCGCTGCAACAACGTCTTCATTGGTTTGTCTCCATGTTGGCCGGGGTCCGTGGGCCCCGCGCTGGGGCGCAGTATCGGCAGCAGTGCGGCCCGGTGGCTTGCCCCGGGCGGCCAGGCACTTGCTTTGACGTGACAGGAACAGGCGGGCTCAGGGTTCCTCCGAGATCCCGGCGTCCTTGGCGATCGCCGCCCACAGTGCCTGGTCGCGGGCGATGGTGGCCCGGAATTCTGCGATCGACCTGGCCGGCGGTGGCTCGAAGTTCAGGCTCTCCATGCGCTTGTGCGTCTGCGGCAGGCGCTGGATGCGGTTGATCTCCGCATGCAGGCGCTCGGTGATGGCCGGCGGCAGGTTGGCGGGACCGAACACGCCGAACCAGCCCACGGCGTCGAAGGCATGGCCCTGCTCGCCCAGCGTGGCGATCTGCGGCGTGCGCGGCACACGCACGTTGCCGCTGATGGCAATGCCCTTGACCTGCCCGCTCTCCAGCATCGCCACCGGCGTGCCGGGGTCGGACCAGCCGATCTGCAGCACCCCAGACACCAGCTCGTTGACGATCTGCGGCGTCGACTTGTAGGGGATGTGGGCCATCTTCAGGCCCGCGCGCTGCATCAGCCAGGCCATGGTCAGGTGGCCCGACGAGCCGATGCCCCAGGTGCCGAAGCTGTAGCGGTCGGGGTGGGCCTTGACCAGGGCCAGCAGCTCGGGCAGGTTGTTGGCCGGCACCGCCTTGCTGGCCAGCAGCAGGATGCCGCCGGCGGCCGTCTGCGCGATGGGCGTGAGGTCCCTGGCCGGGTCGTAGCGCATCTTCCTGAGCACCGCCGGCGCCACCGCCACGAATGAGGCGTTCGAGTACAGCAGGGTGTAGCCATCGGGCCGGGCCCGCGCCACCATGCCGCCGGCCAGGCTGCCGCTGCCGCCGGGCTTGTTGTCGACCACCACCGGCTGGCGGAACACGGCGCTGAGCTGCTGCGCCATCTCGCGCGCCACCACGTCGACCCCCGAGCCGGCGGCCGATGCCACGACCAGGGTGATGGGGCGGCTGGGCCAGGTGTCGCCGGCCTGGGCCTGGGCCGGCGGCGGGGCGGCGGCCAGCAGGCCGGCCAGGACAGCCGCCGCGATGGCGGCCAGGGCATGTCGGCGATGGAGAGGGGTGTGCGTCACGTGGGGTGTCCGTCTGGGGGGTTGGGTCGGTGGCGGATGGGCGGTCGGCGGGGTCAGTCGGGTTTGCGCAGAAAGCCCTGGTTGCCGCCGTTGCGGTTGGGCGCGAAGCCGTTCTCCCGCAGCGTCTCTTCGGTGGTCTTGTAGAACACGCCCAGCTTGAGGATCTGGCGCGCCTGCTGCGCCGTGGCGATGGGCCGGCCGAACTCGCCGGCGATGCGCACCAGCTGCTTGATCTGCGCGACCGAGCTCATCTTGCCGGTGCGGGTCTGGTTCCACAGCACATCCTCGATGCCGCAGCGCACGTGCAGGCCCAGCGCCATGCCGATCATGTTGATCGGCAGCACGTTCAGCACCGAGCTTTCCACCGTGACCACCGCACCGTCGGGCACGGCGCGCAGCATGTTGGCCAGGTTGAAGATGTTGGCCTGGTCCATGCCGCCGCTGATGGCCACCCAGTTCATCACCAGCGGGCCCTTGTAGACACCGCGGCGCATCAAACGCTCGATGGTCTCGAAGCTGTTGATGTTGTAGACCTGGAACGCGCTCTGGATGCCCGCGGCCGTCAGGCGCCGCACATGCTCCTCGACGAAGCTGGGATTGGACGGGACGACCATGTCCTTGTAGGTCTTGTACAGCTGCGGGAAGCCGCGCGACACACCCTCGAAGTCGTCGATGCCGGCGTGCTCGGTCACGTTCATCTGGGTGGTGTTCACCGTCACCGTCACCTGGTCGGGCCGGGGGTCGAGCTCGGCCAGCATGTGGCGGGTGTCGTCGGACAGCCACTGGGCCTCGGCGCCTTCACCTTCCGGTGCAAACGAGATCGAGCCGCCGACCTGGATGATCATCTCCGGCACCGCCCGGCGCACGCCGGCGATCAGTTCGTTGAACATCGACAGCCGCTTGCTGCCCTTGCCGTCGGCCTCGCGCACATGCAGGTGCAGCACGGTGGCGCCGGCCTCGTAGCAGTCCACCGCCTTCTGGATCTGCTCGGCCATGGTGATGGGGATGTCCTCCGGGAAGTCCGACGGAATCCAGCCCGGTGCATAGGGCGCGGCGGTGATGACCAGCGGCTGCTGGTTCTCGGGGTACAGGTGGCCGTCGAGGAAGTTCATGGTGGGGGCTCCGGTGGCAGGCAGGCCTGCTGTTGATGGGTGCCGCACGATGGCGCAGCAGCCGGCTGGCTTCTTGGCGCTGGGCGACAGCGGCTTGGCCAAACGCGCCCTGCTGGCGAAGACCCTGAGCGGTCTCGCGCCGGTGTCGCGGCGCCCGTCGCCATTCGTCAAACCCTGGCACGCCAGGCCAAGCGCCCAAGTGACGCGGCCCGAAGAATCCAGACCGTTGCTCGCCATGCATGGTGCCTGGCCGAGCCCACCAGGAGACCCCCATGCAAGTGCAACGATTGAGCCCCGCCATCGGCGCCGAACTGTCCGGCCTGCGCCTGGGCGACGCGGCGCATGACGCCGGCCTGTTCGCCGAGATCAAGGCCCTGCTGCTGCAGCACCGCGTGCTGTTCCTGCGCAACCAGGATCTGAGCCGGGCCGAGCACGTGGCCTTTGCGCGCCGCTTCGGCGAGCTGGAAGACCACCCCGTGGCCGGCAGTGACCCCGAGCACCCCGGCCTGGTGCAGATCTACCGCAGCGACAAGCGCGAGAACTACGAGAACAACTACCACAGCGACGGCCTGTGGCGCCCCAACCCGGCCATGGGCTGCGTGCTGCGCTGCATCGAATGCCCGCCCATCGGCGGCGACACCATCTGGGTCAACATGGTCGCGGCCTACAGCAACCTGCCCGAGGACATCAAGCTGAAGATCGCCGGCCTGCGCGCCAAGAGCAGCATCGAGCACTCCTTCGGCGCGGTGATGTCGCCCGAGGCGCGCGCCCGCCTGGCGGCGCAGAACCCGCCGGCCGAGCACCCGGTGGTGCGCACCCATCCGGAGACCGGCGAGAAGCTGCTGAACGTGTGCAGCTTCACCACCCACTTCGCCAACTTCCACACGCCCGAGAACGTGCGCTTCGGCCTGGACAAGACACCCGGCGCCGGCCAGCTGCTGGCCTACCTGGTCAGCCAGGCCAGCATCCCCGAATACCAGGTGCGCTTCAAGTGGACGCCCAACAGCGTGGCGATCTGGGACAACCGCAGCACCCAGCACTACGCGGTGATGGACTACTGGCCGGCGCCTCGAAAAATGGAACGCGCCGCCATCGTCGGTGATGTGCCGTACTGAGCGGGGAGAAGCACCATGAACTTCCTCGACGGACACCTGTTCCCCGAAAACCAGCCGCCGCTGATCATCACCGCCGCGCCCTACGCGCCCGGCTGGCTGCCCAGCGACTTCCCGGAGGACATCCCGGTGAGCATGGACGCGCAGATCCAGAAGGCCGTGGACTGCTACAACGCCGGCGCCACCGTGCTGCACCTGCATGTGCGTGAACTCGACGGCAAGGGCAGCAAGCGGCTGTCCATGTTCAACCAACTGATCGCCGGTGTGCGCCGCGCCGTGCCCGAGATGATCATCCAGGTCGGCGGCTCGATCAGCTTCGCGCCCGAAGACGACGGCCAGGCCGCCAAGTGGCTGTCCGACGACACACGCCACATGCTGGCCGACCTCGACCCCGTGCCCGACCAGGTGACGGTGACGGTGAACACCTCGCAGATGAACGTCACCGACCATGCCGAGGATGCCGACTTCCTGGGCACCTCGCGCCAGGACCAGCGCCTGTTCGACACCTACAAGGACATGGTCGTGCCGGCCAACCCGCTGTGGGTGCAGGAGCATGTGCGCAGGCTGTCGGCCGCGGGCATCCAGAGCGCCTTCCAGTGCTACAACACCAACAGCTTCGAGTCGGTGGAGCGGCTGATGCGGCGTGGCTTCTACAGGGGGCCGCTCAACATGAACTGGGTGGCCATCGGTGGCGGCATGGACACGCCCAACGTCTACAGCCTGGGCAATTTCCTGCGCGGCGTGCCCGACGGCGCGGTGGTGACGGTGGAGAGCAATGTGCGCAATGTGCTGCCCGTCAACATGATGGGCATCGCCATGGGCCTGCACGTGCGCTGCGGCACCGAGGACGGCCTCTGGAACCAGCGCCGCACCGCCAAGCAGAGCAGCGTGCAGCAGATCGAGCAGCTGGTGCGCATCGCGCGCGAGTTCGGCCGCGACATCGCCACTGCGCAGCAGGCGCGCGCCATCTGCCGCATCGGCGTGTTCTACGACACGGTGGACCAGACGCTGGCCGCCAACGGCTTTGCGCCCAACCGCAACGGCGGCACGCAGGGCTATCTGCGCAAGACGCAGTGAGCCGCACCACCCACCCCTGCCCGCAACCATTCCACAGGAGCCCCATGGCCCGCCATGCCACCTACAGCTGGGAAGACCCGCTGAACCTCGACAGCCAGCTCACCGACGACG
>JAZKFQ010000011.1:0-72090 GCA_040386375.1 Pseudomonadota bacterium
TGCCTTCGCGCCGCCAAACGCGCATCGCGGTCAGCCCGGATAAATCAGCGTTTCCTTAGGTGTCGGCCCGCCGTCGGTCCCCGTGATCAGGAACTCGTGTCCGTGCAGATGGATGGGGTGGTTGGTCATCGTCAGGTTGCCGACGCGGATGCGCACCTTGTCCATGTGGCGCACCACCAGCGGATCGATGCCGGGGAAGATGCGGCTGTTCCAGCTCCACAGGTTGAAGTCGAGCATCGTCATGATCTTGGGCGTAGCGCTGCCGGGCTCAATGTCATAGGCGTTGAGCAGGAAGCAAAAGTCGCGGTCGACCTCGTCGATCAGCGGGTGCTTGTTCTTCGGGTGAGTGATCCAGAAGCCCATCATCCCCATCGCCATCTGCACCATCTCGTCTGCATGTGGGTGGTACATGAAGGTGCCAGGGCGGCGCGCGACGAACTCGTAGACGTAGGTCTTGCCGGGCGGGATGCCGGGCTGATTGAGACCGGTCACGCCGTCCATGCCGTTGGGCAGGCGTTGGCCGTGCCAGTGGATGCTCGTCAGCTCGCCGAGCTTGTTGGTGACGAACAGGCGCACCCGGTCACCTTCCACCACCTCGATCGTCGGCCCGGGGCTCTGGCCGTTGTAACCCCACAGGTGGGCCTTGAAGCCAGGCGACATCTCGCGCACCACCGGCTCGGCGACGAGGTGAAACTCCTTGACGCCGTTGTTCATGCGCCAGGGCAGCGTCCAGCCGTTGAGCGTGACCACCGGGTTGTAGGGGCGCCCAGTGTTCGGCACCAGCGGCGGCATGGTGTCGGGCTTGGTCTGCATGACCGGCTCGGGCAGCGCGGCCATGGCCACCTTGCTGACCGAGGCGGCGGCGGCCGCTGCGGTGATGGCACCAGCGCCACCGAGCATCTTGCGTCGGGAAAGCATTTGAGAGTCCTTCATGTTCAATGGCCTGCGCCAGCGGCATCGGCCGCCATCGCGGGGCCGGCAGCAGCGCTGAGGCTGGGCTTGCCGATCAGGGCCATGTCGAGGTCGGCCTGCGCGATCCAGAAGTCGCGCAGCGCTTCGATCGAGGCGTTGACGCTGGCGATCTGCGTGCGCGCGTCGGCGAGCAGTTCGAACACGCCGATCAACATGCCGTTGTAGCGAAGCACGTTCTCCTCGGCGATGCGCTGGTTCAGCGGCACGATTTCGTCACGGTGGTGCCGAGCGATGTCGTAGGCCGAGCGGTAGCCGGTGTAGGCCTCGCGGACTTCGGACCGCGCGTTGATCGCGGTCTCAGCGGCGCGGTGCAAGCTCTGCATGTAGATGGCCTCGGCACGCGCAACGCGGGCGCCTCCCCAGTCGAACAGCGGCAATTCGAAACCGATCTCCCAGCCGCGCTGCGTGGGCGCCTCGTTGGAGCTGTTGCGCGCCAGGCCCAGTTCCAGCACGTTGACGAAGCGCGTGGTCCGCGTCAGGCCCAGGTTGCTGGCGGTCTGCTCCGCCGCCAGCTTGGCGCCCTGCACGTCCAGCCGCTGCGCCATCGCCACCTGCTCGATGTCGGGCAGTTCCAGGGGCGATGGCGGCAGGTCCGGCAGCCGCTCGGGCAACGCGAACTGGGTTTGCGCGCCCCACAGGCCCAGCAGCCGCACCAGGCGCTCGCGTGTCGAGCGCTGCGCCTGCTCGGCCCGGGCCAGCTGCAGCGCAGCGTTGGCGTAGAACGACTGTTCCCGCGCACGCTGCAGCTTGTTGAAGTTGCCGACCTGCTCCATGCGCCGGGCCAGTTCAGCGCTGGCGTCGGCCGCCTGCTTGACCTGCCGCATGTAGCGCACGGTCTCTTCCGCCGCCAAGGCCGTGAAGTAGGCCTTGCGCGTGTCGGCGGCTAGCGACAGCACGCTCATCGCCACGCGGGCCTGCACCTGCTCGAAGCGGCGTGCCTCCATGCGCCCGATCATGGGCATCGCGACCAGGCGCGCCAGGTTGAAGTGCAGGCCGCGTTCGATCTCCCGCTCGTCGCCCTGGCGCATGCGCCCGAAGCTGAAGCCCGGGTTCGGCAGGCGTCCGGCCTGAACGACCTCGGCCTCGGTGATGCCGAGCTCCTGGAAGCCGGCCTGCAAGCCGCGGTTGTTCAGCAACGCGATCTGCACCGCATCGTCCACCGTCAGTGGCTTGGCCAGCAGCTCCGTCACGCGCGTGGCGATGGTGTCGAGGTCGGCGTCGCCGCGCGCCCACTGCAGATCCTTGCCGATCCGCTCCTTGGTGGTCCGCTCGACGGCGCCGAATCCGCCGTCGGCGCTGAAACTCGCACAGCCGCCCAACACCATGGCGCTGGCGACAAGTGCCAGCAGGCGGAGGCTGCGAACGCCGCGCCCTGAGGGCGCTAGTCCTTGAATCTCATGGCTCATCATGCGGCCCTTCAGTGCTTGTGGCCGGAATGACCCGTCGGCGTCGGCGGGGCCACTGGCGCCGGCGCTGGCGCAGGAGCCTGCGTAGGTGCCGCCGGCTTGTTCGCCGCTGCGGGATCGGGTTGTTGCGCCTCGCGCGCGTAGACCCGCCATCCGCCGATGCGGGCCACGGCGTCATTGGCCTCGCGCCAGGCCAGGGGCTTGTCGTCGCCTGCGCGACGGAACTGCGCAAACGACGACTCGTAGCGCGTCGCCGGGACCTGAGCCTTCGGATCCAGCGGATCGGGACGGCCTGCGGTGGGGGATTGCGCCTGTGCCTGCGCGGCCAGCAGCAACGCCAACAGCAGGCTCGGCAGGGGGCGCAGCCCGCGCCGGTGCAATGGGATTGAGACCATGGAATCCTCGGGTGAACGTCTGGAGGCGTCCCCGCCGCGGGAGCGGCGGGAACGAAACGGAACCGGGTGAGCGAGCGCGCGTCGCTGTGCGCGCGTCTGCGCCCGGCCAGTTACGCGAAGACGCTTCGAGGGGGGCGGTCGGGGCCGTCGGCCGCGAACGCGTCGACGGTGGGCACGACCGTGGTGAAGACCGTCGGCGCTGAATCGGTGGCGGGAACCACCGGCATCTTTGCCAGAATGGCGCCCAACGAACAGCACGAAGCGCAGACGCTGCACGTCTGCTCGGCTGTCTGGCCGGGCTTCAACATGGACGATGCGTCGTCGGCCATCGCGGCTTCGGCCGACATGTCCGTATCGAAGTGGTGATCGGACCCCGCCCCACCGTGATGCGAGTGCTCGGCGGCCGACGTGCTGACCGCGCGCGGCGCAGGCCCGCCGCCGTGGTGGGCCGCGCCGCAGAACGCCATGGTGGCAGCTGCCGCCCCTTGCAGAGGAACCGCAAGGACGACCAGCCAGACCAGAAGCGTTCGAACGAACACACTCATGCTGAAAGTCTACTTCGTCCCCTCGGCTGGGGTGTTGTGAAGCTGGTTAACCCTCTGACGCCAACCCGGCTCGAGCGCTGAGGCGCCGGACATCGGTCGATGAGGGTGCTCATGCATCGAGCCTGTAGGACCCGCAGCTCGAGAGCGAAGTCTCGGCCGCGTACCGTCTGTCAACGCAGGGCGACGGCTGCCCGATCGTCCGGTTGGCGAAGATTCGCTGCCGGGGCAGGCTGTGCTCGCGCCACGCGATCCACCGGCATGAAGCGCGCTCCCAGCGCACGCTGCAGACCTACCACCTGCTGCTGCTGGCTCGTCAGGGCCACCGACAAGCCGATCTCGGCCTGCTGCGCCGAGCGCTGCGCGTCGAGCAACTCCAGCAGGTCCGTCCCCCCGGCCTCGAAGCGCTTGCGGGCGAGCTGCTCGGCGACCACGGCCTGCCTAGCCTGCTCCTGCAGCGACGCGAGGCGCAGCTGGCCCTGCCGCACCTGGGCCAGCGCGCTCTCCACCTCTTCGGTCGCCAGCAGCACGCGCTGCCGGTAGGCCAGCAGGGCTTCGCGCTCGCCGGCATGGGCCACCTGCAGACGGGCGTCGATGCGGGCGTGGTCGAACACCGGCACGGACACGGTCGGCGCCACGAACCACGATGCGGCACCGGCAGCGCCCAGCCCGGAGACCGAGCCGGCCACGACGCCGAGCACGCCGGCGACCGACAGCCGCGGCAGGAACTCGGCGCGCACCGCCACGACGTCCAGGGACAACGCCTGCAGCCGTGCCTCGGCAGCCTGCAGGTCCGGGCGCTGTGCCGCCCACTGCGCCGGATCTGGCAGCCGAAGCGCCACCGGCATCGGCGACCGGTGAGCCGCTACGGGCGCCTCGTAGCCTGAAGGCGACGCGCCGAGCAGCACCGCCAACCGATGGCTGGACACCGCCAGGGTTGCATCGAGGGCGGGCCGATCTGCTTCCGCCGCGGCAAGCTCGGCGCGCGCCCGCGCCTCGTCGAGCGGCGACGCGTAGCCGGCCGCAACCCGTCGCAGCACGAGCTCCAGAGTCGAGCGGCGGTTCTCCGCCACCTTGCTTACGAGCTGCATCTGCGCCCGCGTGCCGTTCAGGCTGAACCAGGCCTGCGCGATCTCGGCAGCGACGGCCAGCCGCACGGCGGCGGCATCGGCCTCGACGGCCCGGGCGCGCGCATCGGCAGCGTGCGCTGCGCTGCGCAGCCGGCCGAACAGGTCGACTTCCCAGGACAGGCTGCCCGCGGTGGACACGCTGTCGCTGCGGCGCTCGTCACGCGTCGCCCCGGGCGCCTCGAAGCGGCTGAGCTGCTGGGCCCGGGCGTCGGCGGCAACGCCGCCGCCCGGTCCGCGATCGGCGTGTGCGCCTGCGGCCAGGGCACGCGAGCGCTGCACCCGCTCGGCGGCCTGGCGCAGGTCCAGGTTGGCCTCGAGGCCACGCTGGATGAGCGCATCGAGCGCCGGGTCGGCGAACACGCTCCACCAGTCGGGCTGCGCCACGCGACCGGCTTCGATGCCCTGCCCTTGCGCAAAAGCCTTCGGCAGCTCCGGCGCTGGCACAGCCAACGGCCCTGCGGTACCGCAGGCCGCCAGCAGGGCCGCCAGTGCGATCGTGGTCAAGCTTGTCTTGATCATGTGAATCTCCTCATTGCGCCGCGGCCAGTGCGGCCGCGCGCCGGGCGCGGCGCCGCTGCAGCAGCACGTAGAACAGCGGGGTGAAGATCAGGCCGGCGACGGTGACCGCCAACATCCCGGCGAACACCGCCACGCCGACGGCCTGGCGCATCTCGGCGCCGGCCCCGCTGGCGAAGACCAGGGGCAGCACGCCCATCACGAAAGCCAGCGAGGTCATCAGGATCGGCCGCAGCCGCAGCCGCGCCGCCTCGACCACCGCATCAACGGCCGACGCGCCTTCCTGCTGCCGGCGGCGCGCGAACTCGACGATCAGGATCGCGTTCTTCGTCGCCAGGCCCACCAGCACCACGAGGCCGATCTGCGTGAACAGGTTGTTGTCGCCCCCGCTCAGCCACACGCCGGTCAGTGCGCCCAGGATCACCGTGGGTACGATGGCCAGCACGGCCAGCGGCAGGCTCCAGCTGCCATACGCCGCGGCCAGGATCAGGAAGGCCAGTCCCACGGCCAGCGGGAACACCCACAGGCCGCTCGACCCTTCCTGAATCTGCTGGTAGGTCAGGTCGGTCCATTCGTACGTGAAGCCGTCCGGCAGCGCACGGGCCAGGATCTGTTCCATCGCCGCCACGGCCTCACCCGAACTCACGCCCGGCGCCGGCATGCCCGACAGGTCGGCCGACGCGTAGCCGTTGTAGCGGCCCACCGGGTCGGGCCCGGTCGCCGGCTGGCTCGTCACCAGCGCCGCCAGCGGCACCATCTGCCCCTGCGCGTTGCGCGTCCACAACCGGTCCAGCGCGGTGGCGTCAGCGCGGAACGGTGCGTCCGCCTGCACGTTGACCTGCCAGGCGCGGCCGAGGAAGTTGAAGTCGTTGACGTACAGCGAGCCCAGGTAGACCTGCAGGGACTGGTAGATGGCCTCCAGCGGCACGCCCATGGCCAGCGCCTTCTCGCGGTCGACGTTGAGCGCGAGCTGGGGCACGCCGGTCTGGTAGCCGCTGAACAGGCCCACCAGGCGCGGCTCCTTACCCGCCTCGGCCATCACCGCACGCAGCGCGACGTTCAGCGCTTCGTGGCCCTGTTGCCGGCGGTCCTGGATCTGCAGCTTGAAGCCGCCGGCCTGGCCGAGGCCCGGCACCGGTGGCGGCGGGAACATCGCGATGAAGCCTTCATCGACGCCCTGGAAGCGGCCGTTCAGCGCACCGGCGATGGCACCGGCGGCCAGGCTCGCATCCTTGCGCTGCTCGAACGGATCGAGCATCGTGAAGATCACGGCGGCGTTCGGGCTGTTGACGAAGCCGTTGATCGAAATGCCGGGGAAGGCCACCACGCTCTCCACACCCGGCTGGGCCAGCGCGATCTCGGTGACCTGCTTCGTGACCGCTTCGGTGCGGTCCAGCGACGCGCCGGGCGGCAGCTGAACGATGCCGACCAGGTAGTACTTGTCCTGGGCCGGCACGAAGCCCGAGGGCACGCTCTTGAAGCTCCACACCGCGCCGGCCACCAGCACGGCGTAGACAACCAGCAGGCGCAGGCCGCGCTTCACGCCGGCACGGGTCAGCACGGCGTAGCGCTCCGAAGCGCGCTCGAAGGCGCGGTTGAAGCCGCCGAATAAGCGCATGAGGACGCCATGGCCCGACGCCGCATGCGGCTTCAGCCACATCGCAGACAACGCCGGCGAGAGCGTCAGCGAGTTGATTGCTGACAGCACGGTGGAGATCGCAATCGTCAGCGCGAACTGCCGGTAGAACTGGCCCGACAGGCCGCCCATGAACGCGGTGGGGATGAAGACGGCGGCCAGCACGGCCGTGATCACCAGGATCGGCCCGGTGACCTCCTTCATCGCGGCGAGTGCCGCCTCGCGCGGCTTCAGCCCGCGGGCGAGATGCCGCTCGACGTTCTCGACGACGACGATCGCATCGTCGACGACGATGCCGATCGACAGCACTAGGCCGAACAAGCTCAGCGTGTTGAGCGTGAAGCCGGCGGCATGCATCACCGCCAGCGTGCCGACCAGCGACACCGGGACGGCCGCGATGGGGATCAGCGACGCGCGCCAGTTCTGCAGGAAGAGCAGCACGACCAGCACGACCAGCACCATGGCCTCGGCCAGGGTCTGGATGACGTTGCGGATCGACGCCTTGACGAACAGCGTCGGGTCGTAGGCGATGCGGTGCTCGATGTCCTGCGGGAAGCCCTGCTGCAGCTTCGCCATCTCGGCGCGCACCGCGGCCGCGACCTCGACGGAGCTGGCCACGGGGTCCTGCACGATCTGGATGCCGACCGCCGGCTTGCCGTCGAGCAGGCTGCGCAGCGAGTAGGAGCTGGCGCCGAGCTCGACGCGCGCCACCTCCTTCAGTCTCAGCTGCTCGCCGCTGGGCCCGCTCTTCAGCACGATGTCGCCGAAGGCCTCGGGCGAGGTCAGCCGGCCGGCCACCGTCAGCGGCAGCTGATGCGCGCTGCGCGCGTCGGGCTGCTGGCCCACCGAGCCGGCGGCCACCTGAAGGTTCTGCGCGCGGATCGCGTCGACCACGTCGCCGGCCACCAGGCCGCGCGCGGCCATGCGGTCGGGGTCGAGCCAGACGCGCAGGCTGTAGTCACCCGCGCCCCAGACCACGACCTTGCTGACGCCCGGTACGCGCAGCAGCGCATCTCGCACCTGCAGCTGGGCGAAGTTGGACAGGTGCAGGAGGTCGTAGCGTCCCTGGGGTGATGTCAGGTGCACCACCATGAGCATGTCCGGTGCAACGCTTTCGCTGACGACCCCGAGCTTCTGCACCTCGGCCGGCAGTCGCGGCAGAGCGCGCGCGACGCGGTTCTGCGTGTCGGTCTCGGCACGCGCCGGGTCGGTGTCGGCCGAAAATGTCAGCGTCAGCAGGTAGCGGCCGTCGCCGCTGGCGCTCGACCCCATGTACTGCAGGCCGGGCAGACCGGTCAGTTCGGTCTCCAGCGGCGTGGCCACCGTGTCGGCGATCACCTGCGGGTTGGCGCCCGGGTAGGCGGCTCGCACCTGCACGGTGGTCGGCATCACGTTCGGGTACTCGGTCAGCGGCAGCCTGCCCATCGAGAGCAGGCCGGCCAGCAGCAGCACCAGCGACAGCACGATCGCGACGATCGGGCGGTCGACGAAGAGTCTCGCAAGTCGGTTCATGGCAAAGCGCTCCGCGGCGAATCAGGAACGGTCGGGCACGGGGCCCTGCGGCGTCTGAGCGGACGAGGCGTCGGCCGACTGCGGTTGCACCGTCATGCCCGGGCGCACGCGCATCAGGCCGGAGACGATCACCTGCTCGCCGGCCTTCAGGCCGTCGGTGACGATCCGGTCAGGGCCCTGCGCGGCACCAATCCCGACCGGGCGGTACTCGACCTGGCCGGCCGCATCGACCACCAGCACGAAGCGGCGACCCTGGTCGGTGCCGATGGCCTTGTCGGGCACCAGCAGCACCGGCTGCACGGCGCCGCTGGTGACCTGGGCGCGAACGAACTGACCCGGCATCAGTCCGGCCACGGGCGCATCGATGCGGGCGCGCAGACGAACGGTGCCGGTGGCGGCGTCGATCGAGTGGTTGCTGAAGTCGATGGGCGCCAGCGCGATCTCACGCTGGCCGTTGGCGTCGAGGACGCGTGCCTTCCATCCCTTGGCGCCGCGGGACTCGGCCAGGCGCTGCAGCAGGTCGCGGTCGGCCACGTCGATGTGCACGTGCAGCGGGGCGATGCTGACCAGCGTGGTCAGTGCCGTCGCGTTCGCACCGGCCGTGACGACATTGCCGGCGGTCACCAGTGCGCGGCCGACACGGCCTTCGATGGGCGCCCGCACGACCGTGAAGTCACGCTCCAGCTGCGCCGTCTGCACGGAGGCCTCGGCCGCCGCCCGGCGGGCCTGGGCCTCGGCATGCGCAGCGGTGCGGCGCTCCAGTTCCTCGGCCGCGATGGCACGGTCGGCATGCAGCGCACGCGCACGCTCAGCCTCGCCGCTGGTGAGCGACTCGCGGGCCTTCGCAAGCTGCAGCTCGGCCCGTGCACGGGCCAGTGCCGCGTCGTACGGCCGTGGGTCGATCTGGAACAGCGGCTGGCCGGCGCGCACCACGTCGCCTTCCCGGAACAGCACGCCGTCGATCGGCCCGGCCACGCGCGCCCGCAGTTCGACCTGCTGGGCAGCCTCGACGCGCGCCATCTGCGTGGGGGCTGCATCCACGGTGGCGGCGCGCACGGCCACGACCGGGACCGACGGCGCCGAAGGTGCGGCGACCGTGGCGGCCTGGGCATCGTGCACCGCGGGCTGGCACGCCGCGAGCACGGCAGCGGCAGCAGCGGCAATGGCGGCGACAGCCAGCGTGCCGGAGAGGCTGCGCTGGCGCGGGTGTGGGTTCGTCATGTCGGGCTCCTGAAGGTGGGATGCCGGGATGCTGCGGATTGACGCAGTGGCAAGGTCAAGACCGGGCGCGGCATCGACGAACCGGTCGCCGCCGCCTGTCCGCCGGCCTGCCCGTGACGCCATGGCAGCGCAAAGACGCCTCCGGCACAGCATCGGTCGCCTGAACACCCGAAGCATGGGGACGAACTGCTCGGCTGCCTCGGAGCACACCCAGCCCTCAGCCAGATTGCCCGCGGCGCGCGCCGTTGAGCGGGCCGTGCACGCCGTGACGCGGCACCTGGTATCCGAACTTCGTGGGGCCTGCGAAGGCGGCGCGCCGGTCGTCGAGTGCGAAGCATCCATCGGGTACTCCTTGCGCCCGTGGGCCGGCCGCTTGACGACGAGTTTGCGTCGACGGCACGGCGCGCACGCGACGATTCGGTCCCGGATCACGCTCGGAGGCGACCCGCGGGCGTCCCCGCGTAACAGCCTGGAGGACGACCAAAACGGACAGCGTGCCGACGCTTTCGGACAGAATGGAGGCGATGCGCAGGATCGTTCTCACCGGGGTGCCGCCGTTCGAGGTTCAAGACCTTGCGGGCCCACTGGAGGTGTTCGCTCAGTGCGACTACGAGATCGAACTGGTATCGCCGGAGCGCGATGGCTCGACAGCGATCAATCGGGGGCTGCGAGTCACCGGCGGCACCGACTTCCGCAGATTCGATCGTCCCATCGACACGCTCTGGGTGGTGGGCGGTCCGGAGGCCCCTTCGGGCCGTTACGACCCGGCCTATCTGCGCTGGCTGAAGGAGATGTCGTCGCGAGCGCGTCGCGTCGGCGCCAGTTGCCTCGGCACGTTCGTCCTCGCCGCATCGGGTGCGCTGGAAGGCCGGCGAGCGGTCACGCACTGGCAGTGGTGCGATCACCTCGCCGAGCGCTACCCGCGCATTGAACTCGTGCGCGGTTCGATCTTCGTGAAGGACGGCCACGTCTACACGTCCGCCGGCATCACCACCGGCATCGACCTGGCTCTGCTCTTCGTCGAAGAGGACTTCGGGCCGCGCAAGGCGCTGGCGATCGCGCAGTGGCTCGTGCTCTTCGTGCGGCGGACCGGGAGCTACTCGCAGATCAGCAAGCTGCTCGCCCTTCAATCCAGTGCGATCAAGCCCTTCGACGACCTGGAGAACTGGATCTTCGAGCACCTCGCCGAGGACATCAGCGTCGAGCGCATGGCCGCCAACATGCACATGAGCGCGCGCCAGTTCACTCGTGTCTTTCGCAACGAGAAGGGCACGACGCCGGCCCGCTTCGTCGAGCGCGTGCGTGTCGAGGTGGCACGCAGCCTGCTCGAAGCATCGGGCGTGGGCGTGAAGTCGGTGGCCGCCAAGTGCGGTTTCGGCAGCGCCGACTCGATGCGGCGTTCGTTCCTGCGTGTGGTGGGCACCACGCCCAGCGAAATCGCCGGAGCGCACCGGACACCGGGCACTCTGCGCGGGCCTTGAGGACAACGCCCAGGCGGCCGGCCTGGCGCAAAGCGTCGGGCCATCGTCCTTTGCTGCTCGGCATGTTTGCGGAAGATGTCGGGGACGGTCCGGCACATCTTCCGGCCGCAAACGAACCTGGAGGCCATGCCGTGAGATCTGTCGCCCATGCCGAGCACCATGCCGTGCACTCCCACCACCACCATGAGCAGCCGGCGATGCCTGCGGGGGCCATGCTGACGCGAATGGCGTTCTGGGCCACCTTGCACTGCCTCGCGGGCTGTGCCGTCGGCGAGGTGCTCGGGCTCGTGATCGGCACGGCCCTCGGATGGGGCAACCTGCAGACCATCGCGCTTGCGGTTGGTCTGGCCTTCGTGTTCGGCTACGCCTTCACGATGGTTCCTCTGATCCGCAGCGGCATGGCGTGGCGTACTGCGGCCCGGCTCGCATTGGCGGCCGACACCGCGTCGATCGCGATCATGGAGTTGGTGGACAACGCAGTGATGTGGTTCGTCCCGGGCGCGATGGATGCGCCGCTGACGTCACCTCTGTTCTGGGGCGCACTCGCATTCGCGCTCGGCGTCGCGCTGTTCGCCGCCTGGCCCGTCAACCGCTGGTTGCTGTCGCGCGGGCGCGGGCATGCGCTGGTACACGCCCACCACGACCATCATTGACGGTCGTTCGCGCGGCGGCCGAAGACGGAGGGCTTGGCTCGCTTGCGTGCAAATTCGGTGCAGTCCGCAAAGGCGGCGCTCCGCTCCGGAGGGCCGGCTCGGCTTGCGCGGCGACGGTCACGCAGGCGCCCACCACTGACAGTGCAAGGATGGCGTCGATCCATGTTCGAGGCGGGTGCATCGTCGCTGCCCGACCGCCGCCTGCAAGGTGCTCGGCGGCTGCGCGTCGGCGGTCAGGGAATCGGGCGACGAGCGAGCGCTGAAGCAGCACCACCTGCTGGCGTTGTCCGGTCAACGCCGCCCGGCGTCGATCGATTGGTTGCTGAAGTCGATCTGCGGAGATGCTGCGGATTGCCGCAATGGCAAGGTCAACGGGCTGAGGTCGTGGACAAGACGCCGACAGGGTCGACGCGCAGCCGCTTGACCTTGACGCGAAGGGAAGGCGAAAAGTCCGCCGCACCCTGTTCCAACGGAGCGACGACATGAACACCAGGACCTTCACCGACTCGCGGCCCTTCGGCATCGGCACGCGCACCGAGATCCGGCTGGACGGGCAGCAGTTGTTGACGCTGTCGGTTCGCACGGGCGACCTGCTGCGCAGCGCCGGCGGGACCGTGTGGGCCACCGTCGACGGCGAGCCGGACGACATCCTCCTCGCGCCTGGTGACGTGCACGTGCTGCCGCGCGACTGCGAGCTGCGGGTGTCGGCCTTCGGGCACGCACGACTGGAGGTCTACGGGCACGGCCCGCTGCACTACCGGATGCCGCGGCGCCTGCCGGCACGCGGTGCCTTCGCGGCGGCCTGGAATGCCGTGGTCTCCGGCATCCGTCCCGCGCTCGGGTCGGTCCGGACGCTGGCTGGGTCCGCCTGACGCGACCGACGCCGCCGTGGCGACGGCGTCGCCTGTCGTCTCCGCGCTCCTGACCTGGGCCAGCCGGCGTGCTCAGGCCGCGGCAGTCGGCGGATCCGCAGCCTCTCGTGCCTCGAACGCCTGCCGCCCTCGCTGCCGGACACGGCGAAGGCCTAACAAGTACCACGCGGCCGGGACGACCAGCATGCTGAGCAGCGGTGCCGTCACCATGCCGCCCACCATCGGCGCGGCGATGCGCGTCATGACCTCCGAACCGGTCCCGCCGCCCCACAGGATGGGCAGCAGGCCGGCCATCACCACGGCGACAGTCATCGCCTTGGGTCGCACACGCAGCACCGCGCCTTCGCGGATGGCAGCGAGCAGGGTGTCCGGGCTGTCCGGCTCGCCAGCGGCCAGGCGCCGGTCGAGCGCGTTCTTCAGGTAGACGAGCATCACCACGCCGAACTCGGCCGCCACACCCGCCAGCGCGATGAAGCCCACGGCCGTGGCCACCGAGATCGCATGCCCCATCGCCCAGACGAGCCAGAAGCCGCCGACCAGAGAGGAAGGCACGGCCGCCATCACCAGTGCCGCATCGCCCGCGGACCGGAACAGCAGGTACAGCAGCACGAAGATGACCGCCAGCGTGGCCGGCACGACGAGCTTCAGGCGCTCGGTGGCACGCTCGAGGTACTCGAACTGGCCAGACCACGAGACTGCGTAGCCCGCCGGCATCGCCACCTGCCCTGCCACGGCAGCCTGCATGTCCGTCACCACCGAGCGCAGGTCGCGCCCGCGCACATCCACGTAGACCCAGCCCGACAGGCGCGCGTTTTCGCTGCGAAGCATCGGCGGTCCTTCGGCCAGCCGCACGCGGGCCACATCCTGGAGGAGTAGCTGTGCACCCCGGTCCGTCACGAAGGGCAGCGTGCGCAGGCGTTCGAGCGAGTCCCGAATCTCGCGCGGATAGCGCACGTTGATAGGGAAGCGTTCGCGCCCGCTGACGACCTCGCCGACGTTTTCGCCGCCGATGGCCGTGGCGACGATGGCCTGCACGTCCGCCACCGACAGGCCGTAGCGCGCCGCTGCGGGCCGGTCGATGTCGATGTCGATGTAGCGGCCGCCCGTCAACCGTTCCGCGAGCGCCGACGACACACCTGGCACGCTCTTCACGACCGACTCAATCTGCGTCGTCAACTTGTCGATGACGGTGGGGTCCGTGCCCGCGACCTTGATGCCGACCGGACTCTTGATGCCCGTGGCCAGCATGTCGATGCGGTTGCGGATGGGCGGCACCCAGATGTTCGACAAGCCCGGCACCTTGACCGCGCGGTCCAGCTCCTCGACGAGCTTGTCGGGCGTCATGCCGGGTCGCCATTGCGCGCGCGGCTTGAACTGGATGGTGGTCTCGAACATCTCCAGCGGCGCCGGGTCGGTGGCGCTGTCGGCGCGACCGGCCTTGCCGAAGACACGTGCGACCTCGGGCACCGTCTTGATGAGGCGGTCGGTCTGCTGCAGCAGCTCGGTCGCCTTCGACACCGACAGGCCCGGCAGCGCCGACGGCATGTAGAGCAGGTCGCCCTCATCGAGTGGCGGCATGAACTCGCCGCCCAGGCGCATCAGGGGAATCAGGGTCGCCGCGAGCACGACCGCTGCCGCCAGCAGCGTCGCCTTCGGGAAGCGCAGTACCGCCTCCAGTGCCGGCCGGTAGGCCGCGATGAGGAAGCGGTTCACCGGGTTCGCGGTCTCCTTCGGGATGCGGCCGCGGATGAGGTAGCCCATCAGCACCGGCACAAGCGTCACCGACAGCCCCGCGGCTGCGGCCATCGCATAGGTCTTCGTGAAGGCCAGCGGCGAGAACAGCCGCCCCTCCTGCGCCTCCAGCGTGAAGACCGGCAGGAACGACAGCGTGATGACCAGCAGCGAGAAGAAGAGCGCCGGCCCCACCTCGACGCAGGCCTGTGTCACCAGCGCCCAGCGCTCGGTGAGGGTGGGCTGCCGGCCATGCTGCTCCTCGAAGTGTTCGAGCTGCTTGTGCACTGCCTCGACGAGCACCACGCTCGCATCCACCATCGCACCGAGTGCGATGGCCACGCCCCCGAGCGACAGGATGTTCGCGCTGATGCCCTGCCAGTGCATCACGATGAAGGCCGTCAGCACACCGACCGGCAGCGTAACCACCGCGACGAGTGCCGAGCGCAGGTGGAACAGGAACACTGCGCACACGAGTGCGACGACGACGAACTCCTCGATGAGCTTCACCTTCAGGTTGTCGACGGCCCGGTCGATGAGCTTCGAGCGGTCATAGGTCTCCACGACCTCGACGCCGGGCGGCAGGCTGGGTTTCAACGCTTCCAGCCTGGCCTTCACCGCCTCGATGGTCGTGCGCGCGTTCTTGCCGGAACGCATCACGACGACCCCACCCGCCACCTCGCCCTCCCCGTCGAGCTCGGCGATGCCGCGGCGCATCTCGGGGCCCATCTGCACGAAGGCGACGTCGCGCAGCAGAACCGGCGTGGCACCGGTGACGGTGATGGGGATGCCACGGAAGTCGTCCAGCGACTTCAGGAAGCCCTGCGAGCGCACCATGTACTCGGCCTCGGCCAGCTCGACGACCGAACCGCCCGACGACTGGTTGGCCTTGCGCAGTGCCTCCATCACCATGCCCTGCGTGACCCCGAGCTGGCGCATGCGGTCGGGGTCGAGCACGACCTGGTACTGCCGGACCATGCCGCCGATGCTGGCCACCTCGGCCACGTCGGGCACGGTCTTCAGCTCGAACTTCAGGAACCAGTCGTTCAAGGCCCGCAGCTGGCCCAGGTCGTTCTTGCCGCTGCGGTCGACGATTGCGTACTCGTAGACCCAGCCCACGCCGGTGGCGTCCGGCCCCAGGGCTGCGGTCGCGCCTGGCGGCAGCCGGCTCTGCACCTGGTTCAGGTACTCGACCACGCGGGACCGGGCCCAGTACGGGTCGGTCTTGTCGTCGAACAGGATGTAGACGAAGGAGTCGCCGAAGAACGAGTAGCCGCGCACGGTCTTGGCACCCGGCACGCTGAGCATGGTCGTGGTCAGCGGATAGGTGACCAGGTCCTCCACCACCTGCGGCGGCTTTCCGGGGTAGGTCGTGCGGACGATCACCTGCACGTCGCTCAGGTCGGGCAAGGCGTCGACGGGTGTGCGCGACACGGACCACAGGCCGGCCACCACGAGGAACGCGGTCGCGATGAGCACGAGGAAGCGGTTGACCACCGACCAGCGGATGAGGGCGGCAATCACTTCGCCGCTCCCTTGCGCTGAACAGAGACCAGCTCGTAGTCCAGCGGCCCGCCCTGCCGAAACTCGAACTGCACGGCGTCGCCGGGCTTGACGTCGGCGAAAGCCTTCGGGTCGGCCTTGCCGAAGCCCATCGTCATCTCGGGCCACTTCAACGCCGGCACTGGACCGTGCGAAATGGTGATGCTGTCCGCATCGACGCTCTCCACCTTGCCCTGCGCCGTGAAGGTGCCGGAGCTGACCGTCGACGCTGCCGCGGATGCTGGCTGCGCAGAGACCATGCTGCCGAGCACCGACCTCAGGCGTGCTTCCGAGTCCACGAGGAACTGACCGCTGGCGACCACCTCATCGCCTTCCGCCAGCCCCTGGACCACCTCGAGCTGCTCGCCCAGCTCGACGCCGAGCTTCACCTCGCGCGGCTCGAAGGTCCCGTCGGCCTTGCGCATGATGGTGACGGCGCGAGTGCCGGTGCGGATGACCGCTTCGGCAGGTACGACGAGCCGGACCGCAATCGGGCCAGCAACCTGCAGGCGCAGCAACATGCCGGGCACCAGCCTGCCACCACGGTTGTCGACCTCGAAGCGGGCCTGCAGGGTGCGCGTGGCCGCGTTCACCTGGGGCAGGACCTCCTGCATTGTTCCGGTGAAGCTTTGCGTCGGGTCAGCCTGCAGGACGGCATTCACCTTCTGGCCGCGCTGGAGCCGCACGGCCTGCGCCTCGGGCACTTCGGCGACGGCCCAGACGCGCTCCAGACCGGCGATGCGGAACAGTGTCATCCCCGGAGAGACCGCTACTCCCTCCCGCACGCCGAGCTCCGCGATGACGCCACTCGCGGGCGCGACGAGCGTGTAGCGCGCCTGTGGCGTCCCGCCTTCCTCGGCCTGGCGGACCAGCTCGGCAGGGATGGACATCGCGCGGGTGCGCTCGCGGGCAGCCGCCAGCAGCTCCGGCGATGCGCCCGCCTTCGTCAGGGCGACGATGTCGTTCAGCGGCCCGAGCCAATCCGGCGCGAACACCGTGCCCAGGGCTTGCCCCTTGACCACCCTCTCCATCGGCGCCCGGACAGCGAGCCGCTCGAGGTAGCCGGCGGTCCGTGTCTGCACAGCCACGCTCAATCGCTCGTCGAACTGCACCGCGCCCACCGCATCGAACGAGGAACTGACCTCCGCCCTCGTCACCACGGCCGTTCGGATGCCGAGGTTCTGCTGGACCTGCGGGCTCACCTTGACGCCACTGTCGCCGGCTGCATCGGCATAGACCGGCACGAGCTGCATGTCCATGAACGGCGACTTGCCCGGCTTGTCGAACTTCTGGCCCGGCACCATCGGGTCGTGCCAATACAGCACCTTGCGCTCGGCCGCCGATGCGGCCGTGGCGAATGACGCCATCGAGGCGTGGTCGGCGGTGCTGCGGCCCAGGTAAAACGCACCGCCGGCAATGCCGACCACCGCGGCCAGGGCAACGAGAGAGACTTGAAAGCGGCTCATCGCGCTGCTCCTTGGGAAATCGGCTTGAAGGCGAGTTGCGCCTGGGTCTTGGCCAGGTCGCGCCGGAGCGACAACAGCTTGCGCTGCGCTTCGACCTCGGCATGACGAGCCTCGAACAGCATCACCAGGCTGGCCTGGTTGGAGCGGTAGGCGGCCAAGGTGGCGGCGGTGCGTTGCCGCAGGGGAGTCAGCACGCCGGCGTCGAAGCGCTCCATGCGTTCCTGCAGCCGCCGGGCGTCGCTGACGAGTGCTGCGTATTCGCCCGCCGCGGCACGGCGCGCCTCTTCCAGTTCCGCCTCCGCCTTGTCCACCAGCGACAGCCTCGCGGCCGTCTCGCGGTCCTGTCGGGCGGCGGGCGCTATGGGCAAGGGAATGCGCACCCCGAAGGAGACGAGGTCCGACATGCCCTGCCGCTGTCCGTACGACACCTCCCAGGTCCAGTTGGGCTTGCGGTTCAAGGTGGCCGCAGTGGCTTCCTGGCGGGCGACCTCGATGTCGCGCAGCTTGGTCATGACGACCGGGTGTGCAGCGACATACGCGTCCTGCGCGGGGACGGTCGCTGTTCGCGGCTCCGACAGCCCATCGACCGGCATGCCGGTCCACCGCTGCAGCACCGCTGCCGCTGCCCCTTGCTGCTGGCGCTGGTCGGCAGACTCGTCCTCAGCCACGCCGACTGCACCGGCCAGGCCGAGGACTTCGGCGCTGCTGCCGGAGACCGTCGCCAGGCGGCCCTTGCCGGCCTCCAGTTCTTCGCGGGCATGTTTCTCGTTGAGCGCGGTGAGCTCCAGCGCCTGGCCCGCGTAGTAGACGTCGATGTAGGCCAACGCCGTCTGCAGGCGGGCCTCGGCCACCGCCACGTGCTCGGTGACCGACTCGCGTCCGGCGACGGCGTTGGCCACGGCCTCGCGTGCGGCACGCTTGTCGGCCGGGATCCACTCCTGGGCGATGCCGATGCGCTTCATCGTCATCTCTTCGGCGCTCGTGCGGAAGCGGTCCGACCCGGTCGCGGGCAGGTTGTCGATGCCTACGGCGAGCATCGGGTCAGGCTGCTGCCCGGCGGCACGCGCCATCTCGGCCGCGCCTGTCATACCGGCACGCGCAGCGCGTGCCATCTGCGAGCGTTGGACCGCCAGGTCCAACGCCTGGTCGAGCGACAAAGGCGCGGCGGCGACCCAGGGGGCCGAAAGCAAGGCGGCGGCCAAAGCGGCTGCGCGCAGGATGTGGATGGACATCGAAAGACTCCGAGGACGAGCGGGAACGTGGCTGGCCTGCGGACATGCCGCACCAGCACCGGTCAGTCGACGGAGCGGTTCAGACCCTGAGTCTGAGCGTGGAGAGGAAGAGTGGGTCCGGAGGCGGCTGGGCCTCCGGCGTAGCCGTCGTCGGGACGGCGCGTGCGTGCTGGGCCTCGAGCACCAGCGGCAGTTCGAGCACCTGCGCGACCACGGGCTGCCCCACCGCCGGCAGCTTCACCGCGTCGAAGGTCTTGCCGGGGTCGGCGGAGTGCTGGTGGCACAGGACCGGTTGGTCCTGGTCCATGCCTTCGCAGGGCGTGCCCGCTTCGGCCATCGCAGCCATGGCTTCGATGTCCGGCTGGCCCGGGCAGACATAGCTCGCCAGCGCCAGCTGCGAGAACAGCAGCGACATCACCACAAAGAACGCGGTGCTGATGCGGAATGGGCGATGGCGCAGCATAGTCACAGGCAGTCTAGCGCCGTTGCCGAATTCGCGGTCGGCGCGTCATGGGTGGCTTGACCTGCGTCATCCGTTGAGCTCGGCGGGCAGCGAGGCGCCAATGCCGCGGCCTTGTCGTAGGTCGGCCATCTGCTCGGCCAACAGAGCCTTGATTTCCCGGTCCTGCAGGCCGGCTCAGCCGCCGGCCGGAGCATGGTGGCCGGCCTGCTGCGCCGACGCTCCAGCAGTCCGTGCAACGAGCGTCAGCCACACAAGGAGGTTGCGCTTGCGATCCTCACTTCGCCACTTCGATGGCCGTGACGGTGATGGCGCCGTCCGTGTTGGACGCCGCGAACTTCACCTTGTCGCCCGGCTTGAGGCTGTCGAGCATCTTGGGATCGGCGACCTTGAAGATCATCGTCATGCCAGGCATGTCGAGGTTGGCGATAGGGCCGTGCTTCAGGGTTACCTTGCCCTGCTCCTTGTCAACCTTGCGGACTTCGCCGTCACTGGTCGCGGCCGCAGCCGCGGACGCTCCCGGCGCATGGTGCGCCGAGTGGTCGGCGGTCGAGGTCTGTGCGAAGGCAGCGCCGGACAACAACATTGCAGTGACGACAACAAGCGAAGACAGCTTCATGGAGGGCTCCAGTTTCAAGTGGTGTTGCGGGCAGACCGACTCGCCGCGCTGACTCCTCAGAGACGGCCGGGGTTCCGTCCGACGTCAACGATTGGAGAGACATGCCCAGCAGTCTTGACCTTGTCACAGTGGCAAGGTCAATCATGGCGCTATCGACAACCCAAGGAGCAAGCGATGCAAGTCTTCCGCGTAGATGACATGACCTGCGGCCACTGCGTCAGCACCATCACCAAGGCCATCAAGGCCGCCGACAAGAATGCCAAGGTCACCATCGACCTGGCGCAGCACCTCGTGATGGTGGAGCCGACTGAAGCAGACGTGCAGGAACTTAGTGACGCCATCGCCGAAGCCGGCTACACGCCGGTGCCGGTGCAGGCCGAAACGGTCGCCGCAGAGCCTGCAAAGTCGGGGGGCTGCTGCGGGTGCCGCGGTTGAGTCGGAGCCGCGGCAACCCTTGAGCCGCATCAAGGCAGCTCGGCAAGCGCAGCCTCATGCTGCCTCACGCAACCGTCGGAGACCATCATGAAGCTCGCACTGGCAGTACTCGGCGCATCTCTGGCCCTGGCAGGCTGCGCCACCGGCCCGAAGGAAGAGGACCACGCCGCCCATCACCCGCCGGGCGCCGCGACGGCCGCACCCGCTGCGCCGACACCCGGCCAGATGGACTCGATGATGAAGTCGATGCAGGAGATGCACGACCGGATGATGGCCGCCAAGACCCCGGAGGAACGGACCCGGCTGATGCAGGAGCACATGAAGCTCATGCAGGACAACATGGCCATGATGGGTCAGATGCGCAGCGGCAAGAGCGGCATGGGGATGGGCGGCAGCATGCCCATGAACCCGGAGATGATGGGCAAGCGCATGGACATGATGGAAATGATGATGAAGATGATGATGGACCGCGAGGCGATGAAGGCGCCAGCGGCCAAGTAGGTAGAGGCGGGTCATGCATCCCCAGGACCCCACTCCACCGTCGCGCTGGCGTTCGCCGTTGGGCATCTTCATGCTCGTCGCGGGCGCGGTCGGCATCTACTACCTGCTCACCGAGCATCTGACGCACGTGACGCAGGCCATCCCTTACCTGTTCCTGCTGGCGTGCCCGCTGATGCACTTCTTCCATGGGCACGGGCACCATGGCCATCGCGATCACGGGCAGCCCAAGGACCGCACACCGCCGCCATGACATGAAGGGCGGGCCTCGCGGTCACGTGAAGGCCGCCGAGCTGGCCTCGGGGCTGGGAGCCATCGTTCTGGGCGCCGGCGCGGCACTGATGCTGCCGGAGTGGCTCCGCGCCCATGCCCTGCCGCTGCTCGCTGGCGGGGCACTCGTCCACGGCCTCGGCATGACCTTGAAGGTCCGCCTCGAACTTCGGGACAGTCACCCCTCTGGTGGGAGCGGGCATTGTTCTGGCTATGCTGGGTTGGCCTGGCCGCGCTCGGCCTGTGGATTGCAGTCGTCTCCGCCGCTCGATAGCGCGCCCTTGACCTTCCCACCGGGACAAGGTCGAAACTGCCAGCGACAACAGGAGAGCGCCATGCCCGACCGCAGCAGCACGACCCACGATCACGCGCATCACGACCATGCGGCCGAGGGCACCCACGTGATGCCCGACGGCACGGTGATGAAGGGCGGGCACCACGACCACGCCGCGCACGGCCACCACGACCACGGGCATCACGCCCACACACCGTCGCAGCCGAAGCCAGTCCCTGGAGGCGACCCAGGCCAGGTCGAGTACACCTGCCCGATGCATCCGCAGGTGCGCCAGATGGGGCCGGGGAGCTGCCCCATCTGCGGCATGGCGCTCGAGCCCGTGCTGGCGACGGCTGATCAAGGCGAGAGCCCCGAGCTGCGCGACATGACGAAGCGCTTCTGGATCGGCACCGCACTGACCGTGCCGGTCTTTGCACTGGAGATGGGAGGCCACCTGACGAACCTGAGTCACGTACTCGGCCAGCAGATGTCGAACTGGATCCAGCTGCTGCTGGGCACGCCGGTGGTGCTGTGGGCGGGCTGGCCCTTCTTCGTGCGCGCCGTCGCGTCGGTGAAGAACCGCAGCCTGAACATGTTCTCGCTCATCGCGCTGGGCACGGGCGCGGCCTGGCTTTACAGCATCGTCGGGACCGTTGCACCGCAGCTGTTCCCCGCGAACCTGCGCATGGCCGATGGCGCCGTCGCGATCTACTTCGAGGCGGCGGCGGTGATCACCGTGCTCGTACTGCTCGGCCAAGTGCTGGAGCTGCGCGCACGGGAGAAGACCTCGGGCGCCATCAAGGCCCTGCTGGGCTTGGCGCCGAAGACGGCGGTGAAGGTGAAGGCCGACGGCAGCGACGAGACCGTCCAGGTCGACGCTATCCAGGTCGGTGACCTGCTGCGGGTGCGCCCCGGCGAGAAGGTGCCGGTCGACGGCGAACTCACCGAGGGCAAGGGCAACGTCGACGAGTCGATGGTGACGGGCGAGCCGATCCCGGTGGCGAAGGCGAAGGGCTCCAAGGTCACCGCCGGCACGCTGAACCAGACCGGCGGCTTCGTGATGCGTGCCGAGAAGGTCGGCGCCGACACGCTGCTCTCGCAGATCGTGCACATGGTCGCGGCCGCCCAGCGCAGCCGGGCACCCATCCAGCGCATGGCCGACGAGGTGGCCGGCTGGTTCGTCCCCGTCGTGATCGGCGTGGCCGCACTGACCTTCGTCGCGTGGCTGGTTTGGGGGCCGTCGCCCGCGTTCAGCTACGCGCTGATCACCGCGGTGGCTGTACTGATCATCGCCTGTCCCTGTGCGCTCGGGCTGGCGACGCCGATGTCGATCATGGTGGGTGTCGGCCGCGGCGCGCAGCACGGCGTGCTGATCCGCGACGCCGAGGCGCTGGAGCGCATGGAGAAGGTCGACACGCTGGTCGTCGACAAGACCGGGACGCTGACCGAGGGCCGGCCCAAGGTCGTCCACATCGAGCCCGCGCCGGGCTTCACCGCCGACGCCGTGCTGCAGAAGCTCGCGAGCGTCGAACGCGCCAGCGAGCATCCGCTGGCGATGGCCATCGTGATGGACGCGCAGGAGCGCAAGCTGCCGCTGTCGCCCGTCACGGACTTCGACTCGCCCGTGGGCAAGGGTGTCATCGGCACCGTCGAGGGCCAGGTGATCGTCTCGGGCAGCGCCAAGTTTTTGGCCGAACACGGCATCGACACGGCGAGCCAGGTCGCCGCAGCGGAGGCGCAGCGCCGGAAGGCAGCGACGGTCATCTTCGTCGGCGTGGGCGGTGCACTGGCGGGCTTCGTGGCGATTGCCGACCCGATCAAGGCGACGACCGCCCAGGCCCTGCAGGCGCTCAAGGCCGCGGGCGTGCGCATCGTCATGCTGACCGGCGACGGCAAGACCACCGCCGAGGCGGTCGGCCGCGAACTCGGCATCGACGAGGTAGTGGCCGAGGTCTTCCCCGAGGACAAGGCCTCGGTGGTGCAGCGGCTGAAGTCCGAGGGCCGGGTGGTCGCGATGGCCGGCGACGGCGTCAACGACGCACCGGCCTTGGCTGCAGCCGACGTCGGCATCGCGATGGGGACCGGTACCGACGTGGCGATGGAGAGCGCCGGCATCACGCTGCTCAAGGGCGACCTGATGGGCATCGTGCGCGCGCGGACTCTGTCGCACGCCACGATGAAGAACATCCGGCAGAACCTCTTCCTGAGCTTCGCCTACAACGTCGCGGGCATCCCGCTGGCGGCCGGCGTGCTGTATCCGTTCTTTGGTCTGCTGCTGTCGCCGGTGGTGGCCGCAGCGGCGATGGCGCTGTCGTCGGTGAGCGTGATCGGCAACGCCTTGCGCCTGCGAACCGCAAAGGTGGATTGATGCACGCTGGGCTTCAGCCCGCTTCGGCCTCCACCTTGAGCGGGTGTCCTCGCAGTTGACATGGGGCCAGTGCCGCAGGCAGCCCGTAAAAGCCTCGCCGAAACCTACCCGATGGGTCAGAGATCGTCGGCGAGTTCCAGGTCCATCACTTCGGAAGCATCGCGCCTGGCCTTCGCAATCACCTCCTTCGCCGACTGGCCCTGTTCCCACAGGGTCAGCATGTCCGCCCAGGCCTGCATCATGATCCGGCGCTCGGCCGCATAGCGCGCCACGTTGTACGTTGCAGCGATCCGGTTCCTGGGGACATGGGCCAGCGCCATCTCGATCCAGCGCTCGTCGAACTTGGCCCTGTTCAAAGAGGTGCTGAACGTCCGCCGGAGGTCGTGCACGGTGAACGGGACGAAGTCCGGCGCCGTCGTCTGAATATTGCGAATCGCCATCGCGATGACCCGGTTCAGGGTCGCGTCGCTGATCGGGAGATCGCTGTCGTACCGGCCCGGATGAAGGTAGCGGCTTGCCGAGAAGCAGGACCGCAGGGTCGTCAGGATGTCTAGAGCCTGGTCGCTCAGGTAGACGATGTGTGCTTTGCCGCCCTTCATCCTGCGCGACGGGATCGTCCAGGTCTCGCCGTCGAAGTCGATCTCGTCCCAGGTGGCGCCGATGAACTCACCCTTGCGAACGCCGGTCAGGAGCACGAAACGAACGGCCAGCCTCAGCGTCGGCATCGTCGCGCATTGATCCAGCGCCGAGAGGAACAGGCGCAGTTCGCTCGGCGTCAGCGCCCGGTCGCGGGGCTCGAAACGAGCGATGGCACTTGCCTGCACCCGCTCGGCCGGGTTGGACACCTCGATCCCCTTGCGCTGCACATGCCGGAACACCATCAACACGATCTCGCGCGCGTGCACCGCCACCGCCGGACCGCGCTGCGCTTTGATGTCATCGCACAGGGCGGCGAGCCGGTTGGGCGTGATTTCCTCGAGCATCAGCTTGCCGAGAGGCTTTTCCAGCGCGCGCTTGTAGGTCGATCGGCGCATGGCGAGCGTGCTGTCGGCGAGCTGCTCGCCCTTGCTCTTCGGATCGCCCTTGAACTCGAGGTAGCGCTCCACCCACTTGCCGAACGTGAGCGCCTCGGTTTCCGCCGCCTTTTTCTCGGCCTTCGCGCGCGAAGGCGACACACCCTGCTCCAGCGAACGCTTCGCCTTGCTCAAGAGCAGACGCGCCTCCGCCAGGGACACACCCATGCCGAACTCGAGCACCTCCAGGGGCCGCGGGACTCTGGCCGAGGCTGTGGCGTCGTAACGACCCAGCGTTAAGGTCTCCCGTCGCTTCCCGATGCGGTAGTCGTACCGAAGGCTGACGGACCCGGACGGCGCCACGTAGGCGTAGAGCCCGTCCCTGTCGCTGACCTTGTAGGCCTTGTCGCGGGCCTTCAACACCTTGAGCTGCAGATCCGTAAGCGAGCGAGCGCGAGAGGGGATCGCGCTGGCAGATTTTTCCAAGCGTACGACTGACATGCGGGCCTCACCGATACCGTCACCCGATACCGTCAGACCGCCTGACGGTACTTTTCGGGCAACTTCAGCGTAGCAGCGCAAACACCGTCATGGATACCGTCATTTGGGTCCGGTCGACGATGAACGCCGATGAACCACTTTGAACGCTAAACCCTTGTCACATAACAGGAATTTGCGAACTGGCGAACCTCGCCGAACGCTGTCGAGCCATTCTGGCTCATTCCCACTCGATGGTGGCCGGCGGCTTGCTGCTGACGTCGTAGGTGACCCGGTTGATGCCGCGCACCTCGTTGATGATGCGGCTGCTCACCTTCTTCAGCAGGCTGTAGGGCAGCTCGGCCCAGTCGGCGGTCATGAAATCGCTGGTCTGCACCGCGCGCAGGGCCACCACATGCTCGTAGGTGCGGCCGTCGCCCATCACGCCCACGCTCTTGACCGGCACGAACACCACGAAGGCCTGGCTGGTGAGCTCGTACCAGCTCTTGCCGGTGGCGGGGTCGATGGCAGCACGCAGCTCGTCGATGAAGATGGCGTCCGCCCGCTGCAGCAGCGCGGCGAACTCGGGCTTCACTTCACCCAGGATGCGCACGCCCAGCCCCGGGCCGGGGAAGGGATGGCGGTAGACCATGTCGTGCGGCAGGCCCAGGGCCACGCCCAGCGCACGCACCTCGTCCTTGAACAGCTCGCGCAGCGGCTCCAGCAGCTTCAGGCCCAGCGTGGCCGGCAGGCCGCCCACGTTGTGGTGGCTCTTGATGGTGGCCTTCTTGCTGGCGGTGCCACCGCTCTCCACCACATCGGGGTAGATGGTGCCCTGGGCCAGCCACTTCGCGCCCTTGGCGCCGGCATCGGCGGCCTTCAGCTTGGCCGCTTCGGCCTGGAACACCTCGACGAACTCGCGGCCGATGATCTTGCGCTTCTGCTCGGGGTCGGTCACGCCCTGCAGGTGGCCCAGGAACTGCGCCTGCGCCTGCACATGCACCACCTTGGCATGCAGCCGGCCGGCGAACATGTCCATCACCATCTGGCCTTCGTTCAGGCGCAGCAGGCCGTGGTCGACGAACACGCAGGTCAGCTGGTCGCCGATGGCACGGTGGATCAGTGCCGCCGCCACGCTGCTGTCCACGCCGCCCGACAGGCCCAGGATCACCTCTTCATCACCCACCTGCTCGCGGATGCGGGCCACCGCCTCGTCCACGTAGTTGCCCATGATCCAGTCGCCGCGGCAGCCGGCGATGTCGCGCACGAAGCCGGTCAGCAAGGCCGTGCCCTGCAGGGTGTGGGTGACCTCGGGGTGGAACTGCACGGCGTAGTAGCCGCGGTCCTCGTCGGCCATGCCGGCGATGGGGCAACTGGGCGTGCTGGCCATCAGCTTGAAGCCCGGCGGCAGGACGCTGACCTTGTCGCCATGGCTCATCCACACCTTGAGCATGCCGTGGCCCTCGGGCGTGCTGAAGTCCTGCAGGCCGGCCAGCAGCCGGGTGTGGCCATGGGCACGCACCTCGGCATAACCGAACTCGCGGTGGTCGCTCCAGGCCACCTCGCCGCCCAGCTGCACCGCCATGGTCTGCATGCCGTAGCAGATGCCCAGCACCGGCACACCGGCATCCCACACCGCCTGCGGCGCGCGCAGCTGATGGTCTTCATAGGTGCTGGCATGGCTGCCGCTGAGGATGATGCCCTTGGCACCGAAGCCGCGCACGAACGCGTCGTCCACGCTGCTGGGATGGATCTCGCAGTAGACCTGGGCCTCGCGCACGCGGCGGGCGATCAGCTGGGTGACTTGCGAGCCGAAATCGAGGATCAGGATCTTGTCATGCATGACACGGTGGCGCGGCGGGCGCTAGATGGGTTGGGGAGACACCGGCGCAGTGCGCCGGGCCTGGCGGCGGAAGTGCAGCACCGCCAGCACCAGGGCGCCGGCCTGTAGCGCGGCGCAGAAGAACATCGGCGCGCCGATGCGCCAGTCGCTGGTGGGCAGGTGGGAGACGGTGGCCATCAGCGGCGCCGCCAGCACCGGCGCCACCACGGCGGCCAGGCTGTTGAGGCTGGACACCGCACCCAGGGTCTGGCCCTGGGTGTGCTCGTCGGCGGCGGCCGACACCAGGCCCTGCAGCGAGGCGGCCACCGCCGCGCCCAGCAGGTTGGCGGCGATCACCGCATACATCATCCAGGGCTGGGTGGCCAGGCCCCAGCCCACGAAGGCCAGGCTGGACGACACCAGGCCGGCGATGGCCAGGCGCTGGGTGCCCAGGCGCTTGAGCAGCCGGCCCAGCAGCGCGCCCTGCACCAACGCCGAGACGATGCCCACCGCAAACAGCGACCAGCCGTTCTCCGTGGGGCCCCAGCCGAAGCGCAGGCTGCCGTACAGCACCCACACGGTGTACAGGCTGAACTGCGCCAGGCCGGCCAGCGCCAGCACACCCACCAGCAGGCCCACGCCCTTGAGCGCCACCAGGTTCTTGAACGAGGACAGCGGGTTGGCCTGCCACCAGTCCACCGGCCGGCGCTGTGACGCCGTCAGCGACTCGGGCAGCACGAACCAGCCGTAGGCCAGGTTGGCCAGCGCCAGCACACCGGCGGCGAAGAACGGCAGGCGCAGGTCGATGCCGCCTAGCACGCCGCCAACCACCGGGCCCAGGATGAAGCCGATGCCGAACATCGCGCCCAGCATGCCGAAGCGCTTGGCGCGGTCGGCCGGCGCGGTGATGTCGGCCACGTAGGCATTGGCCACCGCGGCATTGGCCTGCATGGCGCCGCCCACGATGCGCGAGACCACCAGCATCCACAGGCCGGTGGCCAGGGCGGTGGTGAAGAAGTTCAGCGCCAGGCCGCAGAAGCCCAACAGCAGCACCGGCCGGCGGCCGTAGCGGTCGGACAGCGCGCCGAGGATCGGGGCCGCCACGAACTGCGACAGGGCATACACCGCCGCGATCACGCCATACCAGCGCGCCTGTTCGGACGGGTCGGCGGTGAACTGGCCCACCATGGCGGGCAGCACCGGCACGATGATGCCGACCGCCAGCATGTCGATCAGCACCACCAGCATGATGAAGCGCATGGCCGCACCCTGGTTGGGCGCGACCTGCAGGGGAGCAGGAATCACTGGGGAACCTTCAGTCAACGCTGTCGGTGCGCGCCCGCTGTGCGGTGCGGCCGGCACAGCGGGCGCTCATTCCATGCGGTAGTTCGGCGCTTCCTTGGTGATCTGCACGTCGTGCACATGGCTTTCGCGCATGCCGGCCGACGAGATCTCGACAAACTCCGCCCGGGCGTGCATGTCGTCGATGCTGGCGCAGCCGCAGTAGTGCATGCTGGCACGCAGGCCACCGGCCATCTGGAAGATCACCGCCACCACCGTGCCCTTGTAGGGCACCTGGCCCTCGATGCCCTCGGGCACCAGCTTGGCGCTGGTGGCCGAGGCGCCACCGGCGCTGCTGTCCTGGAAGTAGCGGTCGGCCGAGCCCTGCTGCATGGCACCGATGGAGCCCATGCCGCGGTAGCTCTTGTAGGTGCGGCCCTGGTAGAGGATGGTCTCGCCCGGCGCCTCTTCGGTGCCGGCAAAGGCGCCGCCCATCATCACCGAGTTGGCGCCGGCGGCGATGGCCTTGGCCAGGTCGCCCGAGAAGCGCACGCCGCCGTCGGCGATCAGCGGCACACCGCTGCCCTTGAGCGCCTTGGCCACTTCGTCGATGGCGTAGATCTGCGGCACACCCACGCCGGTGACGATGCGGGTGGTGCAGATCGAGCCCGGGCCGATGCCGACCTTGACCGCGTCGGCCCCCGCTTCCACCAGCGCCAGCGCCGCCGCGCCGGTGGCGATGTTGCCGCCGATCACGTCCACCTGCGGGTAGTGCTTCTTGACCCAGCGCACACGGTCGATCACGCCGGCCGAATGGCCATGGGCGGTGTCGACCACCAGCACGTCCACGCCGGCCTTGACCAGCAGGTCCACCCGCTCTTCGGTGCCGTCGCCCACGCCCACGGCCGCGCCCACGCGCAGCTTGCCTTGGGCGTCGCGCGCGGCATCGGGGAAGTTGGTCTGCTTGGTGATGTCCTTCACCGTCATCAGGCCACGCAGCTCGAAGGCGTCGTTGACCACCAGCACCCGCTCCAGCTTGTGCTGGTGCATCAGGGCCTTGCCCTCGGAGATGGTGGCGCCTTCCTTGACGACGATGAGCTTGTCGCGCGGCGTCATGATCTCGCGCACGGGGGCGTCGAGCCGGGTCTCGAAGCGCAGGTCGCGCCCGGTGATGATGCCCACCACCCGCCCGTCTTCCACCACCGGGAAGCCCGAGATGCCATGCTGGCGGCTGAGCGCGATCACGTCGCGCACCGGCACGCCGGGCGAGACGGTGATCGGGTCGCGCAGCACGCCCGATTCATAGCGCTTGACGCGTGCCACCTCGGCCGCCTGCTGCTTGGGCGTGAGGTTCTTGTGCACGATGCCGATGCCGCCCTCCTGCGCCAGGGCGATCGCCAGGCGCGCCTCGGTCACGGTGTCCATCGCGGCGGACACCAGGGGCAGGTTCAGTCGGATGTTGCGCGACAGCTGGGTCGCGAGCGAGGTGTCACGGGGCAACACCTGGGAGAAGGCGGGCACCAACAACACATCGTCGAAGGTGAGCGCTTTGCCTAGAAGGCGCATGGGAAGGCTCCAGACGCAAAAATCGATTATACGGAGAGCCCGGCGGCGCCCGGCTGGGAGGGGGTGCGGCTGGCTACACTGCGCCTTGCCACAGCCCTCCCGGACCGCCCGCCATGCCGCCTGCCTGCTGCCCACGCCCGCTCCTGTGGATTGCCCTGGCGGCCTGCCTGCTGGCAGGCCCTGCGCAGGCGCAATACACCTGGAAGGACAGCAAGGGCCAGCTGCATGCCAGCGACCAGCCGCCGCCGCGTGACATCCCCGACAAGAACATCATCAAGCGCCCCGGTCCGCCGCGCCCTGCAGCCGCGGTGGCCGCCGCTGCATCCGCACCGGCCGCGGCATCGGCAGCCAGGCCAGCGGCTGTCAGTGCACCGGTGGACCCCGAGCTGCAGCAGCGCCGCGCGCGCGCCGAGCAGGAGGCCAAGGCCAAAGTGCAGGCCGATGAGCAGCGCCTGGCCGGCCAGCGTGCCGAGAACTGCCAGCGCGCCCGCGCCCACCTGGCCACGCTGGACAGCGGCACCCGGCTGGTGCGCATCGACGCCCGCGGTGAGCGGGTGGTGGTGGACGACGCAGCCCGCGCCCAGGAGGCAGCGCAGGCACGGGGCGTGATCGCCTCGGAGTGCCGCTGAAGCGCAGGCCTCAGCGGCGTGGGTCCTTGCGGCGCGGCCGGATGCCGTCGCGCCGGTAGCGCAGGCGCCGCGCCTCCTTGGGGTCGACCAGCAGGCCCCGCAGCAGTTCCAGCCGGTCACCGTCGCGCAGCACCGTATCAGGCGCTATCACCCGGCCCCAGAGCGCCAGGGCCAGGCTGTCCAGCACACCGGCGTCCAGTTTCAGGGCCAGGCCGCTGGCGCGCAGGGCCGCCAATGCCGTGCTGCCAGCCGGCAGCTGCAGCCTCAGGCGCTGCGATTGCTGGGGCGCAGCCGACCAGGCCAGCTCCACCACGATCGGCCCACCGGGCACGGCGTCAGCGCTCACCGTAGACCTGGCGTGCCCGCTGCACGAAGCTGTCGACGAAGGTGTTGGCCACCCGGTCGAACACCGGGCTGAGCACGGCCTCGAAGGCGCGGTTGGCAAAGGCGTAGCGCAGGTCGAACTCCACCCGGCAAGCGGCCTGGGAGCCGTCGCCGATGGGCAGGAAGCGCCAGGTGCCGTCCAGGTCGGAGAAGGGGCCGTCGACCAGGGCCATCACCACCGAGTGGTCGGCCTGGTGGGTGTTGCGGGTGGTGAAGGCATGGTGCAGGCCGGCAAACTGCAGGTGCAGCCTGGCCGTCATGCCGCTGGCGTCCTCATCCAGCACCTCGGCCTTCTCGCACCAGGGCAGAAAACCGGGGTAGGCAGCCACCGCGGTGACCAGCGCATACATCTCGCGGGCCGAGTACCACAGCAGCACGGACTTTTTCACGTGCTTCATACAATGCCCGAATTCTAGAGGCCGCTTGGGTTCCTGCCCGCTGGCCTCATCTCCAGGCCCACATGTCCACGCTGACCATCACACGCAAGGAAGCCGCCAAGGCGGCCAAGCCTTCCGGGCCCATCGCCGAGAACCGCCGCGCCCGCTACGACTACCACGTCGAAGAACGCTACGAGGCGGGCGTGGTGCTGGCCGGCTGGGAGATCAAGGCCATCCGCGCCGGCCAGGTGCAGCTGACCGACGGTTATGTGCTGATCAAGAACGGCGAGCTCTACCTGATCGGCTGCCGCATCAATGCCCTGCGCTCGGCCAGCACCCATGTCAGCCCCGAGGCCGACCGCACCAAGAAGCTGCTGATGCACAAGGCCGAAATCCGCCGCCTGGTGGGCAAGGTAGAGCAGAAAGGCTTCACCCTGGTGCCGCTGAACCTGCACTACAAGGGCGGCCTGGTGAAGGCCGAGATCGCCCTGGCCAAGGGCAAGGCCGAGCACGACAAGCGCAACGCCACCAAAGACCGGGAGTGGGAGCGTGAGAAGGGCCGGCTGATGCGGCACAACACCACGGCCAAGTCCTGACCGTCAAAGGGCCCAGTCGGGCTTGCGCTTGTCGATGAAGGCCTGCACGCCTTCCAGCGCGCTGTGGTCCATCATGTTGCAGGCCATGGTCTGGGCGGCATCGGCATAGGCCGCTTCGATGCCCACCTCCAGCTGGCGGTAGAACAAGGCCTTGCCCATGGCCAGCGGCAGGCGCGGCTTGTGGACGATGGCCGCCACCAGGGCTTCCACCTCGGCCTCCACCTGGTCAGGCGCCACCACCCGGTTCACCAGGCCCTTGGCCTGGGCTTCGCCGGCACTGATGAAGGCGCCGGTCACCAGCATCTCGAAGGCCGCCTTGCGCCCCAGGTTGCGCGACAAGGCCACGCTGGGCGTGGCGCAGAACAGGCCCAGGTTGACGCCGCTGACCGCAAAGCGTGCGTCCGAGGCGGCCACCGCCAGGTCGCACATGGCCACCAGCTGGCAGCCGGCCGCGGTGGCGATGCCCTGCACCTGGGCGATCACCGGCACCGGCAGCTGCTGGATGGCCAACATCATGCGGCCACACTGTGCAAACAGCGATTCGTAGTAGGCGCTGCTGGGCTGGGCGCGCATCTGCTTCAGGTCGTGCCCGGCGCAGAAGGCCTTGCCGGCCGCCTTGATCACCAGCAGGCGGGCGCTGCCATCCCGGGCAATGGCATCCAGTTCGGTCTGCAGGGCCGTGAGCATGGCTTCGCTGAGCGCGTTGAAGGCCTGCGGGCGGTTCAGCGTGAGCGTGATCACGCCGCGTGCATCCTGGCTGCGCAGCAGCAGCGGGTCGTCGGTGGTCAGCATGGTGGTTGGCCCTTCATTCGATGGCGGTCGAGGACTTGGCCCGCTCGCGCAGCTGGAACTTCTGGATCTTGCCGGTGCTGGTCTTGGGGATGTCTTCGAAGCGGATCTCGCGCGGCACCTTGTAGCCGGCCAGCAGGCCCTTGCAGTGCGCCACCAGCTCGGTCGCCGTCACCGTGGCGCCGGGCTTCAGCTCCACATAGGCCACCGGGGTCTCGCCCCACTTCGCATCGGGCCGGGCCACCACGGCGCAGGCCACCACCGCCGGGTGGCGGTACAGCGCGTCTTCCACCTCGATGCTGCTGATGTTCTCGCCGCCGCTGATGATCACGTCCTTGCTGCGGTCCTTGATCTTGGCGTAGCGGTCGGCCTCCAGCACCGCCAGGTCACCGGTGTGGAACCAGCCCCCCTCGAAGGCCTTGGCCGTGGCCGCCGGGTTCTTCAGGTAGCCCTTCATCACGATGTTGCCGCGGAACATGAGCTCGCCCATGGTCTGGCCATCGGCCGGCACCTCGTCCAGGGTCTCGGGGTGGCGCACCGTCAGGCCCTCCTGCAGCACATAGCGCACACCCTGGCGGCCGTTGAGCCGGGTCTGCTCGCTCAGGCTCTCGTCGGCCCAGGATGGCCGCTTCACCGCCACCGAGGCCGGGCCGTAGACCTCGGTCAGGCCGTAGACATGGGTGATGTCGAAGCCGATCTTGGCCATGCCCTCGATCATGGCCGCCGGCGGCGCGGCGCCGGCCACCATGCCCCGCACCTGCTGCGAGATGCCTGCACGCTGCTCCTCGGGTGCGTTGTAGATCAGGCTGTGCACGATGGGCGCGGCGCAGTAGTGGTTCACGCCGTGCTCGCGCATGGCCTCCAGGATGGCCTTGGCCTCCACCCGGCGCAGGCACACATGGGTGCCGCCCTGCATCGCCACCGTCCACGGGAAGCACCAGCCGTTGCAGTGGAACATCGGCAGCGTCCACAGGTAGACGGGGAACTGCGGCATGGTCCAGGTGGCGGCGTTGCACACCGCATTGAGGTAGGCGCCACGGTGGTGCGTCACCACCCCCTTGGGGTCGCCGGTGGTGCCGCTGGTGTAGCTGACCGCGATCGCATCCCATTCGTCGGCCGGGCCCTGCAGCAGCGGCAACGGATCGTGCGCGGCCAGCAGGGCTTCGTACTCCAGCGTGCCCAGGCGCTCACCCGGGCCGCCGTATTCACTGTCGTCGACATCGATCACGGTGACGCTGCGGCCATGGCTGTCGCGCAGCGCCGCCAGCGCCGGCCCCATGGTGGCGGCGAACTCGCGGTCGGTGATCAGCACGCTGGCCTCGCAGTGGTGCATCTGCCAGGCCAGCAGCGCAGCATCGAGGCGGGTGTTCAGGGTGTTGAGCACGGCGTTCAGCGCCGGCACGGCGTAGTGCGCCTCCACCATCTCGGGGGTGTTGGGCAGCATCACGCTGACCGTGCTGCCGCGCACCACGCCCAGCGCGCGCAGGGCTGCCGCCAGGCGGGCGGAGCGCTCGCGCACCTGGGCCCAGGTGTAGCGGCGCGCACCGTGCACCACCGCCGGCAGGTCGCCGAAGACCTCGGCGCTGCGCTCGACAAAACTCACCGGTGACAAGGCCGTGAAGTTGGCTGGATTGCGGTCCAGATGCTGGTCGTAGATGCTGGCCATGGCGGCGTCTCCAAGATGGTCCGCAGCGTGTGTCTCCACCCGCATCGAGGGGGTGCAGATCCCGCGTTCAGAGGGGCAGTCATCGTCGCACATGAACACCCCCTGCTCCCTGACGACAGGGGTCGGAAAGAGGCCGGCCGCCATGTCGCACGTGTGTCAGGGCAAGCACCCGTTGTGGCCCATGGTGCAGTGCACCTATAAACCCGAACCGCTGCGGGCACCCATGCCCGCAGCACTTTTTGCAGGTTCAGGAGCAGGTCAGGACAACGATGGCAGACACAGCAGTTCCCCTGCTCAGCGTGCGTGGTGTGACGGTCCGCTTCGGCGGCATCGTGGCCCTCGACGGCGTGAGCTTCGACGTGGAGAAAGGCCATGTGTGCGGCCTCATCGGCCCCAATGGCGCCGGCAAGACCACGCTCTTCAATTGCCTCTCGCGGCTGTACAACTACCAGGCCGGCGACATCCAGTTCGAGGGCCAGTCCATCACCAACACGCCCACGCACGAGATCTCGCAGCTGGGCATGGGCCGCACCTTCCAGAATCTGGCCATGTTCCGCACCTTGCCGGTGCGCGACAACATCATGATCGGCGCGCACTCGCGTTCGTCGGCCGGCTTCCTGGCCAGCGCCCTGCGCCTGCCCAGCGTCACCGCCGAAGAGAAGCGCCTGCGTGAACGCGCCGACCAGATCATGGAGTACCTGGAACTGACACCGTTTGCCAACCGCCCCGCAGGTGACCTGCCCTTCGGCACCCAGAAGCGGGTGGAGATGGGCCGCGCCCTGGCGGCCGACCCCAAGCTGCTGCTGCTGGACGAACCCGCGGCCGGCCTCAACCACGAAGAGCTGGGTGAACTGGGCCGCCTGATCCTGGACGTGCAGAACCGCCTGGGCATCACCGTGCTGCTGGTGGAACACCACATGAGCCTGGTGATGAGCGTGTCCGACCACATCGTGGCCCTGAACTTCGGCAAGAAGATCGCCGAGGGCACACCCGAGCACATCCAGCAGCACCCGGACGTGATCGCCGCCTACCTGGGCACCGACGAGCAGGAGGCCGCCCATGGCTAAGCTGTTCGAGGCCAAGAAGCTCAGCGCCTTCTACGGCGCCACGCAGGTGCTGTTCGACATCGACTTCGCGATCGAGGCCGGCCAGATCACCACCATCCTGGGCGCCAACGGCGCCGGCAAGACCACCACGCTGCGCGCGCTGTGTCAGATCGTGCGCACCACCGGCAGCATGACGCTGAACGCCGGCGCGGGCGAGGTGCAGCTGGTGGGCAAGGCCACCGATGCCATCGTGCGCATGGGCGTAGCCCATGTGCCCGACGGGCGCGGCACCTTCACCGCGCTGTCGGTGGAAGACAACCTCAAGCTGGGCGCCTACGTGCGCGGCGACAAGGCCGAGGTGGCGCGTGACATGGAGCGCGCCTACACCCGCTTCCCGCGCCTGGCCGAGCGCCGCCACCAGCAGGCCGGCACGCTGTCGGGTGGTGAGCAGCAGATGCTGGCCATCAGCCGCGCGCTGATGCTGCGCCCCAAGCTGCTGCTGCTGGACGAACCCAGCTTCGGCCTGGCGCCGCTGATCGTGGCCGAGATCTTCCGCATCATGCGCACCATCAACCAGGAAGACGGCGTGAGCATGCTGCTGGTCGAGCAGAACGCCAGCCTGGCCCTGAACCTCGCGCACCACGCCTACCTGCTGGAAACCGGCACCGTCGCCTTGTCGGGCCCGGCCGAGCAGATCAAGAACGACGAGTCGGTGCGCCGCGCCTACCTCGGTTATTGACCGACGACTGAGCACATCGAGACCACCCGCATGGAAGCACTCCTCTACCAAGTCTTCTCAGGCCTGGCCAACGGCATCATCTACGGCTCGGTCGCCCTGGCCCTGGTGATGATCTACCAGGCCACGCACCACATCAACTTCGCCCAGGGCGAGATGGCCACCTTCAGCACCTTCGTCGCCTGGTGGCTGATGCAGTCGGGCTGGTCGTACTGGGCCGCCTTCTTCTTCACCGTGGCGGTGTCGTTCGCCGGCGGCCTGCTGGTGCAGCGCATCGTGCTGCGGCCGATCGAGAAGGCGCCGGTGCTGACCAACGTGATCGTCTTCATCGGCCTGCTGCTGATCTTCAACGCGCTGTCGGGCATGCTGTTCGACCACACCATCAAGGCCTTCGACAGCCCCTTCCCCAAGGATTCGGTGCTGGCCAGCAAGTACTTCTCGGCGCACCAGCTCGGCTCGGCCGGTGTGCTGCTGGTGGTGCTGTTCGCGCTGTTCGCCTTCTTCAAGTACACCTCGGTGGGCCTGGCGATGCGGGCGGCGGCGCAGAACCCCGATTCGGCCAAGCTGGTGGGCATCCGCGTGAGCTGGATGCTGGGCCTGGGCTGGGGCCTGGCCGCGGCCATCGGTGCGGTGGCCGGCATGATGGTCGCGCCCATCGTGTTCCTGGATCCCAACATGATGGCCGGCATCCTGCTGTACGGCTTTGCCGGCGCCCTGCTGGGTGGCATCGACAACCCGCTGGGCGCGGTGTTCGGCGGTCTGGTGGTGGGTGTGCTGGAGAACCTGCTCGGCGCCTACGTGATCGGCACCGAACTGAAGCTGACCGTGGCGCTGGTGCTGATCGTGGGCACCCTCACATTGCGGCCTGACGGCCTGTTCGGCAAGAAAGTGGTGACCCGCGTATGAAAGCCCTCGACCGCAAATGGGTCTGGATCTGGGGCGCCGTGCTCCTGGTGGTCCTGTGCGTGCTGCCCTTCCTGGTGAAGAACTACCGGGTGTTCCAGTTCAACCTGGTGCTGGTGTATGCCGTGGCCATCCTGGGGCTGAACATCCTCACCGGCTTCAACGGCCAGATCTCGCTGGGCCATGGCGCGTTCTACGCCTTCGGCGCCTACACCGCGGCCATCCTGATGGACAAGCTGGGCGTGCCCTACTGGGCCACGCTGCCGGTGGCCTTCGTGGTCTGCTTCATCTTCGGCTTCCTGGTGGGCTTCCCGGCGCTGCGGCTGGCGGGGCACTACCTGGCGCTGGCCACCTTCGCGCTGGCGCTGGCGGTGCCGCAGTTGCTGAAGTACAAGCAGATCGAGGGCATGACCGGCGGGGTGCAGGGCATCGTGCTGAACAAGCCCGAGCCGCCGTTCAGCTTCCGCTTCCTCGACCAGCCCTTCAGCGCCGACCGCTGGCTGTATTTCTTCACGCTGGCGGTGGCCGCGCTGATGTTCCTGCTGGCCTGGAACCTGTTGCGTGGCCGTGTGGGCCGGGCCCTGATCGCCGTGCGTGACCACCCCATCGCCGCCACCGCCATGGGCATCAACCTGCCGGTGTTCAAGAGCATGACCTTCGGCGTGTCGGCCGGCATCACCGGCCTGGCCGGTGCGCTGGGCGCCATCGTGGTGGCCTTCGTCTCGCCCGACAGCTTCACCGTCAACCTGTCGATCTTCCTGCTGGTGGGTGTGGTGGTGGGTGGGCTGGCGTCCATCCCCGGTGCCATCTTCGGCGGCATCTTCATCCAGTTCGTGCCCAACATCGCCGACGAGATCTCCAAGTCGGCCCCGGCGGCCATCTACGGCCTGGTGCTGATCGGCTTCATGTACCTGCTGCCCATGGGCGTGATGGGCGGCATCTACAAGGCCTGGTTCCGCTTCCGGGCCAAATCCGCGGGCTGATGCCTGCGGGTTGATACCGACATCGCACGCCGCTTTCCTGCCGTTCTGATCTGACCCACCCTCCCAAGGAGACCCTGCACCATGCGATTGAACCCTCTCACCCTGGCTGTGGCAGGCCTGGCCTCGCTGCTGGTCAGCGGCGCTGCGCTGGCCCAGAAGAAGTACGACACCGGCGCCGACGACAAGGAAATCAAGATCGGCGGCATCAGCCCGTATTCGGGCCCGGCCTCGGCCTATGGCGCCATCGGCAAGGCCATCGGGGCCTATTTCGAGAAGGTCAACGCCGAGGGTGGTGTCAACGGCCGCAAGCTGAAGTGGATCAGCCTGGACGACGGCTACAACCCGGCCAAGACGGTGGAGCAGGCGCGCAAGCTGGTGGAAGAAGAAGAAGTGCTCTTCGTCTTCAACACCCTGGGCACACCGCCCAACAGCGCCATCCACAAGTACATGAACAGCAAGAAGACACCGCAGCTGTTCGTGGCCACCGGCGCCACCAAGTGGGGTGACCCGAAGAACTTCCCCTGGACCATGGGCTGGCAGCCCAACTACCAGAGTGAATCCAAGGTCTTCGCGGCCCACATCCTGGACACCAAGCCCAACGCCAAGATCGCCATCCTGTACCAGAACGACGACTACGGCAAAGACTACCTGAAGGGCTTCGAGGACGGCCTGGGCGACAAGGCCAAGACCATGATCGTCTCGAAGATCAGCTACGAGGTGACCGACCCCACCATCGACAGCCAGATGGTGTCGCTGAAGGCCACCGGTGCCGACACCTTCTTCAACATCACCACGCCCAAGTTTGCGGCGCAGGCGATCAAGAAGGCGGCCGAGATCGGCTGGAAGCCCACGCACTACCTCAACAGCGTGTCGGCCTCGGTGGGCTCGGTGATGAACCCGGCCGGGCCGGAAAACGGCGTGGGCATCTTCACCGCCAGCTACCTGAAGGACCCGACCGACCCGCAGTTCCAGAAGGGCAAGGAATGGGACGACTGGCTGGCCTGGATGAAGAAGTACCAGCCCAACGGCGACGTCAAGGACGTGAACAACGTCTACGGCTACACGGTGGCCCAGGGCCTGGTGCAGGTGCTCAAGCAGGCGGGTGACAACCTGACGCGCGAGAACATCATGAAGCAGGCCGCCGCGCTGGACATCACCCTGCCCATGCTGCTGCCGGGTGTCAACGTGAAGACCGGCCCCGACGATTTCTACCCGATCGAGCGCGAGCAGCTGGCCAAGTTCGACGGCAAGACCTGGGTGCTGTTCGGCAAGGTCTACGGACGGTGAATTACCCACCCCCGTAGCGCCTCCGGCGCTCCCCCTCAAGGGGGCGCCGCCAGCGGCCCGGCAAAGCCGGTTCCGCGGCGTCCGCTTGATCAGAGGGCCTGCAATCGCAGGCCCTCTTTGTTTGTCTGCGGCACAGCGCACAAACCCGCGTCGCGGGTTGATCCCGACCACACCCGGGACTGCGCGGGCGTTGAATGGTGGCCCCGTCACCCAGGAGACAAACCACCATGCGCATCACCACCCTTCCCCTTGCGGTCACAACCCTGGCCATGCTGGCTGCCAGCAGCGTGGCGCTGGCGCAGAAGAAGTACGACCCGGGGGCGGATGACAAGGAGATCCGCATCGGTGCCATCCACCCGTACTCCGGCCCGGCCTCGGCCTACGGCACCATCGGCAAGGCCATCAGCGCCTACTTCGACAAGATCAACGCCGAGGGCGGCGTCAACGGCCGCAAGCTCAAGTTCATCGGCCTGGACGATGGCTACAACCCCGCCAAGACGGTGGAGCAGGCGCGCAAGCTGGTGGAGGAGGACGAGGCGCTGGTGGTGTTCAACCCGCTGGGCACACCGCCGAACAGCGCGATCCAGAAGTACATGAACAACAAGAAGGTGCCGCACCTGTTCGTGGCCACCGGCGCCACCAAGTGGGGTGACCCGAAGAACTTCCCCTGGACCATGGGCTGGCAGCCGCCCTACCAGACCGAGGGCTCGATCTTCGCCAAGCACATCCTCGACACCAAGCCCAATGCCAAGATCGCCGTGCTGATGCAGAACGACGACTACGGCAAGGACTATTTCAAGGGCTTCGAGGATGGCCTGGGCGACAAGAAGAACCTGATCGTCTCCAAGGTCACCTACGAGGTGACCGACCCCACCATCGACAGCCAGATCGTGTCGATGAAGGCCGCCGGGGCCGACGTGTTCTTCAACATCACCACGCCCAAGTTCGCGGCCCAGGCGATCAAGAAGGCGGCCGAGATCGGCTGGAAGCCGGTGCACTACCTCAACAGCGTGTCGGCCTCGGTCAGCGCCGTGCTGCAGCCGGCCGGGCTGGAGATCTCCAAGGACATCATCACCACGCTGTACGCCAAGGACCCGACCGACCCGCAGTTTGCCAACGACCAGGGCATGAAGGACTGGAGCGCCTGGATGAAGAAGTACTACCCCAGCGGCAACCCGACCGATGCCTTCAACGTCTACGGCTACAACGTGGCCCAGACCCTGGTGCAGGTGCTGAAGCAGGCCGGCGACAACCTGACACGCGAGAACATCATGAAGCAGGCCGCCAGCCTGGACATGAACCTGCCGATGCTGCTGCCCGGGGTGAACATCAAGACCGGCCCGGACGACTTCTACCCGATCGAGCGTGAGCAGCTGGCCAGGTTCGACGGCAAGACCTGGCAATTGTTCGGCAAGGTCTACGGCCGCTGAGCCCGCACGTGGGTCGCCGGCAGGCGATCCACGGCTGGCGAAGGCTCTGCCCGCATGCTTGCGGGCAAGCTCTTGAACCCCCGGGGTTGATGGGCCCGGGGTCGGGTTGATCCGAAGCGCGGCGGCCGGCGGCTTCGGATTGAATTTGCACTTCTGCAATCAGGAGTCGCATTCATGCACAGTTACAGCGTGTCCCTCGCCTTGAGCACCGGCCTGGCCCTGGCCCTTGGCAGCGCCAGCGCGCTGGCCCAGAAGAAATACGACCCCGGCGCCACGGACAAGGAGATCAAGCTCGGCCACATCAACCCGTACTCCGGCCCGGCCTCGGCCTATGGCGCCATCGGCAAGGCCATCCAGGCCTACTTCGACAAGGTCAATGCCGAGGGTGGTGTCAACGGCCGCAAGCTCAACCTGGTGAGCCTGGACGACGGCTACAACCCCGCCAAGACGGTGGAGGTGGCGCGCAAGCTGGTGGAAGAGGAAGAGGTGCTGGCGGTGTTCCAGCCGCTGGGCACGCCGCCCAACAGCGCCATCCACAAGTACATGAACCAGAAGAAGGTGCCGCACCTGTTCGTGGCCACCGGCGCCACCAAGTGGGGCGACCCCAAGAACTTCCCCTGGACCATGGGCTGGCAGCCCAACTACCAGAGCGAGGCCAAGATCTACGCGGCCCACATCCTGGAGAACAGCCCCAACGCCAAGATCGCCATCCTCTACCAGAACGACGACTACGGTAAGGACTACCTCAAGGGCTTCGAGGACGGCCTGGGCGCCAAGGCGGCCAGCATGATCATCTCCAAGGTCAGCTACGAGGTGACCGACCCCACGGTGGACAGCCAGATGGTGTCGCTCAAGGGCTCGGGCGCCGACGTGTTCTTCAACGTCACCACGCCCAAGTTCGCGGCCCAGGCAATCAAGAAGGCCGGTGAGCTGGGCTGGAAGCCGGTGCACTACCTCAACAGCGTGTCCAGTGCCGTGGGCACGGTGCTGTTGCCGGCGGGCGTGCAGAACAGCCTGGGCATCATCACCGCCGGCTACATCAAGGACCCGACCGACCCGCAGTTCCAGAAGGGCAAGGAATGGGACGACTGGCTGGCCTGGATGACCAAGTACCACCCCAAGGGCGACCTGAAGGACAACTTCAACGTCTACGGCTACACCGTGGCCCAGAACATGGTGCACGTGATCCAGAAGGCCGGCGACAACCTGACGCGCGAGAACATCATGAAGCAGGCCGCCAGCATGGACCTGGTGCTGCCCATGCTGCTGCCGGGCGTCAACATCAAGACCGGCCCGGATGATTTCTACCCCATCGAGCGTGAGCAGCTGATGAAGTTCGACGGCAAGACCTGGCAGCTGTTCGGCAAGGTCTACGGCAGGTAGTTAGCCCACCCCCGAAGCGCCTTCGGCGCTCCCCCTCAAGGGGGCGCCGCCAGCAGCCCGGCAAAGCCGGTTCTGCGGCGGCCGCTTGATGACAGGGCCCATATGATGGGCCCTGTCCAATTCCGTATCAGCCATGACCGCACCCCTGCAAGGCATCCGCATCGTCGACCTGTCCACGGTGTTCTCCGGCCCCATGGCCGCCGCGCTGCTGGCCGACCAGGGCGCCGAGGTGGTCAAGGTGGAGGCGCCGGAGGGCGACACCACCCGCAACATCGGCCCGGCCAAGGGCGACCTGGCGGCCAGCTTCATTGCCGCCAACCGCGGCAAGCGCAACCTGGCGCTGGACCTGAAATCCCCCGACGCCAAGGCCGTGCTGCACGCGCTGCTGGTGCGGGCGGATGTGCTGATCGAGAACTACCGGCCCGGTGTGATGGCCCGCCTGGGCCTGGCCGACGCCGACCTGGCGGCGCGTTTTCCCAGCCTGATCCGCGTGTCCATCACCGGCTTCGGTGCCGACGGCCCACGCGCCCAGGACAAGGCCTACGACGCGGTGATCCAGGCCATCGGCGGCCTGGCCGCCTCCCAGCGCGACCCGGCCACCGGCGCGCCGGTGATCCTGGCCTCCACGGTGAGCGACAAGGTCACCGCGCTGACGGCCGCGCAAGCCGTGACGGCCGCCCTCTTCGCACGCGATCGCCAGGGCAGCGACGGCAAGGGCTGCCGGGTGGAGGTGGCCATGCTGGACGCCACCGTGGCCTTCCAGTGGCCCGACGCCATGTACAACCATGTGTGGGTGGACGATGCGCCGCCGCCCTTCCCCGAGTTCGGCGCCACCCAGCGCCCCTGGCGCACGGCCGACGGCTATGTGGCCACGATGGTGCCGCAGCAGGCCGAGTTCCTGGGCATGTGCACCGCCCTGGGCCACCCCGAGATCACGGACGACCCGCGCTTCGCCACCCTGCCCGCGCGCTACCGCCACGGCAATGAACTGCGCGCCACGCTGGAGCCGCTGATGGCCCAGTTCGACAACGCCACGCTGGAAGCACGCTTCCGTGCCCATGGTGCGGCCCTGGGCCGGGTGAACGAGCGGCCCGAGCTGCTGGCCGACCCGCAGGTGCAGCACAACGGCTGTGCCGTGCTGGTGCCCAACGCCGACGGCGACCGGGTGCGGGTGGCACGCAGCGCCGCGCGCTTCGACGGCCAGGTGCAGGCGCCCACACGCGGCGCGGCCCGGCTGGGCGAGCACAGCCGCGAGTTGCTGCAGGAACTGGGCTTCGATGCCGAGCGCATCGCCGCCCTGGTGGCCAACGGCACGGTGCGGCTGCCCAGGCAGGGCTGAGGCTACTCGCCCATCACCACACCCTCGCGGCGAGGGTCGGCGCCACCGAACCAGCCGCCGGGCGTGCGCTGCAAGGCCTGCAGGCCACTGGGCAGGGCGGTCTCCACCACCTGGTGGCCACGCGCCTTCAGCGCCGCCACCGTGGCCGGCGCAAAGCGGCCGGCTTCCAGCACCGTGGGGCCGTTGAAGCTGCCGAAGTTGGGCAGATCGATGGCCTGCTGGGCGTTCAGCCCCCACTGCAGGCTGCCCACCAGGGTCTTGGCGGTGAAGTGGATGATGGCCGGCCCGCCGGGTGAACCCAGGCTCATCAGCAGCCGGCCGGTGCGGCGGTCGAACACCAGGGTGGGGCTCATGCTGGAGCGCGGGCGCTTGCCCGGCTGCACCCGGTTGGCCACCGGCCGGCCCTGGGCGTCCGCCGGCGCCAGCGAGAAGTCGGTGAGCTGGTTGTTCAGCAGAAAGCCGCCGGGCAGCCCGGTGCCACCATCGCTCATCACCCGGCTGCCGAACACCGCCTCGATGGTGGTGGTCATGGCCAGCGCCCGCCCCTGGGCATCGACGATGCTGATGTGGCTGGTGCCGTGTTCCGGCTGCTCGGCCTGCGCGGCCCAGGCCACGCGTGTGCCGCCGGGAGTGCCCGGCGTGGCGCGGCCCTGGCTGCGCTCGCCCACCAGGCCGGCGCGCTGCTGCAGGTAGGCATCTTCCAGCAGGCTGCCCCAGCCGCCGGCCGGTGCGGCGACGAAATCGGGGTCGGCCACGTACAGCGCGCGGTCGGCGAAGGCCAGGCGGGCGGCCTCGGTGTAGGCATGCAGCCAGTCTGCCGACGGCGCGTCGGCCCGCAGGCCGGGCTGCTCACCGCGCAGCGGATCGGGCAGGGCCGGCAGGCGCTCCAGGATGCCCAGGATCTGCATCAGCGCCAGGTGGCCGGAGGACGGCGGCGGCATGCCGCACACCCGGTAGCTGGCCAGCCAGTCGGTGCACAGCGGCTCACGCTGCACCACGCTGTAGCCGGCCAGGTCGGCCGCCACCAGGCGGCCCGGCGCGCCGGCATGGGCTTGCACCCGGCGCACGATGTCGGCCGCCACCGGGCCGCTGTGCAGCGCGGCGCTGCCCTGGTCGGCGATGCGCCGCAGCACCGCCGCCAGTGCCGGGTTGCGCAGCAGCGTGCCCACCGGCTGCGGGCTGCCGTCGGCGCGGTAGAAGTAGGCGCGGGCCTGGGGCACACGTGGCAGTTCGGTCTCGGCCAGCAGTTGCTGGTGCAGGCGCGCGCTGACGGCAAAGCCCCGCTCGGCCAGGCCGATGGCGGGCTGCACCAGCTGGGCCCAGGGCAGGCGGCCATGGGCGCGGTGCGCGGCTTCGAGCAGCTTGACCACACCGGGCACACCCACCGAACGGCCACCCACCACGGCCTGCTCGAAGGCCACCGGCTTGCCGTCCGGCCCCAGGAACAGGCGCTCGTCGGCCGCTGCCGGTGCGGTCTCGCGCCCGTCCCAGGCCTGCACCGCCTGGCCGTCCCAGTGCAGCAGGAAGGCGCCACCACCGATGCCGCTGCTCTGCGGCTCCACCAGGGTCAGCACCATCTGCACCGCCACCGCAGCATCCACCGCGCTGCCGCCGGCCTGCAGCACCTGCAGGCCGGCGGCGGTGGCCAGTGGATTGGCCGCGGCCACCCCGAAGCGGCTGAAGGCCCAGCCCGGCTTGTGGCTGGCCAGGGCCACATCGCCCGGCAGGGGCGGCAGACCCACCGGCACCGGCACTGGCACCGGCGCCGCCGCGCAGCCCACCAGGGCCAGCGCGGCCGCCAGCCGCCACCACCGTTGTGCCGGCCGCCAGGGCGCCAAGCTCAGGCCTTGGCCGCTGCTGCCAGCGCCTGGTCGATGTCCCACAGGATGTCGTCGATGTGCTCCAGCCCCACCGACAGCCGCACCATGTCGGGCGGCACGCCGGCGGCCAGCTGCTGGGCGTCGCTGAGCTGGCGGTGGGTGGTGGAGGCGGGGTGGATCATCAGCGTGCGGGTGTCGCCGATGTTGGCCAGGTGGCTCATGAACTTGGCCGATTCGATGAACCTGATCCCAGCGGCCAGCCCACCCTGGACGCCGAAGGCCAGCAGGCCGGATGCGGCCGGCCGGCCGCCGATGTGGCGCATCTGCCGCTGCACCAGGGCATGCTGCGGGTGGTCGTCCAGCCCGGGGTAGTTGACCCAGCCCACCTGCGGGTGGCCACGCAGGTGCTGCGCCACCGCCAGGGCGTTGCTGCTGTGGCGTTCCATGCGCAGCGGCAGGGTCTCCACGCCCTGCAGGATCTGCCAGGCGCTCATGGGGCTGAGTGCGGCGCCGTAGACACGCAGGGTCTCCATGCGCGCCCGCATCGAAAAACCGAAGTCGCCGAAGGTCTCGTAGAACTTCACCCCGTGGTAGCCGGCGCTGGGCTCGGTCATGCCGGGGAACTTGCCGTTGTCCCAGGGGAAGCGCCCGCTCTCCACGATCACCCCGCCCAGCGTGGTGCCGTGGCCGGCCAGGTACTTGGTGGCCGAATGCACCACGATGTCGGCACCCAGGGCCAGCGGGTTGCACAGGTAGGGGCTGGGCACGGTGTTGTCGATGACCAGCGGCACGCCGTGGGCATGGGCCACGGCGGCCACGGCCGCGATGTCCAGCACGGCCAGGCTGGGGTTGCCCAGGCTCTCGGCAAACACCGCGCGGGTGTTGGGCTGCATCGCGGCGGCAAAGGCCTCGGGCCGGGTGGCATCGACGAAGGTGGTGGTGATGCCGAACTTGGCCAGGCTGACGGCCAGCATGGTCACCGTGCCGCCGTACAGCGCACCGGCGGCCACCACATGGTCGCCCTGCTGCAGCAGGGTCATCAGGGCCATGGCCTCGGCCGCCATGCCGCTGGCGCTGGCCACCGCGGCGCGGCCGCCTTCCAGCGCGGCCACCCGCTCTTCCAGCGCCGCCACCGTGGGGTTGGACAGGCGTGAGTACACGTTGCCGAAGGTGGCCAGGTTGAACAGGTCGGCCGCGTGGTCGGCGCTGTCGAACACGAAGCTGGTGGTCTGGTAGATCGGCAGCGCACGCGCGCCGGTCTCGCGGTCGGGGATCTGGCCGGCATGGATGGCCAGGGTCTCGGGCTGGAAGACGTGGTCGCTCATGGTGTTGTCGCCTTCAGCGCGCACGCCGCGCCGAGATCACGCCGGTGTTCACCCCGGCCCAGTGCAGCCCGCCGAACAGGCGCGCATGCTCGATCTTCACGCAGCGGTTCATCACGCTGTCCAGGCCGGCGGCACGCACCGCGGCGTCGGCAGCCTGGTTCACCACGCCGATCTGCTGCCACAGGCACCAGGCGCCCAGCGCGATGGCGCTGGCGGCGATGGGCTCCACGTCGGCGGTCTTGCGGAACACGTCGACCAGGTGAATGGGCTCGGCGATGTCTTCCAGCCGCGCCACGCAGGGCATGCCCAGCACCGTGCTGCCGGCATAACGCGGGTTCACCGGCAGGATGCGGTAGCCCTGGCCCTGCATGTAGGCGGCGGCGAAGTAGCTGGGCCGGTGCCACTCGGCCGACAGGCCCACCACGGCGATGGTCCTGCAGCGCTGCAGGATGCGGCGCAGCTGGGCCTGGCTGTCGGCGGCGGCGGTGTTGGCGGTGTCTGGCATGCAGCCATGATAGGCCGGGCTGCTACACTGAAATTCGACCAGGAGAGAGCCTTGCAGATGTCCTGCGAGGCCGCCGAAGGCGCAGGGGGCGACCCTAGAACGCTCAGGCAAAAGGACTGGTCGGCGCCGTGGCAACACGGCGTTCCTCGTCTGGAGAGAGGCGGGCCAGGCACACAGCCGGCGCCCGTCCACCGAAGGGGCAAGCCGACGCGCGCACGGGACAAACCCGGGCGCGGCGGCCAATCTCTCAGGTAAAGCGGACAGCGAGGGCACCCCCCACCCCGGTGGGATCTGGTCCTGCCCTCGAAAGCCCGCCATGTCTGCTCCGTCCGACACCCACACCCCCCTGCTGCACACCCCCCTGCATGCCCTGCATGTCGAGCTGGGCGCCAAGATGGTGCCGTTCGCGGGTTACGCCATGCCGGTGCAGTACCCCGCCGGCATCCTGGCCGAGCACCGCCATTGCCGCTACGAGGCGGCGCTGTTCGATGTCTCGCACATGGGCCAGCTGCAGCTGCGCGGCGACGATGCCGCGGCCGCGCTGGAAAAGCTGGTGCCGCAGGACATCATCGGCCTGGCGCCCGGCAAGCAGCGCTATGCCTTCTTCACCAATGCCCAGGGCGGCCTGCTCGACGACCTGATGGTCACGCGCCGCGCCGACCACCTGTTCCTGGTGGTCAATGCCGGCTGCAAGGCCGACGACACCCGGCACCTGATCACCCAGATCGGCCACCGCTGCCAGATCGTGCCCATGCCCGACCACGCCCTGCTGGCGCTGCAAGGCCCCAAGGCGGTGGTGGCGCTGGAGCGGCTGAACCCGGGCGTGGCCACGCTCAGCTTCATGACCGGTGCCGATTTCGAGCTGGCCGGCGCCGACTGCTTCGTCACCCGCTCCGGCTACACCGGTGAAGACGGCTTCGAGATCTCGGTGCCGGCCGACCAGGCCATGACCCTGGCGCAGGCCCTGCTGGCCGAGCCGGAAGTGCAACCCGCCGGCCTGGGCGCACGCGACACGCTGCGCCTGGAAGCCGGCCTCTGCCTCTACGGCCACGACATCGATGCCCGCACCTCGCCCATCGAGGCCGGCCTGGCCTGGGCCATCCAGAAGGTGCGCCGCCCCGGTGGCGAGCGGGCCGGTGGCTACCCCGGCGCCAACGTCATCGAGGGCCACCTGACCCTGGGCGTGGCGGTCAAGCGGGTGGGCCTGGTCGGGCTGGAGAAGGTGCCGGTGCGGGAAGGCACGGCCATCGTCGACGCCCATGGCTCGCCGCTGGGGCGGGTGACCAGCGGCACGCTGGGCCCCACGGTGCACGAGCCGGTGGCCATGGCCTACCTGGCCGTCAACCATGCCGGCCTGCAGCACGAGGTCTATGCCGAGGTGCGTGGCAAGCGCCTGCCGATGCGCATCAGCCCCATGCCCTTCACGCCCCACCGCTACAAGCGCTGATTTCTGCCCAACCCCAACCGGAGCCCCCCGCATGACCACCAAGTTCACCACCGACCATGAATGGATCAACATCGAGGACCACGACGCTGCGGTCGTCGGCATCACCCTGCATGCGCAGGACGCGCTGGGCGACGTAGTCTATGTCGACCTGCCCGAGGTGGGCCGCAGCTATGCCCAGGGCGACGTGGCCGGCGTGGTCGAGAGCGTGAAGGCCGCGGCCGACATCTTCATGCCGGTGAGCGGCGAGGTGGTGGCAGTGAACGAGGCCCTGCGCGAGAACCCCGCCCTGGCCAACAGCGACCCCATGGGCAACGGCTGGTTCTTCAAGGTCAAGCTGTCCGACATGGCCCAGTTCGACGGCCTGATGGACCCGCCGGGCTACGACGCCCTGCTCAAGACCCTCTGATCCACCCGTCTGACCACCCTGCCCCGAGCCACCCACACCATGCTGCAAGCCGCCCGCACGCCCCTGTCCGTGCCCCTGTCCACGCTGGAGAACCCGGCCGAGTTCGCCGCCCGCCACCTGGGGCCTGATGCGGCCGACGAGGCGCACATGCTGAGCGTGGTCGGCGCGGCTTCACGGCGCGCGCTGATCGCCGCCATCGTGCCGGCCAGCATCGCCCGCAGCCAGGCGATGCAGCTGCCCGCACCGGTCACCGAGGCGCAGGCGCTGGCCGAGCTGCGTGGCATCGCGGCGCAGAACCAGGTGCTCAAGAGCTTCATCGGCCAGGGCTACCACGGCACGCACACGCCGGGCGTCATCCTGCGCAACATCCTGGAGAACCCGGCCTGGTACACCGCCTACACGCCCTACCAGGCCGAGATCTCGCAGGGCCGCATGGAAGCCCTGGTCAACTTCCAGACCATGGTCTGCGACCTGACCGGCATGGCCATCGCCAACGCCAGCATGCTGGACGAGGCCACCGCCGCCGCCGAGGCCATGACCCTGGCCAAGCGCAGCGTGCGCAGCAAGAGCAACACCTTCGTGGTGGCCGGTGATTGCCACCCGCAGACCATCGAGGTGATCCAGACCCGTGCCGAACCGCTGGGCCTGACCGTGGTGCTGGCCAACTCGGCCGAAGAATGGGACCGCCTGCGTGCCGGTGGTGACTACTTCGCCATGCTGGAGCAGCTGCCGTCCACCAGCGGCAGCGTGCACGACCTGCGCGCCGATGCGGCCGAGATCCATGCCCACCAGGCGGCCTTCATCGTGGCGGCCGACCTGCTGGCGCTGACGCTGATCACCCCGCCGGGCGAGCTGGGCGCCGACATCGTGCTGGGCAACACCCAGCGCTTCGGCGTGCCCATGGCCAACGGCGGCCCGCACGCCGCCTACCTGGCCTGCCGCGACGACTACAAGCGCTCCATGCCGGGCCGGCTGGTGGGTGTCAGCATCGACAGCCATGGCCAGCACGCCTACCGGCTGGCGCTGCAGACCCGCGAGCAGCACATCCGCCGCGAGAAGGCCACCAGCAACATCTGCACCGCCCAGGTGCTGCTGGCGGTGATGGCCAGCATGTACGCCGTCTACCACGGGCCCGAGGGGCTCAGGCGCATCGCCCTGCGGGTGGCCCGGCTCACCGCCGTGCTGGCCCGGGGCCTGCAGGACCTGGGCGTGGTGCTGCGCACCGAGGCGGCCTTCGACGCCATCACGCTGGACACCGGCGACCAGACCGCGGCCATCGCCGCGCGGGCGGTGGCCGCGGGCATGAACCTGCGCCAGTTCCCCGAATGGGGCGGCACCATGCTGGGCATCAACCTCGACGAGACCAGCACCCGCGACGACGTGCGCGCGCTGTGGGCGCTGTTTGCCAAGCCTGGCCAGGCCCTGCCCGACGAGGCCTTGTTCGACCAGGTGGTCGACACCCTGATCCCGCCCGCCCTGCGCCGCAGCAGCCCCTTCCTCACGCACCCGGTGTTCAACACCCACCACAGCGAGACCGAGATGCTGCGCTACATCCGCAGCCTGTCGGACAAGGACCTGGCACTGGACCGCAGCATGATCCCGCTGGGCAGCTGCACCATGAAGCTCAACGCCACCAGCGAGATGATCCCCATCACCTGGCCGGAGTTCGCCAACATCCACCCATTTGCCCCGGCCGCCCAGCGTGCAGGTTATGCCCTGCTGAACGACCAGCTCTGCGCCTGGCTCAGCCAGGCCACCGGTTATGCCGGCATCAGCCTGCAGCCCAATGCCGGCTCGCAGGGTGAATACGCCGGCCTGCTGGCCATCCGCGGCTGGCATGCCTCGCGTGGCGAGGGCCACCGCAGCATCTGCCTGATCCCCGAATCGGCGCATGGCACCAACCCCGCCAGCGCCCAGATGGCCGGCATGCAGGTGGTGGTGGTCAAGTGCGATGCCCAGGGCAACGTCGACCTGGCCGACCTGCAGGCCAAGTGCGAGAAGCACAGCCAGCGCCTGTCCTGCATCATGATCACCTACCCCAGCACCTATGGCGTGTTCGACACCCAGGTGAAGGCGCTGTGCGCGATGGTGCACCAGCACGGCGGGCGGGTGTACGTGGACGGCGCCAACATGAACGCCCTGGTGGGCGTGGCCGCGCCGGGTGAATTCGGCGGCGATGTCAGCCACCTCAACCTGCACAAGACCTTCTGCATCCCGCACGGCGGCGGCGGGCCGGGTGTGGGCCCGGTGTGCGTGGTGGCCGATCTGGTGCCCTTCCTGCCGGGACACCGCAGCTCGGGCCTGGCGGGTGGCGCCTGCGGTGCACAGCCGCCGGCCGGCTTCGAGGTGGGGGCTGTCAGCGCTGCGCCGCTGGGCAATGCGGCCGTGCTGCCGATCAGCTGGATGTATGTGCGCATGATGGGCAACGCGGGCCTGACCGCCGCCACCGAGATCGCCATCCTGTCGGCCAACTACGTGGCCGCGCGCCTGGACGGGCATTACGACATCCACTTCTCGGGTGGCATCGCCGGCGTCAAGGGCGGCGGCGTGGCGCATGAATGCATCCTGGACCTGCGCCCGCTCAAGGACAGCGCGGGCATCAGCGCCGAGGATGTGGCCAAGCGCCTGATCGACTACGGCTTCCACGCCCCCACGCTCAGCTTTCCGGTGGCCGGCACGCTGATGGTCGAACCCACCGAGAGTGAGCCGCTGGTGGAACTGGACCGCTTCTGCGACGCCATGATCGCCATCCGCGCCGAGATCGCCAAGGTGGAAGCCGGCGCCTGGCCACGCGAGGACAACCCGCTGGTGAACGCGCCGCACACGGCCGCCGCCGTGGGCGCCGACGACTGGACCCACGCCTACCGCCGCAGCGAGGCGGCCTGGCCGCTGGCCTCGCTGAAGGCCGGCAAATACTGGGCGCCGGTGGGCCGGGTCGACAACGTCTGGGGCGACCGCAACCTGTCGTGCAGCTGCATCCCGGTCAGCGACTATGCCGACACCGAGGCGCTTGGCTGAGCATCCGCTGAGCCACGCTGCACCATGGCCGTCTCTGTCTTCGACCTGTTCAAGATCGGCATCGGCCCCAGCAGCAGCCACACCGTGGGGCCGATGCGGGCGGCGCGGCTGTTCGTGCAGCGCCTGGCGCACGACGGCCAGCTGGCGCAGGTGGCGCGGCTGCGCTGCAGCCTCTACGGCAGCCTGGGCGCCACCGGCAAGGGCCATGGCAGCGACAAGGCCGTGATCCTCGGCCTGCTGGGCGAAGCGCCCGACACGGTGGACGTGGACACCATCCCCGCCCTGCTGCGCCAGGTGCGGCAGGACAAGGCGCTGGCCCTGCCCGGCGGGCCGACCATCGGCTTCGACGAGAAGGCCGACCTGAAATTCTTCCGCCGCGAGACCCTGCCCTTCCACGCCAACGGCATGCGCCTCGAAGCCTTCGATGGTGCCGGCGGCCTGCTGGCCGAGCGCTGCTACTACTCGGTGGGCGGCGGCTTCGTGGTCAGTGATGAAGTGCTGGCAGACGGGGCGCGGCAGAAGCGCATCGCCCCCGACACCACCGCCCTGCCCCACCCCTTCCACAGCGGGGCCGAGCTGCTGGCGCTGTGTGACGGCCAGCAGCTCAGCATCGCCGGCCTGATGCGCCGCAATGAACGCCACTGGCGCAGCGATGCCGAGATCGATACCGGCCTGCTGCGCATCTGGCAGGTGATGCAGGACTGCGTGGCGCGTGGCTGCCGCACCGATGGCGTGCTGCCGGGTGGCTTCCAGGTGAAGCGGCGCGCCGCCCCGCTGCACCGCGCGCTGTGCGCCAACCCAGAGGCCGCGCTGCGGGATCCGCTGCAGGTGCTGGACTGGGTCAACCTCTACGCGCTGGCGGTGAACGAGGAGAACGCCGCCGGTGGGCGTGTGGTCACCGCGCCCACCAATGGCGCGGCCGGCATCGTGCCCGCCGTGCTGCACTACTACGCGCGCTTCACCCCGCAGGCCAGCGAAGCCGGCATCGTCGACTTCCTGCTCACCGCGGCTGCCATCGGCCTGCTCTACAAGGAAAACGCCAGCATCAGCGGCGCCGAGGTGGGCTGCCAGGGCGAGGTGGGCGTGGCCTGCAGCATGGCCGCCGGCGCCCTGTGCGCGGTGCTGGGCGGCACGCCGGCCCAGGTGGAGAACGCGGCCGAGATCGGCATGGAGCACCACCTGGGCCTCACCTGCGATCCGGTGGGCGGCCTGGTGCAGATCCCCTGCATCGAGCGCAACGCCATCGCCTCGGTCAAGGCCATCAATGCCGCCCGCATGGCGCTGCGGGGCGATGGCAGCCACTTCGTCAGCCTGGACCAGGTGATCAAGACCATGCGCGAGACCGGCGCCGACATGCTGACCAAGTACAAGGAGACCGCGCGCGGCGGGCTGGCGGTCAACATCGTCGAGTGCTGACGCTGGCAAGCGCGCCGCGGCCCGGCGCCCGGCCGCCCCAAGCGGGCCGCGCACCCGCCCGGCGGGTGGCGGCGGTACCCCGCCGCCGGGTGCTGCATCACGACAGCTTGAACAGCCCCACCTTGTGCGACAGCCGCTCGCCCTTGCCGCGCAGCGCGTCCGACGCCACGGCCAGCTGGTCGACCAGGTCCAGGTTCCGCGTGGAGCTGTCCTTCAGCAGCGTGATCTCGTCGAGGATGGCGGCCGATTCCCGGTCGCCCTGCTGGGTGAGGGTGGCCACGCCCGACATCGCCGCATGGACGGCTTCCACGTGGCCGTCGGCCACCACCATGGCCTGGCCGGTTTCGTCGGCCAGCACATGGCCCTGCTCGATGTCCAGGGTGGAGCGGTTGATGATCTCGCCCACGCGGCGTGCCGATTCGGCGCTGCGCGTGGCCAGGGCACGCACCTCCTGCGCCACCACCGCGAAGCCGCGGCCCGCATCACCGGCCTTGCTGGCCTCGACCTGGGCGTTCAGCGCCAGGATGTTGGTGCGGAAGGCGATGCCATCGATCAGGTTGACGATCTCGCCGATCTCGCGGCTGTTGCTGCGCAGCGCGCCCATGCGCTCCAGCAGGCGCTGCACCTGGCGGCGGTTGCGGCTGGAGGCCAGGCGCAGGGTCTGCACCCTCGTCACCACCTCTTCCACGCTGCGCGAGCAGGTCTGCAGCTGGTCGGTGTAGCGGGTGACGGCCAGCACCAGCTGGTCCAGGCCCTCGGCGCTGCGCCGGCTGCGGCTGCGCAGGTCGGCATTGCCGTCGGCGATCTGCTCCGAGGCCTGGGTGATGGCGCCCACGCCATGGCGCACCGAGGCCAGCAGGTCCGACAGCCGCGCCAGCGAGGTGGTCATGGCCTGCAGGGTCTCGGCCACCTCGTCGCCACCCAGGGCCTGGGGGCGGGCGCTCAGGTCACCCTGGGCCATGCAGTTCATCTGGTGCGCCAGCTTGGACAGGCCGCCATGCATCACCAGGAAGAAGCTGTAGACCAGGTACACCGCCAGCAGCGTGGTCAGGCCCAGCGCGCCGAACAGCCACAGCCGCTGCGCCCGGGCATCGGCCTGCAGGGCCAGCAGATCGTGCTCCACCCGCTGGTCCAGCGCGTTGTGCAGCTGCAGCAGCTGCTCCACGGCGGCGGCCACGTCGGCACGCAGCCGCGGCAGGTCCACCACCGGCTCGGCGGCCAGCAGGCTGCGGTCCAGGCTCTGCAGCAAGGCGCGGGTGCGCTCCAGCGGCGCCGTCACCGAGGCCGCCTTGGCGGCGCCGGCCGGGGCCGGCAGTTCGTCGCCCAGCAGGCCGGCCATGGTGCGGTCGGCCCGGGACAACAGCCCGCGCGCTTCCTCGGTCACGGCGGCAGACTGCAGCAGCAGGGCATGCAGTTCGGCCACCGGCCGGGGCTGCTGGGCCTGCAGGGCGGCCTGCTTCACCGCCAGGCTGGGCAAGGTGGCCAGGCTGCGGTGCAGGGCCGGCAGCTGCTGCACCGCCAGCGCGGTGCGCGCGGCCTCGCCGGGGTTCTCGGTCAGCAGCAGGTTGGATTCGGTGGTCGCCAGCAGGCGCAGGCCGACCAGGGCCTGGCGTGCGCCGTCCAGCACCGCCAGCCGCGAGGCCGGTGATTGCGAGGCGTCGCCCACCGCCCGCTCCAGCATGGGCTGGCGCGCCCGCCAGGCCGCCTCCAGCGGCAGGCCCTGGGTGCCGGCACGCGCCACCGCAGCGGCCAGGCGCTGGAGCTGCAGTGCCGCCTCGGGCACCGGCGGCGGGTTCTGGCCCGATTCCAGCGCTGCGCGGGGTCGGTCCAGCAGCACGGCCAGGTGGTAGGCGGCATCGCCCACCTCCAGGCCCACCAGCCGCTTGGCGCTGAGCTGCACCGTGGCATTGCGCGCGATGATCTGCTGCACCATCAGCGGCAGCAGCGGCAGCGACATCACGGTCACCAGCAACACCATCTTCATGCGCAGCGACCACAGCCGCATGGCGCGCACACCGAAGGCCCACACGCCGTGGTAGGCGAAGAACTCACGCGCCGATTGCCACCAGTGGCCTGAAGGCAGGGCGCGGCTCACCAGAGCAAGGGTTCCAGGCAGGGACATCGGCAGCCTTCGGCAACGTGAATCCCATGCATATCGGTTGCCGGCGGGCGCACTTGAGGCCCGGCGCCACGCCAGCGCCCCTGCAGCGCCGGGCTACAGCCCGCGGCGCGCCGGCCGATAAGCAGACCACAGGTGCCTGCCCCGCCTGCTTGTCCTCCAACGCCAGCCGCTGTCCCCATGACCACTGCACCCACGAATGCGCCCGCTGCAGACCCCACCCGCAGCCGTGGCCGGGCTCCGGCCCTGGACGTCTGGCGCCTGGCCGCCGCCGGCGTGCTGCTGCTCACCAGCGGCCTGCTGGGCTGGCAGGGGGGTGCCTGGGGTGCGGGTGCGGCCCTGGTGACGGCGCTGCTGCTGCCCTGGCTGCTGCGCGGGCGCCACCCTGGCGCAGCCACCGGCGGCGACGTGGCGCTGGACCCGCTGCTGGACATGCCCCGCGTCAGCGGGGGGCGGGTGGGCGCCGAGGTGATGGTCAGCCAGGTGGTGCCGGTGTGGGGCAAGCAGTTGGTCATCACCCGCGAGGCCGCGGCCGACGGCCTGAGCCTGGTGCTGGACAGCTTCAGCCAGATGGCGGGCGCCTTGAATGATCTGGCCAACCAGATCGAGCACAGCCAGGTGACGATGGCGCCCGGCGCGTTGGACAACGCGCTGGCTGCCGACAGCCCGGCCCAGGCCGCGCTGCAGGCCTTGCTGGCACCCAGCCAGCGTGCCTTCGACCAGCGTGACGCCGCCGTGGCACAGCTGGTGCACTGCAGCAATGCGATGCAGGAGCTGCGCCAGCTGGGCCGACAGGCGCGAGAGCTGGGCAAGCACACCCGGCTGGTGGCCTTCAACGCCAGCATCGAGGCCAACCGGGGCGGCCAGGGCGGCGGCTCGCAGGCCGTGGCCAACGAGACACGCATGCTGGCCTCGCGCATGTCCGAGGTGGGCGAGCAGGTGGAGCGGGTGGTGGCGCGGCTGGACCGCGGGCTGACGCCCGAGCGCCTGCGTGGCGAGATCAGCGACACCACGCCCGACGAGCTGTCGCAGGAGCTGGCGCTGGCCGCGCGCACCGCGCTGGGGGCCCTGCTGGGTGCCATGGGTGGTGCGCTGCGCAGCTCGGGCGAGGTCAAGGCCGCGGCCCAGACCCTGGGCAGCCAGCTGGAGGAGAGCTTCGTCAACTTCCAGTTCGGTGACCGCCTGAGCCAGATGCTGGACATCGTGTCCAAGGACATGCAGAACTTTGCGCACTGGGTGGCCGCCAACCCCTACGCCACCCAGAGCGACGCCGCCGACTGGCTGGCCGCCCTGGAAGCCAGCTACACGATGGAGGAGCAGCGGTCCCAGCACCACGGCAACGTGCACATCGACCGCGGCAGCGAGGTCGAATTCTTCTAGCCCAATGATCGACCGCCCTGGAGGGCAGACACACCATGCGCAAGACCGTGATGATCGTTGACGACTCGGGCAGCTTCCGCACCGTCGTGAAGCTGGCCCTGCAACGGGCCGGCTACAGCGTGGTGGAAGCTGTCGACGGCAAGGACGCCGTGGGCAGGCTCAACGGCCAGAAGCTCAACCTGATCGTGTGCGACGTGAACATGCCCAACATGGACGGCCTGAGCTTTCTGCGCCACATCAAGACCACCAGCGCCTACAAGTTCACCCCGGTGGTCATGCTGACCACCGAATCGCAGGCGAGCAAGAAGGCCGAGGGCAAGGCGGCCGGCGCACGCGCCTGGATCACCAAGCCGTTCCGGCCGTCCACCCTGGTGGATGCCGTCAGCAAGCTCTGCGTCTGAGCCGCCGTGTGCGACATGGTTGACACGGGAACGCCCCTGCTGCGGCTGGGCGCGGAGCTGACCAACGCCTTGGTCGCCGGCCGCAGTGCGCCGTGACCTTCAGCGCAACATGACGATCCGTGTCGAGAACAGCGCCAAGGGCGAGACCGTGCGCCGGGTGCCGGGCCGGCTCGAGCCCGACGGTGTGCGCGACACCGGCCCTGCCGAATCACCGAGTAACCTGGGACTGCCCGTGCGCCTGCCGGCCACGGCCGTGCACACACATGCGTAGGCCACCCGGGCTTCGCGCCGGCTGGGCACCCACCCAGCCGCCGGCGCCTGTGCCGCCAGGCGCCGCAGCCGGATTCGAAGCCACGCCGCCGCGCAGCGACTTCCAGGCCACGCGGCCGCTCGGCGAGTTCCAGTCCACCCGGCCGCTGGACATGCAGGCTCCGCGTCCGGCCGCAGCGCCGCCACGCCGCCCGGTGGCGCCCGCCACCAGCGCTGCAGCCAGCGCCGCAGCCAGCATCCCGCCGATCACCCCCTCCACTGCCGACGGCCACTGGCAGCTGCGTGGTGCACCCGGCCAGAACCTGGTGCTGATGCCCGGCCAGATGCACCTGGGCCAGCAGGTGGTCAGCCTGCGCACGCTGCTGGGCTCCTGCGTGGCGATCACGCTGTGGCACCCGCAGCGGCGTATCGGTGGCATGTGCCACTTCCTGCTGCCGCAGCGCCCGCACCGCGCAGATGCCCCGCCCGACGGCCGCTACGGTGACGAGGCCGTGGCCGAGATGGTGCGAGCCCTCACCGCACTGCACACCCAGCCGCAGGACTACGTGGCCCATCTCTACGGCGGTGCCGACACCATGTGGGGCGTGAGTGCGGCGCGCATCAACATCGGTGAACGCAACATCGCGCAGGGTTGGTCCCTGATCGAACGCTACGGCTTCCAGCTCGACCGCGTGGACGTGGGCGACGACATCCCGCGCACCGTCTCGCTGACCCTGTCCACCGGCGTGGTGGCGATGCGCCGCGGCAGCGGCCATGCCTCCGACCACCTGCGCGGCTGACGCGGTGTTCCCCAATGGCCACAGCACCTGCCCAGCCACCACTGCGCGCGGCGCCATCACCGCCAAGCTGGGCCTGCGCGAGTTTCTGGACGATCCATCCAACGGCCTGTGCGCCGTGGACGTGAAGGATCGCCGGCTGGCTGCAGCAGCAGCTGGGGCCGCCGTGGCGGGAACGGCCTGACCCACGCCGGCTGCCGCACCCGCCAGCCGCCCATGTGCAGGGTGAATCCCCTGCTGATCCAGCCACCGCGGCCGGGCGGGGCCATGCAGCATCCGCCTCCAGGGTGCCGGCAGACCGCCTGCACCGCCCATCCGCCACCACCATGACCCAGACCAGCACCACCACGCCGCCCGACACCCTGCCCAGCCGCTGGGGCCGCGCCATCATGGGGCCGGGCGCCCGGCTGATGTTTGCCCTGCCCATGCGCGCCAAGCTGCTGCTGCTGGCCACGCTGCTGCTGCTGCCGCTGGCATTGCTGATGGGCCTGGCGCTGCAGGCCCAGTGGCAACAGCGCCAGACCACCCTGGTCACGCTGCAGGGCGGCGTGGTGGCCGAGCAGCTGCTGCCCCTGCTGCTGGAGACCCAGAAGCACCGCGGCCTGACGCAGCGGGTGCTGAGCGGCGACGCCAGCGCCGAGCGCCAGCGCCTGGCGGCCCGCAGCGCCCTGAAGGCGGCGGTGGAGCGCTTCGACCAGCTGCCCACCTCGGAGCTGACCACAGCCCTGGGCGAGGCCTGGCGGCCGCTGCGCACGCAGCTGCTGGCGCTGGCCGCCGGCCAGCACGCCGGCGAGGCGCCTGCCGCATTTGCCCAGCACAGCCAGGCGGTGGAAGCCATCCGCCAGCTGGGCCTGCTCAACGGCGACCGCTCCGGCCTGCTGCTGGACCCGGTGGCACGCAGCTACTACCTCAGCGACCTGCTGGTCAACACCATGCCCGGCACCATGGAATCGGTGGCCCTGGCGCGGGGCCTGGGCAGCGGCCTGCTGGCCCAGGGCGCTGCCCTGCCGGCCCAGCGCGCAGCCCTGCTGGGCCAGGCCGGCCAGATGCGCCGTGACCTGGCCGACCTGGGCAGCAAGATCGGCTTCCACGGCCGCAACGGTGGCCAGACGCTGCAGGCCTGGCCCGCCGGCCGCGACAGCCTGGGCCGCCTGGCCGACCAGGTGGGCAGCCTGTTTGCCGCCGAGACGCTGCAGGGCCGCAGCGGTGAGTTCTTCGACACCGCCACCGGCACGCTGGACCAGCTGCAAGGCCTGGCCAACGAGGCCAGCGTGGCCCTGCGTGGCCAGCAGCAGGCCCAGCTGCAGGCGGTGGAGCAGCGCATGCTGCTGCTGGGATGCCTGTGTGGTGGGCTGATCCTGCTGCTGGCCTACCTGCTGCTGGCCCTGCACGTGAGCTTCCAGGCCTCGCTGCGGGCGCTGCGGCGTGGCACCGACGCCATGAGCCGCGGTGACCTGGCGCACAGCACCGAGGTGCGTGGCCGCGACGAACTGGCCGACATCGGCCGCAGCGTGGACGCCACCTGCGCCCAGATCTCGGGCCTGGTGGCCGAGATCCGCAGCAGCGCCGCCCTGGTCAACCTGGCCGGCGGCCAGGTGGCCGATGGCAGCCAGCGCCTGTCGCTGCGCACCGACGAGCAGGCCACCAGCCTGCGCAGCTCGGTCGAGGCCATCGGCCAGCTGAGCGGCGCGGTGGCGCAGAACGCCGAGGCCGCGCGTGCGCTGGACAGCCTCACCGAGGGCCTGTTCCGCGAGGCCGAACAAGGCCATGCGGCCATGGCCGAGACGGTGACCGCGATGGCGCAGATGCAGGAAGCCGCCCAGCGCATGGCCGAGGTGGTGGCGGTGATCGACGACGTGGCCTTCCAGACCGGCATGCTGTCGCTGAACGCGGCGGTGGAGGCTGCGCGCGCGGGCGACGCCGGCAAGGGCTTTGCCGTGGTGGCCAGCGAGGTGCGCCAGCTGGCGCGGCGCTGCGCCGAATCGGCCGAGGAGATCCGCGCGCTGATCGGCAATGCGGCCACCCAGGCCGACACCTCGGCGGACAAGCTGCGCCATGTGTCGGCCGCGCTGGACACCATCGTCGGCGGGGTGCGCGAGGTCTCGGGCAAGCTGCGCTCCATCTCCACCGCCAGCACCCAGCAGAGTGCCGGCCTGGGCGAGGTGACCGAGAACGTGGGCAACCTCGACAAGATCACGCGCGAGAACGCGGCCCTGGTGGAGATGTCGACCAGCGCGTCCAGCACCCTGGTGGAGCGGGCCCAGAAGCTGCGCGAGGCGGTGGTGTCGATGCGCCTGCGCCAGGCCTCGGCCGACGAGGCGCACGCCCTGGTGGAGACGGCCGTGGCCCACATCGGCAGCCAGGGCCGCGACCGGGCCTTTGCCGACTTCCACGCCCTGGGCGGCCGTTTCCGCGACCGCGACCTCTACATCTTCGTGATGGACCGCAACGGCAACATCAGCGTGTTCGGCTCCAACCCCGCGCTGGTGGGCCAGCCGGCGGGCGCCATCCCCGGGCTGGAAGCCGGCAGCTTCCTGGAGAAGGCCTGGAGCGCCGCCGACGCGGGCGGCGGCTGGATCCAGTACGACGTGGTGAGCCCCGGCACGCGGCAGGTCACACCCAAGGAATCCTTCATCCTGCCGCTGGGGCAGAGCGAGTTCATCGGCTGCGGTGCCTACCGGCGTGACGGTGCAGCCGCCAGCCGCGCCCAGCGGCAGGCGCTGCAGGGCGGCTGAGGGCCGCCGCGGCCGCTCAGAGCGCCGGGATGCGCAGCATCTGGCCCGGGTAGATCTTGTCCGGGTGGCTGAGCATGGGCTTGTTGGCCTCGAAGATCACCGGGTACTTGTTGGCATCGCCGTAGAAGGCCTTGGCGATCTTCGACAGGTTGTCACCCGAGACCACGGTGTGCCACTGTGCCTCGGGCTCGGGGGCGTTGACCACCAGCATGTCGTTGACGCCGGCCACGCCCTTGACGTTGCCGCAGCACAGCAGCACCTTCTCCTTGGTGGCCTGGTCGGCCACCTGGCCGGCCACGGTGACGGTGCTGCTGTTGGCGTCGAAGCTGATGTCCAGCCCGTTCACCGACAGGCCCTGGGCCACCACGTACTCCTCGATGGCCTGGCCGGCCGCGGCGCTGAGCGCCGCCACCGCCTCGGGTGTGGGCGCGGCGGCAGCCGCCGCCTCTGCAGCCTTGACCTCGGACTTGCCGAACAGCTTCTCGCCGGCTTCCTTCAGAAAACTCATCATGCCCATCGTCGACTCCTGGTGGTGGTGCGCCGGAGCGGCGCAGCGCCAGCCTAACTGCCCGCGGTGACACCACCGGTAGGACAGGGGCGTGATCCAGCGCCGGAATGCCGCCGGCGCGTGAAATCTTTTCATCCAGGCCGCCCGGATCGCAGCCGAGGCGCGGGGCTGGGGCACCGGCCAACGCCTGGCCGGCAGCGGCCAGGGCAACGTCCGGCCCTCTTGAGGCCGGCTGGCCAGATTCAGTCCCGGTCTGCCACCACCAGCGGTGGCAGCGCGCCACCACCGTTGGCCGGCAGTACTACAGGTGCCGGCCGCCCCCAGCGCACCAGGTAGCTGTAGATCACCGGCACCACCACCAGGGTGAGCAGGGTGCTGGTGATCACGCCGCCGATGATGGCCCGGCCCATGGGCGCCTGGATCTCGCCACCCTCGTTCAGCGCCAGCGCCATCGGCAGCATGCCGAAGACCATGGCAGCGGTGGTCATCACGATGGGCCGCATGCGGATCAGCCCGGCCTGCAGCAGGGCCTCGGCCACCGTGGCGCCGGCTTTCCTGGCGTGGTTGGCGAAGTCCACCAGCAGGATGGCGTTCTTGGTCACCAGGCCCATCAGCATCACCAGGCCGATCATGCTGAACACGTTGAGCGTGCTGCGCCAGAACAGCAGGGCCAGCATCACACCAATGAGCGCCAGCGGCAGGCTGGCCATGATGGCGATGGGCTGCAGGAAGCTGCCGAACTGGCTGGCCAGCACGATGTAGATGAAGATCACCGCCAGCGCCATGGCGCCCACCAGGCCGCTGAAGGCCTCGGCCTGCTGCTGCATCTGGCCGCCGACGTCGAAGCTGTAGCCGGGTGGCAGGGTGGTGGCCTTGATCAGCTTCTGCACGTCGTCGCCCACGTCGCCGGCGCTGCGGTCCTTCACGCCGGCAAACACCGCCTCGCGGCGCTGCAGGTTCTGGCGCCGGATGATCTCGGGGTTGAAGACCTCGGTGATGTCGGCCACCGTGTCCAGCGCGATGGGCGTGCCGTCCTTGGCAAAGGCCACCGGCAGCTGGCGCAGCTGGGCCACACGCTCACGCTGCCCTTCGTTCAGGCGCAGCACCACCTCCACCTGGTTGCCGTCGGGCGTGGTCCAGTAGGTGGCGGTCTCGCCGTTGACATAGGCGCGCAGGCTGCTGGCCAGCTGCGGGGCGGTGAGGCCCAGCTCCCGCACGGCGCCGGGCTTCAGGCGCACCGCATAGGCCGGCAGGCCGGGCTTGACGCTCAGCTCCACGTCCACCACGCCGGGGATCTGCCTGACCTTGTCGGCGAACTCCGACGCCACCTTGGCCAGGCCCTCGGGGTCGTTGCCCAGGATGGCGACGTAGATGGGCCGGTCGAAGCCCAGCGCGATGTCGATGCCGGGGATCTTGGCGATGGTCTCGCGCAGTCCGTCCTCCACCTGCTTCTGGCTGCGCTTGCGGTCGTTCCGGTCCTTCAGCGCGATGTTCAGCCAGGCCTGGTTGCGCTGGCCGGCACCACCCACCCAGGTGGACACATTGGCCACCTCGGGCAAGGCCATCACGATGGCCTCGACCTGCTGCACCTTCTCGTCGGTACGCGCCAGGCTGCTGCCCACCGGCAGGGTGAGCTTGAGCTGGGTGAAGCCCTGGTCGGTCTGCGGCACGAATTCACTGCCCACCAGGGGCGCCAGGCCCAGCGCGGCGACAAAACTGCCGATGCCCACCGCCATCACCACACCACGGGGTGTGAAGGTGGCGCGCCGCCAGTGGCGCGGGCCCTGGTGCAGGCGCCGGCCGTCGGGCGCAAAGCCACGCCCGTAGGCCGGCAGCCACAGCGCCCAGCGCCGGCCCGAGAAGATCCAGTGGATCAGGCGTTCGTACACATCGTGCAGCACATCCATGCCCCGGTCGGTGGCGCGGATGGCGTGGCCGATCACCGGCAGGTGCTTCAGCCGTGCGGCCGGCGGGTCATGCCACACGCTGCTGAGCATGGGGTCGAGCGTGAAGCTGACGAACAGGCTGACCAGCACCGCCACCACCACGGTGATGCCGAAGGGGTGGAAGAACTTGCCGATGATGCCGCCCATGAAGGCCACCGGCACGAACACCGCGCACAGCGCGAAAGTGGTGGCCATCACCGCCAGGCCGATTTCATCCGTGCCAACCCGCGCCGCGGTGACATGGTCCTTGCCCAGGTGCACATGGCGCACGATGTTCTCGCGCACCACGATGGCATCGTCGATCAGCAGGCCAATGCACAGGCTCAGCGCCATCATGGTCATGAAGTTCAGCGTGAAGCCGAAGGCATAGACCGCGATGAAGCTGCTGATCACCGCGATCGGCAGGGTGAGCCCGGTGATGATGGTGGAGCGCCAGCTGTGCAGAAACAGGAAGACGATGGCGATCGTCAGCGCCGCGCCTTCGATCAGGGTGTGGCGCAGGCCGGTGAGCGAGTTCTTCACCCAGTCGCTGCTGGCGTAGATCAGACGCAGTTCCACGTCGGGCGGCAGGTTCTTGCGCAACTCGTCCATGGCCTGCTTCACCGCATCGCCGGTGTTGACGATGTTGGCGTCCTGCTGCTTGAAGACGCTGAAGTTGATGGCGCGCCGGCCGTTGACGCGGGCGGTGGAATCGGCCTCCTTCTCGCGCTCCACCAGGGTGCCCAGGTCACCCAGGGTCAGCGCCAGGCCGTTGCGGCGCGCCACCACCAGGGCCTCGAACTGCTTGGGGTCGCGCACCCGGCCCTCCACCCGCAGCAGGGCGTCCTGCGTGGTGTCGCTGAGCAGGCCCACCGGCTGGTCGGCGTTGGCTTCCTTCAGCGCGCTGGCGATCTCGGCCGGCGTCACGCCATAGCTGCGCAGGCGCACCGGGTCCAGGTCGATGCGCACCTCGCGCACCGTCAGCCCGCTCACGTCCACCCGGGCCACGCCGGGCACCCGCTGCAGGCGCTTGCTGACGGTCTCGTCGGCCAGGATGGACAGCTCCCGCGGGCTGCGCTGCGGGGAAACCAGGGCCATCTCCACCACCGGCTGGGCGTTGTCGTTGTTCCAGCGCTCGATGGTGGGTGCACGGGCGTCGCGTGGCAGGCTGGCCTGCACGGCCGAGACCCGGTCGCGGATGTCCTGCATCGCGCGGCCCATGTCGGCGTCCAGTGCAAACTCCATGCTCATCTCGCCGATGCCTTCGCGCGAGCGGGAGGTGATGCGCTTGACACCGGCGATGCTGTTCACCGCCTCTTCCAGCGGCTTCATCAGCTCCCGCTCCACCGCCTCGGGTGAGGCGCCGGGGTAGCGCACGTTGAGCTGGGCACCGGGGAAGCTGATGTCGGGCATCTGCTCCACGCCCAGCTTGGCATAGCTGAACAGGCCCAGCACGCACAAGGCCACCATCACCATGGCGGCAAACACCGGGTTGTTGATCGAGACGCGGGTGATCCACATGGGGCTCTCCTAGCGCAGCGCCGGGGCACTGGCCGCACTGGCCAGCGAGGAAGCGCCGCTGGCCGCACCGGCCGGGGCGCTGCCGCTGATGCGCGCAAGACCACCCTCACGCAGGTTGTCGAAACGGGTGCCCAGCACCCTGGCATCGGGGCCCACGCCCTGCAGCACCTCCACCCGGGCGCCGGCTTCGTCGCGCCGGCCCAGGGTGACGGCGCGGCGGGCCAGCCTGCCGTCCTCCACCACCCACACATGGTGCTGGCCGGCGCTGCTGCCCACGGCCGTGGCCGGCAGCAGCAGGCGCTGCTGGTCATCGGCCAGCAGCACCCGGCCGATGGCGTACTGGCCGGCACGCAGCCGCTCCTGCGCATTGGCCAGGGCCACGGTGACACCGATGGAGCGGGTGCCCGCCTCGGCCGCCGGCGCGATGCGCGCCAGCGTGCCGGTCAGCGGCGCGTCCAGGCCCTCCACCGTCACCTGCACCGGCATGCCCGGGCTCAGGCGCGCCACCTCGTGGGTGCCCACGCTGGCCGCCAGCTCCAGCCGGGCCAGGTCGACGATGGTCAGCACCTGTTGCTCGGTCGAGACCTTTTCGCCCGGCAGCACATGGCGTTTGGCCACGATGCCGGCGATCGGCGCCAGCAGGCTTGCATCACGCTGGCCGACTCGGGTGGTGTCCAGCGTGGCCTGGGCGGCGGCCAGCGCGGCGCGGGCGGTGTCGACCTGGGCGCGTGAGCTGTCCAGCGCATTCGGCGAGATGAAGTTCTGCGCCGCCAGCCGCTGGTTGCTGGCGTGCGTGCGCTCGGCCTGGTCCAGGCTGGCGCGGGCCGAGTCCAGCATGGCGTTGCGCTCGGCGATGCGGGGGGCCAGCTCGGCCATGTCGATGCGGCCCAGCAGCTGGCCGGCCTTGACCCGGTCGCCCTCGGCCACCGACAAGGCGATCAGGGTGCCGCTGGTGCGGGCGCGCAGCACGGCGGTGTTGGGCGCCACCAGCGGGCCGGAGAACTCGATGCGCTGCGGCAGGCTGGCGCGCTGTGGCCGCACCACCTCGTTGGCGCGGAACTCCAGCAGCGGCGGCGCCGACGCCGCCGGGCCGGCCTTGGCGGCCGCCTGCCCGCCAGTCCCTGGCAAGCTGCCCGGAAAGCTGCCCGGCTTCAGCACCATCCACGCGGCCCCGGCCGCCAACACCACCACCACCCCACCCACTGCGATCCACGCTTGTCTGCGCATGCTCTGCCCCCGTCAAAACCGGCGCGAGTGTAGGTTCGGCCCCACAGCCGGCCGCGCATGATGCGACGGAATGCGTCCGGCGAGGACCAACTGCAGCAAGAGCGGATCGGCCGCCCTGGGGAGCCGCCGCCAGGCTCAGCCGGGTGCAGCCACCGGCCAGCGGCGCTCGGCACGCCAGGCCAGGCCCACGCAACCCAGGGCCAGCAAGCCGGCCAGCGTGGCCGCGGCGTAAAGCGTGCCGAAGCCGAAGCGCTCGATCAGCCAGCCGCCGCCCACCCCGCCCAGCAGGCCCGACAGCCCGTAGCCCAGGGCCGAGTACAGCGCCTGGCCCCGCCCGCGCAAGCGGCCGGGGAAGTGCCGGCTGACCAGGCTGATGCAGGCCGCGTGGTGGGCGGCAAAGGTGATGGCATGGGTGAGCTGGGCCAGCACCAGCAGCCACAGCTGGGCGCCCGCCAGGGCCATGGCGGCAAAGCGCAGCGCCGTCATGCCCGCGGCCAGGGCCAGCCAGCCATGCGGCGGCAGGCGGCTGAACCAGCGGCCCTGCAGCCGGAAGAACAGGATCTCCATCGCCACCGACACCGCCCACAGCGCGCCCACCGCCTGCTTGCCATGGCCGCCATGCACCAGGAACAGCGAGAAGAAAGCGTAGAGGCTGGTGTGGGCCAGCACGGTGAAGAACACCGACACCAGGAACCAGGCCACCGCCGGCTGGCGCAGCAGCGGCAACACGGCCGGGGCCGGCACGCCGACATGGCGCTCCTCATGGCCCGTGGGCAGGCGCCAGGCCATGGCCACCAGGGCCAGGTTCAGCGCCACCACCAGCCAGGGAAAGGCGGCCGTGCCGAGCGGCTGCAGCGCCACACCCGCCGCCAGCACCGCCAGGATGAAGCCCACCGAGCCCCACATGCGCACCCGGCCGTAGCGCGCTGCGTCCAGGCCGTTGGGGCCGGTCAGCAGCTGGGCCAGTGCCGCCTCGGCCAGGGGCACGATGCCGCCGTTGGCCAGGAACAGCAGGGCCACCAGGGCCGGGATCAGCCAGAGGGTGAGCCAGGGTGCCTGGCCGGCCGCGCCGGTGGACAGCCAGGGCGCCAGCGCCAGCCCCAGCGCGCCCAGCAGGCAGCCTGCGGCGGCGAGGCGGATCAGCGCCACCCGGGCGCCGCTGTGGTCGGCCGCCCAGCTCCAGGCATAGGGCGCCAGCAGCCGGGTCCAGCTCTGCAGCGAGGCGATGGCGCCGATGGCCAGGGTGGACATGCCCAGCGCCTGGAACCACAGCGGCGCATAGGGGTTGAACAGGCCGATGGTGGCGAAGTACGCCAGCCACAGGCCGGCGAAGGCCCGCAGCGGGCGTTCGGCCGGCGCCGGCGCAGGGCTCACCCGCCGGTGGACGCCGCCATGCGGCCCGGCGCCTGGGCCGGCACCGCCGGCGTGTCCAGCCGCACGTCGCCGCACTGGGCGCGGTGCAGCAGGGCATGGTCCATCAGCACCAGGGCCAGCAGGCTTTCGGCGATGGGCGTGGCGCGGATGCCCACGCAGGGGTCGTGGCGGCCGAAGGTCTCCACCTGGGTGGGCGCACCGGCGCGGTCGATGCTGGCCTTGGGCGTGCGGATGGAGCTGGTGGGCTTGATGGCGATGCGCACCACCAGGTCCTGGCCGGTGCTGATGCCGCCCAGCACACCACCACCGTGGTTGCTGGCGAAGCCCTCGGGTGACAGCTCGTCGCCATGGTGGCTGCCACGCTGGGCCACCACGCCGAAGCCGTCGCCGATCTCCACGCCCTTGACGGCGTTCAGGCCCATCATCGCGAAGGCGATGTCGGCGTCCAGCCGGTCGTACAGCGGTTCACCCAGGCCGGGCGGCACGCCGTGGGCCCGCACCTCGATGCGCGCGCCGCAGCTGTCGCCGGCCTTGCGCAGTTCGTCCATGTAGGCCTCCAGCTGCGGCACGATGCCGGCGTTGGGGGCGTAGAAGGGGTTCAGCGGGATCTGGGCGGCGTCCTCGAACGGGATGGGGATGTCGCCCAGCTGGCTCATCCAGCCGCTGAAGCGGGTGCCGAACTGCTGTTGCAGCCATTTGCGCGCCACCGCGCCGGCGGCCACCGTGGGGGCCGTGAGGCGCGCCGACGAGCGGCCACCACCGCGTGGATCCCGCAGGCCGTATTTGCGCCAGTAGGTGTAGTCGGCATGGCCGGGGCGGAAGGTGTCGAGGATGTTGCCGTAGTCCTTGCTGCGCTGGTCGGTGTTGCGGATCAGCAGGCAGATCGGCGTGCCGGTGGTCAGGCCCTCGTACACGCCGCTCAGGATCTCCACCTGGTCGGCCTCGCTGCGCTGGGTGACATGGCGGCTGGTGCCGGGGCGGCGGCGGTCCAGCTCGGGCTGGATGTCGTCCACGCCCAGGGCCAGGCCGGGTGGGCAGCCGTCGATCACGCAGCCGATGGCCGGGCCATGGCTCTCGCCGAAGTTGGTGACGCAGAACAGGGTGCCGAAGGTGCTGCCGGGCATGGTGGGCTCGTCCAGAAAGTCGAAGGCCCGGTGACTGACATCACCGGGCCTGGGATTGTCGCAGTGCATCGCACCTTCAAGCGGCCGCCGCGGAACCGGCTTTGCCGAGCCGCCAGCAGCGCCCCCTGGGGGGAGCGCCGAAGGCGCTTCGGGGGGGTCACAGTTTCGGGGAATCCGCGCCCTCTTCTTCTTGCGGCCAGTCGCGGATGTAGGCCTTGAGCATGCGGTTCTCGAAATCCTGGCCGTCCACCACCGCCTTGGCCACGTCGTAGAAGGAGATCACGCCCATCAGCGTCTTGCCATCCAGCGCCGGCATGTAGCGGGCGTGGCGGCCCAGCATCATGCGGCGCACCTCGTCGATCTCGGTCTCCGGCGTGCAGGTCAGCGGGGCGTCGTCCATCACCGAGCGCACGCTGAGCGCGCCCACCGCGCCGTTGTTCCTGCAGATGCCGGCGATCACCTCGCGGAAGGTGAGCATGCCCACCAGATCACCGTACTCCATCACCACCAGCGAGCCGATGTCGTGCTGGGCCATGGTTTCCACCGCCTCGGACAAGGGCTGGGTGGGCGACACGGTGAACAGCGTGCTGCCCTTGACACGAAGGATGTCGCTGACTTTCATGGGGATTCTCCTGGGGTGATGCGCCCGGTGTGCCGCGGGGCGGATGGAAAAACATAGCACACAATCCAGACACACAACACCCTGGCGCGCCATGCGGCACGCATTGCAACATGGCTGGTTACAGCGACCCCGGATTCGACACCTTGGCGCTGCACGCTGGCGCCACGCCTGACCCCACAACAGGCGCGCGCGCCACGCCCATCCACCTGAGCACCAGCTTCGTGTTCCAGAGCAGCGAGCATGCCGCCTCGCTGTTCAACATGGAGCGCTCGGGCCATGTCTACAGCCGCATCAGCAACCCCACCACGGCGGTGCTGGAAGAGCGCATCGCCGCCCTGGAGGGCGGCGCCGGCGCCATCGCCACGGCCAGCGGCCAGGCGGCCTTGCACCTGGCCATCGCCACCCTGGCGGGGGCCGGCCACCACATCGTGGCCAGCAGCGCGCTCTACGGCGGTTCGCACAATCTGCTGGATTACACCCTGCGCCGCTTCGGCATCAGCACCACCTTTGTGCAGCCGGGTGATGTGGACGCCTGGCGCGCCGCCATCCGGCCCGAGACCCGGCTGCTGTTCGGCGAGACCCTGGGCAACCCGGGGCTGGACGTGCTGGACATCCCCACCATCAGCGCCATCGCCCACGACGCCAGGCTGCCGCTGCTGGTGGATTCCACCTTCACCCCGCCCTGGCTGCTGAAGCCCTTCGACCACGGCGCGGACCTCATCTTCCACTCGGCCACCAAGTTCCTGTCGGGCCATGGCACGGTGGTGGGTGGGCTGCTGGTGGACAGCGGTGCCTTCGACTGGGCCGCATCGGGCCGTTTCCCCGAACTGAGCCAGCCCTACGACGGCTTCCACGGCATGGTGTTCAGCGAGGAGAGCACGGTGGGCGCCTTTCTGCTGCGCGCCCGGCGTGAGGGCCTGCGTGACTTCGGCGCCTGCATGAGCCCGCACACCGCCTGGCTGATCCTGCAGGGCATCGAGACCCTGCCGCTGCGCATGGCACGCCATGTGGAAAACACCCGCCAGGTCGTCGAGATGCTGGCCGCGCACCCCATGGTGTCGCGCGTGGGCTACCCGGAGCTGGAATCCCACCCCAGCCATGCGCTGGCCAAGCAGTTGCTGCCACGCGGCTGCGGCGCGGTGTTCAGCTTCGACATCAAGGGCTCGCGCGCCCAGGGTGTGGCCTTCATCGAGGCGCTGAAGATCTTCTCCCACCTGGCCAATGTGGGCGATTGCCGGTCCCTGGTGATCCACCCTGCCAGCACCACCCATTTCCGCATGGACGACGCGGCCCTGGCCCGGGCCGGCATCGGCCCCGGCACCATCCGGCTGTCCATCGGCCTGGAGGATGCAGCCGACCTGATCGACGACCTGAAGCGGGCGCTGAAGGTGGCGGAGAAGGCAGCATGAACTTCGCAGTCAACGGCCAAGCCGCCCATGTCTACACCGGCGGCAAGGCATTCGACCCCAGCCTGCCCTGCGTGGTCTTCATCCACGGTGCCCTGCACGACCACAGCGTGTGGACCCTGCTGGCGCGCTGGTGCGCCCACCACGGCTACGGCGTGCTGGCACTCGACCTGCCCGGCCACGGCCAGAGCGCCGGCCCGGTGCTGCCGTCGGTGGAAGCCACGGCCGACTGGCTGCTGGCCCTGCTGGCCGCCGCCGGGGTGAAAGCGCCGGGACAAGCCACCCTGGTGGGCCACAGCATGGGCTCGCTGATCGGCCTGGAAGCGGCCGCCCGCGCACCGGACCTGGTCGGCCGCCTGGTGATGGTGGGCACGGCCTACCCGATGAAGGTGTCCGAGGCACTGCTCAACACCGCGCGCGACGCGCCGCTGAAGGCCATCGACATGGTCAACGCGTTTTCCATCAGCACGCTGGCCGCCAAGCCCAGCTACCCCGGCCCCGGCATGTGGCTGCACGGCAGCAACCGGGTGCTGATGCGGCGCACGCTGGCCGGGCCGAACGCGACGGGCTGCGCGGTCAACCTGTTCCACCATGATTTCAGCGTCTGCGATGCCTATGCCGGTGGACTGGAGGCTGCCGCCAAGGTGGCGGCCCAGGCCACCCTGGTGCTGGGCAGCGCCGACCAGATGACACCACCACGTGCCACGCGCGAACTGGCGGCGGCGCTGAAGGCCCGCACCGTGCTGCTGCCCTCGGGCCACAGCCTGCAGTCCGAGGTGCCTGACGACCTGCTGGCCGCCCTGCGCGCCGCGCTGGCCTGAGTCAGGCCGCCGGCCTCAGCGCAGCAGGCGCGGCCGCAGCTCGGCCAGCATGTCAGCCACCATGGCCGGCAGGTTGAACCGGGGCGCCCAGCCCCAGTCACGCCGTGCCAGGCTGTCGTCGATGGCCTGCGGCCAGCTGTCGGCAATCGCCTGGCGGAAATCGGGCTGGCAATCCAGCTGGAAGCCCGGCACCTGGCGCGCGATCTCGGCCGCGATCTCGGCCGGCGTGAAGCTGACCCCCGCCAGGTTGTAGCTGCCACGCTCGGTGATGGCGCCGGCCGGCGCATCCATCAGGGCCAGCGTGGCGCGGATGGCGTCGGGCATGTACATCATCGGCAGCCGGGTGTCGGCGCGCAGGAAGCTGGTGTAGCGGCCGACCTTCAAGGCGCCGTGGAAGATGTCGACGGCGTAGTCGGTGGTGCCACCGCCCGGCGCCGTCTTCCAGCTGATCAGGCCGGGATAGCGCAGGCTGCGCACGTCCACGCCGTGCTTGGCGTGGTACCAGGCACACCAGCGTTCGCCCGCCAGCTTGCTGATGCCATAGACCGTGCCGGGGTCCATCACCGTGTGCTGCGGCGCCTGCGCCGGCGTGCCGGGGCCGAAGGCGGCGATGCTGCTGGGCCAGAACACGCGCTGCAGCTTCACGGTGCGCGCCAGCTCCAGCACGTTGAGCAGGCCGGTCATGTTCAGCGTCCACGCCCATTGCGGGTGCTGCTCGCCGCTGGCCGACAGCGCAGCCGCCAGCAGGTAGATCTGGCCGATGCCATGGCGCTTGAACACGGCCGCCAGCGCGGCGGCGTCGGTCACGTCCAGCGCCTCGTGGCGCAGGCCGGGCACGCGGCCCTGCGGCGCCAGGTCGCTGGTGACCACGGCCGCGTCACCATGGCGTTGGGCCAGGGCCTCGGCCAGCTCGGTGCCGATCTGGCCATTGGCGCCGATGATGAGGATCTTAGAGGGTTTAGACAAAACAAATCGGTTGTGATCCACTCTCTCCAAGCGAGGAGAG